>NZ_JAESLS010000004.1:350-688515 GCF_017892745.1 Staphylococcus sp. GDY8P45P | reverse complement strand
TTCAGTTTTCAATGTTCATTTAAATAAATAATTGCTTTACTACTATATCATCTTTGTTTACACTTTGTCAACAAAGATTTCATTTGCTTAACAATCATTTAACATTACTTTAACAATATTAAATTATTAATATCTTTTTTTCAAGTATATTTTTTACACTTTTAAAAATTTATTTAAAATAATGTTTTGCCGTTTTGACGACTTTTATATATTATCAACTTCATAATAAAAAGTCAATAGTTTAAATATATTTTTGCAACAAACTTTTCAAGCTACTTAATCGTGCTTTCATTGGTCACAAGAAATTATTCTAACAGCAATTCAAAAAATTGCAAGAGAAAAACTGAGCAGAATTAAAAATTTCTACCCAGTTCTATAAATAATCTATTTTTTTGTTTTGTCGATGATTTGTTTTGCCATTGATTGATATATTTTACCTAGTCGATCATCCGCTTGATAAATAGAAGGTGCGAAATCTTTTGGATTCCATGATGGCTGTTCTAATGGTAATTGACCTAAAAGTTCTGTTTGCAACTCATCAGCTAACTTTTCACCGCCACCTTTACCAAACACGTATTCTTTATTACCAGTTTCTTTACTTTCAAAGTATGACATGTTTTCTATAACACCTAAAATAGAATGTTCTGTATGTTTAGCCATTGCACCTGCTCTTGCTGCAACAAAAGCTGCAGTCGGATGCGGCGTAGAAACAATAATTTCTTTACTAGATGGTAGCATTGTATGAACATCTAAAGCGACATCACCTGTACCTGGAGGTAAGTCTAAAAGAAGATAATCTAAATCTCCCCAACGTACCTCAACAAAAAAGTTAGTTAACATTTTACCTAACATAGGTCCTCTCCATATAACTGGCGCATTTTCTTCTACAAAAAATGCCATCGAAATGACTTTAACTCCATGTCTCTCAACTGGTATAATCTCTTTGCCATCCACTTCTGGCTTTTTGTCTATACCCATCATATCTGGAACACTGAAACCATATATATCAGCATCGACGAGTCCAACTTTTTTACCTTCCCTTGCTAATGAAACGGCTAAGTTTACAGCTACAGTGGATTTACCAACGCCCCCTTTACCAGATGCGATTGCTATAAATTCAACAGGATTATCCTTTGATAGTAAACCTTCTATTGTTTGCGGTTGGTCATCACTGTTACCTCTATACTGTTCAACAACATCAGACGGTAATTCCTCAAATCTTATTCCAACAGTATTCGCGCCATTTTCTTTAAGCACTTCCACAATAGCCATTTGTAAATCTAACTGTGGCTGTCCTCCTAATTGAGCCATAGCCACTTTAACACTTACATGTTCTATCTCATCTTTTGTTGTTACCTCTACGATTCCATCAGTTTCCTTTAAAGGAACATTAATAATTGGATCCTTAAGTTCTCCAACAAGTTCTTTAACTTGCTCTATCGTTAACACAAAGCGTCCCCCTCTATTATATAAATATATCCACTAATATTCTAACAAACATAACTTAATTTTGCTTAAGTAGTTTACACTTAGTATAAATATAATCTTGGTAATACAAAAGCAGTTAGCTCAACGGTCACTTAACCACCTCTTAGCACTTATATCATCAACTATTTATTCTGATTAAGATTTTTGCTATCAGGATAAAAGACTTCTTTACATATAAATAGAATACCCATAATTACAACAATCACCCAAAAATCAATATCTATATATGCATAATGAATGTGAACAATAAAATAGAATAATAACGTTGTAACAACAAATGTTATTAAATGATAAGTTATTCCTTGAAAATAGGGATTATCTGGTAATTTTTTTCTGAAATAATCCATTAAGTTCTCAATAATAAATAAAGTAAAATAACCTAATACGATATAACTGCCGTAATAAATTAAGTTATCATAAAAGCTTTTATTATAACCAAAGTATGCTAGATGAAAAAATATAAGGATACGGCTTAATCCATATAAGCCAAATCCTAAGAATGCTAAAAATATAGCGCCAGAAATGATAAATACCGAAAGCACAATAAGCGTCGTAAATAAATACTTTATATATTTCATTGCTTACTGTCCTCCCCTTCACCTAATTTATTTTCTGCTTATTTCACATTAATCCTTAATTAAAAACTGTTTCTTATTTTACCATTATAACAACATACACCCAAATACAAATAAGCAAGTATTAAAATTCACTAAACTTCAATACTTGCTTAATAATTAAAATACATATAACTTTTTGTTTTTATTCTAAGAATTGAATTTGCGATCATCTTGTTTATACAGTGTATTCCAAAGTACAAACAGTACGATTAAGATGATAAAACTGAGTAAAATCACATTGTGTATTGGTAAATGAATAAATGCGATTGTTAAACCATAAACCGTACCCATAATTGTAGAGCCGATAGAATTACCTAAACTTTTTGTTAATGTATATAATGACATCATACGCTTCATATTCTGTGGGGAAGTTTCTTCTTGAGTTATTACACTATCTTTCGTATAAACTGTTCCAAAACTAATACCAGCCAGCAATAAACTAAACGCTATAAATATTGGTGTTTTTGTACCTGCAAATATAAAAATGCCACATATTGTTAATAATGTAAAAGCAAATATATACAAGCCTTTTCTAGACATTTTTGCTTCTAACCTATTTAAGTTGAAATTTAACACTAACCAAGCAAAGGAAATTGGAAAAATAACAAACCCACTTTGTAATGGTGATAGTCCGAGTTCTTCTTGAAGATATATCGGCATATATAAATTATATCCCATCAATATCATTGCATATAAAAAATCTGTGATGAAAACAAGTATAATTGTTTTGTTAAATTCTTTAACAGGGAAAAATGGAGCCGCTACGCCCTTTTCATTTTTAATTAAGATCATACCCATAGCTATCGCTACAATAAACGAAATACAATTTAAATACCAATGACTGCTATTCATTACTGTAAACATTAAAAAGAAAACAAACAGATAAAATAACATAAGCCCTTTAATATCTAATTTATGTGAAGTTGTCGTTTGTTCATGTTCAAAATGAAATGTAAATACTACCAATAACATCGCAATGATAGCGATAGGTATATTGACAAAGAATAACCAATGCCATGTAGCAAATTCTAAAATCCCACCGCCTAGGACGGGACCTATGATACTTGATATACCCCACACACTGCCCACAATCCCCATGATTTTATATCTTAATGGAATTGCAAAAGCAAGCTTTGGAACTATTTGACTCAAAGCCATCATTATTCCTGCACCTAATCCTTGAATAAAGCGCGAGATAATTAATATACCAAATGTACTACTTATACCTGAAAAAAAGCTTCCAATCGTAAAAAAGACTAATCCTAATAGTGTTATGTATATGATTTTAGTGCGGTCCAACAACTCACCTACAATTGGATTAGCAATTACAATTGCTATAAAATAGACTGAAAATATGAGTGATATTGAACCAGTCACATTTAAATCTTCTTTTATAGTAGGCAATGCTAATGAAACGATTGATGTTTCAATTGCAGACATAAACATAATTAATATTAATGCAACAACAACACCAAATGTTTTTATATTCATAATTAATCTCCTAACACGATACTTTCATTATCAATCATTACTAAATCACTAATTGTGCCTAAGTTCAATAGGTTTGCTGCAAATTACTTCTTTTGCCCTATAAAAAGGGATTAAAAAGAAAGCGAGAATTATAATCAAATGAACCTTTTTGATTTACTTCTCGCTCCCTTATTTGAGTGCTTTTTTAATCCTATTCATTTTGTAAAATAATCATACTTTACATTTAAATGGTCCATCTATTCAATGATTACATAAAATATAAAATAGCTATAAAGTGAAAAACAGAAGCTATTAAAATAAACAAATGCCAAATCATATGAAAATAAGGTCTATCTTTTTGCGCATAGAACCACGCACCTATTGTATAGGCTATACCGCCCAATAGTATAAATAACATAAACTTCAAGCTAGTATCGAAAATAATTGTGGGTAAAAATATTATGCCAATCCATCCCATCACTAAGTACATCGTTAAGCTAAGCTTATGATTGACATGTTTAGCTAAAGATTTATAGAGTATGCCCCAAAGCGTTATACCCCATAAAACAATCATTGCTGTCCAGCCTATCCAACCACCTACTAGTACTAGACACACTGGTGTATAGGTTCCAGCAATGGCAATATAAATCATACTATGATCAATGATTCTAAGTATAAATTTATGTGAAGAATAATTAGGCATTGTATGATAGACCGTTGAAGATAGAAACATTAAAAAAATACTTATTACATAGACAGAAACACTAAAAGAGCCTAAAACACCATGTGCAAAATAACTTTGTAATGCTGCATATGGCAATGCGCATAAAGTAACAAAGGCAGCTACGCCATGTGATACTGCATTACCAATTTCTTCTCCAAAAGTTAATGGTATGATGTTTTTAAATGATTTAGTGACTTTATTGCTTTTAATCTCTAATGGTTTAGTCATTAGTGTAATCACCTTTTCTTAGATCCTATTTAAACGTTTTAAATCAGCTGTAGCGGTTTCCACACTATCTTTGCCCTCTTTGTTTTTTAATGGTGAGAACTCTTCGTCCCTCGGTACTTGTAATGTTATAAAACTATGAGCATATTGGAAGATATCAAAATAAAATAATTCAAATTTTAAAGCAGGATTTTCAATAACGCCAAAATCATCGTCCAATTGTTTAAGCTGTTTTACTGCTAAATGATATGGCAAATGATTATCTACAGCAGTGTTAATAAATTGTAGCTTAAACATATGTATACCAATGTTTGCATTATTTAATTGATTTGCAGTTTCTGCTTCCAATTCTGAGTATTCAAGCACTGTATCTTTATCCTCGTTTGTAACTAACCTTCCGACGCTTTCCCCATGCTTGGGCTGAATCGATTTCGTTGTAATATCCATACTATTTTGGAAAGTATAACCTGCAAAAAATAAATCTAGCACTTTTACCAAAACATTATCAATGTTATTTAAAAAGATATATTCAACACCATTTTCTGTCATATCTTCAAGATATCCTGCTTTTTTGAGTGATTTAAATACGCCACCATTACCATTTGGAGTTTCCAAAATAGAACTATCAACATCTAAAATAAGTTTGCCTTCTTCAGATAATGCGACGATATTATCTTGAATAAAAAAGTGTACATGTTCTTTGTCATATCCAAAATAATTTTTTTCTTCAAAAAACAACTGGGTTTGACTATCATTTATTTTACTTGTCATGATATACCAATCTACATAAACACCCGTTTTTTCTTTCAATTCTAATAATTGACGTGCTTGTAGTTCAAATAAGCTCACACCTTCAATCTCAAATGCACCCTTAGGTCCTTTGTATCCTAAACGTGTGCCTTGTCCACCTGCCATTAAAACTACTGCAAATCTACCTTTTTTAATTGCTTCTATGCCAACATCTTCAAATTGTTTAATTTCTTCATCTGAAAAATTTTCTTTTATATCGTATTTCACTTCATTTACTGAAGATATATCATCTATCATTTGTTTATTTAAATACAAATCACGATATAAATCTTGAATGTAAGCTAAATCTAATTGATCAACTTGACTAGCTAATTGTTCTTTTTCATTATTACTCATTAATTTTTCAAATTCTATTAGATGTTCTTGGTTAAACTTTGCTAACTCTTTCTTATCTAACATGTTCTCTCTCCTTTATATTCAAAATAGATAAAAATAATATCTTATATCTAATAGGAATATATAATTTCACTATATGCACTTTATATTATTACAATTATAATCACAACCATAATCACTAAAAATTTAAAAAGAGATTATTAAAAAATGATTTGAATAATACGTAAAGCGCACCTATTGAAAGCGCGCCTGCTAACGATAAGTCTACTAAGCCACCTGTTTTAAAAACTAAGGGGAATTTAATCGTTAACGGTATTGGATATAATAATTTTACACCTCTAGGTGTTAACATATCTAGTATAACATGTGAAAGCAAACCAAGGATAATTGAAACCAAATAATACTCTGGTGTTTGAATAAAATATAAAAGGATACTAATTATAGAAAGGAATAATAACGAGTGTGTAAATGTCCTATGACCAAACAGTATACGAACTAAAAAACTCAATACTTTGAAACGTCTTCCAACCTTGCTTTGCGTGTGACAAATATCAGGTAATAAGCTTGATATAACTGCAAGCGTCATAATTGTAATCGATGTAAATAAATCTGTTTGGTAATATTCTATAGTTAATGCGCCTACTAATAAACCGCATGATGTGTGTGTTTTACCTGTCATGTGCATTGCCCCTTTTCTCGGCTAAATTTTACCATAAAATTATAGAAAATGCGAACATACTTTCGTAAAATAAAATAGTATGACATAATGATTAAAAGTATCACACAATCACTTGAAAACGATTACTTTTTATTGTATGCTATAGCTATAAATAATTTAAAGGATGTGTTCGCGATATGGCAATGACAGTAAAAAAAGATAACAATGAAGTAAGAATTCAATGGAGAGTCGCTGATATTAAGATTCCAACAAGTGAAATTAAAAATGTTTCTCAAGATCAAAATATCCATGCAGTTCCAAAATTAGATAGAGAAAAAGTTTCACGTATTGGTTCTACATTTGGAAAAACAAATCGTGTTATCATTGATACTGATAATCATGAATACATTATATACACGCAAAATGATCAAAAAGTTTATAATGAAATTACAAAATAATAATCACTAAAAGTTTAATTTAATAAATCTAATTGATTATAAAAAGAAGTGAAATTCTGATAAATAGAATTTCACTTCTTTTTCAATATACAGAGTAAGTGAATATTGAACAATGGCTTTCAATCATATAAAGGTTTAGTTAAATGCTATACTAAAAATATCAATTAGAAAGTAGGTGAATAACATGTATGTTGTTACTAATAGAATAGATGTTAAGAAAGGGTTTGCTGAAAAACTAGCACCAAAATTTACACAAGGCGGAAAAATTCAAGATTTAGATGGCTTTCATCATATTGAAGTGTGGTTAATAGATGACGAAGCAGATTACGACCAAATGTATGTTAATACTTGGTGGGAAAATGAGGCAGCTTTCAACGGTTGGCTAAAAAGTGACGCTTTTAAAGAAGCGCATAGTCAAAACAATAATTCCCAACAAGATGAGCCATCTCCTATTTTAGGAAATAAAATTGTCAAAGCTACTGTTTTAACAGAACTTCACTAATCTAATTAAAAAACACACATTTACAAATATGAGAAATGACTTAAAGGTAGGTTACCTCTAAAAATTTCAAATATGAGTTCATGTGTGTTTTATTTTATTTAATTAAAATAAAGATGTGCCATTAAAGCAATAATTGGTAAAGCGATGATTGTTCTAATCAAGAAAATAACAAACAATTTAAAAATACTAACTGGTATTTTAGATCCTAATATGACGCCACCAACTTCAGATAAATAGATCAACTGCGTAATACTCAAAGCACCAATGACAAACAATGTTATGTCATTGCCCACACCTTCAATTAAAATAGAAGGCAAGAACATGTCAGCAAAACCTATTAAAACTGTTTCTGAAGCCTGTGTAGCTTCTGGAATTTGCAATAAATCTAAATAAGGTACAAAAGGTTTACCAATGATTGCAAATATTGGAGTATAAGTCGCAATGACTGTAGCTAAAGTCCCAACACTCATTACAACTGGTAATATAACGAACCACATATCTATAACAGTTTTAAATCCAGATTTAAAGAACGATTTGAATCCTGGTGCTCTAATTCCTGTTTCTGTAGCCATATCAAATCCATGTCTCAACGCAGTTTTATTTTCAGGTAACTTCTCAGTTCTCATTTCCTCAGATACTTCTTTGGAATATTCATCTTTAATCTTACTCAATGGCCATATTCTAGGTAAAATCAAGGCACATACAATACATGATACGATTACTGATAAATAAAAATAAAAGAAATGATTTTGCATATGTACTGTTTCTGCAACAACAATTGCAAATGTTAATGATACTACACTGAAAGTTGTGGCTATCACTGTCGCTTCACGTCTAGAATAAAATCCACCTTCATACTGCCTACTTGTTATTAAAACTCCAACTGTCCCATCGCCAATAAATGATGCTAAATTATCTACTGTCGAACGTCCTGGCAGCGTAAATAGAGGTCTCATGATTGGTCTGAAAATCGGTCCTAATAATTCTAATAAGCCATATTCCATTAATAAAGGTAAAAAAAGTGCCGCAAAGAAAAACACAGATACAAGCGTTGGTAATAAACTTTCGAACACTAAACCACCAGTATCAGTTGAATAAATTGCTTTTGAGCCCATTTTCAAATATGTCATCCAGACAAAAATAACGGCTAAAACCCTTAAAATAAGCCATACAAATTTTACATTAAATGCGTTATTCATTAATCCATCAGGTTTCAATTTATTTTTCAATACCGTCGAACAGATGATAGATAAAACACCTGAAATAGTAATTATTATTACAATAATCACTGGCATCGCATCACCTAATAAATCTTTTAATAGACCTGCTAAAAATGCCACTGGTAAAGTCGTTTGCTTTTCACCATCTTCAGTCACGGTTATAGGAATCAAAAATAGAATAATCCCCAAAACTGACATCAAAATGAATTTTAATCTTCCTTTGATAATTTGTGCTTTACTATAATCGTCCATTTCGTTCACCCCTTAGGTGTGTATATATTTTCATAAACACTTTAAAAAGCAACAGCAATAATTATAACCTATTTTGTATAAATATGTAAATCAAATTTTAATGTCTTTTTAATGTCATTTCTTTTTATAGCTAATAAAAGGAGTGGGACAGAAATCTAATTTTATTAAATAGATTTCGTCGTCCCACCCCGATAAGGTTGACTAGAATTGAAAAACTTAATCTAAAGCGCGTTTTCAGTTCAGTCATTTTCTGTCAATATGAAGTGAGGTTGGTACAAATGCATGTTGTCTCAGCCTCTACTTTAAATGAAAGCGCTTTCGTTTTCAATCTTTTATATATTAAATTTATAATTTTCTCAATAAAAATAGAAAATATGGTACACCAACAATTGCGACAATGACACCAACAGGAATATCAATTGGCGGATGGATGCCTCTTGCTAGACTGTCGCTTATCATTAAAATTAAAGCACCTAATAAGCCAGACATAAGCGTAATATGCTTATGTTTATGACCAACTAATTGTCTAGCTATGTGAGGTGCAATGAGACCTAAAAAGCTCAGTCCACCAACTACTGATATTGAAGCACCTGCTAGGATGACAGCTAAAAATAAAAGAATTGCTTTTACCTTTTTCACTTTTGCCCCGAGTGCAATCGCTATCTCATCTCCTAATGTCAAAATATCTAGTTGATGACAATAATAAAATATCACCGGTAACGCAACAATAAACCAAGGTAATATCACCCACACATTTGACATACTATGACCATATAAGCTACCTGTTAGCCAGACTAATGCCGTGTTAGCGTCAAGCGGGTTACGTATGAGCATATATTGTACAATTGCTGTACATATTGCACCTATCGCTAAACCAATTAATGCTAACTTAGAGCCCTTTACATTAAATCTTGATATTAATATAGTTAAAATTAAACTTATGATTAATGCGCCTGCAAATGATCCAAATGGCAATATGAATAAAGGCGCTGATGGAAATAACATGATAATTGTAACGGCAGATAAACTTGCACCTTTGGTAATACCTATCACATCAGGAGAAGCCAGAGCATTTCTTACTACGCCCTGTATCAATGCACCGGAAATAGCAAGGCTACTACCTACAATTAATGCCAAAAACATTCTTGGCGCTCTATACTCGTTAATTATAAAATTATTTTGCGTAAAAAGGCTATTTACCGCTTCAAACGGATTGATTAAAACAGCACCTATTGAAAGGGACGCAATTGACGCAATCAATAACAATACTGTAACTAACAAATAGCGAAATATGAATGGACGCCTCATAGCCTTCTCACCCCTTTTATTGTAAATGCTAAGAAATAAAAAGCACCTATAAATGACGTTACTATACCTACAGGTGATTCAAAAGGAAAGGCAATCAATCTACTTAAAACGTCAGATAATAATAATAAGTTTGCACCGATAATCATCGTTAAAGGCACCATTAATCTATAATCTGTTTTAATATAGTGTTTAACAATATGTGGCACTATCAGTCCTACAAAACCAATTGGACCTGCGATTGAAACAGAAGTACCTGCCAACACAATGACTAAGATACCAATGATCATTCTTATCAATTTAACATTTTGGCCTAATGAGGTGGCCAAATCTTCACCTAATTCCATGATTGTCAATTGTTTAGCTATGATAACTGTACAGATAAATGCAAGTATCAACCATGGCAAGATACCTAATACTTGTGTCCATGTAATCGAAGATAAAGATCCTACTAACCAAAACATCACTGTTGATGTTGCATCTTCATTTAATAAGATAATACCCTGTGTCATACTTGAAAAAAATAAATGGATTGCCATTCCGGCAAGCGCTAACTTAATTGGAGTCATCCCTCTAGTTGAGCCAGATAAAGCGTAGACAGTTAGACCACCTATAAAGGCACCTATAAAAGCTAATATCGTTGCATAAGATGACAACGATGGCACAATCATAGTAATCAATACAATCACGAAAGATGCACCTGAATTCACGCCAAATATTTGAGGAGAAGCTAAAGGATTTCTAGTCATCGCTTGCATTAACAATCCTGCTAACCCTAGCGCTGCACCTATGAATAAACCAGCTAACATTCTTGGTATTCGTACATTATGTATTAAAAAAGTTTGTTTCGTTTGTGAATGCGCAAAAAAATAATCATTAAAGTCATTGAAAGTAATATGAGATGCGCCTATACTTAAATTAAAATAAATAATGACAAAAAGCGCACACACACTCACAATAAATGTGAGTGCTGTGCGTTTGTTATTTTTCTTGTCTTCAGTTTTGGTTTGGTTAATGCTATTAGACTTAGTCATTTACCGTTCACCTTACTTTTGTTGTTTATCATTTTTTTCATCTTTTGAAATCTCTACTAACTGTTTAGCAATCTCTTCAGAAGAAATGATACCTCTTGCACGAGCCCAAGTATTTCTATCTACAATAGCAATTCTATCATTTTTAACAGCATCTAAACTTTGCCAAACTGGCTCTTCTTCTTGCTTTTTCAAGTTTGGATCAGCTTTTCCTTTGTCCACCATGATAAACATGCGTCCTGGATTAATGTCTGAAAGCACTTCTGAATTTAGTTGTAAGTATGGTCCTTTTAAATACTTAGATAGATTATCTGTTTCAGTTTTATTAAGCGCGTTGTTAAAACCTAATTCTTTTAATAATTCACCTACATATGTATTTTCTGGGTGTGCAAGCAAACCAGATTTGGCAATTACTGTAGCTAATACTGGTTGAGATTTGTCCATTGTTATTTCTTTCTTATATTTATCCATTAACTCATTATGTTCTTTTAATCTTTCTTTTCCTTTATCTTCTTCACCTGTAGCTTTAGCAATTGTTTTAAATGCCTCTAAGTTGTCTTTATAATCACTATCAAAGCTTGGTAACATTATCGTAGGGGCAATTTTTTCTAAATCTTTTTGTATGCCTTTATGTCTATTACTATCTGCGATAATTAAATCTGGTTTCTGATTACTAATTTCTTCCAGGTTTGGTTGTTTACGTGCACCCACTGATTGATAATCACCTATTTTTTCACGAATCGGTGCTAAAATTCTATCTTTTTTACCATCATCAGCGACACCAACCGGTTTAATATCCAATGCCGCTAATGCATCAACAAATGAAAACTCAAGTGCAACTACACGTTTAGGTTTTTTATCAATGTTAGTTGTTCCTCCATCATGCTTAATCGTTGTGCCGTTTTTACTTTTGTCGTCATTTTTAGATTGGTCAGAACCATTATCACTAACTTTACCACAAGCCGCTAACAGGATAAGCGTTAATGTGATTAATAATAGACCCATCCATTTAGATCTCTGCTTCATCGTTTTCACTCCTTAGATATGTATCATTACACATCTAATTTTATTGATAACGATTCTCAATGTCAATAATTTTTTTATTAAAATTTGATAAAAATCAAATTTTATTCAATATTCTCATATTTTTGATATAACACATTTTTTCAATAACATCATCACTCTGATAATCTTTAGCTAAATTAGGTACAAACATACTTTGTGCTAAAGCTTTGTAACCTAAACTGAACTGTATTTTATCTCCGATACGGTAATGATCATTATTTAATAAATTTATCATAAGGTGGTCACTCGTCGCACCCAAAACTTTCACTTGATGATGTAATGGTTTAATGTCATTAACGTCTGTGTCTAAATTTCCTATATCTACAATTGCTTGTAAATAGTGTTGTCCATCATTCATGTTAATACGTGGTTTGATTTCAACAATTTCTGTTTCTAAAATGATGGCATTTTGATATAAAGTAGCAAATGAATTATTTGTAGTCGTTTCAATTCCTCTAAACAAAGTTTCTCCAACTCTTAATTCATTAATTTTTCCTAAATCGTTATAAAGCATTTGTAATAGCATACTAGAATTGCCACCTGAGATTATTTCAAATTTCATATGTGTTTCTTTCTCGATTGAAGTTATAAACTGATTGATCATCTCAACATCCTCTTCGGTTGGTGCAATAGCATTAAAACACATAAAATTAAAAGCCAATCCTTTGAGGCAAATATGATGCATGTTAATAATTTCTCTAATATAGGCAATTACATCGTAAGTCAGCACACCTTCTCTAGCATCTTTCCAATCAACCATTAATAATATTTTATGTTTCACATTATAATTACTTGCGATTTCATTGATTTGTCGTATTGTTTCTAATTCAGTTTGGATGCTCATGTCAACGTGGCGTACTACATTTTCTAATTCATCATGGTTACTATTTCTAATTAATGTATAAGATATGGCTTCATCTGTACTTTTTAGAATATTGCTGATCCTTGCGTCTGCAACATGTGTAATGCCAATACTTTTCAACGTTTCAACGATTGTTTTATCACCCGCTACACATTTAATCACAGGTGTAAAAGCAATGTGATGTTGTTTTAAAAGTGTGTTTAATGTCATGGCGTTGTATTTAATTTTAGAAAGATTTATGTTGATTTTTGCCATAATTACACCTCATTACTTAAAGGATTATCTAAATCTACAGTTAAATAATTTTTAACCTTACCTTCCATTCGCATACGTAGCAATGCTTTCACATTTATTTTAGCTCCAAATAAGGTTTGTCGTAGTATGTGTGCATGTGCTTTTTTAGAATCAATGGATTGTTCAACTGCTTCGCGTACAAGGTCAAATAGTTCGTCTGCTTCAATACCATCATATTGCGTAAAATGATGTATTAGTTCTGAAATTTGATTTTGAATGACAGCATGTTGAAATTTTGCAATGACCGCTTCAATATTCTCGACGATTAAACTTTTATTAGTAACATTAATGTTAGGTAATTGAGCTTTTAACGTATCTAAGTCAATTCTTGAACCTCCTAAATCTCTGATCATAAACTTCATTTTAAAATCGTGGTTCAAATTAACAATTGTGTTTTGCATGTGCGCTTCTAATGCAACACCGTAATCTTGGATATAGGCTATTAATGGTTTTATAAGTGTTAATGCATAATTACTAATAAATTTTTTAATTGTCTCTTTGGTTAACTTTAGACCAAGCCATTCTATATAACTATCGACAATGATTTGATTATCTACAGGATTTCTATTGACCAAACTTCCAGTTACTATCGTGAGACCAGTGTTTGAAATTTGTGGCTGATAGCGCACAATACAAGCTAATTGGCGTGCGATATCTTCATCTGTATCAGCATATATACCATAGGGCTCCAACGCGACCTTTAATTGAGGATACACATCCATCATATCTTGCAGCTCATAACTTAATTTAGGACCGTCAACGGTTGTTACTGCTGAAACGGTTCTCACTGCACTTGTCGCCTGAACATTTATTGGTAATTTGACATGAAATGGTTTATTGAGTAGCTCCATTGTTCTAAAAGACAGTGTTGCTTTGGATTCTAAGTCAAACGGTGTCGCTACAAGACGTTGTGTTTCTATCCAATGTCCAAATTGTTGTGGAATAACATTTTCATATTGCCATGGATGTACAAATATAATTCGATAATCTGCTAAATCTAAATCATGTGAATCTAGAAATGCTTTTATTTTAACTTTATATTCAGGAATGACTTGATTGATGATATATTGTTCATCGTCTTCCATCGCAGTTGCTATACAAAATTGTTTATGGATAAGCATGATTTTCAATGGAATAATTTTTTCAAATTCAGGCGCATATAATTTAACTTCTTCATTCGTTAAGGGTAACTTTGTTTTAGTTAAAGGGTGCGTTGGATGCCCCTCCACTACAAGACTTTCAGAATAAATTAAATCATTAACGTCATTATCTTCTTTCATATGTTGGAGCCATGTAAAAAAGTTGATCGTAATTGGCATTCTTGAAAAATTCAAACTATCACGAATGTTGGATTGTCTATTATTAAAATGTTCATAACTCATCGCTAGTCCTTCTCGGCTTGATTGTAACTCTGCTGTTAGTCTAGTACTAATAGGGATATCAAATTGATTTGTTAATAATTCAAGCAATTGTTCCAAAGATTCAATATTAAAACTTGCGTCACCTTTAATATAACGTATCTCACCTTCAAAGACATAACGCATTAAAGGACTCTTTCTTATATAGTTAACATTTAATGCTTGTCCTTTGTATTGAAGTTCTAGGCATTTATCAAAAGACTTAAAGAACATTTGCTCAGGAAAAATATGTTCTTTAAGAATTGCATTAAACATGCGGTGTTGAATATTTAAATCTGCTAATTTCCATATATGATGCATCATACAACATTGCCTCCATTTGTTCTTTGTCTGTTAATCGTGCCAAATATTAATGCAATCGTTAAGGTACTTAATCCCATAATAATGAAGGTTTCTATAATACCTATGTACTCAGTTAAAAAACTCATGATCATGGCACCTAGGGGAATCATCCCTCTATCCATCATTACAACACTTAGTATTTTCCCTCGATGTTCTGATTTAACACGATGTTGAAAATAAATCCTATTAGTGGTACGCATCCATTGACTGAACAGACCAATTAAGAAAACTGAAATAAAAAAAACAACAATATTCTGGCTAATACTACCTAATAAAGAAACGCCAAATAATATCGAACTATAATAATACATCTTCACCATAGAGATGTTTTCTAGTAAATTAGGTAAAATCATCGTCGCAATAATACCACCTATTGCACAACATGTCATTGCTGTCCCAAACATCGTTACTTGTTCAGGGAACGTCTTATCTGTTAAAACTGGTAATAATGAAGTATATGTAAAACCACTAGCCATTATAAATAAAGATGTTACAAATATCCTAGTGCCAACACTATTATCTTTAAAGTATTCAAACACAAATTTAATACTCATTTGTGTTTGTGCTTCATTATCTCTCGGTTGTTCAATCTTGAGAGGCAAGCACAGCATTAAAGATATTAAGTAACATACCGCTTGTATAATGAAACTTATTTCTGCGTTATAACTCGCCATTACTAAACCTGCTATAGCAGGACCTATAGATCTACAAATATTAATAATAAATGAATGGTACGAAACAACCTGTGTTGTTGTTAAACGTTTCGTCAAATCTGGTAGTACAGATTGACGAACTGGCGTTTCTATTGCACTCATAATACCTCTACCCAATGAATATAATAAAAATACTACAATCGGTATATCCCATTCTTGAAAGATTAAGACACACAATAAAGTGGTAAGTAAGAAAGAAGAAGAGATAGTTATTTTCAATAATTTCCCCCTATTACATCGATCTGCTAATGCACCAGCCCATACACTTATGAGTAAAATAGGTACAAGACGGAAAAAATTAATGAGTCCAAGATGAATTGCGTTATGATATAACGTATACACATACCAATTTAAAGTGATATGTCCAATCCAATTTCCTAAAAATAATAGGAACGAACTTGGGAAAAAATACTTTGCCATAATTTCACCTGACTTTTTAATTGATAATAATTATCATTATCGATATTATGGATTATACAAATATCTTATACTTTTGTAAAATAATTTTTAGAGGTGCTTTATGAATTCAAAAAGTATTAACAACAATTTTTTAAATAATATTAACAATGACGAACAACATGCATTTGATTATTTATCATCAATCAATGAACAATGGGCAAAATTGTTCCTAAATATGCTTTTAGAAAGTCGAGATAAAATATCTCAAAGATTAATTTCTTCATTACATAGGGAAAATTTAGTAGAAAGTCGGAGCCACAGTAAGGTTATTTCTAATCAAGATTTGAACATTGAACACTTACCAGCAAACAGTAAATTGTTATCCATTGCGTTTCCTAAACTTAATAAGACACTATATGCAACTATAACAGGAGAACATGCATTTGATCGCTTAGATGTTCAAGGGCCATTTTATATTGAACACAATGGCAGTTACAATAGGGTACAACATCCAAATGAAATATTAAACATTATTTTAACAATATCGCCAGAACTTGATAATGAAGCTAGCACTCAATTTTATGAAGATTTGAACAATATTGTCACAAATATGGCAATTGCATTAAGCTATCAAGCATACACATTAGAAAACAATAAAAAAAGTTTATATGATTTAATTATAAATTCAGAGGATAGTTATTTGAGTTCTGAACAGTTTGTTATTGAAGGACACCCAATTCATCCGGGAGCTAAATTACGAAAAGGAATGACACCAGAAACTGTAATTAATTATTCAGCGGAATTTGGTAATGCCATATCCTTACAATTTATTTTAATACATAAATCAATAGCAAAAGCTCAAACTTATATTGAAGAAGAAAATGATTTACTTTTTAGAATGTTTGAAGGGTTAGAAGCAGCTGTTATGAATCATGTTGGTCGTGATCAAATTAATCAATATTACGTAATGGTCGTGCATCCATGGCAATACGACCATATATTATTACAGGAGTACAAAGTAGAATTAAATACCAAGAAAGTGATACCAATTGATTATCAACAATCATATTACGCAGGACTATCATTTAGAACATTAATGCCCAAATATCCTGAAAAATTACCTCATATTAAGTTATCAACTAATGTTCATATTACTGGTGAGATAAGAACATTATCTGAACAAACTACAATAAATGGGCCACAGGTAACACGTATCCTTAATGATATTAAACAAAATGATTCATTGTTTAAGCATATAAACGCTGATACAATTGATGAGCTTGCCGGTATTCATTTTTATAACTCATTGGATGAGACAACTATCAGAACAAAAAGAAGTGAACAACTAGGTACATTATTTAGAACCAATATTTATCAATTGATCAAAAATGATACTACACCCATCATTCCTTCAGCATTAGTTACTTCAACTATATATAATGATGAACCATTAATTGTCTCGTTAATTAAAAAATATAAAGAAAAAAATAAACTTCCGACCTTTGAAATAGCTGCTTTATCTTGGATACAACAATACAGCCAAGCCTTAATAGATATCACGATTCCTCTATATGTGAAATACGGAATCGCCCTTGAAGCGCATCTACAAAATTCAATCGCTACATTTACCGAAGATGGGCTTTTAGATACACTTTATATACGTGATTTTGAAGGGCTACGTATAGATCAAATGCACTTAAATAAGATGGGCTATAGTACTGCAAAATTTCATGAAAAATCTTTAATTTTATCTGACCAACCTCAAACAGTATTCAATAAAGTTTTTTACTCAAGTATTCAAAATCATCTCGGTGAATTAATTGTCAGTATTACAAAATCAAGTGAGCACTCTAATTTTGAAACTCAACTTTGGCAATTGATCCGTGATATTTTAATTGCTAAATTAAAAGTTATTGCAAATGATATAGATGACCAACAACGCGTAGAAAATATTAAATCAATTCTATTGGCACCAAAAATAGATTATAAATGTGTTACAACGATGCGCCTCACAGATGAAGCGGATTATTATACTTATATCAAGGTTAGCAATCCATTATATCAGGAATAAAAATACGCTATATGAACGTACAAAAAAACTACCGGTAAAGTAATTACTTTACCGGTAGTTTTGTATTAAGCATTATTGTAAGCCTTTATTTTCGTTGTTTGAATCTTGGCTTTTTTCATTTTTTTGTGACCATTCTTTTCTAGTCATCACGTCTTCAACACGCATATTCACTTCTACAACTTCAAGACCAGTAATATATTTAACTTGTTCTTTTACTAAGTCTGTCACTTTGCGGAAGATTTTAGGTGCAGATTCACCATATTCTAAAATAACTTTTAAATCAACTGCCGCTTGTTTTTCGCCTACTTCAACGCTAACACCTTGTGTTACGTTGTTACTGCTACCAAATGAACTAGAAATGTTATCAACGAAGCCGCCTTTCATTTCTAAAATACCATTTACTTCGCGTGCAGCAATACCAGCAATTTTTTCAATAACTTCGTCTGAGAAAGTTAACTTATTAGTGAATTCTGGTTCTTGTTGCTGTTGTTGTTGCTGTTGTTGCTGTTCTTGCTCTTTTTCTTTTACTCCAGTTTGATTATCATATGCTTGTTTTGCTTTATTATTATCTACTGCCATAATTAATTCTCCTTTTTTATATAAGATTTTAAAATGATTAATTTACTATTTTAAATTAATTAACTCCATCGATTTAAGAAATTCAAAAAATCCTGCTTACGGTCTTTAGTATACCCAATACCAATACCAATTAAACATAAAACAATTATTAATATTGTACTCCAGAAACCTAACGTTAAAAATAAGATAGCGATAATTAGAAATGCTAAAAATCCAATTATTCTCCATTTAAACGTTTTGAAAAAATCAACAACTTCTTGTGTAGAATCTTGTCTTTGTTGGTTATTATTGTTAGCCATGATAACCCTCCCTTACAACACACGTTTGCCTGAGGCTTTTTGATCTCTAACATTAACCTCTAATTTTGAAACTGGTAATTCTGTGAAATGCTCAACATTTTGTTTAATGTCATTTCTTACTTCTTCTGTCAATGAACCAACTTGAACATCACCTGGAACAAAGAAATCCGCTTTTAAAGCAATATGTGATTTCTTTTTCTTGTTATATAGTTTCGCTATAACATTTGGTTGACGAATTTGGTCATATTTTACAAGTGTATCGTATGCAGATTTTTCAACTGCTTTTCTTGATACATAAATATGTCCATCTTCATAGTCTTTATAAAGTCCAGGTTTTCTGTACGTAGGTTTAAACAAGCTAAATACAAGTATTAGACCTATTAAAATCAGTAGGGCTGCTAAGCCAATAAGCGTCGGTTCAAACCAATTAAATTGCTTGAAGTAGTCTTGGTACTCACTAATTCTAGAATCTTTGATATACATAAATAGTAAAAAACCAACGATGACTACGATTAATAGACCTAGTATAAAATTTTTAATTCGCTTCACCTCGTATGACACCTCCTATAGTTAAATTATATGTACATGTCATACATCTTTATACCCCGTTAAATAAAAGTAAAAACATTTTAAATTGAAATTATAATGTATTTGGTAAAATAATTTTAATTACTGTCGTGATGCGTTTGTGATTGACTATTTTTTTCATGGTCTTGACTCGCTTTTCGATATTGTAAATATTTTTCATCTGAAACAAGTAATTTATTGCTAGGCCGTGGTTTTTCAATTGATAATGATTTGAATAACGACCAAATCATAAAGATAATAACGATTGAAAAAGGTAATGCTGCTATGATTAATAAGTTTTGTATTGACTGTGTACCACCTGTATAAATCATAATCATAGCAAATAGTGCTAAAATAACACCCCAACTTACTTTTACTACGCCAGATGGATTAATACTCCCTTTAGAACTCAACATACCTAGTACATAAGTTGCAGAGTCTGCTGAAGTAACAAAGAAAATCATAATTACAATGAGTGTAATAATACTGAGTAAAAATCCTAATGGAAAATGCTCAAGTGTTGCAAATGTTGCAGTTTCAGTTGCCTCTTTAGCAATGTTGGCAATGCCATTTTGCTGTAAATAAATCGCTGACGCCCCGAACACTGCAAAGAATAAAAAACAAACAAGTGCAGGTACAAAAAGTACACCTAAAATAAATTCTTTAATTGTTCTACCTCGAGAAACTCGAGCAATGAATATGCCAACAAAAGGTGCCCAAGAGACCCACCATGCCCAGTAGAAAATTGTCCACTGTTGCAACCATTGGAATTTCTCTCCACCTGATTGTGGAATACGTAAACTCATGTTAAAGAAATTAGCAATATAATCTCCCAATGAGTTAGTAAACGTATTTAAAATGTTTAACGTAGGTCCGACACAAAATAATGCGATTAATACTACAAAAGCTAAAAACATATTAATATTACTTAAGTTTTTAATGCCTTTATCAATACCTGACCAAGCAGACCACGTAAATAACACTGTAGCAATAACAATAATCACAACTTGTGTACCAAAATTAGAAGGTATTTTAAATAAAAAATTTAGACCTTCATTAATTTGTAATGCACCAAATCCAAGTGTCGCAGCAACACCAGTCACTGTGGCGATAATTGCAAGCACATCGATTGCGCCACCTATTGGCCCACGCATCATCTTTTCTCCTAAAACTGGTCTTAATGTAGCACTCACTAATCCAGGATAACCTTTATGAAAATTAAAGTATGCAAACACAAGTCCAACAATTCCGTACACTGCCCATGCATGTATACCCCAGTGGAAAAATGAGAACTGCATCGCTTCATTTATAGCAGTTTGTGTTCCTGCTTTATGTATCGGTGTTAATGTAAATGCATGACTGATAGGTTCAGCTGTTGTCCAAAATACTAAACCAATCCCCATACCCGCACTAAACAACATTGCAAACCATGATTTTAGTGAAAATTCTGGGTCTTCTCCTTCTTCTCCTAAAGTTATTGTTGAATATCTAGAAAATAATAAATAAATAGATACAACTAAAATAGCTAATACTAATAGTAAATAATACCATCCAAAATTTACTGCAATAAAATTGGTAATCGCTTGTGTAACCGATTCTAATTGTTTAGGCGCAATTGCGCCATAAATAACAAATAGCGTACAAATCGTTAGCGCTACCCAAAAAACTACTGTTAATTTTTTAAGACGCATATTAACATGACACTCTCCCTTTACTTTATGTGTCATATATACCCTTACATCGTGGTAATATGCGTAATTTATGAATTTAATTGTATTTAACACTTTAATTTATACATTTTATATCTTAAATTGTGCGTATATTCAAAAGTAATAATTTTCGATATTGATATTGTGAGAAACCGTTACTTTGAAAAAATAAAGGAGCAAAATAACAATCAAATATACTGTTTTGATTGTCTTTGCTCCTTTGTAGCAGCTATTTTATTGAAAGCTGTTAAACTTTTATAGTATTGCTTAACAATAAGAATTTCTCAATAGCAGTGTTCATATTTATAACATCGTGCACTTTTACTAAATAGAAATAACTAATTTGCCAACCATGCTGTGGTTTTCCATTTTTTTATGCGCTTCATAAATATTATCTGCTGTTAATCCTTTTAACACTTCATTTGCTGTTGGTTTATAGTCGCCTGATTCTACTTTGTTAGTGATATCTTTTAAATAGGTACCATGAATAGACATATCTTCTGTTTTATTTAACGGTCTTGAATACATATATTCATGTGTAAAGGTTACACTTTTAGGCTTCAATAAATTTAAATCTTGCTTATTGTTGAAAGCAACAATTGTAGCAATCTTACCGCGTGGTTTTACTAATTCAATCATTTTTTCGTAATACAAGTCCGTATCAAAAGTACAAAATATATAATCTACTTCACTAATTTCATATTTTTTAAATTCATCTGTCAGATTATTTTTATGATTCAACACGATGTCTGCACCTAATGATTTTGACCAATTATACGTTTCATTGCGAGATGCAGTGGTGATGACGTGTAGCCCGTAATACTTTGCTATCTGTGTTGCGATACTGCCTACGCCACCTGCGCCATTAATTATTAATATGGACTTGCCTTTATTTTCTTCTGGATTATGAGAAATATTAAAAACATCAAAAAGCGTTTCTGAAGCTGTTAAACCAGTTAAAGGGAGACTTGCCGCTTCAACATCACTAATATTACTCGGCTTCAATGCTACCAATCGTTCATCAACAAGTTGATATGTCTGATTCGATCCTTGATACGAAGGTGAACCTGAATAATAAACTTCATCGCCAATCTTAAATTGTTTAACATCTTCGCCTATAGCTTCTACAACACCTACAGCATCATATCCTAAAATTCTTGGCGACTCATTTATAGACGATTGTCTAATTTTCGTATCTACTGGATTCACACTAATAGCAGTTAAACGCACTAATAATTCATATTGCTGAGGCTTTGGCTTCTCTATATCCATTTCATAAAATTGATTACCCTCATCTAATGTAAACGGTCTATCTGCAGCAATTGCTTTCATATGTGCATCTCCTTTACTTATAAATTGTCTGAAACTTGGACCACTTGTTTACCAAAATTATCTCCAGTAAATAAATTTCTAAATGCATTAGGCACGTTTTCAAATCCTTCTACGATCGAAGTTTTTGTTTTTATTTTATCTTCATTTACCCACTGAGCAAGCTGTTGACTCGCTTGTTTAAAGTCATCAGCAAAATTTGCAACAACAAATCCTTTCATAAGTGCTTGTGATTTTATCAAAATCGGCTGAATACGTGGTCCGTGCTCAATACTTTTATCATTATAGCCAGAAATTGCACCACATACTGGAATTCTAGCAAATTGATTTAAGTGTTTCATTACTTCATCTGCAATGTGTCCACCAACATTTTCAAAATAAACATCTACACCATCTGGAACTGCTTGAGCTAATTGTTCTGAGAAGTTATCAGCTTTATAATCTACACTAGCATCAAATCCTAATTGTTCAGTTAAATATTTCGTTTTGGTTGTTCCGCCTGCAATACCAACCACACGCGCACCTTTTAATTTAGCTATTTGACCTACTACTGAACCGACAGCCCCTGAAGCTGCAGATACAACAACAGTTTCTCCTTCTTTTGGTTGGCCGATTTTTAGCAGACCATGGTATGCCGTTTGACCAGTCATACCTAATACACTTAGATATAAATAAAGTGGAATGTCTCTCTGAGTAATTTTCGTAACTTTTTGAGCTGATACATTTGTATATTTTTGCCAAGGTAACATACCTAATACATAATCACCTTGCTCAAAAGTGTCAGCGTTGGATTGCACTACTTTTCCAACAATATGTCCTGCCAATGGTTCATCTAATTGAAATGGTTGTATATAAGATTTACTATCATCCATTCTGCCACGCATATATGGATCTACCGAAATATATATCGCTTCAACTTGAATCTCATCATTACCAGGCTCATCTATTTCAATAGTTTCGTATCTAAATACATCATCAGAAGGTATGCCTTCTGGGCGTTTTGCTAATACAATGCTTTCTGTTTTCATTATTTTGCCTCCATTTCATATTTTCTTCTATTCTATAGTGATGAAGTTATGCAATCAATCAAATCGCTTATTTGATATTTTGTCCTCGTGTTATGATAAATAAAATGGAGCACTTAAATGATTGTAATGAAGGAGAGTGTAATATGCGATTAAGTATACTAGACTATGTTCCAATATTTGAAGGCAGCGATACTACTCAAGCGATAAATCATTCTGTTGAATTAGCTCAATTTGCAGAATCGCTAGGTTTTTATCGATTTTGGGTTGCTGAACATCACAAAGTATTGTCAGTTGCTTCTAGTGCTCCTGAAATGATAATGATGACTTTGCTAGAAAATACAAATTCGATTCGCATAGGCAGTGGTGGTGTTATGCTTCCTCACTATAGTGCATATAAAGTAGCAGAAGTATTTAAAATACTAGAAGGACGTCATCCCGGCAGAGTGGATTTAGGCATTGGCCGTTCTATGAGTTTTAAAAATGTAAATCAAGCATTAAATGAAAACAAAACAACCAACGTTGATTTTAAAACACAAATTGTGGATTTAACAAACTATTTTAATGATGACATTCAAAGACAAAGATTTCTTGGATTATACGCTACACCTTTAATCAATACACAACCTGATATGCATTTATTGGGCACAAGCCAAAATAGCGCTGAACTCGCTGCACAACTTGGTTTACCCTTTGTCACTGCTTTAATGGGTAAGAATAAAGATAAGGTTAAACAATCCATCGATGATTATCGAAAACTATTTTCAAAACTTCATCCAAACCGAACACCTTATGTTATTATTTCAACTTTTGTAATCACTGCAAATGACATTCAAAAGATTAAAGAATTGGAACAAGCTTTTCATCTATGGTTATTGCGTATTAACTATTTAAAACAACCTAGTCACTATCCATCAATTACATTTGCTCAACAAAGACAACCATCTACTAGAGAACTTGAAAAAATGAGGCAAAATGAACCACGCTTTATCAGTGGTTTACCAAATGAAGTTTACACACAATTACAAGCAATCGCACATAACTACAATGCGGATGAAGTAATGATTCAACCACATGTTTATGGGGAGTCAAACCGCAAAAACGTGTTACAATTATTAGCAATTGAAAACAATCAATTTTAAGTTTTTTATAATGAGTAAATATAGTGACTTCATAACTGTTCAAAAGATAATTCTAATATAATAGAGTTATCTTTTTTATTTATAATTCCCAAAGAAATGCATTAATTTGATCTGTAACTTTTTCATTATCATGAAGCTCGCTATGTTCAGCTTTAGGTCCATAAACTTTGTATGTTTTATAAGTTTTAACATGATTTGATAATAAGTACCTTAACGATTCTGATGATACATTCGTTACTCTACCATCAGAATGCGTCCCGTCTTTTAAATCACCATAAATATTAAGAACTTCAGCGTTTTTAGGATAGTGTGCTTGCATGGATAATAAATCGCGGTATTCTTTTAACATCTTGTTGGGTTTGCCATTTTTGTCTAAATGTATATTTAAGTCTAAACCATTGATATCTACTTCTCCGTTAAAGTTTCCAGCTAAACTAACTTGCTTATTCAACTTAGGTAAAACACTATCATCACCATACTTTAACATATAATAACTAAAAGATTGATTTCCCATTGAATGTGCAACAAAATTAAATTTTTTAAAATGATATTTTGCATTAAAAGCTATCATAACATTTTTGATCCATTGTGCATTTTTTTCTAAATTTTTATTTTCATTATCTTCAAGTATAATTTTTATAATTGGACGCTTCATATTGTTAGATATATTTTTATTAAATGTCACCTTTCCATTTGATGAAACTTTAGCTTCAACAACGTCATTTGTAATATTATTTTGGACTGCCGAATTTACCATGTATTTTTCTGATTGAGTTGTTCCAGAATAACCATGTAAATAAAATGTCGGTACTGATGTTTCACTGGACATGTTTTTAATTAACGTTTTGTTAAACACTTGGTTCATGACCAAAAGAATAATGCTAGAAAAAATAATTAATATTAATACGATACTCAATTTTTTTAAGTGATGATTTAGTTTGTTGAATGTCATATGTATAACCTCTAATACTGTTTTATTTTATTATACTTCATACTATTTGAACTTACTAAAATAAAACAAATTCTTTCTATTTTTACGAGTACAAAAGTTGTATACATTTTTGATTATTTATAAAACAAAAAAACTTCCCATATTAATATGGGAAGTTTGAAACGTTTCTTCTGTTTGACATCAATTACCTAAGCAATTAATGTACCAAATCTGTGAGCGAAAAATATTCGCAACAACATTTGGGAAATTAACGTTTTGAGAATTGTGGTGAACGACGAGCTTTTTTAAGACCTGGTTTTTTACGTTCTTTCATACGTGGGTCACGTGTAAGTAATCCAGCGCGTTTTAATGAACCTCTATATTCAGGATCTGCTTCTAATAAAGCACGTGCAATACCATGACGGATAGCTTGTGCTTGTCCAGTGAAGCCACCACCGTGAACGTTAACTAATACATCATAGTTACCTTTAGTTTCTGTAACATCAAATGGTTGGTTTAAGTCTAAGATTAATGATTCGAATGGTAAGTAGCTACGTACATCAGTGTGGTTAACAGTAATGTTACCTTCGCCAGGTACTAAACGTACACGTGCTACTGAGTTTTTACGACGGCCTGTGCCTTTATATTCAACTTGTGCCAATGTAATTTCCTCCTTTTAATTAACCACGTAACTCGTAGTTTTCTGGTTGTTGTGCAGCGTGTGGATGTTCAGCGCCACCATATACAAATAATTTTTTGCCTTGTTTTTCACCTAGACGTGTGCTTGGTAACATACCTTTAATTGAGTTTTCAAGTAGACGTTCTGGGTTTGTAGCTTTTAACTCACCAGCAGAGATTGATTTGATTCCGCCTGGGTGGTTACTATGACGGTAATACATTTTGTCTTGTTCTTTATTACCAGTGAATTGAATTTTAGCAGCGTTGATGATAATTACATAATCACCTGAATCAACGTGTGGTGTATAAGTTACTTTATTTTTACCGCGTAGAATAGCAGCTACTTCTGATGATAAACGACCAAGTGTTTTACCTTCAGCATCAATAACATACCATTTGCGCTCAATGTTTGCTTCATTAGCCATAAATGTTTGACGCATATAATTGTCCTCCTAGAATAAATAAATGTTTCTTGTCTAATTAAAGTGATATTTAAACTTAAATTCATTTATTTTGTTAATTTATAATTTCTACGTGCTTCTATATCTTGTTACACAATAAGATTCCGGGGCTTATCGTGGGGTGATATAAAACAATACCGTTAGTTATCGTATAATTTTTATGGGGTTTTGTCAATGTAATTCAACTATTTTGTGTAGATTTTTTTTGATATATTTTTATATCTTCACCAAAGTCTCTTTTCAGTGCTTTGGGGGATAAATATATATGTTCCAAATACAATCCATCAGCTGGTGCAGTGAACGGAACTTTATTGCGATCTTTAGCAATTAATAATTGTGGAACTACCTCAGGTTGGAATTTCCCTTTGCCTACTCCAATTAAAAATGCTACTAACACACGCACCATATTATATAAAAATCCCGAACCAGTAACGACATAATCAAAACCATATTCTGTTTTTTCTATTTTACTTTCATATAATGTACGGACTTTACTTTCAACTTCTGTTTTTTGGGAACAAAATCCAGTAAAGTCATGTGTACCAATAAACAAATTGGCAGCTTGTGACATTTTTTCAAAGTTTAAACTTTCTGGTACGTGATTTTTCAAACCACATTCAAATGGATTTTTATTAGGTGATTGATAAACTTTATAGCGATAAGTTTTACCGACACAATCATAACGACAATGGAATGATTCATCTACAAATGAAACATCTTTCACATAAACATCATCAGGCAATGCCCGATTCATCGCATATCGCCATTGATCTGGTGAAATGTTAAGCTCTGTGTCAAAATGAAAATATTGTTCTAATGCATGCACGCCACGATCAGTTCGACTACTAGGATGTATCCTGATATGTCGTTTGTGCATGCGCTTAAGTATTTTTTCAAATTGTTGTTGTACAGTTCTACCATTATTTTGGATTTGAAAACCCAAGAATTGACTACCCTGATATGAAATATTTACTAAAACACGAACCATTCTTTACACTCCCATATACTTTAACACAAATAATATTATTGCTATTGGTATAATTGAAATCAATAACAAACTATCAAACCATTGCCAGTCTAATTGACGATAACTTGTTCGCTGTTTGTTTGTTTCATAACCACGGACTTCCATTGCAATGGCTAAATCTTCTGCTCTTTGGAAAGCTGAGATAAATAAGGGTATCAATAAAGGAATAAATGCTTTAACTCTGTTAATTAACCCCCCAGAACTGATTTCAGAACCTCTTGATTTCTGTGCTAAGATAATCTTATCTAGCTCATTCATTAAAGTTGGAATAAAACGTAAAGCGATTGACATCATCATACTCAGTAAATGTACAGGAACTTTTATCAACTTTAATGGATATAATAATCGTTCAAACGCATCAGTAAGATCTAATGGACTTGTCGTTAAAGTCATGATCGTAGATACCATAATGATAAACATTAGCCTCAACACAATATAAATACCTTCTAAAACGCCCTGAGTATCAATTGAAATAAACCCTATCTCAAATATACGCATACCACCTTTAGTTAAAAACAAATGCATTAAAAAGGTGAAAATCAGAAAAATCCATATAGGTGTTAATCCCTTTATTAAAAACCAAGATTTTATGTGCGCTACTTTCATCATGGTTACAATGATCAAGAATAACCATAAATAAGTGATAAATGAATGTGCAAAAAATATTAGTATGATAAATAAAAATACAAATATTAATTTGGCACGTGGATCACGACGATGTACAAAAGTGTCTAATGGAAGATAACGTCCTATAATAAACTTATCTCTCATGTTGTTGCCACTCCTTATACATCTCAGTGAATTCTGATTCGGTTAATGCCGTGCGCTCAAATTTAAATTGATGCTTTGCTTCAATATCTCTCTGTAATTTGACGATGTCTGGTACATCTAAATGCATATCTTTAACATAGTCGTCAGCATTAAACAATTTTCTTGGAGAACAGCTTTCCACTAACTTGCCATGTTTAATAATTTTCACTTCATCAACATATTTTGCAACATCATTCATTTCATGCGTAACTAATATGATTGTTTTATTTTGTTCAAGCTGAAGTTTCTTTAACATTTCCATGATTTGATTTCTACTTTTAGGGTCAAGTCCTGCAGTAGGTTCATCTAAAATAACAATATCTGGATCCATAGCTAATATAGAAGTAATTGCTATTTTTCTCATTTGACCTCCCGACATTTGGAAAGGTGATTGTTCAAGTATATCCCTATTAAAACCGAACTCTAATAATAATTGAAATGCTCGTGTTTTTACTTCTTCAAGTGGCATATTAAAATTTTTAGGTCCGAATAAAATTTCTCGTTCCACGGAGTCTTCAAAAAGTTGTGATTCTGGAAATTGGAATACTACCCCTACACGCTTACGCACTTGCTTTAAATATTTATCTCTAGTCTTGTGCGTAATCATGACCTCATCGACCTCTAAAGCGCCATGTGACGGTTTTAGCAATCCATTAATATGCTGTATTAATGTAGACTTACCAGAGCCTGTTTGACCAATCACTGCATAATACTTACCTTGTTCAAAAGTAGTTACAATCTCTTTCAATGCAAGATGTTCATAAGGTGTTCCTTTTTGATAAACATAGGACACTTGATTGAATTTAACAGTCATAATTTGCTTACCAACCCTTCATAAGAAATATAGTCAGTAACACCTAATAGTTGTTGGCTCATTCTCATTGCAAACGGTAAATCTAAACCTATTTGTGTTAATGCCTCTCCTTTATTAAAAATAACTTGAGGCAAACCTGATTGATATAGAAAGCCTTGGTTTAAAACAACTAAATGATCCGCATCTATAGCTTCAGATAAATCATGAGTGATGGATATAATTGTCACATCTTTTTCTTCCTTTAAACGATGTATGAGTGAAATTAATTCTGTTCTACCTTCTGGATCTAACATAGACGTCGCTTCATCTAATATGATGATATCTGTATTTAATGCTAAAACACCTGCGATAGCGACACGCTGTTTTTGGCCACCAGAAAGTGATTGCGGCTCATATGTAGCTCTGTCCAGCATATCTACATCCGCTAATGCTTTAGGCACAATTTCATGCATTTTCTCGTAAGTCATAGCATTATTTTCTAAACCAAATGCTACATCAAATTCCACAGTAGACCCAACAAATTGATTTTCTGGATTTTGAAATACAATTCCTATATGCTGTCTCAACTTATTTAAGTTATCGTCATTGATACTAACACCGTTTAAATATATTTGGCCCTCAAAAGGTTTTTGAATGCCTATCATCAGTTTTGCTATCGTTGATTTACCTGAACCATTATGACCTACTATAGAGGTCCATTTGCCTCTAGGAATGCTAAATGATACATCATTTAACGCAAGTGGTTCATCGCTATTATATTTAAAAGATACATGATCAAATTTAATTATTTCTTCTGCTTGCGTTATCATACCAGTTATCTCCTAAATCAAAAATATTAATCATATACTTAATCATTTTACATGAAAAACGATAAATAAGCACTTCATCTTCATTAATTTCTCTTTTAAATTTTATTTATTGAGACACGCATAAAGATAATTTTGAGCATAAAATACACTTCTCATTAATATAAATAGTTAACAATTATTGTTTCTTAGCAATTTATCTACTTTTAAATTTATGAACAAAATATTGCCTAGTTAGAACTTCTTATGCATTGGCTCTATGAATGTATTCCTTTACCTTACCCAAATTAAGGCTCAGCAGTTCGCTATTGCTTCGCAATTGCATAAGTCCCCCTAAATTCTTCGAATTAAGGCTCAGCAGTTCGCTATTGCTTCGCAATTGCATAAGTCCCCCTAAATTCTTCGAATTAAGGCTCAGCGGTTCGCTATTGCTTCGCAATTGCATAAGTCCCCCTAAATTCTTCGAATTAAGGGGGACTAACAAAAAAAAGCGCGCACCCCATCATATTTGAGTTCACGCTTTAAAATTTATTAAGTTTGATGGGGTACTCTGAGCTAGACAATATTTGTATGTGGCAAACATTATCGTTGCACTCATTTGCTTTATACATAGTAGTATGTGTATTTAAATTAAACTAATTCTATAATTACTGATTCAGCACCGTCACCGCGACGAGGGCCTACTTTAAGGATACGTGTGTAACCACCTTGACGTTCTGTATAACGTTCAGCAATTTCACCAAATAATTTTTGAAGTGCAGTTTGTGTAGTTTCATCTTCATTTAAGACTTCAACATTACGTAAAGTTTTAGCAGCTTGACGACGAGATGCTAAATCTCCTTTTTTACCTAAAGTGATTAATTTTTCAACAACACTACGTAATTCTTTTGCACGTGCTTCTGTCGTTTCAACACGTTCACTAACAATAAGTGAAGTAGCTAAGTCACGTAACATCGCTTTACGTTGATCAGAAGTACGACCTAATTTTCTGTAACCCATGAGTTAACCTCCTTTTTATTAATCTTCTTTTCTAAGACCTAAGCCTAGATCTTCAAGTTTATATTTAACTTCTTCTAATGATTTGCGTCCTAAATTGCGCACTTTCATCATATCTGCTTCAGATTTATCAGCTAATTCTTGAACAGAATTAATACCTGCGCGTTTCAAACAGTTATATGAACGGACAGATAAGTCTAATTCTTCTATAGACATTTCAAGTACTTTTTCTTTTTGATCTTCTTCTTTTTCAATCATGATTTCAGCATTTTGTGCTTCATCAGTTAATCCAACGAAGATGTTCAAATGTTCAGTTAGGATTTTTGCCGCTAGAGAAACAGACTCTTGTGGCGTAATTGAACCATTAGTCCAAACATCCAAAGTTAATTTATCAAAATCACTACTTTGACCTACACGTGTGTTTTCTACAGTATAGTTAACACGTTCTACTGGTGAATATAGTGAATCCACTGGAATTACACCAATTGGTAAATCACTAGTGTTATTTTGTTCTGCTAATGCGTAACCTCTACCCTTATTAGCAACAAGACGGATTTTTAAATGTCCACCTTTAGATACTGTTGCGATTTTAATCTCAGGATTTAAAATCTCTACATCACTATCATGCGTGATGTCGCTTGCAGTAACTTCGCCTTCATCTTTTACATCAATCTCTAATGTTTTATCTTCTTCAGAATAAATTTTCAATGCTAGCTTTTTGATGTTCATAATAATTGTTGAAACATCTTCTACAACATTATCTATTGCTGAGAATTCATGTAATACACCTTCGATTTCGATGTACTTAACGGCTGCACCTGGTAATGAAGATAGTAGGATACGACGTAAGGAGTTTCCTAGTGTAGTACCGTAGCCACGTTCTAGTGGTTCAACAACGAACTTACCGAATTTAGCATCTTCACTAATTTCAATTGTTTCAATTCTAGGTTTTTCGATTTCAATCATTTACAAATATCCTCCTTGATTACGTCGACTTGAATTGTACTGTGTTTCTCAGTGACTTGCGACAATAACGATAATATTATACGCGACGACGTTTTGGTGGACGACAACCATTATGTGGTACTGGAGTAACGTCACGGATTGCAGTTACATCTAATCCAGCTGATTGTAATGCACGGATCGCTGATTCACGACCTGGGCCAGGACCTTTAACAGTAACTTCAACAGTTTTTAAACCATGTTCCATAGCTGCTTTAGCTGCAGTTTCTGATGCCATTTGTGCTGCAAATGGTGTTGATTTTTTTGATCCTTTAAATCCAAGTGCACCTGCTGATGACCATGATAAAGCATTACCAAATTCATCAGTAATAGTTACGATTGTATTATTGAATGTTGAGCGGATGTGTGCCACACCATTCTCAATATTCTTTTTCACTCTACGTTTACGAGATACTTGTTTACGTGCCATTTAAAATTTGCCTCCTTTACCTATTATTTTTTCTTGTTAGCTACAGTTTTAACTGGGCCTTTACGAGTACGAGCATTGTTTTTTGTCTTTTGTCCGCGTACTGGTAAACCACGACGGTGACGGATACCACGGTATGATGAGATTTCCATTAAACGTTTAATGTTTAAGTTTTGCTCACGACGTAAGTCACCTTCTACTTTATAATTGTCTACTACTTCACGGATACGACCTAATTCGTCATCAGTTAAGTCTTTAACGCGAGTATCTGTAGATACATTAGCTTCTTCAACAATTTTTTGAGCTGTAGTAGTACCGATACCATATACATAAGTTAAAGAAATAACAATACGTTTTTCACGTGGAATATCTACTCCTGCAATACGTGCCATAATTATTTACACCTCTCTTTATTAACCTTGTCTTTGTTTGTGTTTTGGATTGCTACAAATTACCATTACTTTACCTTTACGTTTAATGACTTTACATTTTTCGCAAATTGGTTTTACTGATGGTCTTACTTTCATTTTAATACCTCCCTATATTATGGAGTGACGATTATTTATAACGATACGTAATTCTTCCGCGTGTTAAATCATACGGAGACATTTCTACAGTTACTTTGTCGCCAGGTAGAATTCGAATATAATTCATTCTGATTTTACCACTTACGTGAGCTAAAATCTCATGACCATTTTCTAATTCTACTTTAAACATTGCATTTGGTAAAGTATCTAATACTGTACCTTCTAATTCAATAACATCTTGCTTAGCCATTTATTAACTTCCCCCTTTTTACAATAGTTGGTTATCGTCTAAGATCAACTATAACCATACGAGTCTATAAGTGTTGTTAATAAGTTCAACAAAATTAAAATGAATTACTATATCGCATTGTCACTCTTTTTCGTTTATACTCTTGGCATTACATAGACCGTACAAAGTTGATACTATTTTAGGTTCTCAAGAATATCGATTACGTTTGAAGTAACCTCATTAATATCTTTTGAACCATCAATGTTTTTCAATACATTTTCATTATCATAGTATTCTAGGATTGGCTTAGATTGTTTTACATTGACATTTAAACGATTTGCAACTGTTTCTGGGTTGTCATCTTCACGTTGGTATAATTTACCACCGTCAATATCACAAATGCCATCAACTTTTGGAGGATTGAATACAAGATGATAAGTGTGCCCGCATTTTTCGCAAATTCTACGACCAGTAAGGCGGTTCATTAATTCTTCTTCAGGTACCTCTATATTGATAACAGCATCAATTTTTCTATCTAGTTCTTGCATGATTTCACTTAATGCTTTTGCTTGTTCAATAGTACGAGGAAAGCCGTCAAGTAAGAATCCTTTTTTTGCATCGTCTTCAGAAATTCTTTCTTTAACAATGCCCACAGTAACTTCATCAGGGACTAATTCTCCACGATCCATGTACGATTTAGCTTCTTTTCCTAAATCAGTTTCATCTTTAATCGCTTTTCTGAACATGTCTCCAGTAGATATGTGTGGAATTGGGAATTTCTTAACAATTTCACTCGCTTGAGTTCCTTTACCTGCGCCAGGTAAACCCATTAAAATGATATTCATAAGTGCCCTCCTACAATTTATCTACCACCAAAGCCTCTATAATCTTTTTGACTCACTTGAGCTTCAAGACTCTTCATTGTTTCAATCGCAACACCAATTACGATAAGTAGACTTGTACCACCGACTTGTATCGATTGTGGTAAGTCCATCACCTTAGTAGCAATGATTGGTAGTATAGCAACGACAGCTAAGAATATTGATCCTACAAAGGTCAATCTGTAGAGAACTTTAGTAATATATTTTTTTGTTTGTTCGCCAGGTCTAATACCCGGAACATAACTGCCTTGTTTTTTAAGGTTATCAGACATCTTTTCAGGATTGACTTGTACAAATGCATAGAAATATGTGAATGCAATAATAAGAATCACATAAACAATCATCCCTATATTATTTGATGGATTTGCAACGTCAGATATTTTTTGCGCCCAACTTGCATCAGGGAAGAACAAAGTTAATGTTCTTGGTAATAAGAAGAACGCCATTGCAAAGATGACTGGGATAACCCCTGCAGAGTTAACTTTCAAAGGTAAATATGTTGCTTGTGAACCTAATCGTTGTGCAGACTGTTTTTTCGCATATTGAATTGGTATTTTTCTAATAGCTTGTAGTACGAATATTGCACCAACCGTTAGCAATACCATTCCAACAATTAATCCAATAACTTTTAACCATGCTAAAGTTGTATCATCTTGTCCTACAAAGGACTGTTGGTAAAACTGGATTAATGATGAAGGTAATGAAGATAAAATACCTCCAAAGATAATGATGGAAATACCATTACCAACACCGAATTGAGTGATTTGTTCACCTATCCAAATTAAAAACGCTGTACCAGCTGTTAACACAACAGCTATTGTTAGGTAGCTTATTACGGACTGATCCATAATAAGTTGACCTTTCAAATAATTATTAAATTGGAACGCCATTCCTATTGATTGGATAAAAGCAAGTACAATCGCAAAATAACGGGTTACGTTATTAAGTTTTTTTCTACCTGCATCACCTTGTTTTGCCCACTCTGAAAACTTTGGAACAATATCCATTTGTAATAACTGCATCACAATTGATGCAGTAATATATGGCATTATACCCATGGCAAAGATAGAAAAGTTCTGCAAGGCTCCGCCACCAAACGTGTTAAGTAAGTCAGTGACACCTTGAGAACCTTGTTGACTGTCAAAAGCAGCTGGATTTACGCCAGGTGCTGGAATATAAGTACCTATTTTAAAAATAACTAACATTGCGAGCGTAAAAAAGATCTTGTTACGAACTTCTTTTGTAGTAAAGAAGCTCACAAGCGTTTGAAACATTAGATCACCTCGTGTGCTCCGCCTTTAGCATCAATAGCTTCTGCTGCAGAAGCAGAGAATTTGTTAGCTTTCACTGTTAACTTCTTGTCAAGTGAACCACTACCTAGTACTTTAATACCAGATTTTTCACTTTTAACTACACCAGATTCTACTAATAAAGCAGGAGTTACTTCAGTACCATCCTCAAATTTATTAAGTTGGTCTAAGTTAACAATAGCATATTCTTTGCGGTTAATGTTAGTAAAACCTCGTTTTGGTAAACGGCGGAATAAAGGTAATTGTCCACCTTCAAATCCTGGTCTAATACTACCACCTGAACGCGCTTTTTGTCCTTTTTGTCCACGGCCACTAGTTTTACCGTTACCAGTAGCTGCACCACGACCTACGCGGTTACGAACTTTACGAGAACCTTCTGCTGGTTTTAACTCATGTAATTTCATTTCGGCACCTCCTTAATTATTTTTCTTCTACTGTCACTAAGTGACTTACTTTGTTGATTTGCCCACGAATAGCAGGGTTATCTTCAACAACTACTGAAGAGTTTGTTTTTTTCAAACCTAAAGCTTCAACAGTTTTACGTTGTGTTTCTGGACGACCTATAACACTACGAGTGAGGGTAATTTGTAATTTAGCCATAACTTATTTTCCCTCCTTAATTATATAATTCTTCTACTGACTTGCCACGTAATTTCGCAACTTGTTCAGCATTTTTAAGGTTTTGTAATCCATTAATTGTTGCACGCACCATATTGATTGGTGTGTTTGAACCTAAAGATTTACTTAAGATATCAGTGATACCTGCTAGTTCTAATACTGCACGAACAGGACCACCCGCAATAACACCAGTACCAGGAGCTGCTGGTTTCATTAATACACTACCTGAACTGAATTGTCCAGTGATCATGTGAGGAGTTGTACCTTCGACACGTGGAACTTCAACTAAGTTTTTCTTAGCTGCTTCAACTGCTTTTTTGATTGCTTCAGGTACCTCTTGTGCTTTACCAGTACCGAATCCAACGCGACCGTTTTTATCTCCAACTACTACTAAAGCGCTGAAACGGAAACTACGACCACCTTTTACAACTTTTGCAACACGATTAATTGTAACAACGCGTTCTTCAAATTCTTTCGCTTCTTCTCTACGAGCCATGTAAATGTCCCTCCTTTAAATTAAAATTGTAAACCATTTTCACGAGCTGCATCTGCTAATGCTTTAACACGTCCGTGATATAAATATCCTCCGCGGTCAAATACAATTGTTTTTACGCCTTTTTCATTCGCTCTTTTAGCAATTGTTTCGCCGACTTTAGCTGATAAATCAACTTTAGATCCAGTTTCATTAGCTAGATCTTTTTCTTGTGTTGAAGCTTGTGCTAATGTTTTACCATTAACATCATCGATAACTTGTGCATAAATGTGTTTGTTTGAACGATAAACATTTAAACGTGGTTTTTCAGCAGTGCCAGATAATTTGTTACGGACACGAGCATGTCTTTTCAAACGCACTTTGTTTTTATCAATTTTGCTGATCATTTTATTACTCCTTTCTTCTGAAAGTTATTTATTATTTACCAGTTTTACCTTCTTTACGGCGAACGTATTCACCTTGGTAACGAATTCCTTTACCTTTATAAGGTTCTGGAGGTCTTACTGAACGAATGTTTGAAGCAATAGCTCCAACTTGTTCTTTTGAAATACCTTCTACAGTTACTGTAGTGTTTTTATCAACACCGAAAGTGATACCATCTTCAGCTTTAAATTCAACTGGGTGTGAGTATCCAACGTTTAATACTAGGTCATTACCTTGCATTTGAGCACGGTAACCTACACCTACAAGTTCAAGTGTTTTTTTGTAGCCATCTTTAACACCTAGAATCATATTATTAATCAAAGCACGAGTTGTACCATGAACTGTTCTATCATTTTGAGAATCAGTTGGTCTTACAACTTCTAATGTGTTTTCATCTTGCTTATATGTCATTCTTTCATTCATTGTTTGTGATAATTCGCCTTTTGGACCTTTAACAGAAACTGTATTTCCTTCGATAGTTACTGTAACGTCACTAGGGATGTCAATAATTTTTTTACCAACACGACTCATGTTATCGCACCTCCTTGTTATTAATTATTACCAAACGTAACCTAAGATTTCTCCACCAATATTACGTTTTCTTGCTTCTTTATCAGTGATTACACCTTCAGAAGTAGAAACTAATGCAATACCTAAACCATTTAACACTTTAGGCACTTCGTTTGCTTTAGCATAAACACGTAAACCTGGTTTTGAGATACGTTTTAATCCAGTGATAACACGTTCATTGTTTTGACCATATTTAAGGAATAAACGAATAACCCCTTGTTTATCGTCTTCAACGTATTCTACGTTTTTAATGAAACCTTCACTTTTTAATATTTCAGCAATTTCTTTTTTGATATTTGATGCAGGCAATTCTAACTTATCATGGCGCACCATGTTTGCGTTTCTTACACGAGTTAGCATATCTGCAATTGGATCGTTGATTGTCATTGAATGTTGCCTCCTTTCAGACTTTTTTCTATTACCAGCTAGCTTTACGAACGCCAGGGATTTGGCCTTTATAAGCTAATTCACGGAAACAAATACGGCATAATTTAAATTTACGATATACAGAATGTGGACGACCACAGCGTTCACAACGCGTATATTCACGTACTTGGAACTTTTGTTTTTTTTGTTGCTTAGCAACCATTGAAGTTTTAGCCACTTAATTAGCCTCCTTTAGAGATTATTTTTGAAATGGCATACCGAATTGTGTTAACAATTCACGAGCTTCCTCGTCAGTGTTAGCAGTTGTTACGATAACGATATCCATTCCTCGTATTTTACTTACTCGGTCATAGTCGATTTCAGGGAAAATTAATTGTTCTTTAACACCTAAAGTGTAGTTACCTCTACCGTCAAATGCTGATTTTGATACACCACGGAAGTCACGAACACGTGGAAGTGATACCGCAATTAATTTATCTAAAAAGTCATACATTCTTTCACCACGTAAAGTTACTTTAGCGCCGATTGGCATACCTTCACGTAAACGGAATGTAGCGACAGATTTTTTCGCTTTAGTTACTAATGGTTTTTGACCAGTGATAGCTTGTAATTCTTCTACAGCATCATCTAATACTTTAGAGTTTTGTACAGCATCACCAACACCCATGTTCACTACAATTTTTTCTATTTTTGGTACTTCCATTACTGAACTATAGTTGAATTTTTTTACTAAGTCCGTTGTAACTTCAGAATTAAATTTTTCTTTTAAACGATTCACAGTGGATCCTCCTTTCAATTAGTTATTCATTATTAGATTTGATTTCTTCGCCAGATTTTTTAGCGATTCTAACTTTTTTACCGTCTTCGAATTTGAAACCTACGCGAGTTGGTTCATTCGTTTTAGGGTCTAATAATTGTACATTAGAAACATGGATTGCTGCCTCTGTTTCTAAGATTCCACCTTCAGGATTAAATTGAGTTGGTTTTTGGTGTTTTTTAATAGTGTTAACACCTTCCACAACGACACGGTCTTTTTTAGGTTCTGTAGCTACTACTTTACCTTCTTTACCTTTGTCTTTACCTGCGATAACTTTTACGTTGTCACCTTTTTTGATATGCATGTGTGGCACCTCCTTAAATTTATATATTTATAAATAATTTATTAAAGTACTTCTGGAGCTAATGATACAATTTTCATGAAATTACCTTCACGTAATTCACGCGCAACTGGTCCAAAAATACGAGTACCACGTGGGCCTTTGTCGTCACGAATGATGACACATGCATTTTCATCAAATTTGATATATGAACCGTCATTACGACGTACACCTGATTTAGTACGTACAACAACAGCTTTAACTACTTCACCTTTTTTGACAACGCCGCCTGGTGTAGCATGTTTAACAGTAACGACGATAACGTCACCAATGTTCGCTGTTTTACGACCAGATCCACCTAATACTTTGACTGTAAGTACTTCACGTGCACCAGAGTTATCTGCTACTTTTAATCGTGTTTCTTGTTGGATCATGAGTTAAACCTCCTTTATCTTCACTGTTTATTAAATAATTACTGATTCTTCAACAATATCTACTAAACGGAAACGCTTAGTTGCTGATAAAGGACGTGTTTCTTGAATCTTAACGATGTCCCCTAATTTAGCTGAGTTGTTTTCATCATGTGTTTTGTATTTTTTAGAGTATTTTACTCGTTTGCCATATAGTTTGTGTGTTTTGTATGTTTCAACAAGTACAGTTACTGTTTTATCCATTTTATCGGAAACGACTCTACCTACATAAACTTTACGATCATTTCTTTCGCTCACTTTAGTAACCTCCTCTTTCAATTTGATTATTGATTAGCCTTACCTTGTTCAATTTCTCTTTCACGAGCAACAGTTTTTAGACGTGCAATCGTTTTTCTCACTGTACGAATACGTGCAGTTTCCTCTAATTGACCTGTAGCTAACTGAAAGCGTAGGTTAAAAAGCTCCTCTTTTGAAGATTTGATTTGTTCTTCGATTTCAGAAGTGGTTAAGTCTCTAATTTCCTTAGCTTTCATTTGTTTCACCACCCAATTCTTCACGTTTTACAAACTTAGTTTTAACTGGAAGTTTGTGACTAGCTAAACGTAATGCTTCACGCGCAACTTCTTCGTTTACGCCTGCAACTTCAAATAAAATTCTACCTGGTTTTGCAACTGCAATCCAGCCTTCAACGGCACCTTTACCAGCACCCATACGAACTTCTAAAGGTTTTTTAGTGTAAGGTGTATGTGGGAAGATTTTGATCCAAACTTTCCCGCCACGTTTCATATAACGAGTCATTGCAATACGAGCTGATTCGATTTGACGAGATGTGATCCAAGACGTTGTAGTTGCTTGTAAACCATACTCACCAAATGTTACATAGTTACCGCCTTTAGAACGACCAGTTGTTTTAGGACGATGTTGACGACGATATTTAACACGTTTTGGTAGTAACATTATTATTTTCCTCCTTCACTAGTGTTCTTAGTAGGAAGAACTTCTCCACGATAAATCCACACTTTGACACCTAACTTACCATAAGTTGTGTCTGCTTCTGCGTGTGCATAGCCTATGTCAGCACGTAGTGTATGAAGTGGAACAGTTCCTTCTGAATATTGTTCTGCACGAGCGATATCAGCACCAGCTAAACGACCAGATACTTGTGTTTTGATACCTTTAGCGCCTTGTTTCATCGCTCTTGTAATAGCTTGTTTTTGTACACGACGGAATGATGCACGGTTTTCTAATTGACGCGCAATATTTTCTGCTACCAATTTAGCATCTAAATCAACTTTTTTGATTTCAATTACGTTGATGTGTACTTTTTTATTTGTTAATGAATTTAATTTGTTACGAAGTTTTTCGATTTCTGAACCGCCTTTACCGATTACCATACCTGGTTTACCAGTGTGAATAGCGATGTTGATACGATTAGCTGCACGTTCAATTTCTACATGAGAAACTGATGCTTCACTTAATGCGTTATCAATAAACTTACGGATTTTTAAATCTTCGTGTAATAATGATGCGAAGTCTTTTTCTGCATACCATTTAGCTTCCCAATCACGGATTACACCGACACGAAGTCCAATTGGATTAATTTTTTGACCCACAGTGTTCCCTCCTTAAGATTTTATTAAGCTTCTTTAGCTTCTTCTTTACCGTCACTTACGACGATTGTAATGTGGCTTGTACGTTTGTTGATCGCACTTGCACTACCTTGTGCACGTGGACGGAAACGTTTTAAAGTTGGTCCTTCATTAGCATAAGCTTCTTTAACTATTAATTCATCTGTGTTCATATCATAGTTATGTTCTGCATTAGCTAAAGCGGACATTAATAATTTTTCAATTACTGGTGATGAAGCCTTGTTTGTTAATTTTAAAATCGCTATCGCTTCACCAGCGCTTTTGCCTCTAATTAGATCTAATACTAATCTAACTTTACGAGGTGCGATTCTTATTGTTTTAGCAACCGCTTTTGCTTCCATTCCAATTTCCTCCTCTACCTGTTAGATATTATCTTCTTGTTTTTTTATCGTCTGCAACGTGACCTTTAAATGTACGTGTTGGTGCAAACTCTCCAAGTTTATGACCAACCATATCTTCTGTTACAAATACAGGCACATGTTTACGTCCATCATATACAGCGAATGTATGTCCGATGAAATCAGGGAAAATAGTTGAACGACGTGACCAAGTTTTGATTACTTGTTTTTTCTCGCTTCCGCTTTGAGCTTCTACCTTTTTCATTAGGTGATCGTCAACGAAAGGTCCTTTTTTAATACTACGAGCCATAGTGGCGCCTCCCTTCTTATTATGTGCGTGCAGCGTTTAAGCCGCACACCCAAATAAGTTATTTTTATTTTTTCTTACGTCCACGAACGATAAGTTTATCTGATGATTTTTTACCGCGACGTGTTTTCTTACCAAGTGTTGGTTTGCCCCAAGGTGACATTGGAGAAGGCATACCGATTGGTGCGCGTCCTTCACCACCACCGTGTGGGTGATCGTTAGGGTTCATTACAGAACCACGAACTGTTGGACGGATACCTTTCCATCTTGAACGTCCAGCTTTACCAACGTTAACAAGTTCGTGTTGGATATTACCAACTTGACCAATAGTAGCGCGACAAGTTGAAAGAATCATACGAACTTCGCCAGATCTTAATCTGATTAATACATATTTTCCTTCTTTACCTAATACTTGTGCACTAGCACCAGCAGAACGAGCAATTTGTCCACCTCTGCCAGGTTTCAACTCGATGTTATGAATAACAGTACCTACTGGAATATTTTGTAGTGGTAGGGCATTACCTACTTTAATATCTGCTTCAGCACCACTTTCAAGTACTTGACCTACTTTTAAGTTTTTAGGTGCAATAATATAACGTTTTTCTCCATCAGCGTAAAATAACAATGCGATATTTGCTGAACGGTTTGGATCGTATTGAATTGAATCAACTTTTGCTTGGATACCATCTTTGTTACGTTTGAAATCAATTACACGGTATTGACGTTTATGTCCACCGCCATGATGGCGAACAGTCAATTTACCTTGGTGATTTCGTCCCGCTCTTTTCGGTAGCGGTTGTAATAATGACTTTTCAGGAGTAGTTTTCGTAATTTCTGCGAAATCTAAACTAGTCATATTACGACGACCGTTAGTAATTGGCTTATATTTTTTTAGAGCCATTGTCGTTTACCTCCTTATTGGTAATTTTTTAGTTAAATAGATCGATTGATCCTTCTTTTAATTTAACGATTGCTACGCGTCGTTTGTTTGTATAGCCTTGGTAACGGCCCATACGTTTTTTCTTTGGTTTGTAGTTAATGATATTTACACTATCAACTTTTACATCAAAGATTTCTTCTACAGCGATTTTTACTTGTGTCTTGTTAGCACGAGTATCAACATCGAATGTATATTTGTCTTCAGCCATTGCAACTGAAGATTTTTCAGTGATTACGGGGCGCTTAAGAACGTCTCTTGCTTCCATTATCCGAGCACCTCCTCAACTTTTTTAGCAGCTGCTTCTGTGATTACTACACTATCAGCGCTTGTTAAATCTAGAACGTTTAAACCTTGTGCAGTTGTTACTTGAACACCAGGGATGTTACGTGCTGAAAGTGCAACATTTACATCTTCAGATTCAGTAACTACTAACACTTTTGTAGGTTGTTCTAAGTTAGAAAGTACAGTTTTGAATTCTTTTGTTTTTGGAGCTTCAAAACTTAATGCATCTACAATTGTTAAGCTATTTTCTTGTGCTTTGAAAGATAATGCTGAACGTAATGCTAAACGACGCATTTTCTTAGGCATTTTGTAAGCATAGCTTCTTGGTGTTGGTCCGAATACGATACCACCACCACGCCATTGTGGCGCACGAATAGTACCTTGACGCGCACGTCCTGTACCTTTTTGTCTCCATGGTTTACGTCCACCACCACGTACTGCTGAACGGTTCTTAACAGCATGTGTACCTTGGCGTAATGAAGCACGTTGTAAATTAATTGCTTCAAAAAGAACGTTATTGTTTGGTTCGATTGCAAATACTGCATCGTTTAATTCAACTGAACCTGATTTAGTTCCATCTACTTTTAATACATCATAATTTGCCATTATGCATTTCCTCCTTTCGCTCTATAATTATTTATTACCTTTAATTGATGAAGAGATTTCTAAGTATCCTTTTTTCGGACCTGGTACATTACCTTTTACTAAGATAACATTGTTTTCAGTGTCAACTTGAACTACTTCTAAGTTTTGGACTGTTACAGTGTTTCCACCCATACGTCCTGGCATTTTTTGTCCTTTGAAAACTTTTGAAGCATCAGATGCCATACCTACTGAACCAGGTGATCTATGGAAATGAGAACCATGTGACATTGGTCCACGTGCTTGGTTATGACGCTTGATAGCACCTTGGAATCCTTTACCTTTAGATACGCCAGTTACATCAATGATGTCACCAGCTTCAAATGTATCAACTGAGACTTCTTGACCTACTTCGTATTCATCAACATTAACGTTTCTGAATTCACGAATGAAGCGCTTAGGTGCTGAGCTTGCTTTTTTAGCATGGCCTTCAGCTGGCTTGTTAGCATATTTGCTTGACTTGCTTCCTTTTTTGTAAGCTGCTTTATCAGCATAGCCTACTTGGATTGCATTGTAGCCATCTACTTCTTCAGTTTTCTTTTGTAATACTACGTTTTCACTAGCTTCTACTACTGTTACAGGGATTAAATCACCGTTTTCTCCGAAAACTTGTGTCATCCCGATTTTTCTTCCTAAGATTCCTTTGGTCATCGAAAGTCCACCTCCTAATTTTTTCTATTATAATTTGATTTCGATGTCTACACCAGATGGTAAGTTTAAGCCCATAAGAGCATCTACTGTTTTAGGTGTAGGGTTAACAATATCGATTAAGCGTTTATGTGTACGTTGTTCGAATTGTTCACGTGAATCTTTATACTTATGCACGGCACGAATTACAGTATAAACTGATCTTTCAGTCGGTAACGGAATTGGTCCAGACACATCTGCACCAGAACGTTTTGCTGTTTCAACAATTTTTTCTGCAGATTGATCGATAACTCTGTGATCATAAGCTTTTAATCTGATTCTGATTTTTTGTTTTGCCATAATTTTCCCTCCTTATTCGTCTACATTTAAGTGATAGACTTCTCCACGAAAACTATCTCACACAGCGCCATGGCAAAGCGGCCGGGTGTGTCAGTAACCTTTCGCTTCATCGCGTGTTCTTAAAGTCCAACATTAGATATGTTACATGAAAAGCAGTGATTTATCAAGCTTTTCTGCAAAAGTTTTTACTATTTGCCTAACACATACCTTGTTATTATACTTGAACTACTTATTCAGTTCAACCACTTTTAGGAAATTTTTAGTTTTTGTAATTTTAAATGTTTATTTGCCCTTTTTTATTTTCATTTGATTTATTTCGTTTATACTATTATTAGTTAGGAGTGAATATTAATGAAAAGTGGTATCCGTACGACACTTATAATCCTTAGTTTAATATTAATTGTTGGCGAGTTTATTTATGGCATCCCATTTTTAGGTGGTAGTATCATTTTCAGTTTTGGTTGGCAGCCTTTATTAATCAATGCATTACTTTATTTTATAATCGTGATTATATTAATAGTTGATAAACAAAATTCTATTAAACCAATGTTAATCATACCATTGTTAGGTGTTATTGGTTCTTTTATAGCATTCATACCTTTTGTTGGGATGATTGTCCATTGGGTTTTATTTTTCTTGATGTTGTTCTTTGTTTTGATTATTTTCTCTACGCCGCTTTATGTTCCAAACAAGCATGCAAAAGTTGTTTACACGCAACAAAAGCAAGAGAATAATAAATTTTAAAGTTATACAGCCATGATTATTATATTATAATGAAGAAACACGACTTTTTTATAAACTGAATACAGATAATTAACACGTATAAAAAATCCCTTTGCTTCGATATGGATCGACTGCAAAGGGATTTTTTATTTAGCCGTGAACAAATACAAAATATAATATAAACAGTATCATTAAAGCATACATGATTGGGTGGACTTCTTTATGTCTTTTAGAAATCAACATTGTTATTGGATAAAAGATGAAGCCACAAGCAATACCAGTTGCGATTGAATAAGATAACGGCATCATAATAATCGTGATAAATGCCGGTACTGCAACTTCGAATTTTTTCCAGTCTATTTCCGCAAAATTAGCAGCCATTAATACACCTACGACTACAAGCGCTGGTGTAGTCACTGCACTTGTTACTACTTCCATTAAAGGGCTGAAAAATATCGCTAATAAGAAACAAAAGCCTGTAACAACACTAGCAAATCCTGTACGAGCTCCTACAGCGACACCTGACGTTGACTCAATATAGGAAGTTGTTGTTGTCGTCCCAAAAATCGAACCAACTATTGTTGCTAATGAATCAGAAAATAATGCTCGACCAGCTCTAGGTAATTTATTATTCTTCATCATACCTGCTTGTGTTGCCACCGCAACGAGTGTACCTGCAGTATCGAAGAAGTCTATAAATAAAAACGTTAAAATTACAATTAAAAATTGTACTGTGAACAATTGACTAGGATCTTTAAATGCTTCAAAAGCAGCTCCGAAAGTAGGCTCAATACTAGGGACTTTGCCCACTATGCCACTTGGCGTATGTATTAGTCCTGTAAGCATTCCTAAAATAGATGTTAAGACCATACCTATAAATATCGCACCAGGTACTCTAACAGCATATAATATCACTGTTATTATAATACCGAATATCGTTAACAATACAGGGCCATCAGTGATATGACCCAAAGTTACTAATGTAGAATCATTATTAGTGATGATTCCTGAACTTTGTAATCCAACAAAAGTAATAAATAAACCAATACCTGCTGAAACTGCCATTTTCATTTGATAGGGTATTGCGTTAATAATGGTCTCTCTTAAACCAGTCATAGTCAAAATTGCAAAAACCACACCAGAGAATAACACGCCGGTCAAACCAACTTGCCATGGAATACCCATTGTTAATACCACTGTAAATGCGAAAAATGCGTTTAAGCCCATGCCAGGTGCTAAGGCAATTGGATATCTAGCTATCAAACCCATAAATAAAGAACCGACAAACGCCGCTAATGCTGTAGCAACAAAAATAGCGCCTTGGTCCATTTTCATATCTTCTGAAACACCTTTTACGCCTGCTAAACTAAGTACTTGAGGGTTGACAGCTAATATATATGCCATTGACAAGAAAGTTGTAAGCCCACCAAGTATCTCTTTCTTATAGTTTGTTTTATGCTTTTCAAACTTGAAATACTTTTTCACGGTTTAGTTCTCCTTTTTTTAAAATACCTACACATTCTAATACCAATTACATTATTTTACAATAGCAAACACGAACTTCTTGTTAAAATTTATACTTTTCGTTCGATTAATTTAAAATTTTAATCCTTTTAGTGCATCTTGGAATGGATTGTTCTCTAATCCATCATCGTTATTCATATATTTTTTCAAATCTTTTTTGTTAACTTTATCTGATTTTTTGTTTTTGTGACGTTTATCCATTTGTGCTTGTGTTTCAGTATGGCCACATACACAACGATAAACTGCTTCTTTGCCTTTTCCAAACAACATCATTTTTTTGTGACAATTTGGACAACGTGCATTGGTTTTTCTTTGAATATTCTTTTTAGTTTTACATTTAGGATCCTGACAAACGAGCATTTGACCATTTTTAGTTTTAACTTTAATCATAAATTTGCCGCATGTAGGACATTCCGTCGTTGTTAAATTATCGTGTTTATAATTTTGTTCACTTTCTTTGATTTCATTAACGACTTCATGTGTGAAAGATTTCATTTCAGAAATAAATTGAGTGGCATTATATTTACCTTGCTCTATTAATGATAGTTTTTCTTCCCACTCAGCAGTTAATAATGGTGATGTTAATTTTTGTGGTGCAAGTTCTAGTATTTGCTTTCCTTTAGATGTAACTCTTATCTTACCATCACGAGATTCAATTGCATTCATGTTAAATAACTTTTCTATGATATCTGCTCTAGTAGCAACAGTTCCAATCCCACCTGTTTCTTTCAATGTTTCGTTATATTTTTTATTATTTAATTTAAAGAATTTTTGAGGGCTTTCCATCGCTTTTAATAAAGTACCTTCATTAAAATATGATGGTGGTGTTGTTTCATGTTGTTCGATTTTAGGATGTGTTATGTGCAATTTAGATGATTTGGTTATTTTATCTATTTGTTTGTTGACTGCTGCTTCAGTTTCATAAATCGCTTTAAATCCTAACTTTTTAGTAACTTTATCTTTAAATTCAAATTTATAATTCCCTGCTGCGATATTGATTGATACAGCTTCGTATTCATGTGGTGGCATAAGATTTTCTAAAAATCTTTGAGCAATCATCAGATAAATTTTTGTTTCACGTTGTGAGAGCTGATTCATATCAGGACGTACTTCTGTCGGTATAATTGCATGATGATCAGATACTTTTTGATTGTTTATAAATTTTTCATTTGTTGAAAATGATTGTGCTATTTGAGATTTTGCAATTTCTTTCAATGATGTTCCCATGATCGCTTGAATTCTATCTTTAAGTGTACTTACCATATCGTCAGTTAAATAGTTAGAATCTGTACGTGGGTAAGTTACAAGTTTGTGTCTTTCGTATAATGTCTGTAAAACATTCAATGTTTCTTTTGGACCAAAGTGATAGCGTTTATAGGCTTCTTGTTGTAAATCTGTTAAATTAAACAATTTAGGTGCATATGATTTTTTATGTTTTTTATTAATACTTTCAACCAAACCTTCTTTATCAATAACTTCACTTTTTATCTTTTCAAAAACTGATTTATCATTACTAGACTCCGGCGTCATACATTGGAATGTGAGGCCTTCGGCAACGATATTCATCTTAAAATAAGTTTGCGGTATAAAGTGATTAATTTCATTTTGTCTCATTTGAACAAGTTGTATCGTCGGCGTTTGAACCCTACCAAGTGACAATTGCGCATCGTATTTTGTTGTTAATGCACGAGTTGCATTGATACCAACAATCCAATCTGCTTCACTACGAGCAAGCGCTGCATAATATAAATTATTAAATTTGCGACCATCTTGTAATTTTGCAAAACCATCCTTAATTGCCTTTTTAGTTACTGAGCTAATCCACAATCTTTTGATAGGTTTCTTATTATGAGATTTATCTAAAATTAAACGCGCAACAAGTTCCCCTTCTCTACCAGCATCTGTTGCGATAATAATGTCTTTTGTATTTTTATTATTAATTAATGATTGTACAATAGAAAATTGTTTTTTAGTTTTGCTTATGACAACGGTCTTCATACGTTTAGGTATAATAGGGAGATCGTTAAGCTTCCATTCTTTATAGTTATCATCGTATTGTTCTGGTGTAGCATTTGTAACTAAATGCCCCAGTGCCCAAGTGACAATATACTTATTATTTTCGAAGTAGCCATTACGTTTATCATTTATATTTAATGCTTGCGCAATATCTCTGCCTACAGACGGTTTTTCAGCAATAATGAGTGATTTCATAATTTCGTCCTTTCAATTTCAATGATATTCTTATTGTAACATGTATATAGCACATCAAAACTTCCATTTACATGAAAAAGTTCTTATAATTAACTTAATAGTTCATCATATGGAGGTATTATATGAAAACAACAAATCCGAACGATGTCGATCAAATCTTGGAATTTTTGAATAAAGCTAACTATCAATCTGCTTCCTATTTGTATAAATTGCCACAAATGCATAATGACATTAGGACCGTTATTACCAATGCAATACAAGACCCAGGTGTATTTGCACAAGTGAACAATCAAGATGAAATTACAATGCTGCTTTTGGCTTTAAAATACGAAGACAATAAATATAAAGTATTAGGACCATTCATAGACAAAAGCATCAAGCCTTCTATCGATGAGATGACACAACTTTTCGATGCATTAGCGCAAAGTAAACCTGATACTGCAAATTTTAATTTTTCATTTGAAGAACATGAGCAAACATATTTACCATTTATGAAATCTTTAGGTGCATCCTATAGTTTTACTGATTATTATCTCATTTCTACGAAAGATATTGGCGACGTTGGTAATGAACAGAATATTATTGAATACCAACCTGCGTATTACCGTTATTTTAGTAAATTACACAATCAAACATTCAAACATGATGTAATGACTGCTGACGAAATTGTAAAATCATTAGATGAATACCATCGTCTATTTATATTCATGTCTGAAGGGTTATTAAAAGGCTATTTATATCTTGAAATCGCTGAAAATAACAATGTAGCTGAAATCAAATATTTTTCTTCTCACTCTGATTACAGGTTAATGGGAATTGCTTTTGATTTACTCTCATATTCTTTACATTTTGCTTTTTCAACATTTGATATTAATAAGATATATTTTAAAATACGCAGTAAAAATACTACGCTTGTTGAGCGTTTCAATGAATTAGGTTTTAACATTAATTATGAATATAAAAAATTCAAATACGTAGCGGCATACATTTAAATTGTAAGCGTTCTACATTTTTACATTTTTAATATATACACACACTATTTTAAAAATTAAAAAGCTGAACTGTAATCTAATATTTTTACTATTCGATGCCTTTACTTTAAAATGAGTATCTAGGGCAATCTTCAGTGATTGTTTTATAGAAGGAAAGTAAAATTAAATAGAGAGTGAGTGAAGCTTAGTTATGGATTTATTAATTGCCCTACTCCCAGCGTTATTTTGGGGGAGTGTTGTTTTAATTAATGTGCTAGTTGGTGGTGGCCCTTACAATCAAATTAGAGGGACTACTTTCGGTGCACTTATCATAGGTATCTTATTATTACTTACTGGCAATACAAAATTCGATGACCCCATCGTAATTATTGTAGGTTTAATATCTGGTGCTTTTTGGGCATTGGGACAAGGTTATCAATTAAAATCAGTCAGTTTAATTGGTGTATCTAAAACAATGCCAATTTCAACAGGATTACAACTTGTAGGTACTACTTTATTTAGTGCTATATTCCTAGGTGAATGGAGCACGGGTACGCAAGTTATACTTGGCCTAGTTGCAATGATTTTACTTGTTGGAGGTATTGCACTTACATCAATTAAAGGAAAAAATGAAGCTTCAGAAAGTACTAAAAACTTTGGTAAAGCAATTCCTATCTTGTTAATTTCCACTGTTGGTTATGTCGTCTATGTTGTGGTTGCACAAATTTTTGGTGTTGATGGCATGAATGCCCTATTCTTCCAATCTATTGGTATGGCAATCGGTGGATTAATATTATCTGCTAAACATGAGACTACTATTAAAAGTACCGTGTGGAACTTAATACCAGGTGTCATTTGGGGTATAGGTAACTTGTTTATGTTCTATTCTCAACCCAAAGTAGGTGTGGCGACAAGCTTCTCATTTTCACAATTATTAGTAATTGTTTCTACACTTGGCGGTATATTCCTTTTAGGTGAACGAAAAGATAAACGTCAGATGATAGGCATTTGGACGGGTATCATTTTAATCGTCATAGCTGCCTTTGTTTTAGGTAACATTAAAGCTTAGATAAAGCATTATTATTAAATTTTATTCGACTTATAAACTTTTATAAAAACTAAATTTATGCCGAATAACTAGGAGGAATCTTAAATGTTTGAAGATTTAGCAGGAAAAGTAGTTATTATTACAGGTGCTGGTAGTGGTATTGGAAAAGCGATGGCAGAACAATTTGGTGAAGAAAAAGCGAATGTTGTATTAAATTACAGATCCGAACGTCATATGGACGCTATGGAATCCTCAATTAAATTAATTGAAAACGCTGGTGGTAAAGCGATAAAAGTTCAAGCAGATATCTCTAAAGAGAATGATATTGATCATCTCATCCAAACTACTGTAAATCATTTTGGTACATTAGATATCATGATTAATAATGCTGGATTTGAAAAAGCAATACCAACACATGAAATGCCTTTAGATGAATGGCAAAAAGTAATTGATATTAACTTAACTGGCGCATTTTTAGGTGCCAAAGCAGCAGTTAATCAATTTCTTAAAGAAGATAAGAAGGGTGTTATTCTTAATACCTCAAGTGTACATGACAAGATTCCTTGGCCTAACTATGTAAATTACGCTGCAAGTAAAGGCGGTTTGAAATTAATGATGGAAACAATGTCTATGGAATATGCTCAATATGGCATCCGCATTAATAATATTTCACCAGGGGCAATTGTAACTGAACATACAAAAGAAAAATTTTCAGATCCAACAACTCGTGCAGAAACATTAGAAATGATTCCAGCAAAAGAGATTGGTGAAGCAGATGAAGTAGCAAACGTAGCAAGATTTCTTGCCTCTGATTTAGCAAGTTATATTCATGGAACAACTATTTATGTTGATGGTGGCATGACTAATTACCCAGCATTTATGGGAGGTAAAGGATAAATTCCTCACGTTCCATTCAAAAAATGAACTTAGCCATTAATATCTTTGCTCAAAATAAAAGAGCTAATCCGTTACGGATTAGCTCTTTTTTATATTTAAAGCCTTACAAATAATCAATTAAACAAATAATGCTTGATATATATATAAAATAATAATGCTGATTAAAATCGTTAAGTTGCTCACCATACCAACAAGCGGCAACGTCTTATACTTAAATTGAATTGAATAAGGTATAATAGCAACACCTACTGGTAATAACCAAGCAACTTGCAATGTTGTTTTAATCATATTATTATCAACAGGTAAAAAGAAATAAACCAACAATCCTGCGATGACACCTAATCCATAATGTAAACCTAAATATTTCAAAGCGATAGGTAAGAAACGCTTATCGATACTAAAGTTGAGCATTAAGCCCAATAAGATCATTGATAATGGCATGTTAGCACCAGATAATACTGAGAAAAACTTAATTACAGGTTCTGGAAAATGAATATTAAGCATATTCAAAATAAACATGATGATATATGTCATTAAAGGAACCGATTTTAGTAAATTTTTGCCTAAATACTTAAAGTCAAAGTTATCACCAGCACTGCTAAAATAACTTCCAACAAAGTATGTAACACCAAACATAATCACAGCGCCACCAATATCTGCCATTCCAAAATATATCATTCCTGTTTTAGGCCAAATCGCTTCTACAAGTGGATAAGCAAATAAACCAATATTTAGCGAAGCAGTCATCATTCCAACTGTACCACGGATATGATTATCATATTTTAAGAAAAACCAAATTACGATGACCTTAGCGATAACACCATACAAAATCATCAATATCGGTAGTACTGATAGTGACAAATCTAAACTTGCACCATTTAAATTAACAATCACTAAAGAAGGTAATGTTACGTTTAAAACGAGTGTTGAAAAAACTTGACTATCATTAGCTTTAAAGTAATTTATGCGTTTAAGTGTATAACCTAGTGCAATTAGTAAAATAATAATGATAAATTGTTGGGTCACATTAATCCTTCTTTCATCCAATCATCTGTTTTCATTCTATTTTCATACTTTAACATAAGTAGCAACCATTTTAGAAGCTTTCGAATCCATGTTATAATTTAATTTATATACGAAACGCTTACATTAGACAAAAAGGTGGTAATGGAATGGATTTAAATGACAAATTAGCAGAACTGAAACATGATTACGTTAGATTACAAGGCGACCTCGAAAAAAGAGAATCAGTCAATCAATCTGTGGACCCTTTAGTTAAACAACTTGAAAAGATAGAGCAAGAAATGTCAGAAGTACGTTCAGAAATTAGACAAAAAGAAAATAAATAACATCCTAGTAAATCAATAATTTACATGCTAAGATTAAGGGCGAACATAGAAAGGATGTAATAAATGCAACTGTATCTTATATTTTTGCCAGTGTTATATTTAATCGTAAGTTACATAAGTATATTTAAAATGAACACCATTATAACGCGTATTTTACGTATTATTATGTCTTTACTTTTATTATTCGTAGTAGCTATTACAACTTTATCATTCCCTGCAATAAATTGGTGGGTCTTTATTGTACTACTGCTTATCATAAGTAATGTAGAAATTACAGCTTTCAAAAACAGCAAAAATGATCAAAAAGCCGTCCAAATTTTAAACATTATGAGCGTTATTTTATTTGTAATTTATGTTATTTTGACTTTAGTTTTATATTAAAAAACATTATTTTAAAGATACGATAACGTAACATATATAAAATCAGCCCCGAAAAGCTTTCTAATTATAAGAAACTTATCGGGGCTAATTTTATATATTTATACTTCGTAATGCTTTCCACGCTTACCTCGAACAGGGCATGGTCTTGTACTTTCCAAAAAATATTATCTTTCATACCTCACAGTAATCATTACTTAATCAACTTAGAAAGAAACTCACATCATTTATATTTCCAAACGCCTAATTATATAAGTGCGGACATACGAAATCTTTAAAGGTAGGTAATCTCGTACGTCCGCATTATATTTTATTCTATTTTCGTTTTCTCAAGATTTTCGCCTTAAAAGTAAATAATATTTCATATATTACTGGTACGACTATTAAAGTTAATAAGGTTGAAGAAATCAATCCCCCTACTACAGTTGCTGCCATACCTTTTGAAATAATGATAGAACTATCTTCACCAAATAACATAGGCATCAACGCTCCAATAGTTGCTAATGCTGTCATGAGAATTGGTCTGATACGTGTTCCACCTGCTTCTAACAATGCTGCTTGCATTTCCATACCTTGTTGTTGTTTATTTATCACTCTGTCAATTAAAACTATTGCATTGGTTACAACAATACCAATTAACATAAGCATACCAATCATGCTCGGTACAGAAATTGTCTCACCAGTTACTACTAAAGCAACTACAACACCTATAACTGTATATGGTAATGAGAATAATATAGTGAAAGGTGCCAATGCGCCTTTAAATGTTAACACAAGCACTAAATAAACTATTATAATTGCTGCTAACATCGCCATAGATAATTGGGTTACTGCGTTACCTATATCTTCATTTGCGCCTCCCATGTTGACGTCTACGTTATTAGGTTTATCTATTGTATTTAATTTCGATAACACTTTCTGTGAAGTCCCACCAACATCATCATTTGTAACTTTTCCAGAAACTTTTGACGTATAGTCTCCCGCTTTAGTTTCTATTTTATTTGGCGTCGTTGTTTTTTCTAATGTTGCGATGTCACTTAATTCAATAGCTTGACCAGTAGCTGTTTGTATTTCAGTGTTTTCAAGTTTTTCTTCTGTCCAATCCGTTTCTTTATCTTCTTTAATTTTCACATCTATCGATTTACCATTTTCCTTTACGGTTGTGACACTTTGCTCAGGTGTATTCTGATTTAATGTCATAGCTAATTGAGATGCAGACAAACCATAACTAGAGGCTTTATTTTGATCTACTTTGATATTATATTGTTCGTATGTTTGAGATAAATCAGATTTAACATTAGCTATACCATGAATATTTTTCATTTCTTTTTCGACTTTATTGACAGTTCCTTTTATTGCATCAAGAGATGGTCCAGTAATTGTAACTGCTAATTCATTATTTGTTCCACCTGTGCCCATATCTTGATTTGCCCAATCTCCAGGATGCTGATATTTGTTGATATGTTTTAAAACTTTATCAGGTTCTTCATCAAAATTAGGTGTATTACTATCATATTCAACCATGATAGCCATGCTATTTGAACTGCCTGTAGGGTCTGTTGGAGTTGATCCACCAACGGAATACTGAACTGTTTTAACTTTATCTTTATTGTTCAAATACTTTTGTACTTGTTCAGCATGTGCTAATACCCCTTTTTCTGTTTCACCCGGTTCAGGTGTATAAGTTAATGCCATAAATTTATCTTCCCCAGTTGAGATAAAGCTAGTGCCTAATTTTGCTGCACCTAAACCAATACTAGCGATTAAAATAACCGTACTTAAAATCATTACAATCCATTTGTGCGCTAATGACCAGCGCAGTATACGCTTATATCCTCTTCCTACCAAACCTAATGTTTCTTCTTTACGTTGTTTAACACCTTTTTTGAAAAAAGTAGCACTTAAAGAAGGTACGATGGTAATCGAAACAAGTAAAGAAGCTAGTAAACTAAACGCAATCGCTAATGCAAATGGTCTAAACATCTCACCTACTGATCCATTGACAAATGCCAATGGTAGAAAGACTATAATGGTAACGATTGTCGACGACATTATCGGTTTAAATACTTCACTCGTCGCACTAATAATGAGCTTATTACCACTTAATGGTTCTTTTTTATCTGATAAACGTCTATAAATATTTTCAACTACAACAATTGAATCATCAATAACTCTACCTATTGCAACTGTTAGTGCACCAAGTGTTAATATATTTAATGATACATCTGTTAATTTCAATGCAACCATTGCAATTAATATAGACATCGGTATTGAGACGACTGAAATTGCAGTTGTTCTAATATTTCTTAAAAATAATAATATAACAATTATGGCAACAATCGTGCCGAGTGCTGCTTTTTCAATCATTGTATATAGTGAGTCTTCTATAGGTTTCGCAGTATCCATAACTTTTGTAGCTTTTATATCTTTATTATCTTTGGTAAATTCATCAATTTCTTTTTTCGTGTCTTTCGCTACTTTAACAGTGTTAGCATCTTGTGCTTTCGTCACTTGTACATTGACTGCATCTTTGCCATTTGTTTTAGAAATTGATTGTCGTTCATCACCTACTGAAATATTTGCAATGTCTTTGAGTTTAACAGAAGGCATGCTACTTTCTCCGTCTTGAGCATCTGAACTAGGCATTGCTGTTGCCATGTTACCGCCTTGTGATGAACTTTGAGCACCAGAACTCTGATTTGCACTTCCTTCGTTGCCACCTTGAGCACTCATGCTTGAAGCTGATAATGGAATTTCAAGGTTTTCCAATGCATTTACTGAAGTGAATTGGCCATCAATTACTACCGACTTTTCAGTTTTACCAAACTGAAATAAACCTAATGGGGTTTCACTAGTTGCACCCTTTAAGAATTGTTCCACACTATCTACAGTCAATCCTCTATCTTGCAATTTTTCTTGGTCAAATTTAATTGAAACTTCTCTCGATGTCTGTCCATTCAATTGTGCATTTTGTACGCCATTGATTGTTTGAAGTTTAGGTAGTAACTGCTTATTAACTTTTTTGGTTGTATCTTTTAAATTATTATCATTTGTAGTAAAAGAATAAGCTACAATTGGAAAAGCATTCATTGAATTCCTTGTTAACTCTGGTTCTTCAACGCCTTCTTCGAATTTTATTTTATCAAGTTCTTTTTTTAAATCGTTTTCAGCTTTATCCATATCTGTGCCATTTTCATATTCAACAGAAACCATAGAAGCATTTTGAATAGATTGTGCATTAACATTTTTCACACTTGCCATTGACCTTATTTGGTCATCAATTTTATCACTAATGTCATCCTTTACCGTTTCTGGTGTAGCACCTGGCATGGTTGTTTGTACAGTAATCACTGGAGGTTCAACATCAGGTAATAATTCAAGTTTCATTTTCGCACTTGAATAAACACCGCCTAAAATGACCAGCAATACCATAAGAAAGATTGCAAATTTATTTCCTAGCGAAAACTGCAATAGTTTTTTTATCATATCTTTTCTCCTCTCAAATAACATTTTAATTCGATATTGCATTTATTTTCTTTCTGTATAATCATATCTATGTATTTTCTAAACTCATAAAAAATGCACGTTATAAAGTTTAAGTTGCATATTAAAACTTTATAACGTGTCTACTTTTTTACAAAACTACAAACAAAACTATTTACGTTTTAATTTACGTGAAAGCTTAATTTTAGTCTTAGTCAACTTCGGCTTAACATTTTCAATAACTTGATATAATGGTTTATTTAACACATAATCAAATTCACCTATTTTTTCACTTAAATACGTTCCCCATACTTTCTTAAATGCCCATAATCCATAATGGTCTGATTCCTTGTCTGGATCATTATCTGTACCACCAAAATCATATGTTTTTGCGCCATGTTCTCGAGCGTATTGCATCATAGCAAATTGCATGTGATGATTTGGCAAGAAGTCTCGGTAGTCATTAGATGATGCACCATAAAGATAGTAGGATTTATTTCCAGCAAACATTAGCAATGCACCTGATAAATATAATCCCTCTGGGTGCTTAGCTTCTAACGCTTCCATTTCATTAATAAGTTCTTGTGTTTTTTTCATTTTATTGTCAGCATCGTTTATTTTATTTAATGTCTTTTTATCTTGTTTTTTGTCAGCCAGCTTTACTTTTTCCGCTTCTAATTGTGCGATGTCTTGACGTAAATCTTTAAGGACTGGTTTAGGTTCCAATTTCACTAAAAATAATTCCGCATCTCCATCTGGATGTAAAGCATCGTATATGTTTTGGAAATAGCTAATATCTCTAGTTAAAAAGCCATCTCTTTCGCCAGTGATTTTCATTAACTCTGCAAATGTTTTCAAACCTTCTCTATCAGAACGTTCTACTTTCGTACCACGCTTTAATGCTAACCTTACTTTTGAACGATTACGTCTTTCAAAACTTTGAATTAACGCATCATCGTTTTTATCAATCGGTGTTATCATTGTCATTCTTGGTTGAATATAATCTTTCGAAAGTCCTTCTTTAAAACCTTTGTGTTTAAACCCTAATGATCTTAAATGTGTTAGTGCATCAGCACCTTTATCTACTTCAACATCGGGATCGATTTTAATTGTATAAGCTTTTTCTTCTTTTGCAATTTGAATTGCGTATTCTAGCAATGTTTCTAATGCTAATTTATTACTATAATCCGTTACAAAACCTCTTGAAATATAGCATAGCGTATAAGGTAATTTAGGAACCTTTTTAAATAATAACTGCGCCACACCTAAAATTTCACCATCTTCACCTACTGCGATACGCTTTGAGTACCAGCCAGTCAATTTCTTTGTTTCTGCCCACTTTGTTAATTGCAATAAGTCACCTTGAGGGTGCGCTTTAACAAAGGCATCATGCGCTTGGTTCGTTATATTCATCTTTTCCATAAACCTGATATCTCCTTTTACCATTACATACTTTGTTATTATACATTGCTTCACACATTCTTTCACATCATTTCCCATTATTTGATATAATAATATACGAAATGAGGTGTTTTTGTGCGTATCATTATCTTGTCATTACTTTTTTTAATAAATTTAATTTTTGTAATCCAAACATTTAATACAACTTTTAATGTTTCATATTTAAGTTTAAGAATTATTCTCGCTGTTTTTACATTTGTAGTAACGGGTTATTTACTACTTTTATCTAATAACAATAAATGGGGAACTTACTTAACTATTTTAACACTAATAATTTCTTTGATACACATCATTGTTATTGCACATAGTATGTATGTTTACATTTATTAATCTGCTTCAACTTTGTACTTAAGCCCTCTAATGATTAATGTATATGGTGAAGTTGTATTATCATCTTTCAAAGTGACTGCTTTATAACCCGAATATTCACCATCATATATATGATATACAATATCATCGTTTCCCAATTTTAATGTCGTGAATGTTTCTGTGTTGTTCACGATTTCCATTCCAAACCACTGTTGCCATTTTTCAACCGTATGTGCCCTTTCTGTGCTATTAATTTCAATACTTTTTATGCTAAAAGCATTTTGGCGTAATGGTTTTAACTTTTCTTCTCTTGCTTCAATATTTTCATTCCATTGAATAAAAAATGGCGGCTTCACCCTATAATCAGGATCAGCTATATATAACAAGCGCCATGTAGTCTTTTCTCCTTTTGTGTTTTCTCGTTGCATTTCAACAGGACCTATGACATCTATACTTTGTGCTTCCAGCGTTTCTTTTAATTTGGTAATATCTTGCGTTTGAAATGCTATTGTTTTTAATCCTTCTTTATAATGATCTTGAACAATTTTCGAAGGAAATGACACTCGACCTTCTTCACTTTTTACAATTTTTTGCAATTTCTCTGGTTTATAAATATCTAATAATTCAATGTAAGCATTATTTAAGTAGGCTAAACGATTGTATGTGCCTAATTTCTCATGTTTACCACCTTGATATAGTGTAAATAAATGACCTGGGAATTTGAAATTATCTAATTGTTGTACATAATGAACGATATGATCTAACTTTAAATCTTGCATACCTTTATCCCCCTAATTTTCCTTTACATTTATTTTAACAAATTGTATACATGTTTACTTCTGATAACCCATTATAATGATTTAAATTGCAATTATAAATTTATCTTTATTCAGATATCAAAAGCATCACTTAATAAATAGGTATTGCTTTCCCTGTCCAAATAGGCTAAAATATAACTTGTTCAAAATTAAGTTAGCTTTGCTAACCATTTTCGGAGGTATGCTTTCATGCAAAATAAATTTGTATTTGATAACATCATCGCAATTTATAGACCGTATACAAAAATGTTCCAACCTATCTTTGAATCATTTGATCTATATCCTGCACAATGGCTCGTTTTAAAAGATATTTCCTACAATGCACCAACCACTTTAGTACAAATTTCAAAACGACGCTCTATTGAGAAGCCTACCACAAGAAAAATATTAAAAGTACTTTCTGAAAAATCTCTATTAACTGTTGAAACAGGTACAGATAAACGAGAAAAATGGCTTTCACTTTCTCCAAAAGGAAAAAACCTTTATAAAAACATCAGTTCACGTGTAGATAAAGTGCAAGACGAAATTATTAAAAATACAGGTTTATCAGTTTCAGAAATTGAACACATTACAAAATCACTTCAAATTATTCACGCGCAAATTTTAGAAATGGAGGAATTTTAACATGAATCAAACAGCATCGATGAAGTCACCAATTTGGACGAAAAATTTTAATATCAATTTCATTACAAACTTTTTAGTTTACTTATGCATGTATTTGCTTATCGTCATCATAGCGAGTTATACAAAAACTGAATATCATGCGTCAGACAGTATGGCGGGACTCGTGTCTGGATTATTTATTATTGGTTCTTTAATTGGACGATTTATCACTGGAAAGTATGTTAATAAAATAGGTCCTAAACGTATTTTAATCATTGGTTTAATCTTATTAATCATCACACAACTGCTTTATTTTATAGAAGGTGCCTTAGCTGTTCTAATGTTCACGAGATTAGTTAATGGTATTGCTACTGGGGTTACTACGACAGCAACGGGGACAATTGCTGCTTATGCAACACCACAAGAGAGAAAAAGTGAAGGTATTAGCTTGTTTTCTTTAAGTTTAGTTATAGGCGCTGCAATCGGCCCATTTTTTGGCCTTTTACTTATTAATACATTCCCAATTCAATTGCTATTTTTGCTTTGTTTAATGTGCGGTATCATCAGTTTTATCATTTCATTTTTTATTAAGTTAGATATCGATATCACTAGTGATATCCCGAAAACACAAACAACTGAAAGCAAAAAATTTAATATTAATAATTACATCGCCAAAGAAGCATTACCTGTGGCAATTATTATGCTCCTTGCAGGATTATCTTATTCGTCTATCCTGACATTTTTACAATTTTTTGCCCAAGAAATCAATTTAGTTACAGTATCTAGTTATTTCTTTATTTTTTATGCTATTGCATCACTCATTACAAGACCAATTGCTGGTAGAATGATGGACCTCAAAAACGAAAACGTCATCGCTTATCCTGCTTTTGTCTTTTTAATCCTTACATTTTTAACATTAAGTATTACAAATAATAGTTGGCTATTAATTCTTGCTGGGTTACTCCTTGGCGCTGGTTACGGCAATATTTCATCTTGTATGCAAGCCATTGCAATCAAAGTATCTCCACCAGCTAAATATGGTATTGCTACCTCAACCTACTTTATCGGTTTAGACTTAGGATTAGGTTTTGGACCTTATGTATTAGGCTTTGTAACATCTACAGTGTCATTCGCTCAATTATACGCTATTATGGGCGTATTGGTTTTAATTACTGGTGTTATTTATTACTTCGTTCACGGTAGAAAAGTAAAACACATGAATGCTTATTAATTTTTTCATAAAACAATAAGTTAAGGTTACTGTAAATTATTTGCTTTAGCTGCCAACAAAACTATTTTTGTTGGCAGTTTTTTTGTACTCATTTTAATTATGAAACATCCAGTATTACTTTATATATTTAAATTTGAATAATAGTTATTTCAAGGTTATTATTCAATTTGAATGATCGTATATTTTAAGTTTATTAAAAAAACCAAATGCTATTATAGCACTTGGCTTATCTCTTATTTATATCATTGTCATTGATAATTATCTAATTGTAACTTTAGTGATTAAGCAACTTTTATGTTTTCAATTTCTTTTATAATATCATCTATTACTTTTAACTGCTCATCAGTGTAATAATAGAACACTTGTCTTTCATCTGTTTCTGATCGAACTTTTGAGATCAACTCTTTTTTATAAATCTTTCTTATAATCACATCTATTTTACTAGTGTCCCATAACATTTCAAAATGTAAGGTGTCTCTTAATTCTTTTCCACTAATTTTATTAGCTTCATAAACTTTAAACAACACTACAAATTCTTCGATAGATAAACGGTGAACTGACTTCAACCAATGTTTTAACTGACTTAAAGCCCTCTCAGATGTAATATAAAATGATGCTTTACTTTCCATAAATTTGGCCTCCTCATGATTTACTTTCATTGTTAGTAATGGCTTTATATAATGAATAAGCTTTTAAAATATTATATAACACTTTCTTCATTAAATCTATTATTTTAAAAGAAACAGATAAATAAATTTTACTATTGTAAAGTTTTTATATAGCTACAATTGATTATGGTAATATTTTTCTATTGTTCATTATCTTTAATCGTTAAAAAAATACTTATGTATAATACATTTTCATATAAAAATATCTTTCCACATTTTTGAAATCATTTCACATAAGATATGAGTTCAAATTATAATAAAAAAGAGTAGAAGATAATTCAAATTGAAACTTTGAATTATTTCCTACTCCTAATATTTTTTTAATAATCACAATAGTGATTATAATTATAAAGTTATTAGTTATTTAAACTTTTTAAATATTTAATAGCTGATTATCATGGTCAAATGTTCAGTTCTCATAAATGCTATCACCTAATAAATCAACCACCAATATAGTTCATATTGATTTTTTTCCGTTTTCTATTGGCTACTGTTTGCGCTGTACGTTCATCTGAATATCTATCATCACGAATATTCCATAAAGCTTTAAACTGTTCAAACAGTGCCTCATCTGACACACCAGATCGCATAAATGATTTCACATTAAACCCATCCACGGTACTAAATAGACAACCATAAAACTTACCATCTGATGATAATCTCGCACGTGTACATGTAGAACAGAATGATTCAGACACACTTGTAATCAGACCAAATTTAGCACCATTATCTTTATGTCGATAATATTTTGCAACTTCACCAAAATACTTGGGTTCCACAGGTTCAATATCAAATGATGACTCTACCATTTTTAACATTTCATCTTTTGTTACAACCTTACTGAAATCCCAACCATTATCATTACCGACGTCCATAAATTCAATAAAACGTATTTCAATATCTTTATCTTTAAAATATTGAATCATAGGTAAAATTTGATCATCATTCACACCTTTTTGAACAACTACATTTACTTTTACATGAAAACCTATTGAGACCGCATAATCTATTTGTTGTAAAATCGTGGAAGCTTTAATATTTCGATTATTTATAGCTTGGAACACTTTGTCATCAATCGCATCTAAACTCACATTAATACGTCTTAAACCAGCATCATATAATTTTTGGCCGTGTTTTTTTAATAATAAACCATTAGTGGTTAAACCAATATCTTCTATACCATCAAGTTGGTTCAACTCATATATTAATTTATATAAATCTCTTCTTAATAAAGGCTCTCCACCTGTAATACGTATTTTTTTGACTCCTAAACGTGTATAAACTTTAGCGATACGTACCATTTCATCAAAAGTGAGTAATTCATCTTTGGGTAGGAAAACAAAGTCATCGCCAAATATTTCTTTCGGCATACAATAGTCACAACGAAAATTGCAACGATCTGTAACTGACAACCTCAAATCTCGAATTGGACGTCCAAGTTTATCAGTTATTTGTTCTACCATCTGATCAGCCTCCTATCTATTCATAATGTCGTGATGTAAATCTATTAAGTCTTGTTGATAGTTAATATTTTTGTACCAATAATCAGATGAACCAATTTCACGCACATCTAACCAATCACTTTTGACTTTTGAATAGACATTCTTAAGGCTGTAATCGCCTGATTCCAATGCTGATTCTATAAAAGATAGAGTATGCGGGCTGTAAAAAGCCATCGTTGGAATGGGCATTCCATCTTCTTGGAAACCGGCGATATCTAGTTGATCTTCTATTAAATGTTCCACCATAAATTGATACAATTTACTTATTGCTTTTTGTGTAATCATAGGTGTATCTACAGATATGACAAAGAAAAGTGTTTCGTCTGAATGTTGTCTCATTACTGAGTAAATACCAACCAGTGGACCTTTACCTTTGTTTTTAGCATGATCGATAACAATCTTATCATGATCAAATTCATGTGCTAACGTTTCATTAGTACTAATAATTATTTCATTAAACATATTAGTAGCTTCTAAAACTTCAATGATACGTTTGTAAAACATTTGATAGTTAATCTCTGCAAACGCTTTTGGTTTACCAAATCTTTCTGATTGTCCTCCAGCTAGTATAATTGCTTTCATATGTCTATTACCCTCCACTAACTGGTGGTATCAACGCTACAGTATCATTAGACGTTACGATATCATCACCTTTGACAAATTCTTCATTAACTGCAATTTGAAACTTTTTGTTATTAATATTAGGGTAACGCTCAAACAAATCTGTTACAAATTCATCAACGGTAATATCATAACTTAAGTCAATATCTTCTGAACTTTTACCCAAAACTTCTTTGATTTCCGCAAAGTATAATACTTTCATAACTATTCTCCTCCAACTGCATCCTCATGGCTACCATGTTGGTGACCTTGCCATTCAGCACCATCTTCCCAAATTTCTTTTTTCCAAATGGGTACTACCTCTTTAATACGTTCAATTGCATATTCATTAGCACGATAAGCATCTTTTCTATGTGGCGAAGAAACACTTATCAATACTGCAATATCTGATATCGCTAGTGGCCCAATTCTATGAACAATAGCCGTTTTTGTCCCCGGCCACTTTTGTGAAATCTCATCACCTATTTGTGCCAACTTTTTTTCTGCCATAGGTATATAAGCTTCATACTCCAAATATTCTGTTTTGACTCCCTGTGTCCACTCACGTACATGACCTGTGAAAATAACAACGGCACCTTGATGTTCATTGAGAACATACTGACGATATTGTTCTGTTGCTATTGGCTCGTTTATAACCTCAAATTGTTTCATTCAATCCATTCCTTTTTCATTAACGAAAGATAATAACCATTGTTCAAATTTTTGAAGTGCTAATGGTTGCTCAATATTAATATCGTACTGAATATTTGATAATTTATTTAGCTGTTGGTAATCAACATTATCACGATATATCAGCACTTTATCATAATTTGCTTCTTTGAATCCTTCTACTAAAATGATGTCACTGTCTATTGTAACAGATTTATCAATGATTTCATCCAGTCTTTGATTTTCAATTCGTGTAACTGTTTGTTGTAGATGGTGCCCTTGAACGATACTTTGATCCGCACCAGCATTAAAATGTTTCATGTGATCAACAGTATCCGTTTGAAGTTCAATATCTGATAGGTTTAAGTCATGTTGACCATGATGTTTAATCGTTGCTACGCAAAAACCATGCAATTTTAAAAATTTCACTGCATGTGTCATCAATGTTGTTTTCCCTGAATTTTTATAACCTATAATTTGTAATATCATAGCGTAGTGTCCACTTCATATGTTTGCGATTCAGTTAAAATGACATCAACTGTGTGACCTTTTTGATATCCTCTTGTACCACTTGGTAACACAATCATTGCATTGCTATGTGCAATAGCTACTACTGCACCAGACTTATTAAATCCTGATGGTACCACTGTCATCTCTTTACCATTAAAAGTCACTGTTGCTCGAATAAATCTTGTAAACGGATTTGGCTTTTTAAAGTCTTCCATAAGTGTAGCTTGTACAATTTGTGGATATATAGCTTTGGCGCCCATCATGTGCTGTATTGCAGGTTTGACATAGAGTTCAAATCCAGTGAAACAAGCAGATGGATTACCTGATAATCCAAATAAATATTTATTATTAGCAACAGCTACTGTAGTTACACTACCGGGACGCATGGCAATTTTGTTAAACAGGACTTGCGCATTGACCGCTTCATAAATTTGAGGCAAATAATCGAAATCTCCTACAGATACACCGCCAGTAGTGATTATAATATCATGCTCAGCCATAGCTTCACGCATCACTTGAATACTACTATTCAAATCATCTTGTTGAATTTTATAAGCATTGACTTCTAAGTGATGCTTTTTAGCTAAAGCAGTTATCATAGGGCCATTTGAATTACGAATTTTTCCTGGTTCTAAATCATCTCCAACATCCAATAATTCACTTCCTGTAGCGATAACAGCCACGCTAGGTTTTTCAAAAACCGGAACTTCTGTATAGCCATATGTTGCTAAAACAGCTATAGACCCTGGATTAACACATTGACCTTTTTCTAATAAAATATCTCCAACCTTTGTCTCTTCACCTTTTAACGAAATATTCTCATTTTCGCTAAATGTTTTTCTTATTGTAAAATCTTGTTCTCCTTCGACAGTTTGTTCAAGCATAACGATGGCATCAGCACCTTCAGGTATTTGTGCACCTGTCATAATTCTCACGGCTTCAAATGCTCCAACTGTTTTAGTTGAAACTGACCCCGCTCCAATGTGGTCAATCACTTTAAATTTAATGCGATTGTCACCGCTTGCACCTTTTGTATCAATACTTCTTAACGCAAAACCATCATATGGTGATTTATCAAACCTTGGTATTTCATGGGTCGCTATAATATCTTCAGCTAAAATGTAATTTAAGCTTTCTGCTAAAGGTAAAGTGATTTTATCCATAAAAATTTCTTGGTTTATCACACGTTGAATTGCTTCACTCACTGGAATTGGGTTTCTTTTCTCTACAGACATCGCAAATCTACTCCTTATAATTAATAATTTCATGATATACTAGAACACGATTAGGAGGGATACTTTGACTGAATTTACGCATATTAACAAACAAGGGAATGCGAAAATGGTAGACGTCTCTGATAAAAACATAACAAAACGTTCAGCTACTGCGCATTCAAGTATAACGGTAAATCCAGCGATTTATGAACAAATCGTTGATCACACTAACCAAAAAGGAAATGTGCTTAATACTGCTCAAATTGCTGGTATTATGGCAGCAAAAAATACAGCTGATATTATACCGATGTGTCACCCGTTACCTTTAACTGGTATAGATATCACATTTGATTGGCAAAAAAAAGCACAATCATTCATTTTAAATATACAGGCAACCGTCTCTACAACTGGAAAAACTGGTGTGGAAATGGAAGCACTTACTGCCGCTTCAGCTGTAGCACTTACAGTTTATGATATGACAAAAGCTTTAGATAAAGGCATGGTCATTGGCGAAACTTACCTACTCTCAAAAACAGGTGGCAAATCTGGTGATTACAAAAGATAATTGTCTTAAATATTAATATGTAAGAGATAGAGTCCGACGAACATATAAACGTTGGGCTCTAATTATTTTGTAATCTCTTGAACTAAATGATTCAGTTCTGGTTTAATGAGCTTATTCAATGCTAATTTCACTGCGCCCGTAGAGCCAGGTATACTAAAAATCAATTTATCATTTACGGTACCTGCAATAGCTCGAGATAATAACGCACGTGTTCCAACATCTTCTGCATAACTTAAATATCTAAATAATTCTCCAAACCCTTCGATTTCTTTAGTAATCAAACTGGATACAGCCTCTATCGTTACATCTCTTTGTGCTATACCAGTTCCACCTGTAGTGATAATCACATCAATATCTTCTGCTAACCATTGCTTAATTTGCTGAGTAATTGCTGTTTGCTCATCTTTAACAATCTTATAATGCGATTCAGAAATCGTAACATTTAATGTAGAGATTAGCTCTTTAACTAATTTACCACCTTTATCTGTTTCATAATCTCTTGTATCAGAAACTGTTAATACTGCACATTTAATATTTCTATCAAGTTTAACATTTGTATGCATATTGAACCTCCTTAGCCAAATAATTGGTTGATTAACGTCATCGCTTGTTGTGGGTTAGTCATACCATGAATCAATAACCTTCCGCCTTTAAAGCTAACTATTCTATGTGCTTTATATTCAAAATGTAACATGTAAGGGTTGCGTTGATATGGAATCTCTTGTCGTTGCAAAAATGTCTCCAACATTTCCTGGGAAATTTCAGGGTTTTCATATTGAACAGTATCCCTTCCACATAAAGTTGCAAATTGCCTTTGTGTTGTATTGAGATACGGATATGTTGGTTGTGTGCCACAAGTTTTACAAGCGCTATCTTGCAATTTTTTAAATCCAAATGTAAAATGTGTGCCTTCCCAGATATCACCGTAAGTAACTTTAGGTGCAATTGTTGCGCCTGTTAATATTTTCAATGCATCTTTTAATTGTAAACTAGTCGTCATAGTGACTGCTGGCTGAATGACACCTACTGTATCACAAGTCATATTAATTGCAGGTAGCTGTGGAATCAAACAGTTAAAACAAGGTGTTTGTTCAGGTATAAACGTCGCTTCCACATAAGTACTTTGTACCACACCACCATAAATCCAAGGTATAGCAGCTTTATAGGCAAAATCATTTATCAATTGTCTCGTTTCAAAATTATCTGTTGCATCTAAAATAAGTTGTACATCTTGCGCGTATGTTTCTAAAAATAACCGATCGACATGTGCAATGTGTAAATGCAATCTCAAATTTTGACGTATAGCCATTAAATTACGTTCTGCTGCAACTACTTTTGGTAATTTATCTGCTGCATCCATTTCTGTAAACATCGTTTGGCGTTGTAAATTACTATATTCAATATAATCTCTATCTACAATTGTTAGTTCACCTACACCAGCTCTTACTAATCCTTCTGCTAGGTGCGTCCCTAAAGCTCCCATACCTATAATTAACACATGTGCATTCATAATTTTCTCTTGCCCAGATGTTCCTATATGTTTAAATAACATTTGTCTAGAATAACGTTCTACACTCACTATGAAACCCCTCACTTTGCGTCATTATTTTCATTATAAATCTTGAAGGTCTATGTAACAACGGTTTAAATTCATTATGCAAAAATCCTATATGCCACTTTTATTCATATTACCAATGTAAAACTTAACAAAATAAAAGAGTAAGAACGAAATCAAATTTAGATAGTGATTTCATATTCCTACTCTTTATCGCAAAACAGTTTCAAAAGATATAATGATACATTTATGGTGATTACTGATACTTTGATTTTTGACATTAAAGTCACTAATCATTATTTAAATTTGAATTTTTAATCCATCAAATGCAATGGTTGATTTTAAGCCATCTTCTTCTAATTGCTCTTCTAATTGTTTAATTTGTGCCTTCGTTAAACTTTCAGTAGCTTCAATATGAGTAAAATATGTATGCTTAGCATTAATAGCTTTAGCAATAGTCACACATTCATCAAATGTAGCCTCTCCTAAAGCATTTAACATACCTTCTGGATGAATACGTTCATTAGTTATAGGATTAACTTCATTGCTACCAAAAGGTAAAATAGCAACATCAACATTTTTCAATTTCTCCGTTGGTCGAAAGCCTTTAATTTCATCTGGAATAATAAGTATACGTTTGGTATTTGTAGTTAAATAAAAACCAAACGCGAATTGTTCTGCTAATTGAATCCATTCTACCTTTGTGTCATCAAAATTAATTTCTGCATCATTGTCAACAATTACTAGGTTAATTACGCCTAATGATTCTAAATATTGAACATATTCCCAACGCGCAAAATATGCTTTAAAATCTTCCACTTCTTGAGTTGTAATATAAACCGTTGACGTTTTGGACTTAGGTACTTTGTGAATAAAATCAAAATTGAGTGTTTCCCATATTCTAATCCCCATCGTGTGATCTGGATGCCAATGAGAGTAAATGCCATATTTTATATCATAAATTTTTGATTGTCTTAGTTGTTGAAATATATCTTCTGAAGTGTCAATTAGTAATTGTAAATCATGAATGAAGATACCAGGCCCTGTTCGTTTTTGTGCATCTTTATGCTGTGAAACTGATTGATAAAGTGTTGGTATACCCCCAGAAATTCCTAAACATTCGATAATCATTGCATCAACCCCTACTTATTTATAAATGTGATTACATTTATTACTCAACCTCTCATAAATTATAGTTGCATATCACCTATCACCCTATATTAATAATTTCGTGTGCCAGTATTTCAGCTTCATATTGCGAATGTGTAACAAAGATAATAGGTATATTCCATAATTTAAAAATTCGTTTTACTAACAAAATACTTTCTTCTTTCGTTACATCATCTAAACTAGAAAACGGCTCATCTAGTAACATCAAGTCTGGTTTAGTACTTAAAGTTCTAGCTAATGCAACACGTTGGGATTCACCACCAGATAAGCGAATTGGAAATTTATCTTTTAAATGAACAATATTTAGTTGATTCATTAAATTATCTATGTGCTGAGAGTTCTGTGTCATAAAAGTGATATTTTGAAACACAGTCATATTTGGAAATAATTGGTAATCTTGAAATAAATAACCGATATTGCGTTTTTGAATCTTCACATCAACATTTGAAGTAGTGTCTGTCAATATATGGTCGTTAATCTTTATAAACGCTTGGTCTGGTTGTTGTAAACCAGCAAGCATATTTAAAATTGTTGTTTTACCTATGCCTGAAGGTCCTTTAATGGCATAGATTTTAGGTGTAGTATCATCTATTTCTACATGTAATTGCGTACTATTTAAAAGATGATTCAAAGATATATTTAGCATTAACGAACCTCCCGATAACCATCTTTATTCAATAGATTGATTGTACCAATTACAGTAACCGCAAATGCAACCAATACAATCACCCATAACCATGCTTGATTTTCTTTCCCTTGCTCTACTAAAAAGTATATTTCTAAAGGTAAAGTGTTGGTTTTGTTAGGAATATAACCTGCTACCATTAACGTAGCACCAAATTCTCCAATTGCCCGTGCAAAACTCATCATTACACCAGCAAGTATTGAACGCTTAGATAACGGTAAAACCAATTTAAAAAATATTTTACTTTCACTTGCGCCCATTGTTCTTGCTGTATTCAACATCTTGGGATCTATGTTACGAAAACCTTGTACAGTATGCTGATACATTAACGGAAAGCTTACAATGATAGATGCAAATATGGCACCAGTTAAAGTAAATACAACTGGCAAATGTAAAAAATCGCTAAAAAAACTACCAACCACACTACGAGGTGAAAATATAATCAGTAAAATAAAACCCATCACTGTTGGAGGTAACACGATTGGTAAAACAATGAAACTTTCTAAAAGTCTTGTTATAAAGCCACGACGCTTATACAACCATCTTGATATAAAAACACCTAATATCGTAACGATAATCGTGCTGATAACCGCGACCCTCAATGATATCCAAAATGGCGTGACATCTGGCATTTCTGCTACCTCCTATACTTTGAATTTATATTTTTTTAAAATTTCTTTTGCTTCATCTGTTTTTAAAAATTCAACCCATGCTGTGGCTAACTTTTTATCTGAAATCGTCGCTGACTTATATGTGATAGGCTGTTTTAACTCAGCTGTTTGAATTTCTTTCACATTACTATCACCATTTTTTTGACTTTGATATAAATCTGTTTTATAAACATAAACTAATTGGGCATTGCCCTTTTCAACATAATTTAATACTTGTCGCACGTCCTTTGCAAAAACTAAATGAGATTTAACATCCTCATACAATTGATGATCTTTTAAGTATTGCTCAGCATATTTACCTGCAGGCACGGATTTAGCCTCGCCTATTGCCAACTTTTCACCTTGCTTTAAATCAGACACATTCTTATATGTACTATTAGATTCACCTATAAGCACTAAATCATTTTGTGCGTATTCATATTTGTTTTGAGCTTGTTTACCTAATGCATCAATATCTTTTGTATTTGCAGACATAAATACATCTACAGGTGCCCCTTTCTCTATTTGTTGTCTCAAGGCTCCTGATCCGCCATAATTAAATGTGATTTTAGCATTTTTATGTTTTTTATTAAATGCTTGTTCTAAATCTTTAGTGACATCTGTTAAACTTGCTGCAGCTGAAATATGTATTTCTTTCTTATTATCAACCTTATTGTTAGCATCTTTTTCACTATGATTATTTTCGCTATTAGAGCACCCAGTTATTAACATACAAATCATAATAGTAGCAATAATTAAAAAATGCCAAGTTCTTTTCATTTAATTGCCTCCTTTTTCATATAATTATATGCCTCTTTATTTCAAAAAAAAAGAGCGTATACTAAAGTAAAAATGACTTTGTATAGCTCAATTTTCAAAATATTTATTATAGCGATGTAATAAACGTTTTAAATGCGTTTTGACCTTGTGGTGTGTTTTTGAATACACCTGCATCCTCTAGTACGCGTTTAAATTTAAAACCAAGTTCTTTTTCAATAATTTCCTCTACGTTCTTTTCATTAATATCATATCGTTGTGTCATGTCTTCTGCCCATGGTTGATGTATACCTAACGTTTGTTGTTGATCACCTAATAAAAATGCCTTAACCTGTTGTAATTCTTGTTTTAATCTACCAGGCAAAATTGCAGTACCCATAACTTCTATTAATCCAATGTTTTCTTTCTTAATATGTTGGACGTCTTTATGAGGGTGAAAGACACCATCTGGATATTGTTCCGATGTTTGATTATCTCTTAAAACAATATCAAGTTCATATTGTTGTTCCCTATAACGTGCAATAGGCGTTACAGTATGATGACGCTCGCCATTTTTACTGTATGCGCTTATATCTACAGTTTCATCTGAATAATTATTCCATGCTTTTCTAATAAATTCTGCCGCCGCCACTAAGTCGTTTTTATCTTCACTTTTCAAACGAATGACGCTCATTGGCCAATACAAAGTCGAAGCTGCTACTGTTGGAAATTGTTTTAAACTAAAGCTGTGCAGTTCCTTAGCGTTGTCCATCGGAAATGTGTGTCTACCCGATTGATAATGATTGTGCGTCAAAATCGAACCGCCAACGAGCGGAATATCTGCATTCGAACCAATAAAATAATGTGGAAATTTATCTACAAAATCCAACAGTTGTACAAATGTTTGCTTATCTATATTCATAGGAACATGTGATTGAGATAAAACGATGCTATGCTCTTTAAAATAGGCATATGGAGAATATTGAAATCCCCATTGTTCTTGTCCTAAGTTCAATCTGATGATACGATGATTTGTTCTCGCTGCTTGTATTACAGAGCCTTTAAACCCTTCATTTTCCATGCATAGTGCACATTTAGGATAATCTGTTGCAGGCGCTTCTTTCGCTTTGGCAATTTGTTTAGCATCTTTTTCTGGCTTGGATAGATTGATTGTTATTTCCATATCACCATACTCACTTGCTGTGTTGAAATTTATATTATGCGCAATTGCATCTTCTTTCACATAATGATTGCGTTTGGTTATGTTATAAAAATAGTCTGTCGCTTTCTTCGGACTCTGTTGATATAATTCATAAAACTTTTGATTCAGTACAGATGGACGAGGTGTGATTAAATCTAATATTTGTGCTTCAATGATTTCTTTGCTATATAATGCGTCATCTATACATTTGGAACTGATTGCTTCTTGAATCCAGTGTTGTGTTATCTCAAGTGCAGTTGTCTCTGAATTAAATTTGGAAGTGGTTGTATCATCTATGCCTGAAGCATTTAAAATACTCAGCAACCTATTTTGAATATAAATGGCGTCTTCCGCTTCATAATCCCCATGTGCAATAGCGTGAGATACAAATAATTGGACAGTGTATTTATTCAATAACATGCATTATACCTCCTGATATCCGTTAGGGTGCTTTTCATGCCATTGCCAAGCAGAACTAATAATATCATGTATATCATCATGTTTAGGTTTCCATCCTAATACTTGCTGTGCTTTATTACTTGATGCAATTAATTTACTAGGGTCTCCGGCTCTTCTTTCACCGACAACTGCATTTATTGTTTTACCTGTAACTTTTCTTGCTGCTTCTAAAATTTCAAACACAGAATATCCTTGGCTACTACCTAAGTTAAATGCACCTGATTCTCCTCCATTTTTCAAATGTTGAAACGCTAAGATATGCGCATCAATTAAATCAACGACATGTAAATAATCTCGTATGCAAGAGCCATCTTCCGTATCATAATCATCGCCAAAAACAGTTAGTTCATCTCTTTGTCCTAAAGCTACTTGTAATACAATCGGAATTAAATGCGTCTCAGGTCTATGGTCTTCACCAATTGTGCCATCCTCTTTTGCTCCTGCAACATTAAAGTAGCGTAGTGCAGCATAATTCACACCATAAGCTTCATGACTCCAATGCATCATTTTTTCCATCATTAATTTACTTTCACCATAAGGACTTGTTGGCGTTTTAGAATCATCCTCTGTAATTGGTACAGAATCTGGTTCACCATATACAGCTGCAGTTGATGAGAAAACAATATGCGCTACCTCATGATCATACATAACTTCTAACAATACCTGTAAACCATTAACATTATTATTAAAATAGCTTAGTGGTTTCTCAACAGATTCACCAACTAATGAATATGCACAAAAATGAAATACACCTTCAATATTTTCGTTATTAAATACGTTTTCTAAAAATGCTTTATCACGAATATCACCTTCGTAAAACTTTGCTTTATCGTGTATTGCTGCTTTATGTCCAGTGCCTAAATTATCTACAACAACAACATCATAACCTCTATGAATTAATTGATCTACTGCATGACTTCCAATATAACCTGCGCCACCTAATACTAGTACACCCATAAAAAAACCCTTCCTTTTTTAATTTGATTTTAAATTGTTTTTACGCCATCACTAATGCCGACATGATAAAACGATGGTTCATAACCAATTTTTTCTATATATTTTTTTGTAACTTTATCTTCTAATGCTTGGATTTGATTTTTGTGCACTAACGCAATTGCACAACCTGCAAAACCTGCGCCTGTCATTCTTGCACCGAGCACACCTTCTACTTGTTGAGCTGTTTCTGCCAACGTATCAAGTTCAATACCTGTTACTTCATAGTCATCTTTTAAAGATGCATGTGAATCATTTAATAATTGCCCAAATTTCTCAAAATTATTATCGGATAATGCTTGATAAGCAAGTTTCGTACGTTCATTTTCTGAAACGGCATGTTTTGCTCTTCTACGTTTTACGTCATCTTCAATAAGCATTTGATGTGCTTTAAATTGGTCCATCGTTAATTCACCTAAAGATTCAATATTTAACTTTTGTTGTAATGATGACAGCGCAGATTCACATTCACTTCTGCGTTCATTATATTTACTTTCAGTTAATGAGCGACGTTTATTGGTATTCATAATCGATATGACATAGTCTCCAAATTTTGCCGGTACAAATTCATATTTTAACGTTGCAGTATCTAGTAATACGGCGTGTTCTGCTTTCCCCATACCTATTATAAATTGATCCATAATTCCTGAATTGACACCCATAAATTGATTTTCAGTACGTTGACCTATCTTAATGAGTTCTAATCTCTCTAAATTCAAGTTAAATAACTGTTTTATCAGCCAACCGGTTAATAATTCTATTGATGCAGAAGATGAAAGACTAGCGCCATTTGGAATATTACCTTCTATCAAAATATCAAAGCCTTGTTTAATTTCTGAAAAAGCTTCTACTAAATATTTAATAACACCTTTAGGATAATTCGCCCAATCATGTTCCTTTTCAAAATCTAAATGGTCTAAATCGAAGGTGATCATACCGACCGTTTCAAAATTATTAGAATATAGGCGAACCAAATTATCTTCTCGTTTAACCGCTAAACCATACGTGCCTAATTCAATTGCAGCTGGAAAAACATAACCTCCATTATAATCAGTATGTTCTCCAATTAAGTTAATTCTTCCTGGTGCAAATGCACTCACTTCAGGCTGTTTGTCAAATATTCTTTCAAATTTCTCGCGCATAGCTTCTAACATAATATTCCGCTCCTTTAAAAAACGATATAAACCAAAATCGAACTCCATAGTAAACTTAAATAAAGTTTACTTGTTTACTAAATGTTTTGTCAATATACATTACTTGTTAACTTTAAAAGTCATTCTTTCTTTTAATTGTGCTTCTGCTATAACATGTATGGCAATTTGTCTTGTTTTATTTATTCTCTCTTCAGCCATTCTTACTGCTATTTTTCCATAATCTTCTATTGGTATATGTACACTACTGATAGAAGGAACTGCATACTGAATGACTTCTAAATCATTAAAACTTATCAATTTAATATCATCAGGTAAAGTGTATTTTTTTAGTTGTAATTGTTGCAATATACCTATAGCAATCATATCGTTACCTGCGATAAAAACTTGAGGTAAATGATGGTTTTGTAATAATTCGTTTACTGCATTTATACCATCTTCTTTATTCCAACCATTCATTAATAATCTACCTTTTCTTTGATGCTTGTCACACCAGTCAGTAAATGCGCTATATCGCTTATCTTGGATATTTGGACTATTCAATGTTGGCATACCAGTAAGATTTTTTATTGTATGCGTACCACCAACATAAACAATATCGTTTAAACCTGAACGATCTATATCGTTTAATAATTGAATCATAGCGTCATATAAATCTGAATAAACAGCATCAACAGATTTAGGTGTGTTAGCGTTATTGATAACCACAATATTCTGATTGTAACTCTGTAATTCTAAAATAGCTTCTGAAGCAAAATTCCCCACAACAATAATTGCACCAGCCTTTGTTATTTTAGTGAAATCAATAGGATCATGTTCACTATCAATACGAAGCGTTCTTTTTAATGATAGATTTAAACGTTTCACCTCCGCTTCAATGGCAAGTCTAATCTCACGATAATACGGATCAGACATTTCTTTGGCTCGTGATGCATAAGTAATAATTTGTATACTTTTATTTTTTCTTTCAGACTTTTTATATTGAAAATTATCTGCTATATCATATATTCTTTTTCTCGTTTCTTTAGCGACAGATAAGGTAGGGTCGTTATTTAACACACGAGAAACCGTACCTGGACTGACCTTTGCTTCTTTCGCAATATCTCTTATACTAGCCATTCATCGAGTCACCTCTCAACTTCGTGTTTACTATAAGTTTACTTCTAAGCATGATATATATCAAACATATATTATAGTTATAAGTATGTTTATGAATACAGTTTATTTTTTTTGCAACAAAAAATACGCTAAAATAGTTAGTGAATAGGAACTGGGGGATAAATACTATGAATGAAGATGTTTTGACAAATCAACATATTGTTAGATATGAAAACGGCAAACTTATTGAAACAACAGATCACTACGTCACAGAATTCCCACTGACAATCATGGTCAATGGAGAAGAATTTGCTACAGTCATTTGCAGTCCAAATCATATGAAAGAATTAGTCTTAGGTTTTTTAGCTTCAGAAGGTGCTATTTTAAAAAGTGATGATTTAAAATCTATCCAAATAGACGACAGTAAAGGTTTTGCCCATGTAGAATTAACTAAATCACTTAATGACCGTTTTGAATACTCTACTAAACGTATGATTGCATCATGTTGCGGTAAGAGTCGTGAATTTTATTTCCACAATGATGCTGCTATAGCGAAAACATCTATGTCTAAAATTAAACTTACCCCTCACCAAGTACTTAATATGATGACACGTTTACAAAGCGCAAGTAAAATTTTCAAACAAACTGGTGGCCTACATAATGCTGCCATTAGTGATGGAGAGACATTTTTTGAACACAGACAAGATATTGGTAGACATAATGCTTTAGATAAACTTTATGGTTATTGTATACAACGACATATACCTGTGCGAGATAAAGTATTAATTTTTAGTGGGCGCATATCTTCTGAGATTCTTATTAAAGCTGCGAAAATTGGCGTTGGTGTTATTTTATCTAAATCCGCACCAACTACATTAGCTGTAACGCTTGCCAATGATTTAAATATTACAGCAATTGGTTTTATTCGGGATGGTAATTTTAATGTTTATAGCCATCCAGAACGCATAACATCATAATGATTAAAAAGTATTCCTCACTATGTGAAAATATCAAATTACAGGCAAATCTTATGTGATATGTCACCTAAGGTTTGTTTTTTATCCATTGAGTTATGCAATATTATAAAACACGTATACTCATTCACTATTAAAATATTGAGTGTGAATTGGTGCAGACACATACAAAAAAGCATTAGTCAAATATGAAAGTATGAAGCTATGCCTTCAGAAATCGTGCATAAAAAATGTCGACAAAGTTGGAGACTTTGTCGACACGCTAATATCTTCACTATGTGAAAATACTTTTTATATTATAGTAAAAAACATTGGAGCTTATTCAAATATCTTCTTTTACAATATGATAGCAAAAGCTTATAAATACATAACCTTGCTTCACATACATTTCTTTAGCACTATCTTCTCCATCGGCAATCAGTATCAATGGTTTTTGCATGGCTAATTCTGCGACAAAACTTTGCATCACGCTACCAACACCTTGCCTTTGATGACATGCTAATACGCCAAAACCATCAATTTCAACAGTTGTCTCATCTATAATCAAATCTAATATACCAGCCGGAACACCTTGCTTATAAGCTATAAGACGTGTTTTAGCATCATTAATATATTGGTTTTTAATCATATTAGAACTTTCCCTGACATATTCCTCACCATATGGTGCTGCGAACTGGCTATGAACACTTATATAATCATCTATGGTATTCTCATCCACCACTTTAACTTCGATTTCAGAATCTACATATTTTTCGAAATTTTGAGGTTCAATCGCATATAACTCCATTAGACCTAATTCAAATTGTTCTTGATTAATTAATGCTATCCATTGTTGATCCAATTCTATATTTTCAGGAAAAGTAAAGGTTAAATGATTAGAGCTCTGTTGCTTATGCATATGTGTTTGTGTAGCAATATCTGCTTTCCATTGTTTAATTGAAGGCATTTGTTTGTACACCCATTTATTTGCATCAAATACTAAAGGAATTTGAGGAGTTAAATAAATTACTTTATCTTCATCTTCAGCATAAATATTCCCGGGTTGGAAAATATTGTTTAAAGTAATGTTTGCCATCATTTTCACTCCCCTTTATCGAAACTGATTCTACTTAAGTAATTGTTTAAATCGACTATGATTTAACATGATATTACCAATTAAGCTGGCAATCAGAGCTTTAATAATATCACCAGGCATAAATACAAAAGAAAGCATAATAGATTTAGAAATCGGTAAATTCGTTATAAGTCCCATTATAATCGTACCAACAATATCTAATAAAACGACCCCTATCACTACTGTCGTTATCAATAATACAATAAAGTTGATTCTTTTCAAATATAAGTCTCTTACAAGTCCAATGAGATATGTAACAACAGGATACATAAATAAAAAACCTGCTGATGGCCCTGCAAATACACCAATACCACCACGACCACCTGATAGCAACGGTAAGCCAGCAACTACTAAAAGTAATAAAACAACAATACTCAATGTTCCATATTTACGACCTAATAGAATAGCAGCTAGAAATATACCAATATTTTGTAAAACGATTGGAACAGGCATTATTGGTAACGGGATTGCAGGTACAAAACCTAAAACTGCAATAATTGCAGTCATTAAAGCAGTATAAACTAAATATTTCGTTGACATCATCAAACCTCCTTTAATGAAAAAAATTATACCACAAATGTAAACTATTAAAAACAAAAAGTTTACAATAAAACTATACCCTTTTAATAAACAAAAACATGAGCCTGGACAACTTTACTTCGTCCAAAACTCATGTTTTATTTTGATGATATCTAATTAAACCTCTAAAAAATTACTATAATCAACGCTTTATGAGTTAGATTTCAAAAATTTCTCTTTCAAATCTTTTCTCATAAATTCCAATGTATAAGGATCGTTATACCAATAAGTTTCTGCTTGTACCTCTATGACATGATCATTTTTAACTGCAGATAAATTGTTCCAAAGATCGGTTTTTTTATAACCTGGTTTTGATTTACCTTCGCTTGTAGAAACAATATAATCACCAGCATAATCCGCTATTTTTTCTTGTTTAATTTCAGCCCAGCCTTCTTTTTTAACTAATTCGTTAAGTTTATCAGGCATTTTTAATCCAAAAGCTTGGTAAATGACTTCACCACCACGACCCCAGTTAGAACCGTATGTGTAAAGTTTTTTATCGAATTCATCAAAAATTGATACTGTTGTATTTTCACCAATTTTCGCTTTGATTGCTTCACCATCTTTTTCAGTTTGTGATTTCCATTTTTCTTCCCATTTTTTTACTTTATCTTCTTTTCCAAGTAATTTACCTAATTGTCTTTGTTGGTCTAAATATTTATGCTTACCATAATCGTAAACTACTGTCGGTGCAATCTTTTTATACTTTTTAATGTTTTTATCTGTAGAGTAAGCTACGATTAAATCCGGTTTTGTTTTAGCAACTTTTTCAACATCATTTTCTCCAACTTTTTCAACATCTTTAAATTTATCTTTTAAAATATTACTGCTATCGACTTGCTCATTTACTGCTACAATATTGCCTCCTAAATATTTAATTCCACCTGCATATGTAGGTGCAACAACTGCAATACGTTCTGGATTTTTAGGTATATCAATTTTCTTTCCGCTATCTAATTTATAAGCTTTTGTATCTTCTTTTTTACTATCTGAGCCACTTTCAGATTGTTTCCCACAAGCAGCTAATATTAAAACCATTACAATAATTGGAAATATTAATTTTTTCATAAGGTCCCTCCGTTGAAAATGATTATCATTACCATTGAATTATATAATGATTATAAAATTTGTACAATAGAAAACCTAAAATTTTTATTATTTTAAAAAATAAAAAAAGGAATGAGTTATAAAATCAACTATAATAATTGATTTTTATAATCATTCCAAAATATAAAGCTTGTTCAAAGTATTCATTTACTTTAAAAACAGGCCATGTTTTCTGTATTTATTTGAAGTGACCTAATACACTATGAGCAATATTAGTATAAGCCATGTCTTCCATAGGTGGATTATGGAGTCCAGCTCGCATATCCCTATAGTAACGTTGTAATGGACGCTCCATCTCTAAACTCTTAGCACCCACTATACGCATGGCAATGTCTATCACTTCTAAACCTTGGTTCATCACCAACACTTTACTTGCTGAAGTTTCATTCCAAATTGGTATGTCTTGTTGCTGATTATATAAAGCTGAAGTACTCCATAAAAAGTGACGAGCTGACAATAGTAAGGATTCCATTTTACCGACATTTTGCTGTACGGTCGATATATCCCCAATCACACCATCAATGCTTGCAGGGCTATAATTTTTTGCAAAATCAACAGCATAGTCTCTCGCTGCTTGTGCAATACCTAAATAAGTACTAGGAATATGTAATATCCAACCATTAGGTTTTTTACCACCAGCGCCTCTTATTTCAACAAAATTTTCTTCTGGAATGAAAACATCATTTAAAATCAAATCATGACTTTCAGTTGCACGCATACCCACCATATTCCAATTGTCTGCAATCTCAACACCAGGCGTATCTTCAGATATCAAGAAAAACCCAACAGTATCTATTTCTTCATAATAGGCACTTACAATAAAATGGCTTAACCTTCTACTCATTGAAGTAAATGTTTTGACCCCATTAATCACAAAACCTTTGTCTTTTTTTATTGCATGTGTAGCAGGTCTTGCCCCACGTGTAGGGCTGCCTGTTTCAGCTTCACTGACAGCTCTGTTAACTAATGCACCTTTTTTCACTGCTACTGCAAAGCGCTCTAGCATATCTTGTTCCCAAGCATGTTGTTCATATAATTGTCCAACAACGCTAAGGTGCCAACCAACTGAAAGTGCAGTTGCTCCATCTATTGCTCCTAAATACGTCTGTAGTACAACCATATCTTCAACAGTCGCACCCTCACCACCATAAGCTTTAGGCAACGTTAATAGCGTATAGCCTTCTTTTACCAACCAATCAATATTCTCATATGGAAATCTTGAATGTTTATCATTATACTCAGCTTTTTCTTTAAATTGTTCTTTTATTGAATCAAATTTATCTATCCATTTTTTTTGTATCTCTGTATGTATTAATGCAGAATAATTCACAGTGTCCACCTCATTTTAGACTTTTATCTATTAATCTTAGTGTAACACTCGCTTATAACGAATAAAAGTCTTTAAACTATCTAAAATCTTACTTTACCGATAAGGATTAATGTGATACTTTGTATTTATTGATATTCTGGGGGTTTAAAATGATTACAGTTGAACATTTAATACATAAATATAAAGACCATACTGTTCTAAATGGCGTTAGCTTTTCACAAAATAAGGGTACTGTGACAGCTATTATAGGTCCAAGTGGATCAGGTAAAACGACACTGCTAAGAACATTGAACGCGTTAGCCATACCAAAATCAGGCACAATTCAAATTGACAACCAAAGATTTGTCGCCGATAAACATTCAAAAAAAGACATCTCACAGTTACGAAAGAAATCTGCGATGGTATTCCAAAACTATAATTTATTTAAAAACAAAACAATACTTGAAAATATTACAGTTGGTTTGATACATGGTAAAAAAATGCCCGTTAAGCAGGCAAATGAAATAGCCATCTCTTATTTAGAACGTTTTAATTTATTAAATCAAAAGGATAAATACCCTTCTCAACTATCTGGAGGTCAAAGTCAGCGTATAGGGATTATCCGTGCTTTAGCGCTTAATCCAGATGTATTGTTATTAGATGAACCTACATCTGCATTAGATCCTGAATCAATTCAAGGAGTATTGTCGCTTATCAAGTCTATTGCACAAGAGGGGATGACCATGGTTATTGTCACTCATGAAATACAATTTGCTAAAGCGATTGCTGATCAAATTTTATTTATAGATGAAGGTAAAATATTAAAACAAGGTACACCACAATCTGTTTTAGCGTCTTCAGATTCCAAAAGAATTAACCGTTTCTTAAACACCGTAGAAATGGAGCGTGACTTTTATGAAAAATAATAAGTTACGCTTTTTAATGATTACACTTTTGATTACGGTATTATTCAGCGGATGTAGTCAAGCGCAAAAATCATCAAATCAGAATAAAAAAGAAGAAATCAAAGTAGCAATATCTGCAGAAGTTAATCCACCTTATCTGTATACAAATAAACAAAATGAATTTGCTGGTTTAGATATAGACTATCTAAAACTACTAGAAAAAAAGTTACCTCAATACCAATTTAAATATGAAGTTGGTGAAGAAGAATCTAATCTTGTAGGTATTGGCGCCGGAAAGTTTGATATGGGAATTAATTGGTTTTTTAAAACACCCGAACGCGAAAAACAGTTTCTCTACCAAGACGTCCCTTATAGTTACGCCTTACCTTTGAATGTTGTTCACCAAAATAATTCTGATATACATACACTTAATGACCTACCTGAAAAAAAATTAACACCGATGGCACCGAGTGGCGGGTTATATTCTATATTATCTCAGTATAATAATACACATTCTCCAAAAATTGATATTGATACCATTCAAGAGCCTTCTAACGGGGATAATTTAAAAATGGTTAGTAATGCCAGACGTGATGCCATGATTTTAAACTGGAACACTTATAATGCAATTCAAAAACAAATCAATGCTGATGTCAAAATTGGTGGCATCATAAAAAAAGAATCATTGCATATCGTCTATAATAAAAAACACCAAAAATTACATGACGATATTGACGAAGCTACTCAAGAACTGATAGATGAAGGCAAATTACAGAAGCTTTCTGAAAAGTACTTTGATGTTAATGTATTTGATGATTTGGATGAAATAAACAAGCAAAAAGATAAATTGGAGGTGCAATCATGACAAATTCTGTTGATTGGGTCGATTTATTTAGACAAGTTTTACAGCAATTACCCATAACATTATTAATCTTTATATTGTCACTCTTTTTCGCTTTAATACTGGGATGCTTACTAGCAACAATTCGTATCAAAAAAGTGAAAATATTATCACCTATTGTCCGGATTTATCTGTCTTTTATTCGAAGTACGCCTTTAATTTTACAACTTTTTTTGGCATATTTTGCATTGCCACAATTATTATTATTCATCCAAATCGATATTAATCATTTCAGTAGACTGTTTTTTGTAATTTTAGCATTTACATTACATACAGGTGCTTACCTATCAGAGATTATACGGGCTGGATACCAATCAGTAGATTATAGTCAAATTGAAGCAGGACTTTCTGTCGGTTTATCTTATCCACGGATTTTAAAGGAAATTATTATTCCTCAAGCGTTGCGTAATAGCATCCCAAACTTGACGACACAAGTTATTGAACTGATCAAAGACACATCTTTAGCTTTTACAATTGGGATTATTGATATGATGGGCCAAGTTAAATTAATTATTGGAAATAATTATGGGCTAGGTATGTTAGAAGTTTATATCGTTATATCCATTATTTACTGGATTATCGCCCTTATCATACAAACTATATTTGCACTCATCAATAAACACGCCCAAAAACCATATCGCATCTAAGGAGGCATTATTTTGTCATTTATACTTTATACTTTTTCAGAAGTACTTAAAGGTGTACCTAATACAATCATCATCTCAATTGTAGCAATGATCGTAGGTTTAATCATCGGCACTTTATTTGCCTTTATTCAAACCAAAAATATTCCATTAATCTCTCAACTTGTAGTGATATATAATTCTTTTTTTAGGAGCACACCGCTTATTGTTCAATTATTTATTATGTATTACGGCTTACCAAAATTAGTGATGTGGGGTAATGAAAAATTCACATTGACAATTAATCCTGATATTTTCTCACCGTTAATTATTGCCTTTATTGTTTTTTCGTTACATGCTGTTGCATATTTGTCAGAATCTATTAAAGGTGGATTACTTTCAGTCGACACTGACCAAATTGAAGCCGCTCAAACTGTAGGGCTTTCAACAATAAGAACGTACAAAGAAATTATACTACCACAAGCATTCAGTTATGCACTTCCCAATATTGAAAATCAATTTATCATGCTTATCAAAGGGACTTCTTTAGCATTTGCGGTACAAGTTACTGAAATTATGGCAGTCAGTCATGTTATCGCCAATGAAGGCTACCGATTTATAACAGTATATAGTGTAGCTGCAATATTTTATTGGTTACTTGCCATTGTATTAGAATTGATATTTTCAAAAATAGAAAACCGTTCAACTCAATATATGTATGCAAAAACTTCAGCATAAATTACGAAATTGTATACTCATTTAGATTTGTCATTTTATCAATTTTCAATACTACGTTAACTTAGCTATACTTTTAAAGTTAACGTATGTAATACGAAGTGTCTTATTTGTTATAAGTAAATATATAAGTTAATCATATGTAAAGTGAATATTTCAGGAGAGACGCTCGATGTTCTGTTCTACCAAACAACGTCGAGATGTTGCTACTCTATAAGGATAAAAAACATGAACATGAAAAAAGCCCGTTAATACATTTTAAAAATAATGTATTAGCGGGCTTGATACTGAGATTGATATTTCAGTCTTATTTAAATTTTTGGATTTTAGCATACCTAAATCATTAGACAACTACATTGCCAAACGTTCGGCATACTGTCTTTTTCTTTTATAATAATTTTTAACTTTTTTAGGCATTGTACCGTTTTGTAATTCATCTTTAGTAATAATAGGATAATTTTTGAATACAATCGATCCTAAGTAACCACAAATAGCACTACCTATCGCGCATAATAACGCAACAACTATCACAGTTAATGCATTATTAAAGCCAAACATCACCATTAAACCTGCAATTGGCGTAGCCGTACCTGTAGCTTCATTAACGAGTCCAAACATTGCGATAATTACGCCTGATACTGCACCGCCTATAAAATTAGTCGCATAGACAGGAATAGGATTTGCAGTAACAATATCTGCTTGTGATAATGGCTCAATAGCGACAGAAATCGTTGTTTTTCGATCACCAAACTTCATTCGCTTAAACAAAACAAAATTCATAAATGATGACCCAAAAACTGCCAATGCTCCAATTGCCATAGGTGTACCTGTTAGTCCTAATAATGCAGTTAATGCCATCGAACTTAAAGGTGCAGTAGCTACTACTGTTATAATGCCGCCTAGTACTATCCCCATTAGTACTGGGCTTGACGTTGTCGATTCTTTAATGATATTACCTATTTGCAATAATGTTGCATCTACAACAGGTGCTACACCGATTGCAATAATTCGTGTAATAGGTGCAATGATAATAATTGAACCTATTAAATCCAAACCATCCGGAAATTTTTGCTCTATCCATTTCATACCAAAACTTGCTATGTAACCTGCAACAAAACCTGGTAGTAAATCCATGTTACCGCATGCAACTGCAATAACAAATGCGTATACAGGAGATACACCCATTGCTAAAGCAACCAAACCAGCAGCAGCAACACCACCTAAGCCGCCTGCCGCTTCACCTAACTGGCCTAAAAATGGAATCCCTAGTAAATCGCCACCAACATATTTATGAAATGCTTCCACTAAAAAAGAAGCTATTGCAGCATTTGCCAGGGCTCCCATTGCTTTTCCACCATTTGGAGCCTTACTAGTAAAAAGTGTAAACAAACATAAAACAATACCTAAAAATATAACCCCTAAAAGTAAATTCATAATAACACCCTTCTAATATTTGTATGCGCTTTCATTTAACAAATATTAGTATATCACATTTAAAGTTTTACTCAAATAATATTTTAGTTCAATATATAATTAATAAAATAAAATTACACTTTTCAGAATATTCGTTTTTTTATATATGTAACACGACTCATTTTCCAAAACAAGTTACTTGAGATAATCTTGTAATGTTTTTATCATATGTTCAATTTTTTGATGTTGCGCTTCATTTATATATACAACAACTGTACGTTCATCAATATCACTTCTCTTTTTACTCAAATAGCCCATTTTAATTAATTTTTGTAGTGCCTTCGTTAAATAGTACGGTTTTAACTCTGAATATTGTGCAATTTCTTTCGCAGTAACTTCATAAGATTGACATTCATGTATATAATTCAAAATAAATATTTCTTCATAATTTAATTTGTGATATTTTTTAGTTTCTTTGAAAAACTGCTTTCCTTTTTGATACAAAGTTATTAGTTCATTTAGTTCTTTTAATTTTTCCATAAAACCACTCCTTATGTTTTTTCATGATGTTAATATATTTCAAAGTGTGCCTGTCTTTATGTAATATAATTTTATCCTATTTAGGCTATTGAATTCAATATGGCTTACTATGAAAAATATTAGGAATTGCTACTATTTTTTTAATACCACTTTTTATTATTAAAATTTAGTGCTACATATATCCTTTTTGTTACTAAAAATTCATTAATACCTCTTATAAATTTTTAAAATTATTAGTATTTGACGTTAATTTAATAAATTGAACTCCACAAAAGCAAACTAAATATACTTTGAAATATCAATTACAAATATGGTTACATAAGACAACCAACTAAATTTAAATCAACAAGTCTAACGTAATGCATCTATATGTAGCATATACTCATTTTAAACGCATAACTATCAAATAATCATTTTCAAATTGAACGATTCGCTTTTTACTATTTCTACTATCACTATGTACAAGCGTTTTCTCACTAGGCGTCTGCCGATAAATAAAAAACAACTTGAGACATTTATTAAAGTCCCAAGTTGTGTTAACTATCATTTTTACTTTTTCATTTAAAACGAAACGCTTTATTATATCCATATCCAGCTGATATTTTAATGATTAATTATTTCTTTTTACAATCTAAAGTATCTAATAAGCTAAGTGCTGCTAATCCTGTTAAATCAAGTGCATGTTTTGCACCTGCTTTACCATGACCAGCTTCAAAGTGTTTATACGCTGCTACACCTAGCACTGTAATAGTTAATAGTGAAGCAATGCGTGATAGTCTTTTACTTGCAAAGCTTAATACGAAAAATACTGCACTTAATCCTTCTAAAGCACCAGCTAAAGGTACTGCATTTGCTGGCAAATTAAACACTTCAGTAAAGGTATCTTTCATAGATTTGTCACCTTTTAATTTAGGTTTTGCCGCACCATATAATTCTTTTGCTAATTTTAAATTTGTTAAATAACGTAATATCATTTTTACTCTCCTTCTATTTGTTTTCAAAATATTTATCTACAATAGGTTTTACCCGCTCACCTAATAATTTAATGGTGTTAATTGTATTTTCATGAGGCATTGAGCCCACAGGGGTATGCAACATAAAGCGAGATAAACCTAATGTTTCAACAGTTTCAATAATTTTATTAGCTACAGTTTCTGGACTACCAACATATAATGCCCCATGCGGTCCTGCTTCACGTATGAAGCTATTTTCATCATATAGTGGCCACCCACGTTCCTTAGCTAATACATCATGGCTTGCTTTTACTGAAGGGAAAAATTCACGAAAAGCTTGTTCGTCCGTTTCAGCAATGTAACCCCAAGAATGTGTAGCAATCGGTAATTTACTCACATCGTGACCATAAGATTCAGCTATCGATTTATACATATCAATATTTCTACGGAATCTTTTAGGGTCACCGCCAATTATAGCATAAGTGATAGGTAATCCTAATGCTCCTGCTTTCAATGAAGATTCTGGCGTTCCACCTGTGGCTATAGCAATAGGTAAAACACCTTGCTCAACTCTAGGATACACACCTAAATTTTGTATGTTCGCTCTCAGTTGACCAGTCCAATTTACAATTTCATTTTGATTAATTTGCATCAATAATTCAATCTTTTCATTAAATAGCTGTTCATAGTCATTTAAGTTATATCCAAATAATGGAAATGATTCTATAAATGAACCTCTTCCTACCATTATTTCAGCACGACCATTTGAAATTGCATTTAATGTTGAGAACCTTTCATAAACTCTTACAGGATCATCTGAGGATAATACAGTAACAGCACTACTCAATTTAATTTGCTTTGTATTTCTAGAAGCTGCAGCTAATACTGTAACTGGATCAGAAACAGCATAATCAGGTCGATGGTGTTCTCCTAATCCATAAACATCAAGACCATAACGATCTGCAATTTCAATTTCTTCTATTATATTCCTTATCCTCTGAGCATTACTAATTGCAGGTTCTTTACCTTTATCGGTGAAAATTTCACTATTATCAGCAAAAGATGTTAAGCCAATCTCAATTTTCATTCATTCACCTCGCTTATCAAGTATATTTTTTATACTCATTATCTTAAAACCTTTCAAATAAACTGTCAATATCATTGCTCATTAATATCATGCAAACATTTGTATCAATTATTCTCAATTCTTTCAAAAATAAATAATCTTTCTCTTTAGAAAATAATATATTATTTAAATAACTAAATTTTAGCATTTATTAGCATTTGTAATTTTCTGTTATTTTACAGATTTGTAATAAATTAGAGTGCAATATTACACTTAAATGACCGTAAAATACGATTATAATGGGCATTTAGGCCTATAAAAAGTTAATGTTTTTTGTTACATCTAATGATTAATTATTAGAGTTAAATTACAAAATGATAACATTGCACACAAATCGACCATTATCTGATAAAGTATTGCTTGTCGTTAAAACAACGAAAAAAACTATATTAAACTATTGTCATTTAGAGACTGAGATAATAAATTAAATGCTTTATAATTATTAGGAGGATATTTTACAATGAAAAAAATCGCTACAGCTACAATCGCTACTGCAGGAATCGCTACTTTTGCATTTGCACAAAACGAAGCAGATGCTGCTGAAAACAATAATGGTTATAACCCTAATGATCCAACTTCTTATAGTTATTCATATACTATAGATCAACAAGGTAATTACCACTATACTTGGCAAGGTAATTGGAATCCAAGTCAAGCTGACCAAGCTCATTCAAATAATAATGGTGCTACAAATAATGGTCAAAACAGTAATTACGGTTCTACATATGGTAATTCAACTCAATCATATACAGCTAACAATACAACAGGTGGCGGTGGAGCTGCTTCAAACTCAACTTCAGACCGCAACATCAAAGTAACTACAACTAGCGCACCATCAAGTTCATCAAGTTCTATTTCAAGTACTTCAGGTTCTTCTAGCAACCTTTATACTTCTGGACAATGTACTTATTATGTATTTGATAAAGTTGGCGGTAAAATTGGTTCAACTTGGGGTAACGCTAACAACTGGGCAAGCGCTGCAGCTGCTTCAGGTTACACAGTAAATAACTCACCTTCACAAGGTTCAATCTTACAATCTTCAACTGGTGCTATGGGACATGTAGCATATGTTGAAAGTGTAAACAGTGACGGTTCAATCCGTGTATCTGAAATGAACTATGGCCAAGGTCCTGGTGTTGTTACTTCACGTACAATTTCAGCTAGCCAAGCTTCAAGCTATAACTACATTCACTAATAATCGTAAATATATAAGCGGGTAGGATACAAAATCACTGGCTAAAAATAAGCGTCAATTTCTATTGTAATAATATAGAAATTGGCGCTTTCTTATTTCACTTTTAGATATTGTTTCGATAACATAATGGCATTCGTGATATATATTTGAACAATGTCTTCATTTAAAACGGTTTTAAAATTGCTGACGACTCAGGTGTTTTATAAAATGAAACTATTTTGACATTGAAGCATTCTACAATATAAGCAACAAAATAAAAAAAGTCTAGGACATCATTGATTCGTCCCAGACACTTTAAAAGCAATAAAACATTTATTCATCGAATAGTATCTCAATTTAGCAATTTCATTCAAACCTATATTTTTGTAAATATAACATTACTATCATTATAGATTAAACTGAAGTATAGTCATAAAAATTTTCAATTAATACTTTACTTATTGACATGTAACGATACATATATCATTATTGTATTTTCCAGATAAATCGGTTTTATACTGTACCATCGCTACAATATACAATATAAAACCGACTATAAAATAGATAATAGAAGGATATTTAAAATCTTTACCTATATTGAAATATTGATGTATTCCTTAAAATAAAGCATTATCGCTACAATAAACACTATATTTAATACGGAACCACCTCATCCATAGTTTTGTTTAGCCGAATTATCTATCCCATAAACATATTATTATTAATTTCACTTAAATCTATCTAAAGCGTAGTAATATAAACAAGTTTAAAGTTTGAATATATTACTACGCTTTATTATATTTTAGCATGTTTCTAATATATAATTTTTATCCTTCGCTAGCTTTAGCTTTTTTTATGCCAATACCACTAAAGCCATAAAATATCGCAAATAGGACACATAAATAACAAGGTACAGCCCAAATAAAGAACTGATCAACAGAAACACCTAATTGTTGAGTATAATAAATGCCAGAAGTGCCCCATGGTATCAATGGTATAATCATTGTACCTGAATCTTCTAATGTTCTGGATAAATTTGACCGATCCAAGCCCATTTTATTGTACATATCCATCATTAATACACCAACCATAATTATTACCACAGAAGCAACACCTGCAGCTAACACCATCATTAATCCACCTAAAACTGTGGCAAGAATTAAAGTACCCACTGAATTGATATTACTAGATATTTTCTTCAATATCACATCTAAACATCCTGCCTTTTCCACTATACCAGCAAAGGCATAACCACAAAAAATAGTAACTACAATTTCAGTCATACTCATCATACCGCCCTGTTCTATTAAATTAACAGCTTTATCGGATAATGAGCCGTGTAAATTGGGTACCATACTTTTATTAAATCCATCAAAAGTGGCTTTAAAGCCATCTGTCATATTAAACCCATTATTAAATGCGCCGATAACAATCGCACTTACACTGGAAATTAACATCGACGGCACCGTGGAAATTTTAAGCAATAAACATACAATGATAATGATTAAGGGTAACCATACAAAAAAGTTGATGTTATAAATCGTTGATAGCTCCTTAAGCATCGCATTAACTTGCGAAGTATTCGCGCTACCTTTAAATTGTAAACCAGCAAAATACCATACAATTAATCCAATTATAGATGCTGGCACCGTTGTCCATATCATCGCTCTTATATGTGAGAAGATATTTACTTTAGTTACCAACGCTGCTAAATTGGTCGTATCTGATAGTGGTGACATTTTATCACCAAATACTGCACCTGCAATGATTGCACCTGCAGCCATCCCAGCTGGAATATTTAGTTGTGCACTTATCGCCATCAGTGCTATGCCTGCCGTAGATGCTGACCCCCATGCCGTTCCAGTAGCAACTGAGGTAATTGCACAAATAATAAATGCTGATACTAAAAACAAATTAGGGTTTAAAAACTCTAAACCATAATAAATCAGTGCAGGTACTGTTCCAGAATACATCCAAGTACCTACGATAATACCTACAGATAATATAATAAATATCGCTGGCATTGCTGTTGCTAAGCGATTGGTAATGCCTTCTTCTAAATCTTTCCATTTTAAACCTACTCGTCTCGCAATAATTGCAGCATAAGCTGAAGAAAGAATAAGTAATGCTTGAATTGGAATATCAAACACAACAAAACCAGTAATTACAATAATAATCATCACTATGATCGTTGAAATTGATTCTAAAAAAGTTGGTTGTCTTTTCATACACATTTCCCCTTATTTATATGAATGAATATTATAATTAGTACAATCCTAACTTATCTTTTCCTAACTCATCTATCGTTAATCCCTCTTCAAAGAAGTCACGTTCTAATATTGTAGATGCAATAATAATAATCGCATCAATGTTAGGCGTTGGTACATCAATTTCCCGTCCTAAACTTGACCAAAGTACTAAACCATGTGCAATATCTTCTGTTAAATAACGATTCTTCACATGATTAGGTCCCTTAATTTGAGAAAATACGGGACTCGTATTAAACAAACGGTTAAGTGGTTCATCCTCATCTTGTCTTTCTAAATAACCACGTTCAATTCGAGCTTCTTTTGCAGATGATAACTCAAATCCTAATTTACGTCCTAATGTTAGTCTTTCTAACTCTACTGCATGTAATAAGCGCACAGTATGTTTCGTAATCCCTTCTTCGTACAGAGCGAACGTGTCAGCATAATCAATTCTTCCTACATTTAATAACGTTGGCCCAGGGTGAACTTCAGGGTTACCATTTTCTAAATTTGTTTTCCACAAGCTTTCTTCTTTTACAATATAAGGATACAATTTTTCTATTGTATCGAAGCTATCACTTAACTCTTCTTTATCATATGTTGAAAAATGTACTTTTCTAACATTTAAAGATAAATCGACACGCGCTGCCTCAAAATCGACACGTGTACCATAAGTTAATGTATTTACTTCAGCAAACTTAGGCATTACATCAATGTGCATATCTTCTAGTACATTCATAAAACGTATTGATCCCATTGCAGCAGCAATATTAAAGAATATTAATTGATGTGCTTTGATAAATGGTGCCATAGTATGTGCATAATGTTCAATGAATGATGATGGTATAACAACTTGTACAACATCAGCACCTTCAAGTACGTATTCCATATCGTCACTTATGTCAGTAAATTTTACGAAGGTTTCTTCACCTTCATTATTAAATGTAAAACCACCTTGTTCAATGGCTTTATCAAATTTATCTAAAGATTGATTTCTACAATATAACTTGACTTCATGTCCTTTGCTAACCATATCTAGTGCTGCAGTAACAGCACCATTACCTGATCCTACGATAGCTATCTTCATAAACACCCTTCTTTCTTTAAACATCAAATTTTTCGTGTTAAACATTACTCTCATGTATAACCTATTAAGAAAAATGATAAACACTGGTATACAACCTATTTAATTTTTTCAATTAAATACTTGTTTATGTGCATTTCTATATTTTAACAATATCGCAACATTGTAAACAGTCTTTTTTATAAAATTTTTCAAATAATGTACAACTCATTTTTGGTTTTGTTATAGTAATAGTAAGTTAAAAGGAGGAATAATAATGACTGAAGCTTACTCAAATCGTGAAGTATTAAATCAAGAACCTAATAGTGATTCAAGATTGATGGCAACATTAATTTATGTACTTAGTTTTTTCACTACATTTTTAGCACCACTAATCATTTGGCTTATTAAACGTGAAGACTCAGCATTCGTTGATAGAGCAGGTAAAAATTATTTTAATTTCCTAATTTCATATGTTATTTGGTTAACCGTTTCAACTATTTTGATGTTCATTCTCATAGGATTTATTCTATTTCCTATCATCGCAATTTTAAACTTTATTTTTACAATTGTAGCAGCAGTAAAAGCGTATAATGGTGAAGATTATTTACCACCGCTATCTATTAGATTTTTCAAATAATTTTAATCAAAATTTTGTGATTCTTTACACTCATTGTAATATACAAATCCATCAGATGTGTATATTATGTATTTAAACCTTATACTTGCGCATTTTTTACCATATTACAACAATATTCGCTTTTGTAACCTCACGTGTTGTTTATTACAACAATATGTGAGGTCTTTTTAATTGTTTTACAAATACGTAACAATCCACACAAAGTGATGATCTTCTGTTATTGTATAAATTGTCGTTGAAACTAACGCAGTAATTATATAAATAATTTTTATTAAAATAATAGATGAATTAAATTTGGGAGGACTTTTTTATTATGAAAAAAATAGTAACAGCAACAACATTGACAGCAGGTATCGGCGCAGCAATTGTAGGTTTAGATCACGGAAATGAAGCAAATGCAGCTGAACAAACTACACAAGCTAATCAAAACACAACACAAGCTACATCAGGTTCAAGTGCAAACTTATACACTGCTGGACAATGTACTTGGTATGTATTTGATAAAACAGGTGGCGAAATCGGTTCTACATGGGGAAATGCAAATAATTGGGCTTCTGCAGCATCTTCAGCAGGATATACAGTTAACAATTCTCCAGAGGCAGGTTCTATCTTACAATCTAGTGAAGGTAGCATGGGTCACGTAGCATACGTTGAAAATGTAAACAGTGATGGTTCTGTAAATGTTTCTGAAATGAACTATAATGGTGGACCATACTCAGTAAGTGAACGTACAATTTCAGCTGGCGAAGCTAGTTCATATAATTATATCCACCTTAACTAATATTGCCATTAAATAATCACTATTGGGAGGCATATGTAATATAAAGTCATGTGCTTAAATGACGACTTTATACGTATGATAAATATGGTTGTTTATGTTAAAAATGCCAATAGCAATTCGTTTTCAATAAATAAGTAGTAACTATAAAAGCCTAAGACATTCTTTAATGTCTTAGGCTTTTTTATATTGAAATGATGTCTACATATTGCAGGCTAATTAAAAGTTTGAGAAAATAATAGCGTTTCATGCAAAAAGGAGGTTGAACCAAATGCAGTGGCTTAAAGTTATCGTAGCAGGAATTATAGAAATATTATGGGTTACTGGATTAAACACTGCTGACTCATTCTTGAGTTGGGCTGGTACGATTATTATTTTAATATTGAGTTTCTATTTAGTCATTTCAGCTTGTAAATCGTTACCTGTTGGAACTGTTTATGCTGTATTTGTAGGTATTGGTGCAATTGGAACGGTACTGGTTGATATGATGTTTTTCGGAGACCATTTTAACATTGCGAAAATAGCATTAGTTATCTTACTTGTAATTGGAATTATCGGTCTTAAATTAACTACAGAGGAGGCTGAACAATAATGGCATGGATCATACTATTTATGGCTGGTTTACTAGAAGTTATTGGTGTCATTATTCTAAATGAAATTGCTCGTACTAAAAAGAAAGCATTCGTTGTGCTTTTAGCAGTTGCCTTTATTTGTAGTTTCAGCACACTTAAACTAGCGATGACAATGGGTATACCTATGGGTACTGCTTATGCTGTATGGAGCGGTATCGGTACAGGTGGTGGCACGCTAGCTGGCATGCTCATCTATAATGAATCTAAAAATATCAAACGTATTTTCTTTATTGTTATCATTGTTTTAGCAATTGTTGGTTTGAAAATTGTTGGCTAAAATAACTTTTTAAATTAACGCAATATCTACGATAATAAAATAATCACTTTATTTTAGAACTATAATTATATGTAATATGTACTTTGTTATAATTGAGAGCAATGTAAAAGTTTGTTTACTTATATAAAATTTACTATACTTTAGGTAAAGGAAGTGATTATACATGGTAAAAGTTTTCATTGCAGGCCCAATACCAGAAGTTGGGTATAACTTGCTAAAAGAACAAGGTTATGAAGTCGATATGTATGAAGGTAAAGGAATTATTGATAAAGAAACATTGATCCAAGGCGTTAAAGATGCTGACGCTTTAATCAGCCTTCTATCTACTAATGTTGATAAAGATGTGATTGATGCAGGCTCAAACTTAAAAATCATCACAAACTATGGCGCTGGTTTCAATAACGTAGATGTTGAACACGCACGCCAAAAGCAAATTGATGTAACAAATACACCAAAAGCTTCAACAAACTCTACAGCAGAATTAACTTTCGCACTTGTATTAGCTGTAGCGAGACGTATTCCTGAAGGCGATAAATTATGTCGTACAACCGGATTTGACGGATGGGCACCATTATTCTTCCGTGGCAGAGAAGTTTCTGGTAAAACAATAGGAATCATTGGTTTAGGAGAAATTGGAAGCGCAGTGGCAAAACGTGCGAAAGCATTTGATATGAACGTACTTTACACAGGACCTCATCAAAAAGTTGATAAAGAACGTGAAATAGGCGCTAAATATGTTGATTTTGATACACTCTTACAGCACTCAGATTTTATTACAATTAATGCTGCATATAATCCTGATTTACACCATTTATTTGACACTGAACAATTCAAATTAATGAAACCAACAAGTTATCTCATTAATGCAGCTAGAGGCCCTATCGTAAATGAAGCCTCTTTAGTAGAAGCATTGAAAAATAAAGATATCGAAGGCGCAGCATTAGATGTGTTTGAATTTGAACCTGAAATTAATGATGAACTGAAATCATTAGATAATGTTGTTATTACACCTCACATTGGTAATGCTACGTTTGAATCTCGTGATATGATGTCAAAAATTGTAGCTAATGGCACAATAAGTAAACTTAATGGTGAAGAACCTAAATTTGTCGTTAATTAATCACTGATTATTTAACAAAACATAGACACTGAGATATCTTCATTTTTGACTTATGTTTAAATACCAGTTTCTATTGAAAACAGTTATAAACTCCCGCAATTAATAGGATTAAAATAAAAACGCTTCCGTGCTATTTATTTAAATGAATAGCACGGAAGTGTTTTTCTATTTGCAAGGTTGTTTATGCAATAAAAATTAAGAGCAAATTAAATTTAATCAGATTGTTCTATATGACATAATTTAAGCATTGAAAATGACAAACTAGATTATCACCTTAGTAAAGTTAACAAAATAATAGTCAATTTAGATAAAAAGCCGTAAATGTATTTTTCTAAAATACATTTACGGCCTTTATGATATTGAGCGTTTTGTTCTAAATATATGTTTTACTTTTCTTTCGATTTATAAATAAATTTTGTCTGATTGGATAGTAATCGATCAGGAAGGATTTTAGCAATTTTATTTCTCACTTTAACGACAAATTTATTTGTTCTTTGCGCAGTTTTCCCTATTTTTCTAGAGCGCTTCACTATTTTTTTTGTATGCTTCACACGTAATTTATCATAGCGTTCCAAAGCTAAATCAAAATCATATGATTGCACACAATTCGCGAGAACAATAGCGTCTTCCATTGCTTGACCAGCACCTTGCCCCATGTTAGGTGTCATTGCATGAGCAGCATCACCTAAAAGCACAACACGTTGATAAACAAATGATTTCAATGGGTTTAAATCATACATATCATGTAATAATACGTCTGTTTCACTTTGTTTATCTAAAACTTGTCTAACCTCATTAGGAAAATGATTAAATCTTGCCTGTAGATGTGGTTTCGCAAAAGCATGTATTTTAGTATCATGTGCTTTGGCAGAAATTGAAATAAACCAATAAGCCTGATTATTTAATAATGGCACAATACCCACTCTACCTTTTGTAGACCAAAATTCCTTAGCAATGTGGTTATCTTTTAAATCAATATCTTCAACTAAGCCTCTGAATACTGTGTATCCTTGATAAATTGGTTTACTATTTGGTACTAATGCTTGCCTTATATTTGAATGGATACCATCAGCGCCGATACATAAATCAAATGATTGTGAAGTTTGTTCAGAAAATTGTAAGGTCACTTTCAAGTCCCCATTTTCAATTCCTGTTACATTATGATTTGTGAAAATTACGCTATCAGGCACATAAGATTTAATCACATCTAATAAACTTTGGCGTGACATTGTTAAATTAACAGTGTTTTTTTTCAACTTAAGTTTTGATAATTGTTTGTCTTTTTCATCCCGAACTTCCATCACATCAATAACTTGTCCAATGTTTTTCAGTCCTTTTGCTAAATCATGACCATTTAGTTTTTCAATGACATTACCACCAATGCCAATACCAGCACCTAATTCAGATACTGTATCTTCTTTTTCAAATACACTTACATCATGACCTTGCTCTATTAATAAAGCTGCTGCAGTTAAACCACCTATACCTGCACCGACGATGGCTATTTTCATCTTTATTCACTCCAACTTTCCCTAATCTTTTAATATTATATTCACATTTGTATAATAACATAACAAAATGTAATGTAAGTTTCTAAAAATTGCGGTTGTAATCTTTTATGATGTCACTACAAATAATAATCTTTGTTGATGTCATCTTTTTTAATGCCTAAATTTTTATAAAAATGTTTCATAAACCAAGCGATATTGTCATCCCAATCCACATCACTTGCATATTGATGTTCACCAGGTGTCTTAGGATTCCATCTCATTTGATAAAGTGATATTTGTTTATTATCAAAGTAATTTTTCCTTACAAATTGAGCACCACCCATAATTGCTTTTTCAGGGGATGTCCACGATTGTTTTTTTGCAAAGCTACTACCAGTATGTACTGCATTTTCATCAAATGCACCTATACCAAAAAAGTTATAATATCTTTCATCTCCATCTTTAATACCTTTTGCTAATTCTGATTTACCATTACCTGTTTCAACTAGGGCATGACTCACTAAATATAAAACATTAACATCATACTTATCTTGTGCCTTTAGGAAAGTTTTACCTTTCCCTTTTAATATACCTTTATTTTTTAAAATTTTATTTATCTCGTCTTCGGACATAGATACTTTTTCAGAAATATCCATATGATTTAAATCGTCTTGATCACTATTAACTTCCATTGCTTTTTTCACATCTGCAGTAGAAGCTTTAATAAATTTACCTTCTTGTTCTTTCATATTTAATGCATCTGAGCTTACTTGTTTATCTACCGCTTCATTAAAAGTATGGGTCTTTTGTTTCTCAAATAAAGATGTTTCATTTATTATTAATAAAATCACAAATATAGCGATAATTAATATTAATAATATTAACGGTATACGTTGCTTAACACGCTCATTCATATTTTAAAATCTCCCTGCATTGCATTTTATTGAGTTAATGTGAAATAGGCAAAAATAACCGCAATAAGAACGATTATAAAGGAAACGTTAATTGCAATACGCATGCCCTTTCGATTTCTAAATAATGTGTTGAAAATTACTAAGCTAATTGTCAAAGAAACAACAAACATTGTAATTGCCATCACAACATTTAAAGTAATTAAAAATATAATACCAATGACTAAAAATATATTTGAAATAATAGCCATGGTTTTAATTAATTTCGGATTAATAAGTCTCCACTCCTTGTAACTAAATTCTAAATCAATCATTCTATTCATTGAAATTGTATCATATTTACTTAATTTTCAATATGTCATTTATAATAGCAAAAAGCTCTTATGTGAATAAAATTCACAATAAGAGCTTTTTCATATAATATATGCACTTCATTTTATTATCTAGACATACCTCTGAGCATATTTAACATATAAGTTAAACTACGATTCATTTCATCATCTTTAAGTACACTCATTAAACCAGTAATAGATGTTTTTTGGTTTGGACTAGCTTGATTTGCAACACTTAAGCCTTTATTTACTTTATTTAACATAATGCTCAAATCGTTGACATTCAAATCACCTAAAAGGAAAACAAGTGATGCCATATTGGTAATCAATCCTGTGTATTGTTCTTTATTTAATTCAACTGCGAATTTATTAGCGATAACACCTCGACTATTGACGATACCTGATAGCGCATCTAGTATTTTGGCATCGTCTAACGTGCTAATAATATTAATAGCTTTCATGATACTATCTTTATTTGCTGCAATTGCATCGGTAACTTCTGCTAAACTTTCTTGTTTAATTTGTTCTTCAGACTTTTGCATGCGTTTAATTTTCGTTATTCTCTCAGCCATTATTTATTCACCTGACTTCCTGGGAAAGTGTAATCATCACGTTTCCATTTGTCTTCAACACGTACACTATACTGTGGTTGTCTTTGTTTATTTACTCGGAAGTTTGTTGGGTTCAATGGTGATTTTCCTCTGCGTGTTTTAACTTCCATTCGACAACTTGTACGTTTATAAGAAGGTGTATCTGTATCTTTATCCACATCACTATTTGTCAATAAGTTAATAGCGCCTTGATCGCCATTAATCATGGCATTGTTATTTAATGGAATATAAATTTCTTTCCCTTTCACTCGATCTGTTACGTGTGCGATCAATTCAGCTTCACCACTGTCTGAAATCAACTTAACCTCTGCCCCTTCATGAATATCTCTTTCTTTTGCTAGTTCTGGAGATACCTCTACGAACGGTTGAGGAACTTTATACGCAAGACCTGGTACTTTATATGTCATATTTCCTTCGTGGAAATGCTCTAATAAACGTCCGTTGTTAACATGTAAATCGTATTCTTCATTAACTTTAAAGAAATTATCAAATGTTAAAGGATAGAAATTCGCTTTACCGTCTTCAAAGTTAAATCCATCTAAATACAATGTTGGTTGGTCTGTGCCGTCTTCAGCAACAGGCCATTGTAAACTATTGTATCCATCTAATCTGTCATAATTAACACCTGAATAAGATGGTGTTAATTTAGCAATTTCATCCATGATTTGACTTGGATGTGTGTAATTCCAATCATAACCTAATGTTCTAGCTACATCTTGGATAATGACCCAGTCTGGTTTTGATTCACCTTTAGGTTCAAGTGCTTGATATAAGCGTTGGATACGACGTTCAGTATTGGTGAAAGTACCCGTCTTCTCTAGTGATGGACATGCCGGTAGAACTACATCTGCATATGAAGCAGTGAAAGTGAAAAATTCATCTTGTACGACTAAAAAACCAACTTTTTCAAGTGCAGCTTGTACATAATTAATATTTGAATCAACGATACCTGTATCTTCACCATATAAATACAAAGCGTCAATTTCACCAGCATGAATGCCTTCCATCATTTGATGGTTATCTTTGCCAGGAACACTTGGTAATGTTTCACCATATTCTCTTTCAAATTTAGCGCGGATTTCATCATCTACCACTTTTTGGTAACCAGGGAATTGATCAGGCATACTCCCCATATCACTACATCCTTGTACGTTGTTGTGACCACGAAGCGGATATGCACCAGTACCTGGTTTTCTATAGTTACCTGTAGCTAATAATAAGTTGGATATTGCAGTAGACGTGTCACTACCAATATCTTGTTGTGTTACACCCATAGCCCAGGCAATTGACACTGTTTCAGCATTAACCATTTGATGCGCAAAATCAATGAGCGCTTCTTGCGAAATACCTGTTGTATCTTCGGCAAATGTCATCGTATATGGTGCTAAAGATTTATGATATTCATCGAAGCCATTTACCCATTCATCAACAAAAGCTTTATCGTGTAGGTCATTATCTATAATATATTTTGTCACAGCTGATAACCATACTAAATCAGTACCTGGTTTAGGTTGATAGAAGTTATCAGCTCTTTCAGCCATTTCATGTTTACGTATATCAAACACATTTAAAGTATTATTATATAATTTATGTCCACGTTTAATACGAGAAGCGATGACTGGGTGCGCTTCTGCAGTGTTTGTCCCTATTAAAACAACCATGTCAGCGATTTCAAGATCTTCGATTGAACCAGAGTCACCGCCATGTCCTACCGTTCTAAATAATCCCTTGGTTGCAGGGGCTTGACAGTAACGAGAACAGTTATCCACGTTATTTGTACCAATCACTTGTCTCGCAAGTTTTTGCATTAAATATGATTCCTCATTTGTCGCTTTAGATGAAGAAATGAATGCTAGACCATCTGAGCCGTGAGAAGCTTTTACCTTGTTAAAGTTATCAGAAATCACTTGTAGTGCTTCATCCCACTCTACTTCTTCGAATTGATTATTTTTACGTACTAATGGTTTAGTTAATCTTTCTTCTGAATCAATATAATCCCAACCGAATTTACCTTTCACACACGTTGCAATTTTGTTTGCTGGAGATTCATGTTGAGGTTGTACTTTCAATACTTCTCTACCTTTTGTCCAAACGTCAAATGAACAACCAACACCGCAATATGTACATACAGTCTTAGTTTTTTCGATGCGTTCTTCACGCATCGCTGCTTCCGAATCAGATACCGCAAATAGCGGTCCATAACCTGGTTCTGCCTTTTTAGTTAAATCGATCATCGCAGCAAGTGATCCTGGCTCTAAATCTGTCATATAGCCAGCGTTACCTTCCATGTTGACTTCTAGCATTGCGTTACAAGGACATACCGTCGCACACTGACCACACCCAACGCATGATGAATCATTTATTGTTGTATCATTATCCCAAATGACACGCGGTTGTTGACGTTCCCAATCAATCGTTAAAGTTTCGTTGACTTGGACATCTTGACAAACTTCAACACAGCGCCCACATAGAATACATTGGTCTGGATCATAACGATAGAATGGACCATAATCTTTTTCATATGGTTTTTCCTTGTATTCATATGTTTGATGTTCGAGACCCCACTGATCCATTGTATTATGAATTTCACAATCACCATTATTATAATCACATACTGTACAATAAAGCATATGTTTTTCTAAAATACGGTCTAAAGCTTCTTTTTGACTTGTTTGTACATTATCATTTTGTGTATTAACAATCATTGGTTTATCTATCGTCGTACTACAAGCACGTTGCATCACACCGTCTATTTCTACTGTACACGTATCACAAGTTTCTATAGGACCAAGCGATTCGTTATAACATATAGAAGGTACAAACGTATCTTGTGATTTAATAAATTGTAGTAAGTTTGTGCCGGGTTCCACAAGATAATCTTTGCCATCTAATGTAATAATTAAATGTTCTTGCATACTATTCACCCCTATTAATTTTATAAAGCCCATGTTTATGAATCAAAGATGTTTGATAACATTCCATCCTAAAAGCCCCACACTTTTTGGTAATGTTATTTATATTGTATATGTAAATCAATAAAATGTTAAGGCTTTCCACTATTTTTCGCCTGCTTAATATAAATATTATTTTATAGCGCTAAACATTTTCGCTGAGTATTGATTATTTTAATGACAAAAATAAAAATACACGCAACCAATGTAATTGATTGCGTGTATTTATTAAACTAAATACCTAAATTATCTTTTATATCGCTTTCTATTTCAGATAACGAGCTTTGGCTAGGTATAAAGTAATAAAGCCCATCATCTTGTATCCCGCCTTGACCTTCTAATTGATGACGGTGCACGTTATCGTTTGCATCTTTATAATTACCTCTAACTTTGTTTAACTCTCCTAAAGTCAAATCTGTTTTCACATTGTCTTCAACGTGATTCATCAACGAATTAAAATGTGTAACTGAACTGATACTCGTTAATTTGTTGGCTAGACCTTGTATCACTAATTGCTGACGCTCTTGTCTACCAAAGTCGCCACCAGCGCCTTCTTCTTTACGACTTCTTATAAATGCCATTGCTTCTTTTCCTTCCATATGAGACTTTTGTCCTTCATTAAATTGGAATCCATCATATGAGAAAGTAGCGTTACTAGTGACATCAATACCACCCACGGTATCTATCATATCTTTCATGCCGTCCATATCTACCGTTGCATAGTGATCTATTGGCACATTCAATAGTTTTTCTACTGACTTCACAGCCATGTCAGGCCCACCATAAGCATACGCATGATTAATTTTTTCAGTTGTACCTTTACCTACAATATCCGCTTGAGTGTCTCTAGGTATACTCACAATTTCAGAGGATTTCTTCTCAGGATTGATAGATAACACCATAATCGTATCACTACGTTGTCCCCCACCTTCGGCATCCCTTTTAGCATCTGAATCTACGCCAAATAAAGCAATCGTAAAAGGATCTCCATTATTAAGATTAGCTTTTTCTTCTCTCAAAGATGATTTATCTCTATCTAATGGGTTATGTATTGCCCCACCAACAGAAAATATTTTAAACCCTAAATAAACAACAGCTAAAATTGCTAAGATTAGCAATATACCCAAGAACCACAAAAATACTTTCGTGGGCAAACCCATTTTCTTTTTATTATATTTGTTAGAACGATTCACCTTTTTCATTCTCCATTCTATATTCGATTTTCTATTTCAATTAATTATAAATTATATAGTAAACTTATTTAATAAACATGGTGCTTAAGACCTATTGTTAAATAATTAATAATTTTAAATAATTATTTTTGATATCCAGATCCTGAATTTAGAATCGTCAACATTTCTTTATGGCAAGCTTTATTACTAATAATAAAAGGTCCTGCTTTCGCAAAATCTAAAGTTGTATTATTTAATGTCGTCATTTTTAATCCCAATTCTTCAGCGAATAAAAATTGTGCAGCAATATCCCATGGTTTGGGATTAGTATTTACATGCGCACCAAATTGCCCTAAAATCACACGCACGGAATCTAAACCACATGAGCCAATGAAACGATATCCAAAAGAAGCATCATTGAGTTCATGAATCGTATCATCATTCATCACCAATGTATTAAATGAAATAATTGCATCTTTTAATTGAATAGCTTCAGGCTGTTGCAATAAATTACCATTCATATATGCGCCTTGCCCTTTGATTGCTTTATAAAGTTTGCCGTGTGGATAATCATAGATATATGATAGTGCAGGTTCCCCATCGACAAAGTAGCCCAAAATAATACAATAATCTTCTTGTTGCTTAACCAAATTTGTAGTACCATCAATCGGATCCATGACCCATACATGTCCTTTTTTTGCTAAGATGTCATCATTTGATTTTTCTTCAGCGAAGAGTTGGTGGCTTGGAAAATGTTGCTGTAAAAATTGTTCGAAATTTTGTTGAATAGATTTATCTACATTGGTCACTAAATCAAATCGATTTTGTTTCGTTGAAGTAACCATTTCTTTGATTAACTGTGGAATAATATCATCTAATGTTGTTAGCCAATCTCTTACTAAATTATCAATGTTTAATAACGCTTCTTTATTCATTTGAGACCCCCTCTTTAAACGAATCAATAAATTTTTTTCATTTTAATTATTTAATATGTATAATTTGTTTTATTTTATCATATAAATATAATTACAGTAACAAACCTTTACCATTAATTATTGTTCAATATAGACTCAATACCATAAATAAAGGAATAGGGCTGAAATCGAATTTATTTTAAAATCATTTCATTGCAATCATCTTGACAAAGATGAAATCCAATAAAACGATAAGAGGCTGAGACAATTAATTTGCCCCAGCCTCTAAATAGAAAGGAAAGTAAGTAATAAATATTGAAGATGTTTGCTTAGTAACTCGTACGAAAAAGATATTAACAAAACTATATGTAATAGCCTACCCCTTTGTTATCTTTTCGCTACCCCCTTGTTACTAATTATTATACTAACATAAACAATCAGAAAATGTAAGCGTTTTCTATAACTTTTTTTAAAACTTTATAAATGTCGTCATTGTCACTTTTATGCTATAATGAATGTAATATGTAATCATTTGGGAGGTGACTTTCTAATGAATAAACGCGAAAGGCAAAATAAATTGGTACAAGCAATACAGCAAAATAAGCAAATTACCGCTTCAGAACTTGCGATAGACTTAGATGTATCAAAACGTACGATTTTAAGAGATATACAAGATTTAGAAGATCAAGGGGTAAAAATTCTAGCAAAACATGGCAAATTAGGCGGTTATCAACTTCAAGAAACACCTAATAGTTATGAGCTTGAATTAACTGACAATCAACTTACTGCTTTATTCTTAGTATTGAATGAAAGTCAATCATATACAACACTTCCATATAAAGAAGAGATAAACGCAATTATAAAAAAATGTTTAAATTTACCTTATACGAAAATGAGACGAGCGCTTAAAAAGCTCGACCGGTATATAAAATTTAATCAACAAACGCATGTTGACTTGCCACCCATCTTTTCAGAGGTTTTAATCTATTGCACTGAACGAAATGTGATGGCAATGGAGTATAATAAAGATAACGACATTATTACTGAAAATGTAATTTTTATCGGATTATTATGTACAGACGGATTATGGAAAGCAGTTATTTTTGAAATTGGTCTCGGTAAAACAAATGAAATACCTATTGTTGATATCCATGATATTTCATATTCTTTTGAGAAAAAAATAAAAACACAAGATATTACTATCAATAACTATCAACAATTTTCAAATCCCACTGAGTCCTAAAAACTCAATGGGATTTTTTCAAGGGTTCACATTATGTATATAACGTAATAAGCGTAAAAATAAATGAAATTAAATTATTAAGCATGTGTATACTTACACTTGCTATTAATTTAAATCCTGATTTGATGTATGCATATACCATAGCAATTGCTAAAATTATATAACTCCCTATTTCTAATGGAGATTCCGCTCCCATCACATGCATTAATGAAAATAGAATAGCTGAAATAATCCCCATAACAATAGCATTAAATTTCTTCCCTAGTTCACCTATCAGTAAATGTCTAAAAAATATTTCCTCCACTAATGGCGCTCCAATTACAATCAATAAAAATGTAAATGGCAAAAATGAAGGTTGATCAAACAAATTCATTAGTTCTAGCTCGTTTTGAGTTTCATTAAAACCAATGTCATCAGGTAACATTTGCATAGTCATGTTATAAATTGCACTACAAATCATCATTATAATTGTTACTGTAATCAGAAATAAATAATGTTGCTTTATAAATGCTGTATTTTTCTTCAAATGCATTTTAAAGTCTTTAATATGTAAAAAATAAAAACTAAACACAGTGACAACATATGAGAGTAGTTGTATAACAACACTTAACTTTATCACTATTTTTTCTGTTAAATGATCTACATAAACGAAACTAAATAAAATACCAACCAATGTAAAAACAATCATACTTACAATTAAAATCGCAATCAGAGAAAAGTCTTTCCACACAATATCTTTAAAACGATATTTTGTTCTTTCCACTTTCAACAGCTCCCTTTAAAATCATTTTAAATTTTATATTGTATATCCTACCATTCTTAACAATTCCAGAAAATCATATTCATCATTTTAAATTTTATATGAAAGGATCCGTTTTATGTATAACTTAGAATATCATCAACTCGCTCAACGCATTCATAAACTACTCAATTTAATTGAAACATATAAATTTGCCATCGTTACTCAAAATAAAAAGAAACAACAATACAAACAAGATATCCAACAATTTATTGAAGACGAGCTCACCCTATTCTCAGACATATCCTTACAACGCTTTTCTTTGCCACATTATAATTATTACCAATTCCTTTTAATACATGATCAGAACCCTATTGAAGAACTCACTATCGGCAATACAATTAAGTATCTTGATACCTTACAAAATCAATTATTAGAAACACACAAGTTATTACAAACATTTTTGTAATAATATTTCAAAATGATATTTTTTTAAATTTAAAATTGTAATACTTTTTCATGTATTGTAAAATGAAATCGATTACAGCAATATAGGAGTGATAACATGCATGGCTTTTCCATTTATTTAGGACAACCCATTGATAAATCGTATATTAGACGAATGATTGCTTTAGGATATACTACCATTTTCACATCTGTTCAAATTCCAGAGGAAGATGAAGCATCTAAATATCGCTATTTGGGAGAACTTTTAAATTATTTATCAGACAAACATCTTACGTATATGATTGATATCAATCCTTCATTGCTGAATCATTCTTTTTATGAATTCCTGCAATCATATCATCATGCTCAATTTATGATTCGTATTGATCACAGTACTTCTATAGAAATTATTAATGACATCATTCAACACGGTTTTGACTGTTGTTTAAATGCAAGCATACTTTCCGAATCACTACTTCAACAACTCTATGAAAAACTCGAAGACTTTACGCATTTATGTTACTGCCATAATTATTACCCACGGCCAGATACAGGTTTAACAACTAAATTTGTACATCATCAAAACTCACTAATTTTAAAGTATAATCCAAACGCAACAATTTACGGTTTTATCTCAGGTACAACAAAGCGTGGACCTTTATTCAAAGGTTTACCAACTATAGAATCAACAAGAACACAACACCCTATTGAAAGTGCACAACTACTATTAGATCATCAGACAACACAAATTTTGATTGGCGATTCTAAACTTAATACGCCACTAGACGAACAATTAATGAATGTATTATGCCATAGAACATTCACATTCACAGTTGATTTATTTGATATTCAAGCGACTACGATATTACAGCAAACGCACACTGTACGCTCAGACAACCCACAAGATGTAATTCGATCACAAGAAGCTAGACACTATTGTACAAGTGAAATGAATACTTTTAATACGACAAATCGAGATACAGGTACTGTGACAATTGATAATAAACTGAACGGACGCTATCAAGGAGAATTACAACTCTTGAAAGCTGACTTACCAGCGCATCCGCATGTTAATGTTATAGGTAAAATTTGTGAGTCTGAGCGCAGATTGGTTCATTGCATGAAGCCAAATGATACTTTTAAATTTATTATTAAAACAAGGGAGTAGAAATTAATGAGTGATTTAACTACTGAATCCAGAAATAAAGCTACAATGCATTTAGATGAAATGTCTATTACAGAAATTCTTAAAACAATGAATGATGAAGATCAAAAGGTTCCTCAACAAATTAGAAAAATCATACCAGAATTAACTAAAGTCATAGAAATCACGACAAAACAATTTAGAGCTGGTGGTCGAATAATTTATATGGGGGCTGGAACGAGTGGAAGATTAGGTGTGCTTGATGCTGCTGAATGTGTCCCCACCTTCAATACGTCCCCAGATGAAGTGATTGGATTAATTGCAGGTGGTCAAAGAGCAATGACAGTTGCTGTTGAAGGTGCTGAAGATAGCACTTCTTTGGCAGAAGAAGATTTACATCATATTCACCTTAATGAAAAAGACGTTGTGATCGGTATTGCTGCAAGTGGTAATACACCTTATGTTATCGGAGGATTAAAATATGCAAATAGCATTGGTGCACACACCGTTTCAATTGCATGCAATACAAATACTAAAATAAGTAAAATAGCTACAAAAGCAATTGAAGTTAATGTAGGCCCTGAAGTATTAACAGGTTCCACTAGATTAAAATCAGGAACAGCACAAAAATTGATACTTAATATGATTTCAACTATCACAATGGTTGGTGCCGGTAAAGTATATGATAATCTCATGGTCGATGTAAAAGCTACAAACCAAAAATTAATTGACCGTTCTATACGCATCGTACAAGATATCTGTGACACATCATATCAACAATCTGAGAAGCTATATAATGCCGCAGATCATAACCTTAAAGTTGCTATCGTTATGCATATGTGTGATACATCAAAAGCAGACGCAAAACAGCGTTTAGACAACAATAACCACATCGTTAAGCAAGCAATCAGAGATTAAACCAAGTACTTAAAATAATTTATGTATATAGGAGGGTTTTACGATGACTAAAGAACAAAAACTTGCAGAAAACATTGTAAATGCAGTTGGCGGTTTAGAGAACATGGAAAATGTTATAAATTGCATGACGTGCGTTAGAATTAAAGTGCACGATGAAAATAAAGTTGACTATGATAAATTAAAATCTACTGACGGCGTTATAGGTGTGGTCAAAGACGACCGTGTACAAGTTGTCGTTGGGCCTGGCACAGTTAATAAGGTAGCTGACCATATATCTGAAATGAGTGGTGTGCGTTTAGGTGAAACCATTTCACACCATGATAAAAATTATAAAGCTGAAACTGAAGCAAGAGCTAAAGAAAACAAGGCGGCTTTTCAAAGCAAACAAAAACGCGGTAAGTTCAATAAACTATTAAAAACAATCGCAAATATATTTATCCCATTGATTCCAGCATTTATTGGTGCAGGTTTAATTGGTGGTATTGGTGCAGTTTTAAGCAATTTACTTGCGGCCGAGGTCATATCTGGCGCATGGATCACACAACTTGTCACTGTTTTTAATGTAATTAAAGATGGTATGTTAGCTTATTTAGCAATCTTCACGGGTATAAACGCTGCAAAAGAATTTGGTGCAACACCAGGTTTAGGTGGTGTTATTGGAGGGACAACGTTATTAACAGGTTTGACGGAAGAAAATATGATTACTAATATTTTCACAGGTGAACCTTTACAAGCAGGACAAGGTGGTATAATAGGTGTTATCTTTGCAGTTTGGTTATTAAGTCTCGTAGAAAAGAGATTACATAAAATTGTACCAAATGCCATAGATATCATCGTAACACCTACGATTACTTTGTTCGTTATCGGCTTATCAACAATCTTTATCATCATGCCATTAGCTGGCTTTGTTTCTGATGGTTTAGTATCCGTAGTCAATGGTGTTATTGATATCGGTGGCGTCTTTAGTGGCTTTATCATTGGTGCTTTCTTCCTACCATTAGTTATGTTAGGATTACATCATATATTTACGCCTATTCATATTGAGATGATAAATCAATCTGGTGCTACTTACTTATTACCTATTGCTGCCATGGCAGGGGCAGGACAAGTAGGCGCCGCATTAGCACTTTGGGTAAGATGTAAGAAAAATACTACTTTGAGAAATGCAATTAAAGGTGCACTTCCTGTTGGTTTCCTCGGTATTGGTGAACCTTTAATTTATGGGGTTACGTTACCTCTTGGTAGACCATTCTTTACAGCATGTATTGGTGGAGGTATTGGTGGCGCAGTAGTTGGTGGTATTGGACACATCGGTGCCAATGCTATTGGACCAAGTGGTATTTCATTGTTACCTTTGATTTCAGATCATATGTACTTAGGATATATTGCAGGATTAATCGCTGCTTACATCGGTGGTTTCCTCTTCACCTTCTTTTTAGGTACAACAAAATCAATGAGAGAATCTGATAACTTAGGTGGTTAAACTATGACCAACGTACTTTATAAAATTGATAATATCTATGAAACTTTTACAAAAAGTGAAAAGAAAATTGCTGATTTTATTTTAAATGAACCGCATCGTATTATTAATATGTCTGTCCAAGATCTTTCAAATGAAATTAATACAAGTACTGCTTCAATTGTACGTTTTAGCAAAAAAATCACAGAAAAAGGCTTTCAAGAACTTAAAATTACAATTTCACGTTATTTGCCTGAAGATGCAATTAACAATAATCATATGGAATTAATTGATAATGAATCAGTCGATATTATCAAATCTAAAATGTTAGCTAGAGCAACCGACACAATGAGTTGTGTTGCGTCACAAATTGAGCAACCTCATATCGATGACATCTGCGATACATTGAAACATGCGCGTACTATATTCTTATTTGGTTATGGCGCATCACTCGTCATTGTCACAGATTTATATCAAAAATTGTCTCGCATAGGTTTAAATGTGCGCTTAATACAAGAAACGCATTTATTAATGACTACCATGGCTACACATGATGAACAAGATTGTATTATTTTCGTGACCAACCAAGGTAGTCATAGTGAAATGCAATCTATGGCAAAAGTTGCTACCGACTATAATATACCTATCATTACGATCTCGAGTTCGAACAATAACCCTGTAGCTAAAATTTCTGATTATACTTTAATTTATGGTCAAACAGATGAAAATGAACTGCGCATGGCCGCAACAACATCTTTGTTTGCGCAACTTTTCACTGTAGATATTCTGTATTATCGATTTATCGCTTTAAATTATCAACGCTCATTGGATTCAATCACACAGTCAAAAATGGCACTTGATAATTACCGTAAACATTTATCTAAAATCCAATTTAAACACTAAAACAATGCTAACATCACATTTTAAATAACATAATAAACAAGAACGACCTAGAAATCGCATTTTTATAAAGGATTTCTAGGTCGTTCTCTTTTTTTAATCTGAAGTTAACATTATTTGTTTATTACATCATTATTTTACATCTTTTTGGAAAAAGTCGAAAATATTTTTGGCATTATCAGTATTATCAATATTTCCTTTAAATTTATCACTACCAGGACCATATGCATAAGTATTTACATCTTCTCCTGTATGACCATTTGTAGTCCAACCAGTATTAGATTTGTCATTTATCGGTTTTTGTACAGCATCTTGAACTTTTTGTAATTGACTTTCATATGCTTTTTCGTCTTTTTTAAGATCTTTAAGTTTTTTAGCTTCGTCTTTTATTTTATCAATTTGATCTTGTGAAACTTCAAAACCATAACCATCTTTAATCACTTTCTCCACATTTTTACCCTTGCTGATTTCTTCAGTCATGTATTTACCTGAATGTTTCATTTGGTGAATAGCATCTGGATTCCAAACATAATCTTTACCTTTCGCTATAGACATCCCACCTGTAGAATGATCTGCAGTAGCTACCACAAGCGTATCTGGATTGTCTTTTGCATAATTCATAGCATATTCAAATGATTTTTCAAATCCAGACATTTCAGACATTACCCCTGTTACATCATTTGGATGGCCTGATTTATCAATAGAAGCGCCTTCTACCATTAAAAAGAACCCTTTGTCATTTTGTTTTAATTTATTTACAGCACTATCTGTCATATCCACTAATTTTGGATTTTTATCTGGTGCGTCTATCTGTAACGGCATATCATTATCTGCAAATAATCCTAATACTTGTTTATTTTTAGAGTTTTGTAGTTCATTTTTATTAGTAACTACATCGTAACCATCTTTTTTAAATTTATTTTTTAAGTTGCCGTTATCTTTACCGAAATACTCAGCACCCCCGCCTAATAGTACATCTACTTTATGTTTGCCATTAATTTTGTCATTGTAAAATTGTTTAGCAATTTCATTCTTTTTATCACGATCATCTACATGTGATGCGTATGCAGCAGGTGTAGCATCTGTGATTTCAGCAGTAGATACTAAACCAGTTGATTTACCATTTTCTTTAGCTTGTTCTAAAACCGTTTTAACATTATTTTTATTAGCGTCGACACCAATAGCACCATTATATGTTTTTTGTCCTGAACTAAATGCGGTTGCACCGGCTGCAGAATCAGTAACATTCTCTTTTGGATCATTTGGATTTGTACGCTGACTACCTATTAGATATTTATCAAAAGCAGTTTGATCCATTTCTTTAGTATCAGGATTGTCTGCAAAATAGCGATAAGCAGCATTATACGAAGGACCCATACCATCTCCAACTAAAAAGATGACGTTTTTAGGGTTTTTTGTATTGCCCATGTAAGCTACATCAGAATTCTGATTTGCATCTTTAGTCTCATCTTTTTTCCCAGCTGCATAAATCCCTTGTCCACTCCCTAATGATGAACCGGCAATAATTGTCCCTGCAATTGTAGCAGTAGCTAGTTTATTAAGTATTTTCATATAATAACTCCTTTAGATATGTATTATGACCTCAACTTTATTCTAAAGCACGAGTTTTGAGTGAGTATTTTTATATTGTTAATTTTTTGTAAAACATTAGTGTAATCATATTTACGATATTGTCGATAACAAAATAAGCCATAAATGATACAAGTTAATGTATCATTTATGGCTTTTTAAAAGTTGATTGTAAAACGACCTACTGTTTTACGTTTTGTTTTACTATTTAAATTTGCTTATCATCACTTAATTTATGATAGCCCTTCAGGTAATAGAACAATGTCATACAACCTAAGAATACGATACCAATAACAACTGAAACGACTGTTTCTTTATTAAATAACATGCCTATTAACACCATGATAAAGAACGCCATTGTAATATAATTTGTTATTGCACCGCCTGGCATTTTAAACGGATGATTCTTGATTTCTTCACTGTGATTTTTTCTGAATCTTAAATGACTAATTAATATCATAAACCACGGTACCATACCTGGTAAAATTGAGGCACTGTATACATAAACAAAAATGCTGTCCGCGCCTTTAATGAATAAAGGCAAAATAACGTTCAATAATGCGCCAATTAAAATACCAATTGCTATTGCAGTTACTGTCCAAATAGGAACACCATTTTTCATAACTTTACGGAAAAACTTAGGTAACATTCCTTTTTGAGATAAGTTCAACGTCATTCGACTAGCACTAAATATACCAGAATTACATCCAGACATCGCTGCCGTTAAAACTACAAAGTTAATGAGTCCTGCTGCAAATGTAATACCTACTTTTGCAAATGTTGCAACGAATGGACTGCCGATATTTCCTAATTCATCCCAAGGATAAACAGTTACAATAACGAAGATAGCTCCGATATAGAATATTAATATACGCCATATAACACCATTAACCGCACTTTTAATATTTTTTTGCGGGTCTTTAGTTTCACCAGCAGTGATACCAATTAATTCAACACCTTGATAAGAACCAATTACAATAGAAAGTGCAAAGAAGAATCCTATCCAACCATTAGGCATAAAGCCACCATGTGACCATAAATTAGAGAGTCCAATAGCTTCTCCTCCATTACCAAGGCCAAAGAATATCAAACCGAATCCTGCGATAATCATTAAAATAATTGTTACTACTTTGATCATTGCAAACCAAAATTCAAATTCACCAAATGCTTTAACTGATACTAAGTTAGCACCTGCCAACAATAATACTACAATAATACCTGGTATCCACTGTGGTAAATCAGGGAACCAATAATTCATATATTCTCCAACGGCGATAACTTCACTCATACCTACAACAACCCATTGGAAAATATTGCTCCATGCTGTCAGATAACCAGCAACTGGATTTATGTAATCACTTGCAAAGTTTGCAAATGAACCTGAGGTCGGATGTAAATATACCATTTCCCCCATAGCTCTCATCACTAAAAATAAAAACAGACCTGCTATTAAATATGCAAATATTACTGAAGGTCCTGTCCACTTGATTGTACTTGTCGCCCCCATGAAGAGTCCGACACCAATTGTTCCACCAAGTGCTATCATCCGCATTTGACGTGCACCTAGTCCCCTTTGTAATTCGTTATTCTCATTCATCATTCAAACCCCATCTCATTCAAATATAAGTGATAATAATTCACTTATTATGACGCTATTATACTATAAATTCTAAAAATTAAAACAATTATTTTTCATTTATGTAAGCCCTTACATATGTTTTTATTTTAGATTATTTTGTGAGAAAACGCAATGTAAATTTTATTTTTGATATTATAGCGGACAATTAAATATTCATATTAGTTAATTAATCAGCAGTTTTTAATTATGATTATTTTGTGAATTATTTCACAAAAATGCAGTTACATAGTATAATATTTTTAATTAATAGAAAGTGAGGATAAAGTTTTGAACGAAAAAAACATAAAATGGGATAAAGTTTTTTATGGTAAAGCTTGGGTCCATCATGTCGTAGAAACAATTCGAGCCAAAGATATATTGCAAAGTTTTTATTTAAAACGCTATCTGCTACGTGCCATTATGGCTGGATTTATCTTAGGCGTGATAACAGTTTTTGTCTTACTCATTAAAGGTTCATTAGCATCTGATGTTCCAATGGGTGTTACAAATTTAGTCGGTGCGATTGCATTCAGTTTTGCTTTAGTATTAATACTTTTTACAAATTCCGAATTATTAACAAGTAACTTCATGTATTTTACAGTAGGACTTTATTATCGAGTCATTTCGCCATTCCGCGTTTTTAAAATTTTTACACTTTGTTTTATTGGTAATGCTCTAGGTGGATTAATATTCTTTTTATTGATACGTTCCTCAGATATAATGACTCCTGAGATGATGCAACAATTAGAAGCTACAATCGCCCATAAAACACTAACTGCAGGTTTTGTCGCCATTCTAATAAAAGGTATTTTTGCTAATTTCTTTATAAACATCTCCCTTGTAATAGCTATGCAAATAGACGATGTTCTAGCAAAAATGTTCGTCATGATGTTTGGTGTATCAATTTTTGCATTTATGGGTTATGAGCATGTTGTTTATAATACTGTATTATTCGCAGGCGGCCTCGTATATCAAAGTGATGTCCTTTCAGTCATACCAGCTTTAATCAATTTGCTTGGTGCAGGTATTGGTAATTATATCGGTGGTGGCTTAGTTATAGGCTTGTTCTATGCTTATTTAAATGATCATAAGCAATATCAAAACAACAAAATTCATTAACTGCAGCTTGAGTTATTGTAATTAAAAGTTGAAGTCTAGTATTTATGAAGTTATAGTTCCTAATTTTATATGATATAATGCTCAATAGATTTTATTATAAAGGAGTTCAATATGAATAAACATCTATTGAAACGAACAATCACAGTTTCAATTATATTTGGCATATTATTTTTCCTGATCAATTATTTTAGTGATAGTGATGTTTCTGCCGGAAATTTAGTGCTAAAAAGTTTACTTACGATTGTTGTATTCGGGATACTATATTACTTAATTTTTACTATTGTAAATTCACCAGAACGAAAATATAAATTTGGTATTACTTTACCTATTTCTCTACTAATTGCAATCATTATCAGTGCTATGTTTTCTGCTCTGAAAATCGGTATTATAACCGGCCTAATCATTGGTATAATAGCAGGTTATCTATGGGAATTTATAGATAATCATAAAAACGGTGGTGATAAATCGTGAGCATTGTCATTGGTATTATTGTTATCATTTTATTAAGCGTAAGTTTAATTCCTAATTTAAAAGCTGTAAAAAAATCTAAAGCTACTGGAGAAAAAAATCCACGTTTTGCAATTATGGTAGGTATTGATTCTATTTTACTCGTGTTAGTTATTGTGACACTAATACTTCAATTTTTAAAATAGGCTATCATTTTCATCTTATATTACAAAAACCCCTTATCGACACATTTTTTCAATGTCAAAATAAGGGGTTTTAAATTAAAATTGATTTTGTAAAACAAGAAAATATAAAACCAAAGCTCCCAATAAGTAAACAAGACTTCCAACCATAAATGAGCGAAATTGTATCTTTAACGGAACTTTTTTATTAAAGATTGGACCTAAAACTAAATTTCCTATTGCTAAAACAATTGGACCGCCTAAAAAAAATAGAATTAAATATCCATTCATACACTAGCCTCTACTTTTTTCAAAATATTTTTCAATGATAGCTGTACCTGATAAATCCTTACCTACATAGGCTATGTTACTAAAATCTTGTTTTTCCGTCATATCATTCGTGTTTACAATCACATCTAAACCAGCATTTACCGCAGCGGTTGCCCCATTGACTGAGTCTTCTATGGCTAAACAATTAACTGGGTTATAATTTAATCTTTGAACTGCTGTTAAATATAGTTCAGGACTTGGCTTTATTTCTTCTACATCTTCTCTTCCAACAACAACATCGATATACGTATCTAACCCCAATTGCTCGAATGTGGGTTGAATATCGTTTCTAAAACTACTTGTCGCAATAGCCATTGGTATATGGCGCACTTTACAATAATCCATAAGTTGTTTCATATGCGTAACAATCGGTAAATGTATACTTGTTTCATTATGCTCTTGATAAATTGCTTCCTTGCGTTCTTGTCCGAGTTGAGCCTCCAAGTACTGGTGCAAATCTGAAGCCAATCCCCCGATGGATTGTCGATAAAAATCTAAACTAACTTCCTCCAAACCATAATGATTTAGATGTTTATTTATTATTTCAAACAAGTGTTTTTCTGTATCAATAATTGTTCCATCAAAATCAAATATCACTGCGCGATACATACAGTACCCTCCTCTAAAATAAACAAGATAAAATCAAATTATTGTCAGTGTATCATACTTTCCGTCCCTCTAGCCTGCCATCGCCTCAGATAAAATAAACTAAGATGAAAACACAAAAATATTAATGTTTTCATCTTAGTTATGAATTCCTTATTAATTTCAACCTAAAATCAGTTATATTTACCTTTTGTTCCAGTATTTTGCAAGAATTGGTCCTGTAATATTATGTATTAAGCTAAATACCGCCCCTGGCACTGCAGACAATGGATTAAAATGTACTGTGGCTAAAGAAACTGCTAATCCTGAGTTTTGCATACCTACTTCTATTGATACTGCTTTTTTATCCGGTCGATCTAATTTTAAGATTTTGGCAAATGTATAACCCAATACATATCCAATCAAATTATGAAGAATGACAACCGCAAAAATAAGTAAACCAGTGGCCAAAATTTGTGCTTTACTACTACCAACTACAGACGCAAGTATTAATGAAATAGCAACAACAGAAACAATTGGCAATGCAGTGGCAGTCGTATCAGCAAATTTCTTAAATACTTTTTGAAGTACAAAACCAATGATTATTGGTATTAAAATGACTTGAACTACTGACCAAAACATACTAATAAATGAAACTTGCAACCATTCATGCGCAAATAAATATATTAAAGCTGGTGTTAAAAATGGAGCTAGCAATGTTGAAACACTAGTAATAGCTACTGACAAAGCAACATTTGCATTTGCTAAGTAACTCATAACATTACTAGATGTACCACCCGGACAACATCCAACTAAAATCACACCAATAGCAATTTCTGGAGGCAAATGAAACAGTTTGACAATTAAAAATGCACTTAAAGGCATAATTGTATACTGCAATATCACACCGGCAATTACTGATCTAGGTGCTTGAAATATAATTTTAAAATCTTTAGGATCTATAGTTAATCCCATACCTAGCATAACAATCCCTAGTAAATAAGGTACCCAACTACTTAAAGTAGCAAGTTGCGTTGGAAATATAAAACCAATGATAGCTGCAATAAGCATCCATACTAAGAACGTATTCGTTGCAAACTTACTTACTTTTGATAACATCTAAACACTTCCCTCTCTGTATTAATAAAGAAGAATGTATCATACTTTAAGCCTTGAAACAACAGAATTTTCTAAATATTATGAATTTAAAATTTGCAACTTTTAAAAAATTTTATACTTCGTTCTAAAGACCTAGTGTCTTCTTTTAAAAAGAGTGGTACAATTTAATAGAATTTAAAACATGTACAATTTTAAGTGCAGTAGAATATTATTTTTAATATACGTATGTCACTTTATATAGATATGGAGGTATAATATGTTTTTAGATAAAACTGAAACGTTTGTATTAAACATCAGTGGTTTAAATAAACGTCATATCCGCAAAAATTTGTTAAAACTTTTGAAACAAGTACACTTTTGTAAATCCTTCAAGTTTACTATTTTCAAAAATAATCATTTATATGCTTTAGAAGTGAATTTACCTAAGCAACAACTACCTTATTTAATTAGTTTTCTCAGTTTCCACAATTATTTAATCTATCAAATTTTAGAAAATAATCATGCACATGAACTATTAGACTTAGATCATTTACTATTATCATCTAAACGTTTCGAAATTGCTGTTGACGGCCTTCACGATGCTTTTATTAAAGATAAAGTTATCGATATTATGAATTTACTCAATCACACTGAAACTATTGTTTATACCTTCAATCGAAATACCATCAACGTTTCTTGTTCACCTACAGTATTCTCTAAATTAATTCACGCTATCGCAACACACAACATTGATATTTATAGTGCGACCTATCAACCACGTTTAATGCATAAAACTAGAATTTCTTAAAGCACACTCATGCACGATATCACTAATATAAACAACAAACTCGATTTGTTTCTTTTCCACTGAGAATTAATAAACATGAGTCTAAAGTATCAATATCTCAGACTCAATCATAAACGTCAATTTTTATTGTAATTATATAGAAATTGACTTTTTTTGTGTTCTGTAATGAACCTTTTCTTTTGTATCTTGAGAAATATTTCAAACAATTTTGCATCGTGCTGACGCCCAGGGCAATGATATGAGCGAGAGACTACAGGCTCGAGCCATATTCCCAGGCAAGCATGCACGATCAAAATCGCAATTTATCCATATAAAAAGGACAATTCTTTATTACTTATTATTTCAAAGTAATTCATGTTATTAATTTTATAAAATAAGCACTTCATCAATTTATCAGGGTTAATGAATTGTTTTAATTGAGCTTTTTCTTTTATATCTTGAGAAATATTTCAAACGATTTTGCATCGTGCTGACGCCCAGGGTAATGATATGAGTGAGAGACTACAGGCTCGAGCCATATTCCCAGGCAAGCATGCACGATCAAAATCGCAATTTATTCATATAAAAAAGGACTAATCCATTTTTTTCATATGGATTAGTCCTTTTTTGAGCATAATCTTATATGTAACCTTTTTATTAATTATTTTTTTCTTCAAATACTAAATTTTCAAATGCTTCTCTTACTTGAGGTACAGACATACCTACTACGACTTGCACATTTTTCCCACTTTTTACTAAACCATGTGCCATTTGTCTATGCGTAAAGTAATCACTATCTTCAACTTTATTGACATCATTCACTGTTAATCTTAGACGCGTCGTACAATTTGTAACGTCTTTAATATTTTCTTTTCCACCCAGACCTTCTAAATAATATATTGCTTTATCTTCAAACTCATTTGTTGAACCAGTTTTTTTAGTAACTGCTCCTTTACCATCCTTGTTTTTATAATCATCTTTACTATATAATTTCATATCCTTGTCGTCTTTTTTACGCCCAGGAAGAGGAATATTAAATTTTATAATTAAAAACTTGAATAAAAAGAAATAAATTGCTGTAAAACCTAAACCAATTGCAATTTGAATCACATAAGTTAACCAATGATTCTGTGCCAAAGGTATCCAATTCGTAGCAAAGAAATCTAATAACCCTCCGCCAAAGTTACCTACTAAGCCAAAACCATACATTAACGTATCCATTGTTGCTGCTAAGATTGCATGTAAAACGAATAAATAAGGTGCTATAAATAAAAACGTAAACTCTAATGGTTCAGTAATGCCAACAACAATCGCTGTCAATGTTGCTGGAATTAACAATGCTGCAATTTTCTTTCTATTTTCTTTCGGTGTTGTTGCATACATTGCTAAAGCAATACCAATTGAACCGAAGACTTTCCCGTTACCTTGTAACATAAAACCATACGGGAACAATTCTTTTAATGGCTCTTTACTTTTAGCAAATTCATTTACATGTTCAAACCATTCTGCTTTTAACCCATGATTCACAACAACAGGACCTACTTCTATTGGTGCATAAATAAAGTGGTGTAATCCTGTTGGTATTAATACTCTTTCTAAGAAATGATACAACCAAACACCTATATAACCAGAACCAATAATAAAACCTTGCAATGAAGAAATACCGTTTTGTACCGTTGGCCATACAATACAAGTAATTAAAGCAATCGGTAACATGACAAAAAATGAAATCGTTACTACAAATGTCAAACCTTGAAATACACCAAGCATTTCAGGTAATTTTTTACTATAAAATCGATTATGTATCCATGTCACAATGCTTGAAATAATAATACCGCCTAGAATATTAGTGTCTAATGTTTCTATACCAGCAATCGCTTTTAACCCCGTTACATTTTCCACACCTTTTTCCAAATTTGCTCCGAATGTATGTGGCCATTGCGTTAATATGGCATTGATAAAAGTATTAAACATTAAATATCCCATTAATGCTGCTAATGCTGCATGTCCAGGTGCTTTTTTGGCCAAGGATAAAGGTAGTCCAACAACAAACACCACTTCCATGTGATTAAATATTGTCCAACCACCAGACTCTATCACTGACCATATTTTGAACCAATTCGTACCTTCATCTGCAATACTCCCCATTATTGAAGGATTTTTAAATAGCGTCGCTAAACCGAGTACAATACCAAAAAATGCAAACATTAATACAGGTACAATCATTGCACTCCCAAATCTCTTTATTGCGTTCATATAAAATTCCCCCTTCTTTCTAAATTTCTGAAATTATCCATTTATAATTATAAAGTGCTTATCAATTCGAATGATTAAATATCAATTTATCTTCGATTTTATAGTAAACGCTTACATACAAACAATAGTTTGACGCTATTACGAACAATTTTGTACAATAAGATTATATTTTCAAAACGTGAAAATATTTTCAAAAATTTGAGGTGAGACCATTGCTTTTAGATGAACGTATTAACAATAATTTTAATAAATTAAATGAAAATGACCTACAAATCGCTCATTTTATAAACACACATATATCAGAATGTAAAACAATGAAAATACAAGATCTAGCGGCTTATACACATGCATCAAATGCAAGTATCCATCGTTTCACTCGTAAGTTAGGATTTGATGGCTATAGTGATTTTAAATCATATTTAAAATTCGAATCTGAACAAGTTCATCAATTGCCTTCTGACTCTATGAATGCTTTTAAGCAAGAAATTGAAAATACCTTCACTTATTTAGAGCGTATTGATTACGACCTAGTTACAGACAAAATATATCAAGCTGAAACGGTATACTTATATGGCACAGGTTTAGCACAAATGAACGTTGCGCAAGAAGCTCAAAGAATTTTATTAACCATACATAAGAATATTATTGTGCTACACGATGTACATGAATTTAAAATGGTATTAAATAAAGCTTCTGATAATGATTTATTTTTTATTATTTCTTTATCCGGAGAGACAGATCATTTATCTGACATAACGAATTTATTGCAACTGCGTCAAAAATATTTTATTTCTATTACTACGCTCCAAGATAACACATTAGCTCAAAAAGCAAATTATAATATTTACGTTTCAAGTAATACTTTTTATTTAACAAATGGCATCGATTATTCCAGTTTTATCAGTTATCATATATTTTTTGAAACGGTACTGCGTAAGTTTAATGAGCGTAAACAATATGGTCAATTTACCCATAATAATTAATCTATAAAATAAAAGAAGGCTGGACAAATTAATTGTCTCAGCCTCTTAGTCCAACTACTTTTTTATTGAGTTCGGTTGAATTGATATAATGATTTTATTGTTCTTCTTCATATTCTTCTAGCGTTGTTTGAAGCTTATCAAATAGCATTTCAAAACCATGCGCAGTGGAATCATGATATTCCTTTTTCTTTTGCTTATATTCTAACGATGTCAGTCTACGTTCTCTAGGCACATAAGCCGTGTAACTAAAAATCATTTGAGTAATACCTGGTTCTCTTTCAAACATCTCAACTTCAATAGTATCTTCAGAGTCACTTAATTCAGGCATACCTATAGTCATAACAATATATGCATTTGGGTTCAATGTAACATATGAACCCTTTACTATATTTTCTTTTCCCTTACGTACATCAATAATTTTATAGCCACCGTTTTGTACAGCATCTATTTCTATTGATTTATTCGTTCGTTCTGTTGTCATAAACCATTGTTTAAGCAATCGTTGCTCGGTCCAAGCTTGATATACTAATTCAGGTTCAACTTTAAAAAGTCGTTCCAATTGAATTTCTACATTTTCATTTTCCACATTGTATCTAGCCATGATTGTTCACCTACTTTCACTCTTATTACTATTCTAACTCATTATACTAGACTTCTAAACAATAATACTATGAAATCCAACTTCCCTTTATTTTCACTATAAAAGTGACAGCCTATTTATTTTATCGTTATTAGTCAGTAAACGTCAAAATTTTACCCTTTTTTTATTTAAAATGTTTATTTTTAAATATCGTATTATTTATTAAAAACAGGGGAGTCAGTCTATATTCAATTGGTATAAACCGACGCCCCTCCTTATAATTAATTTTTTTTGTTTAATTTTGGTAATCTAAAGATGATTGCAATTAATCCACAAATACCTAGAATTATAGGATAAATTGAATACGGCATTAATGAAACTGGCGAAATAGACGCCACACCTGCCGCTGCTATAACTTGCGGGCTATAAGGTAATAAGCCTTGGAAACAACTTGCAAACATATCTAAAATACTTGCAGATTTTCTTGGATCAATATCGTATTCGTCCGCTATATCTTTAGCTAAGGGACCTGCCATTAATATCGAAATTGTATTATTGGCAGTTGAGATATCAGCAGCACTTACAAGTCCTGCTATACCTAATTCTGCACCACGCTTTGATTTAACCCTATTGCGTACAAAATTTAATAACCAAGTTATACCACCATTATGTTGTATCAATGCTACAAGTCCGCCAATTAATAGCGCAATAATTGCAATATCTTCCATACCAACAATTCCTTTTGAAATCGAACTAAGCAATCCTGACCAATTAAATGACCCATCAACTAGTCCAATAATAGCAGATAATACGGTACCACCTATCAATACTATAATTACATTGATGCCTGCTAGCGCTAAAATTAACACCAATAAGTATGGAATAACTTTAATAAAATTATAATCATATGATTTTGTCGTATCTATCTGAGCACCATGAGTTAAAAACCAGAGCGCTATAACAGTAAATATCGCACCAGGTAATACAATTTTTATGTTCACTTTAAACTTATCACTCATTTTAGTCTTTTGAGTACGTACTGCAGCAATTGTCGTATCAGAGATCATTGATAAATTATCACCAAACATTGCACCACCTACTACAGTAGCCATTGTAATCGCTGCAGAGACATCCGTCGCCTGACTTAAACCAAAGCCAACTGGTGCTATGGCTGCAACTGTACCTACTGAAGTACCCATTGAAAGTGATACAAACATACAAATGATAAATAAACCGACGATAATTAAGTTCTCTGGTATGAAAGATAGTCCTAAATTAACAGTTGACTTGACTCCACCCATATCTTCTGTGGTTTGAGAAAATGCACCCGCAAGTAGAAATATTAACATCATCAAAATAATATTTGAATGTCCTGCACCTTTTGTAAACACATCTACTTTTTTATGAAATGTTTCTTTTCTATTCATCAATAAACCCACGATAGATGCAATAATGATTGCAACATTAAGTGGCATTATTGAAAAGTCACCAGTAATAACGCCCACACCTAAAAATATACCAACAAATATGATAAGCGGTACAAGCGCCCATGCATTACCTTTTTTATTTTCCGCCATACAAAACCAACTTTCTTTATCATTACTTTTATAATCAATCGTTTTATTTACTTACCATAAAAATTAAAAAACTCTTTTCTTGTAGAAGAAAAGAGTAAATCGTTACATCTTTAATCTTATCTTCTAGCACAATTTATGCTACTGGAATTGGCACACGCATCACCATGTTGCCGAAGTTTCAATGGGCCAGTCCCTCCACTTCTCTAGATAAGCTATTTTATTTATTTTATAACAGTACACTATTCATGCGACTTCGTCAATTATATATTTGCAGTATGAAATGATACTTTAACTCAAATATTATTCCGTTGGCCTAACAATTGTAAATGTATCACCGATTGATGCATAATCATTTCCGGCTAACCGGCACACGGCTTCTAGTGCTTGCGCATTTATCTTACTGTCCTCAAAATACACATCTTCATTAATATGAAACATCAATACCTCACCAATAATTAGATCTGACCCCTCTTCAGTATCTCCTAAAGGAATAATCCGCTCTAATTTACATTCCATACGTATCTTCGCTTGCTCAATGCCAGGTACAGATATAAGTTCCGAGTCGACAAGGGTTAATTCTGTGCGTTCTAATTCATTTTCTCTACGCTCCAATGGTGCGGCTGTGCGATTAATTTGTTCTACATTTGTTTCATCAGTAATATGCACTACAAAATTTTCAGTCTCTTCAATATTAAGCGAAGTGTCTTTACGTTTGCCTTCCGAACGTCCTGTAGAAATCATAATCATCGGTGGTGCACTATTCACTACGTTAAAGAAACTGAACGGTGCCGCATTTAACTTGCCATTTTTATCTTGAGACGTAACAAATGCTATAGGTCTGGGTATGATACTGCCACTCAATAATTTATAGTTTTGCCTTTTAGACAATTGACTTGCTTTAAAATGCTTCACTGAAATTCACTTTCCTTTCATAAATAAAAAGTGGCTATGTCAAAATGTCAGTGCGTAAACCGTTCATTTAAGCACTAATCACTTTGAAATAGCCATCTATCAAATTAATCTAATTGTGTACCACCCGTAACGCCATATACTTGGCCAGTTGTGTAACTTGATTCATCCGCTGCTAAATGAACATACACACCAGCTAATTCTACAGGTTGACCTGCTCTACCAAGCACTTCTTTTTGGCCAAATGCCGGAATTTTCGATTGTGGTTGTCCACCTGATATTTGAAGTGGTGACCAAAATGGTCCTGGCGCGACACAATTAACACGGATACCTTTAGCACCTAATTCTTCAGACAAGCTTTTAGTCAACGATATGATTGCAGCTTTTGACGCTGCATAATCATGTAAAATAGGATTAGGATTATAACCTTGTACAGATGATGTTGTCGTAATTGTAGCACCTGGTTCCAGATAATCGATTGCTTTTTGTACTGTCCAAAATATTGGATACACATTCGTTTCAAAAGTTTCAGCAAATGATGCTGTATCAAAGTCTTTAAGCGTATCTCTGTATTGCTGATGACCAGCTACGAGTGTAACATTATCTAATCCGCCTAACGCATGATATGCTCGCTCTACTAACTCATAATTGAATTGTTCATTGCGTAAATCACCCGGTATTAGCACAGCTTTTTGTCCAGCCGATGCAATAACTTCTTTTACCTCTTCAGCATCCTCTTGTTCTGATGGCAAGTAATTAATCGCAACATCAGCACCTTCTTTAGCATAAGCTATCGCAGCAGCCCTACCTATAGCTGAATCTCCACCTGTTACCAACATCTTTAAACCTTTCAATCTACCGTAACCAATATATGAAGTTTCTCCACAATCTGGTTTAGGGTTTAGATTTTTTTGTAAACCTGGAACGGCTTGCTCTTGTTTTGGAAAATCTGCATTTGAAAATTTCGTTCTAGGATCTTGAGACACCATGGCTTAATCCTCCTCAAAAATAATGATTATAATTATTTTTTACCCAAATTAAATCGTCCATAACATAAGCTATTACTTTAAGATTCATTTAATAATTTCTGTACAAATGTTACAAAGTAATCTGGTACTTTTTCTAAAATACGTTCATCGGGATCGTATTTTGGATGATGTAAATCATAATCACTATTCGAGCCAATAAAGACAAATACACTTGGGTACTTATTAGCAAAACCAGAAAAATCTTCACCAATGGTTAATGGCTGTTCCATTATATTCACATTATAACCCACTTGCTTAGCAATGTTGATTGCATCATCCGTTAATTTTTCGTCATTGATAACCGCACCTGGTAAACGGATATATTCTGTTTCAATTTCAACATCAAATACTTCTGCCAGTCCATTACCAATTTCTCTCAACCTTTTTTCAATGAATGTACGAATACGTTCATCAAAACTTCTCACTGTACCTTGTACATAAGCTTGATCTGCAATAACATTCCATGTGTTACCACAAGAGACTTCTCCTATCGTTACCACAGCATTATCAAAAGCAGATAAATTTCTGCTGACGATGGATTGAACGCTATTGATTAATTGACCTAACACGACGACTGGATCATTACCTTGTTCAGGTTTTGCTGCATGCGCACCTTTACCTTTAATTTTAAATTCAAAACGATCTACAGAAGATGTCACAGCACCGGATTTCACTGCTAATGAACCTATATCCATCGTAGGATAATTATGATAACCTAGCACAGCTTTTGTACCATCAATGGCACCTGACTCAGCTAATTTAACAGCACCATAGCCTAGCTCTTCGGCAGGTTGAAAAATAAAACGTACCCTACCTTTTAATTGCCCTTCAATTTCTTTTAATCTTGTAGCTACTGCTAAAATACTTGCCATATGGATATCATGCCCACAAGCATGCATAATGCCTTTATTAGTTGAAGTGAATTCATGTACAACTTCTTCATTAATTGGTAATGCATCAATATCTGATCTAACAGCAACAAATGAATCTCCTTGTCCTACTTCTGCAATCAATCCAGTTTCCAAAGGTATATCTAAAATTTTAATTTCATAACTCTCTAAAATACGTCTTAATCGTTTCGTTGTTTCATATTCATCATCCGACAATTCAGGAAACTGATGAAATGTACGTCTCCACTTTACATAATCTTCATATTGTGGCATTACATGTCACGTCCTTTCTAAATTTATAAAACGTTTTAAAAAATAATATAGTATTGTTACAACCACTACTCCGAGCGCTAAATTATTAGAAATTAGGATAAGCACCATTGTTAGTATTACAATGAAAGCATTTATTAATGGCGATTGGCGTATAAAAGGTATTGTACGTCGATCAAATGTGTTCAGTGAAATGGTAATGAGTACAGTAGCTAAAACAGCCATTGGAATATGTCCTATAATTTCACCAAAAACAAATAAACTTACCAGTAAAAAACTACCGGTAACAAACGTCGAAATTCTAGAATTCGCACCCATTGTCACATTAAAACGTGATTGCCCAACAAGCGCACTTCCACCATAACCACCAAATAACCCTACTACAAAATTGGCTATACCTTGACCTATCGACTCACGATTTTTATCACTTGTTGTAGCGGTTACTTCATCCATCATACTTGCTGTTAAAGTCGTTTGAACAATTGCAACAATAGCCATCATCAACCCATATAACAACGCAGTTAAGAAGAAATTAACATTTAATATTTCAGTAGGAATACTTGGATAAGGTAGTTTAATATGTATTGAAGATAGATCATGCACATATTTAATATCAGGCTTTAATATCCACGAAAATATAGTCAATATTATGATTGATATTAACGGTGCAGGGATAATTTTGATATATCGATTGCCCAACCAAATAATTAAAAATGATACGATTGCAACAATATACGTTGGCATAGAAATCCCCAAGATATTCTTTAGCTGAGATGTGAATAATAGTATTCCTAAAGCATTCATAAATCCAATTACTACACCTACTGGTATCAATTCTAACCATTTATTAATTTGAAAATATCCCAATATAACTTGAATGATTCCCATAAATAATGTAGCTAAAATGACTGCTTGCATCCCGTGACTTGCTGCTAAAGGTGCTACGACTAATGATACACCACTACTTGGTGCTGAAACCATCAAGGTTCTATTTCCAGTCAAGCTGAGTACGAGCATCATCAAACCAGTACTTAACATACCGATTGTTGGGGTCACGCCTGCTATAAATGAAAAAGCAATTGCTCCAGGCAACAATGCAAGTGCAAGTAATATACCTGTAAGCATATTCTGTACTATGTCGCCTTTCCATTGATCAATATATCCAGCGTTACTCACACTATACTTCACCCCCAACCCCTTTAATTACTATACTATCATAATTGTCAAAATATTTTATTAACTTGCGTTTTATGTACTTTTAGATTTTACGTTTAGAAAGTATGTATATTACAAAAATAACTAAAATAAGAATAGAGCAAGGAACAAATCAATATTGTTGATTTCATTCCTCACTCTATCTAGTGTCAAAAGTCTTAATGATTCATTTTAATTACAGTTTCACTTTTAAAGTTTTACGCGATTATCAAATAGTACCTTGCCATCTTTAATCACTCTTTCTGCGTGATTAATACCATAATGATAAGGAATATATTCATGGTTCGGTGCATCCCAAATTACAATATTTGCTTTATCACCCTTATTGATGGTACCTGCATCAACATTAATCGCTTTAGCTGCATTCACTGTCACTGCATTCCAAATTTCATTTGGGGATAATTTTAATTTTAATGCTGCAATAGACATCACTAATTGTAAATTATTAGTCACACAGCTACCTGGATTGAAGTCAGTAGCTATGGCAATAGCGCCGTCGTTATCTAACATACCTCTCGCATCTGCATATGATTCCTTATCAAGGTAAAAAGTTGTACCTGGAAGTAATACCGCAACCGTATCACTATCTTTCAATTTTTGTTTGCCTTTTTCACTAGATGCTACTAAATGATCTGCAGAGATTGCATTTTCATCAATTGCAAGTTCTAAACCACCTAATGGATCAATTTCATCCGCATGAATTTTAACATCAAAGCCTTGTTTTTTAGCCGCTTCCATATAAGCTTTAGATTCTTCTACAGTGAACACACCTGTTTCACAGAAAATATCAGCAAAGTCAGCGTACGGTTTAACTTCTGGCAATAAATCTATCATTTCTTGTAAGAAAGCTTGGTTAGACTTCGCATCTTTTGGTACAGCATGTGGCCCAAGGAATGTATGTTTCATGTCTAAATTATATTTTTTTGCTAATCGATTCGAAACGCGCAATTGTTTAAGTTCATTTTCTTTATCTAATCCATAACCACTCTTACTTTCAACTGCTAAGACACCGTGTTGTAACATGGTTAATAGGTTTTTTTCCGCTTTTTCAAAAAGTTCGTCTTCTGTCGCTTGACGTGTAGCTTCTACAGTAGATAATATGCCGCCACCTTGTTCAAGTATTTCTAAATAAGAGACACCTTGACGTTTGAGTGACATCTCATGTTCACGTGAGCCACCATGCACAAGATGCGTATGTGCTTCTACTAATGCAGGTGAAACGACTTTTCCTGAGGCATCTATTGTCTCATTTGCTTCATAGGCCTCAGAATGTTCACCAGCATAAACAATCTTGCCATCTTGCACAACTACTGTTCCATTTTCAATAATGTTTAAATCATCTAATTCTTTGCCTTTTAAAGGACGATCGGTAGCCTTTGGTAAAATTAGTTGTTTAATGTTTTGAATAATTAAGTCGTTCATTTTTTATCTCCTTTTCCCGTAATCATTGGAATGTGAATACCTTTTTCATTTGCTACATTAATCGCTGATTCATAACCTGCATCAGCATGTCTTACTACTCCCATACCCGGATCTGTAGTTAGTACTCGTCCTAACCGTTTGTCTGCCCTTTCTGAACCATCAGCAACAACTACCATGCCGGCATGTAATGAATAACCCATACCAACACCTCCACCATGATGGAATGAAATCCAAGATCCACCTGCTGCAGTATTGATTAACGCATTTAATATTGCCCAGTCTCCTACAGCATCTGAGCCATCCTTCATACCTTCAGTCTCACGATTAGGACTAGCTACTGAACCCGAATCCAAATGATCTCGGCCAATTACAATTGGTGCAGAAATTTCACCTTCACGTACAAGTCTATTTAATGCCAATCCCATTTTTGCACGTTCTCCATAACCTAACCATGCAATTCTTGAAGGCAATCCTTGAAATGCAATTTTCTCTTGTGCTAAATCTAACCAACGGATAAGTTTTTCATTTTCAGGAAATAGCTTTCTCATTTCTTCATCTGCACGCTCAATATCTTTAGGATCTCCGCTTAATGCTGCAAATCTAAATGGCCCCTTACCTTCACAGAATAATGGTCTGATATATGCTGGCACGAACCCAGGAAAATCAAAAGCATTTTTTAAGCCGTCATTATATGCGACTTGTCTTATATTATTGCCATAATCAAAAGCGACTGCACCTTGTTTTTGAAATTCTAACATCAACGAGACATGTTTATGCATTGATGCTTGAGATTCTTTTACGTATTGTTTTGGGTCTTTATTGCGTAGTGCACTTGCTTCTTGTAATGAATACCCTTGTGGCACATATCCATTTAAAGGATCGTGTGCACTCGTTTGATCCGTAATAATATCAATTCTAAATCCTTTATCTAAAATTGCTTGATGTACATCGACCGCATTACCAACCAATCCAATAGATAATGGTTTACCCTGTTTGCGTGCGTCTTCCGCTAAACTTAATGCTTCATCTAAATCTCGTGTCTTCACGTCACAATAACGTGTATCAATACGCTTATCAATGCGGGATTCATCTACATCAACTCCAATGACAACACCGCCATTCATTGTAACTGCTAATGGTTGTGCACCACCCATACCGCCTAGACCAGCAGTTAGTGTAATCGTCCCATTTAATTTGCCATTAAAATGTTGATTAGCGAGTTCACCAAATGTCTCATATGTACCTTGAACGATGCCTTGTGAACCTATATAAATCCAACTACCCGCAGTCATTTGTCCGTACATCATTAATCCTTTTTGATCTAATTCATTAAAATGATCCCAGTTTGCCCATTCAGGTACTAATACAGAATTAGAAAGTAACACACGTGGTGCTTCTTCATGCGTTTTAAATACAGCAACCGGTTTACCTGATTGGACTAACATTGTTTCATCAGCTTCTAATGAACGCAGTGTGGATTCAATTGCTTCAAATGCCTCCCAGTTCCGAGCTGCTTTACCTATGCCACCATAGACAACCAAATCTTCAGGTCTTTCTGCAACTTCAGGATCTAAATTATTATATAGCATTCGTAATACTGCTTCTTGTTCCCAACCTTTACATTCAATCTCTAAACCTTTTTTTGCTTTAATTTTTTTCATGAAAAATCTCTCCTTCATCGATTTTAATTCAACCTTTGTTTTGATATTTAAAATATCCATAATGCAAATGGAATTGTAATCAGTAGTGTTAGTACTACTCTTTCAAACCAAATAAGCACAAGTTTTCCTACTGAAATTTTAATTTCTGTAGATAATATGACTGGAACAACGCTTGAAAAAAAGATAATCGCTGAAACACTCATTACTGCTACTGTAAATCTTGTTGCTAAATCTGCTGATTGTGCAATTGCAGCTGGTAATAACATTTCAACAATTGAAATCGTTGAAGCCTGTGCTAATACCCCCACATTTTCTACTGGAAAAATGCTAATGAATGGATAAAAGATGTAAGAAATATATTCGATAACTGGTGTAAATTCTGCGATTACTAACCCTAGAAAACCTATTGACATGATAGAAGGTAAAATAGCTATAGTCATTACGACACCATCTCTTAAATTTTCAAATACATGCTCCATTAATGACTTTGACTGTTTCACAGCTAATTTTGCTTCTAACCAAGATTCTTTTAATAATGGCATATTTCTACGAATCTCTTTTTTATATGGCTGGTCTTTATATGTCGTATGCTTTTCAAATCTGATAGGTGGGAGTTGTACGGTAATAGCAGTAACAATAAATGTCACTACGAGTGTAAACCAAAAATATAAATTCCAATGCTGAATAATTCCTAATGTATTAGCTACAATAATCATAAACGTAGCGGAAACCGTAGAAAATCCTGTTGCTACAACTACTGCTTCTTTATGTGTGTAACTACCACTCTTGTAGACTTTGTTTGTTATCAGTAAGCCTATTGAATAACTACCAACAAATGATGCTACTGCATCGACCGCTGATTTTCCTGGCGTCTTAAATATTGGTCGCATTATCGGCCGACAAATCACACCGATAAACTCTAACAAGCCGAAACCTACTAAAAATGATAAAAATATCGCTCCTATAGGAATTAAAACACTTAATGGTATTGCTAGCTTTTCGTATAAAAATGGTCCGATACTTTCTTTTAAAACAAAAGCAGGCCCTATATTGAAAACAACCATGAAAGCAATGAATACCCCTACCACTTTAAATAAACTAAAGATTATGTTTGTTTTCGATTCATTCCACCGTTGATTGAGAAATGGATGAATTGCACCTATAATAATTAAAATCAATACATAATATGGTAAAACAGGTTTCACGATTAGTGTGATCCATTGCACAATATGATCAATCATAATTGTTGATTGACCATGTATAGTCACAGGAACAAAGAAAAATATAATGCCAATCAAGCTATAAATAAAAAATCTCCACATGTACTTCACGCCCCTAACATGAAAGTACGACTCCCTCTATATCTAAAAGTATAATATGTTATTATATAGACTACCAATATCAATAAACTAATTATTAATAGTTTTAAACTATAAATACACGAATCATTTAGGAGTGACATTCATTTGAAAATTGTTCAATTAGAATATTTTATTGCCGTCGTTAAATATAATAGTTTTACAAAGGCTGCAGATTTTTTACATATAAGCCAACCGTCTTTAACGAATACAATTAAAAAAATAGAAGCAGATTTAGGTTATGATTTATTTTTAAGAACTACAAAGGATATTAAAATTACAGAAAAAGGTATCCATTTTTATAACTATGCCGTTCAACTCGTGCAAAGTTATCATCAAACGCTGGAAAAAATGTATGATTTAAAAATGGGGCATGCACCTAAAATAAAATTTTCTATTCTTGAATCTTCAAATCAATGGATCTCACAAGTAGTTGCTATGCATCAAAAGGAATATGCAGACCAAACATATCATGCTTCAGAAGTACATGATCAGAGCACCATATTAGAGCGACTTTTAAATTTTGAAAATCATCTAGGCCTAACAAATGAGCAGATTGTCCATGACGATATACACTCTGTCCCACTATATAAAGAATCTTATGTACTCATAACGCCTAAAAATACATTCCCGAATAGCAAAAAAGTTTCTATTAAATCTTTACCACTAATTTTACCTACAAAAGGTTCACAAGTACGCAAGCATTTAGATGACTATTTTAACCGTCTAAATATTCATCCAAATATTATTATTGAAGCCGACCGCTTTGAAGCTTCAACTAATTTCGTTCATCGAGGATTAGGTTATGCAGTCATACCACGTGTCTATTACCAATCTTTTAATGCACGAGATTTAGATGCAATTGAAATTAAGCCAACACTCAGTCGTACGATTTACATCAATTACTTAAAAAAAAGAAAGCACCCTGAACGAGTACTTTCCTTTATAGATTTATGTCTTTATTATTGGAATATTAAAGAATAAAATGATGTAAAAAATTAGCTGAGAGCTTTGCTGTACGATTATCGACATCATATTTAGGGTTGGTTTCAGCAATGCTAATCGTTGAGACTTTTTCATTTGGGATAATACGTTTGGCAAGTTCAAGTACAATATGTGGAAATAGGCCTAATACTGCATTAGCACTTACGCCTGGTGCGTATGCGCTATCGATAACATCCATACATATTGTGAACATAATAACGTCATGGTTGTGTATAAAACGTTCTACCTTATCTTTTACAGGAGGAGATATTTGATGTAATAATTCCTCGGCATAAACAAAGCCGATATCTTTTTCGTTTGCATAATCAAATAGGCCTTGTGTATTACCACCTTGTTGTATGCCTAATACTAAATAGTCTGCTTGATTATCTTGATCTAAAATCTGCCTAAAACTCGTTCCAGAAGTGGACTGTGCTTCTGCTCTGGTATCAAAATGCGCATCAATATTAATAATACCTAAAGAAGCATCAGGATAAACTTCTCTTATGCCTAAATACTGGGCATAAGCGATATCATGTCCGCCTCCCAATAAGAACGTCTGTTTATGTCTTTGGATTGAGGTTGCAACATATTGTGCGAATTCTTTTTGGGTATCTTCTAAGTGATTGTGATCATGTTCTACATTACCATAATCATATATCTTGCAGTCACTCAACACAGGTAGATTGGCAAATGCTTTCTTAATTGCGTCGGGACCTTCTTTTGCACCTAATCTTCCTTTGTTCAATTCAACACCCTTGTCTACTGCGTAACCTAATAACCCCACACCTTGGCGTTTCTCACGATAGTCATCTTTGATATTCCTAAAATTTACAGTTTGAAAATGTCTAAATTGAGATGAATCTGTTTCACTATCGACTCTACCTGTCCATAAATCGCGCTGTGCTAATTTATACATAATTCTCCTCCTTTTAAAACAATATCCTCATATAAAAGTATACGCTTACATTGAATTCAATTCAATTTATGCTTTTATTTACCCAATATTCAGCTGCTTAATTTTTCAAATTACAATTAATTATTTCATTTAGATGTTAGTTTTGGCATTACTATTACATTTCAATGATAAATATCTAAATTTAATTTATTTCTGATTAATAAATATGTATAATTAGTGATAAATGATTTTCTGAACCCTATTGGAGGTTACATAATGAATAAACAACGTATATCAGGTTTTCAATGGGCAATAATGATTTTTATTTTCTTTATTATTGCTTATGCAGCTCCTATTATACTAAAAGATTTACAAAGTACTATTTCACTTAAAACTTTTGTCTTTGACTTAAGTGCTATAGCACCATTTATTGCTGCGCTTATTTGTATTATTGTTTTTAGTAATCGCAAAGCGCAGTTATCTGGTTTAAAACTAACAATAGATTTAAAAGTGATTGAACGAATTCTACTTGCATTTATATTACCTTTAGTCATTTTCTTGATTGCTATGGTAAGCTTCAACATCTTTGCAGATAGTTTTGTATTATTACAAGCAGAAGATTTATCAGTTTCTATAACTGCAATTATACTCGGACAGCTAGTGATGGCATTCTTAATAGAGTTCGGTTTCCGTTCTTACTTGCAAAACATTATAGAAACGAAAATGAATACATTTTTTGCATCAATTATTGTTGGTATATTATATTCCATTTGGAATATAAACATGGTATTTAGTCTTGAATATACTTTATATGGTTTATTATATACATTTGCATTCTCTATGATTATAGGTGAATTGATTCGTGCTACAAAAGGACGCACGATTTATATCGCAACGATCTTCCATGCAGCAATGTCATTTGGTCTTGTTTTCTTATTCAATGAAGAGCTCGGCAGTGTTTTCGCAATGAAAGTAATTGCACTATCTACATCAGCTGTAGCAGTCGTTTACATTTTATTAAGTATTATTATTCGCGCGATACTCTATTTCTTTACAAAGCGCAGTTTAGATGAAGTCGATAATAATAATTATTTGGACCACGTTAATGAATATTCAGAAGCACCTCAAGAAGAAGACAGCAGTGAAACACCCGATGATGCAACAACAAAAGCACAAGTTCATACAGAAGATGACGAGCACAGTGAATCTACTACTTCTCAAACTGAAGAGGCAACAGACAAACATGTAAATTCAGATGATGCTGACTCAAAAACATCAACTGAACTTATGGATGATACTGACACTCAAAATAATCACCAACAAACAAATCATGATGACAGTCGAAACAATATTATAGATGAAAACACACCACAAACACCTGAGAACAACGACGTTCAAGGAGAACACAACCATGTTAAAACACAGGTAAACGGTGCTGTTGAAAATTCTACTGAGAGAGCACAAACAGAAGCAACATCAACAGAACATGATAATGATCAAAATACTTCTGAGACAATCACACAACAAAATAAAAAACGACAACGCTCACCTTTTAAACTAAAAAACAAACGTGATCATCGTCGCTAATTAACAAAAAGCAGGTTACACTTACCGTATATTCAGATACAATGACTAAACCTCATGATTATCTTAATTTATACCGGTAGTTAACCTGCTTTTATTATATTTTAATATACCAAATTATTATTTATTTAAAATTTTAACACCTTTTTGTGTACCTATAATGACTTGATCTGTAACATCGATAAAATAACCAGTTTCTAAGACACCTACTAAATGAATTAAAAATTCATGCATAGCATAAGGATCGATAGATGAATTCAATGTAACATCAAGAATATAATTTCCATTATCAGTTATAAATGGGACATCATCCACCATCCGACGTATCACTTGCAAATTATCGTAAGCTGCAATTTTTTTAGAAACTAATAACCAATTAAATTTATCTACTTCTACAGGTAAATTAAACGTTTCACCTAAATATGATACACACTTAGATTCATCGACTAAAACAATAAATTTTTCCGCCATGGCGTCAATCACTTTTTCTCTAAATAATGCGCCACCGCCACCTTTAATTAAATTCAAATTGTTATCCACTTCGTCTGCACCATCAATTGCAACGTCTATTTTCTCAATATCATTGACATCCACTACTCGAATACCTAATTCTTTGGCGATATAAGCGGTTTTATTAGAAGTGCATACACCTGTAATATCAATCTGTTCATGGTTCAATTTCTCAGCTAATTTTGGGACAAGCAACTCTATTGTTGAACCAGAACCAATTCCAACTACCATACCGTCGCTGATTTGGCTTAACGCGTCATTAAATGTACTAATTTTCAACTGTTTCGTATCCATAATGCGTCCCCTTTACATAACTTACTCTCACCTTTATTGTACATGAGATTGAAAAAAATACATAGCTAAAAAATATGTATAAATTTTAAATTAATATATCTTCTTGCATAATCAAATATGTGCTTTACAATAATAATACATAACCAACAAGGGGGATTGTCATGATTTATGATTTAAAAGCGATTGCTACAGGAAAAATAGAAGATTTACCTTATAGTTCTAAAAGACCGATGCGTTCAGCACTTAACAAACAGCCATTCACCGGTAGAATGTGGCTTTCAAAAACAGGTTTTTCTGAAGATGAGCAAGAATACAAAGGACATGGCGGTCCCAATAAAGCTGTGTGTTTATATAGTGAAAAAAATTATAATTTATGGAAAGATGATGTCTCGGTTTTACCAGAGTATGCAATGTTTGGCGAAAATTTAACTGTCAAAGATTTGGATGAAAAAGACTTACATTTTGGTGATCAATTTCAATTAGGTGAAGCGATTATCGAAGTTTCAGAGATTAGAGAACCTTGTTGGAAAATACAAGAAAAGTATAAAATTCCTAACCTTATTAAACGTATGTCTAGTACATGTAGAACTGGTTGTTACCTTAGAGTAATTAAAGAAGGTTTTGTTAGCGACTCATCTCATCTTCAGCTCATAAAATACGGAGAGCAAGATTCCCTTTTAACTGTATTTGAACTCAATGATATTTATTACAATGATAATAAAAATGTTGCGCGCTTAGCCTATGCCTTAAAAAATCCTTATTTAACTGAAGAAAGACGACGCAAATTAGAAAAGTATCTAAAACGCGCACAAAAATAAACATCACAATATACTAAAATGCCATATTCTAATGCGCAATAAAAAAACAGATCCCTGTACAACAAGCATCTGTAAATATTATACATTTATTAAACTCAGGTTAAGTAACTGACAAAATATGATATTCATACAGATTCACTAACCTGAGTATTTCTTTTAAAACTATCTTCTATAGCACGATATTATAAAACGTCGGTTGCTTATTCACAAGTACCACTTGATTATTTTGCATTACTTTAAATCACTTCAATGTACTTGATTCAACCACAGTAATATTATTCTGCTTCCCCACCTGTTTTTTCAGCAATTTTATATGAAGTCTTAGAATAAAAAGGTTGATTCGCTTCTAATATTGATGGCGCATTTTCTCCATACAAATTAATATCATTGGGGATGCATTGCGATTCTAATGTAAATCCTGAATGTGCTTTATAAATATTAAAGTCACTTTCCCATTCCGTAGTATCATTAAAAGTAAAAATCACGACATTAGGCATATCTGTCTCAACAGACAGTTGAAAATGCTTATTTTCAACTGTCATACCTTGCTCTCCAATTTGAAACGGATGATCCAGACCACCATATCGTTTCATTTGTGTTTGAATATCATGGTGTTCACTATTAAAAATATCTTTAAATTGAATTTGACTACGCTCAAACACACTTTCTAAATTTAATGGTTCTTGTTTTGTTACAAAATGATTATTGTCTAATAAGTGCATTTTTAATACTGAACTTGAGATGCTATGATTATCGATGACGTTATTGTCTCTGTTCAAATTAAAGTATACATGATTCATAGGATTAAAAATTGTTTTTTCGGTAGCTACAGCTTTATACTCAATTGTCCATTTGTGGTCAACATCATAAGTATGTATCACCTCTAAATTGATATTTCCTGGGAAATGATCATCTGACTGCTGAATTGTGGTAGAAAATACAATTTTCACTTGGCCTACTTGCTCAAAGATTTCATAATCGAAATAACATTTATCTATACCTTTAAAGCCACCGTGAATATTATTTTCACCATCGTTTGTATCTAATCGGTACGTTGTACCATCTAAATGAAACTCAGCATTTGCTATACGTCCGCCATAACGACCTACAGTAGCACCAAAATAAAAAGGGTTTTGTTGATAGAATTCATCCGCTTCTACCACATTACCTAATACAATATTGTTATCATCATATTTCCATGACACGATACGGGCGCCATAGTTCGTGAAAACAATCTTAGTTGCTTCATTGTCTATTTTAATTAAGTCAATACCATTACTTTGTCTTTCTACTTTTGCAAACATCATCAATTACTCCCTTTCGAACCAAACATATTATTATTCACTTTAACTTTCAGCTTTATCTTGAATAAAACTTCAATCACAACTGTCACGAACATCATTCTTGCTTTATTAAACAAGATACAATATTCTCATCAGTTTAATAATGCATTACTTTTAAAGTGAATTGCACAGCATTTTAAATTAGCTTAGATAATTATGCGCTCAATATGTCCCCATTTACTGAGCAAAATACCTCATTCACTAATATTTAAAATTTTAAAACAGTTTACTACTTCCCTAGGTAGTTATCTTACTTTCCTATAGTGTAACAACTTAACCAAATCATTATCTATACTAATTATTAATTCTATCAAATATTATTTAAAATTGTGATGTTTTTTCTAGTTTTTTTATAGATATGATTTATTTAGCATATTTAATGCACTTGCAAATCACGCTTCCAAGTATTTTTTATAAAAAAGTAGGGATGAAACCATTATGTTGTTTTAGTTTCACTCCCCTACTCATATATTTAAATACACTTCAAAAAGTTATTGGTTTATCTATAACTTATCTTAATGATTGTTAACACACTTTAATTTTTACTGAAGACACGTTTCATAGACTTTAACAAGCCTTTATCAAAACTTAATATTGTATCTTTATAACTTCTTACTGCAATATAAAGTAAGATAAATATTGTTAATATTGATAAACTCATACTTACTACAATTTCCCAAGTAGCTACGTCAGGTGTTGATGCACGTAAAAACATGATAAAGGGAGATAATAAAGGAATAAAACTTGCAACTTTTATGAGCGTCGTGTCAGGATTTATAACACCAAACATTGCCATATATAATGCAATGATACTAATCAAAGTCATCGGCATAAGTGATTGGTTAATATCTTCGATTCGTGCAGTAATCGAACCCAATATAGCGGCCAATATAATATAAGAAAGTATACCTAAAATAAGAGAAAGTATACCTACGATAATTAATTGTACTGTTAGATCATTAGGCTCAACATCAAATCCTTTAAGCATATCTCCAATATCAAATAGCAACACACTTATGATGCCTACAATAATGAAAATACTAATTTGTGTTAATGCCACAGCGATGACGCCACACAATTTTGCAAGTATGTGTGTTACTGGAGATATGCTTGTGATAATCATTTCAATGACACGTGAGGTCTTCTCAGTTGCAATTTCCATTGCCACTTGATTGGCATAATTTATGATTATGAAAAACATGAGCATAATGCCTGCATAAACGATAATCGTATTAAATGTTTTTTGTGACTCACTTAAATTTGTCTCGTTCGCACTATCTGAAAGCACTTGTGAGCTTACTTCACTTTGAGATTGCAATTGTTTTAGCTCATCTTCAGATAGATTTAAACTAGATGCCACAAGTTTGGTTTGAATGGCTGACAAAGTAGTTTGTAATTTTTGTTCATCTGTTTTTGACACGGTATCTTTACTTAAAATTTTACCAGTCAGTTTGTGATTATCATGCAAATCAATGACATACGCTTTATCTAACTTTTCATTTTTTACTTGTTGATGTGCTTGTGATTTAGTCACTTTTTTAAATTTCGCATCACTATCAAGGTGATTACTTTGTGCTTTAATCACTTTATATACTTGGTCCTGATTAACTACAATACCAATCTTATCAGGGCCATTATCAAATAGATCGACGATTTTATTAATATTAGCGGCTGCCAACATTAATACAACTACAATCGCAGTGAAAATCATAAATGATTTTGTTTTTACTTTACTTTTATACGTAAGTGAAAAAGTAGCCCAAAATTTATCCATTTGCATCACCTACTTTATCTATAAAAATCTCATTTAACGTTGGTTCTATAACTTGAAACCTTTTGACAAAACCATACTGAACTACAATATTATATATTTCTTCAGCAATCACTTCGTCTTCTATCAACGCTCTTATTTCCCTTTTATTACGTTCAACCTGGATAACACCAGTAATATCATCTATTTCTGACATCGCATGATTTGTTTCAATTATAACGCTTTTATTGCCATGATTTGCTTTCACCTCATCAATTGGCCCAGAAACAACAAGTTCACCTTTATTCAAAATGCAAACATCATCACATAGTTCTTCTACATGTTCCATTCTATGAGAACTATATATAATCGTCGTTCCTGCATCATTTAAATCTTTTACGGCTGATTTTAATAATTCAACATTAACTGGATCTAAACCACTAAAAGGTTCATCCAAGATTAATAATTCTGGATTATGTAACATACTTGCTAAGAGTTGAATTTTTTGCTGATTTCCTTTAGATAACGCTTCTATTTTCTTTTCTCTATTTTCTTCAATATCAAAACGATTTAACCAATAATCAATAGATTTGCTTATCTCTTTTGATTTCATCCCTTTTAATGTAGCTAGATATCTCAATTCATCTTCTACTTTCATTTTCGGATGTAACCCTCGTTCTTCAGGCAAATATCCTATTTTATCATATATTGATTGGTCAATCGCCTTATCTTTATATAAAATTTGTCCTTCTGTAATCGGCGTCAAACCAAGTATCATTCTAAAAGTTGTCGTCTTTCCTGCACCATTACGTCCTAAAAATCCTAGCATCTTTCCTGATTCTAAAATTATCGATATGTCATTAACTGCTGTAAAATCCTTATATTTTTTTGTAACATTTGCTATTTTTAAGGACATGATAAGATTTCCCTCCCTTAAAGTCGAATGAATATATATTGATAATAACATTTCGCACCTTAAATATACATTTCAAATTGTATTTTAGCTTTTTAACCTATTTGTATGATGATTCATATCAACTCTTACCTTCCATTATTATCTAAAAACGTTGTTATCTTTACAATGTTTTTTGCAAGCACTATTATTAGATTAAATAAGTAATCAGAACTTATTAAAATGATTATTGGGAGGCAATGCCGCATGAGTTACAGTATTGGGATCGATTTTGGTACAGCATCTGGTCGTGTATTTCTCGTAGATACCTCCAATGGTGAGATTATTTCTAGCTACATAGAAGCATATCCTCATGGTACAATTTCAGGTTCATTGAACGGCCATGATTTACCGCATAATTATTTTTTACAAAACGCTGAAGATTACACAAATATATTAGAAAAAGGTGTTCAACACGTTTTATCAGAAAGTAAAATTGATCCATCAAATGTAATTGGTATGGGAATCGATTTCACAAGTTGTACGATTGTCTTTTTAGATGAACATTTCAAACCATTACATACACATGAATCATTAAAAGATGAACCACATGCTTATGTTAAGCTTTGGAAACACCATGGTGCTCATGAAGAAGCAACATTTATGAAAAAAATAAATGACACATATAACGCAAATTGGTTAGACTTTTATGGTCATAGTGTTAATAGTGAATGGATGATTCCAAAAATATTAGAGGTTAAACACAAAGCGCCAGAAATTTTAGCGCAGAGTGCATATATTATGGAGGCTGGAGATTATATTGTTAGTTTATTAACCAATCGCAATATTCGTTCAAATTGTGGCATAGGGTTCAAAGGTTTTTACAACGAAAAAGATGGCTTTAATTATTCGTTTTTTGAAGCGGTAGATAAAGACTTACCTTCAATTGTAAAAAATAAATGTGAGGCACCAGTGATAAATATTGGCGAAAGTGCAGGGGCTTTAACTACTTATTATCAAAAATTATGGGGGCTATCAGATAAAGTTCAAATTTCTCCTTATATTATAGATGCTCATTCAGGAGTACTCGGCGTTGGTGCAATCGAACAGGGTGAATTTACACCTGTTATAGGTACTAGCACTTGTCATCTCATGCTCGACGCTAAGCAAGTTGCAATTCCTGCGATTACAGGATCAGTCAAAGATGCAATTATCCCAGGTTTATATGCTTATGAAGCTGGTCAAGCTGCAGTTGGTGATTTATTTAGTTATTCAGCTAGTCAGGCCCCAGCGTCCATAGTAAAACAAGCTGAAAAAGAAGGTATTACTATATTAGAACACTTAGAAAATTTAGCTTCTGAGATACCAATTCATCAACAGCACGTAACCGTTTTAGATTGGCATAATGGTAATCGTAGTATATTAAGCAACAGTAACCTTACTGGTAGTATCTTTGGCTTAACGTTACAAACACCATTCGAAATGATTCATCGTGCTTATATTGAAGCAACGGCTTTTGGGACTAAGTTAATTATGCAACAATTTGAAGATAACCAAATACCGGTTAATACTGTTTATGCTGCTGGTGGTATACCAATTAAAAGCGAATTACTCGTAGATATATATACTAATGTCTTAAATAAAGAAGTCGTCGTTATGGATTCTTCCAATGCTACAGCATTAGGTGCAGCAATGTTAGGTGCAAATGTAGGTGGTGCTTATCAAACACTTGAAGAAACAGTACATCATATGAAACAACCTGTTTATTACCGTTTACAGCCTGATCCAAAAAAGGTAAAACAATATGAAGTACTTTTTCAACGCTACAAAGCTTTGCATGACGTATTAGGAAAACATTATCCAAATTTATCATATATTAATAATTAAACTTTATAAAAACCCAATTATGACAAAAAACAGTCTAACAGTTTGACTTGTCATAATTGGGTTTATTTTAACTATTGCTCTCTATACATGTCATCAATTTTAGTATATTGGTTTGCATATTTATGACTTGGACCATATTTATTTGTTTTTCGTTCACTATCCAAGCAACTAACGACTAGCGCATAAATACCAAAACCTATATAGAATGCGTATATCAATACGATGAAAATCACACTTGCCATATGATTGAAATCTGAATCTAGTAAAGCTATTACTGTAAATATGATATATGAAAACACTGAAATACCTAAATAAATAAGTGGTAGTAACATCGATCTACCTGTATCATGAAATCTTCTAATAAATATCGCCCAATTAGGTATTAAAGTAGCTAATCCGTACACAGCTATATATATCACACTGATAATAAGAAAGATTACGCTTATCATAATGACCGTTTCAGATTGAGAAGCAGCAGCGCTAATTAATGCAATCAAACCAATGAAATATACAACAAACGCTGGTACTAGAAAAATCATATGCCATAAAACCATATACCAATATTCACTTCTGCGTGCACGGCCTTTGAAGTTAAAATAATTTTTCCAAAATAGTTTTAATGCTTCTCCAAATCCAATTTTTCTTTCCAAATTGCTCCCCCCGTTTCAAGTACATTTGATATAATGTTCATTTAACTTTAATATAGTCATTGATACTTTAACTTATGAGTTTTTAATTTTTAGTAAACTTATAAGGTTATTCTACCAAAATTCTCACATGCTTGTAACACAATTTTACAATTTAATAAAAAATTTTTAAAAACATTTAATTTCAAAAACTATTATATGGAGGATTAATAAATGGATTTTTTACAACGTGATACAGTCACTATCGCCAAAGATTTATTAGGTGTGCGTGTCATTTTCGAAGATGATTTACATACATTTACTGGATACATCGTTGAAACTGAAGCCTATGTTGGTGAAAAGGATCAAGCCGCTCACGGATTTAATGGCAAACGCACACCCAAAGTAGAATCATTATATAAACTTGGTGGCACTATTTATGCCCATGTGATGCATACGCATTTACTCATCAACTTTGTAACACAATTAGAAGGTGTACCTGAAGGTGTCCTGATACGTGCTGTTGAACCAGAAGAGAATATTGAAGCTATGCGTTCAAATAGAAACAAAGATGGCTTTGAATTAACAAATGGCCCAGGAAAATGGACTAAAGCATTTAATATACCGAGACATTTGGATGGTTCACGATTAAATGAAGGCAATCTAAAAATAGATACTAAAAACCGTAAACATCCTAAACATATTGAGGAAACACCGAGAATTGGTATTCCTAATAAAGGTGAATGGACGCAAAAACCGCTTCGCTTTATTGTTAAAGGCAATCCCTACGTTTCAAGAATTTCAAAACGTACTACCATACCACCACAAGATACATGGCGTTAATAAAAGGGAAACAGAGATTAAAATTTAATATAATCTCTGCTTCCCTATAATATTATTAAATTATTTGAATTATAAACGCTCACTTTGAATGGCTAGTCTGTGATATATCATTTTCACTTTCTAATAATTAGCTTAATTAAAATAGAAATTATTTAGAAAGGTTTTTTTCTTTATCAAGTAAACCAAATTGTATCGTAATAACCGTACAAATGACAAATATCACAGGATAAAATGTGTATTGTAAAACTTCTATATAAGAAACATCTCCATATTGTTCAACCATTAACATACCACTATCATGCGGCAGTACCATTAAGGCACAACATGCGAATATATCTAATAAGCTTGCCATACGTTTAGGAGGTACCTTATATTCATCTCCAATTTCTTTAGCGATAGGCGCAGAAATTAAAATTGCTAACGTATTGTGTGATAAAGCAGCAGAAAGTACACCGGACATTAAACTAATCACATATTCTGCACTTTTTCGGCCTTTTGCTTTTTCTTTCATTGTTTTAATAATCCAATCAACACCGCCATAATAGCGAATTAATGCCACAAGTCCAGAAACTAAAAACGCCACAAGAAAAATAAGGAACATGCTTTCCATACCTTCACCAATAGCTTTTGTAAACTGGAATATGCCCAAATTGCCTTGAAGCAAACCAATGACACCTGCCATTATGATACCGATGATCAACACTAAAATCACATCCAAACCTGCGATTGCTGCTATAAGTACAAATAGATATGGCAGTATATTTATAAAATTAAAACTTAAGTCACCTTCCACTTTACCTGTTCCACCCACAACTGCATATATAACTGCAGTAATAAGTGCAGCAGGTAGCGCAATCAACACATTCATCTTAAATTTATCTTTCATCTTAGCACCGACGCCATTTGTAGCTGCAATCGTCGTATCTGAAATAATGGATAAGTTATCACCAAAATATGCACCTGCAATAACAGCGGCACCTGCTGCTGCGACACTTAAATCAGCAGCTTGAGCTACAGCAACACCTACTGGAATAAAAGCAGCTTGCGCCCCCGTAGAAGTACCCAACGTTAACGCAGCAAAACCACTCATAATGAATATACCAGGTATGAGTAGACTTGGTGGGATGACTGTAAGCCCCATATTCACCATTGCTGTCTTACCGCCCATTTCTGAGGTAACGGTAGAAAAAGCGCCTGCTAATAACAGTATCAAGCCTAGATTAACAATACCTGAATTGCCTGCATGCGCTGTAAATATTTCTACTTTTTTAGAAAACTTCGTTTTTCTATCATAGCATGTCCAAGCGATAACGATGCCGATAAAAATAGCAACATGTCTTGGTAATTGATCAAACGCATCTTCTTTACCCATTATGGTAAAAGTGAGTCCTACACCAATATATAACCCTAAAAATATGATTAATGGTAGAAGTGCTAAAACACCATATTGCTTATCACTTCTATTCAATTCCTGCATAACACTCCTCCTTATAAACCTAGTAATTTTATATGGCTTATAGTATATCAAAAAAGAAGCAAACACAGAAATTTAAAATTTCATCAATTCTCAGGCTAATAACAAAATAATTATAAATTATTTTCAATATCACTATAATTTTAATACGAAAACTAAAATATGAGCATAAGTCAAAATCGTTTTAGTGAATTGACTTTGATATGCTTATACTCACACAATGTAGTTTAATGCATACGATGTTATTTACTCATATTTTCAATTTTAGTTGATTTCTGCATTACCTGTGTCCGTTTCAATATGAATGAGGTTAGAGCCATTACCTACTTGTTTGTTTTTAAACAAGTGATTATTAATGTCCAGTTCTCCTACGTCGCTATCAAATTCTATGCGTGTGTTTTCAGGCTGATTATTCGTATATGCCATTGCTATGTTGCCTACATCCGTTTTCACTTTAATTGGTATATCAATAGGCGTGTCTTTGATATTGATTGATCCAGTATCAGCTTCGAACTCACCTGAATTAAATTGAGTCGTTGCCATATACATATCTGCAACATCAACTTCAGCAATTAAACGATCAAATTTAGCATGCGTGATATTTAATTTTCCAACATCTGCGTATAACTTAGCATAATCCGCTTTTATTTGATCAATCATAATCGAACCAGATTCAGTATTAACATTTAAATGGCTCAATGATTTAGGTAATGTGATAATGACATCATTATTTTTAAAGTCCATAAATGTAATATCGACATTGCTATCTAATGATTTATCTTTCACATATAACGTACCGTTTTTTATAGTAGTATCCATATTTATTTTGTCGTTAGAACCTCGTGATTCAACTTTAAGTTGATCACCTTTTTTAAGTTTTAAATTACTATTGTTCAAATCTATATTGAGATTTTTTACTTTATTTTCATCATATTCTTTATGATAATTCTCTGTGACTTCTTTCGACTTTTTACTTTCTACTTGAAATTGGTTTACTACACCAATGCCACAAACAATCGTTACAATTAATCCAATTACAAAAAGACTAATCAATGTTTTCTTCATGAAATCCCACTCCTTTTCACAACACTTATATTCCACTTGAGATACTTCACACAAATTAAATAAAATGCTTTAGAAATTAAATACGTAATCACAAATAACATTAATCCCATTCCAAACAATGCACCTACTGCATATACATCAAAAAGTAATACATTTTCAAATCCACTTAAAAATCCTTTTACCAATAATAATATTGGACTTAAAACGAATGAAATTGTCGTTACAATTAATGAAACAACGATACTTAAAACGAAAATAAACGGTACTAAAATTACAAAGAAATTTAATATACTTAAACCCATCACTGCAAAAATGGCGTTCCCAACGTCGCCAAATTTTTTACTGTCAGCAGCTTTTTCTACAGCAGCTGTCGCATTCATTTCTTTAGCTAAAGTTCTAGGATCACCTAGTTCTTTTGAAATTTGTGCTTCTGTTTTACCTTCTTTTAATCCGCTATAAAAATGTGTTTCGTACTCATTTAAAATATCTTGTCGTTCTGCATCAGAATCATGTTTCAAATGTTTATGCAACTGTTTTAAAAATTCATTTTTAGTCATTCCATTCACTCTCCTTTATAAATACTTCTACAATATTCGAAAACGATCGCCATTCATGTAATAAGTCAACTAATCTGTCATTACCTTGGTCAGTCACTTTGTAATATTTCCTTGCTGGACCCTCTGAAGAAGGTTGGTAATATGTCGTGAGTTCTCCATTTTTCACTAATCTTCGTAGCAATGGGTACACTGTTCCTTCTGCAATACTCATATGTCTCGAAATATTTTGAACGAGCGAGTAACCGTACTGATCATCTCTTTTGATAATAAGTAGCACTATAAGCTCTAGCGCGCCCTTTTTAAATTGGCTATTCATATGTTACCTCCTATGTAAATCCAGTACTATACATTACACAGTAGCTGTCGAAAAGAATATAACACAGACTACTATACATTGCAAGGTACTGTGTTATAGATAAGTCGTGTATTCATTCTTCTAACATCTATTTTTGCGTATTAGACAAGAGAATGATTATCTGAAAATTACAAATAAAACAATCTCTATTTATTCTATTTAATATTTAATTCCAAACTAGATTTATACTATTTAAATATGTATAATAGATAGCATGGAGTTTTGTAAGCACTTTCTTTATTGTCATTTTGCACATGACTCCATCTATATAACCAGACACACAGGAGAGTTTCATTTGAAATTTAAGGGGGATTGAAAATGCTAGAGCTAGATGCAATTACTACTTTAGCAATCGCAAGTTTGTTATACCTTTTAGGTATATATATTGTTAATCATATTTCAATATTAAGAAGGCTTTGTATTCCTGCACCTGTTATCGGTGGTTTAATCTTCTCGATTTTAGTTGCAATATTACAATCTACAAATATCATAACAATCAAACTGGATTCTGAATTTATACAAAACTTCTTTATGCTTGCGTTCTTTACAACAATTGGATTAGGCGCTTCTTTAAAGTTATTACGCTTGGGTGGAAAAGTACTTATTTTATATTTTATATTTTGTGGTTTTCTTGCAGTCTTCCAAAACCTTATTAGTATTTCATTAGCAAAAGTATTAAACATACCACCATTATTAGGCTTGACAGCAGGTTCTATGTCTATGGAAGGTGGTCATGGTAATGCTGCCGCCTATGGTCAAACCATACGCGACATGGGCTTTGATTCTGCATTAACCGCAGCTTTAGCAGCAGCAACATTAGGTCTTGTAGCTGGTGGTTTAGTAGGTGGTCCAGTAGTGAAATTTTTAATCACTAAATATAATTTAAAATCTGAACATGCAGAAGAAACTACGACAGACTATGGTAACGTAAAATCTAATGAATACTTACATAATCGCATGAACCCTACTACCATCTTTTTCTTACAATTTACGATTGTAACCATTTGTATGGCTATTGGTTCATATTTAGGAAATACATTCTCTGATTTAACAGGTATTAACATTCCTATATATGTTGGTGCAATGTTTGTTGCGGTAATTATTCGAAATATTTCTGAATATAATAATTTAAATCTTATTGATATGAAATTCGTGGATAAAATTAGTGACATATCACTAAGCCTATTCTTATCTATCGCTTTGATGAGTATACAACTTACAGAAATATATCAATTGGCTTTACCTTTAATTATTATCGTTTTAATACAAGTCGTGTTTATCGTGCTATTCTCTATATTTATCGTGTTCCGCGGTTTAGGAAAAAATTACGATGCTGCTGTAATGATTGGTGGCTTTATTGGTCATGGTCTTGGTGCAACCCCAAATGCTATGGCAAACCTAGATGTAATTACCAAGAAATTCGGAGCTTCACCAAAATCATATCTTGTCGTACCAATTGTGGGCGCATTTTTAATTGATTTGCTTGGTGTCCCAATCGTTACTACATTTATCAATCTATTCTAATGATATAATTTGATTTTTAACATAAGAAAACCTGAGACATAATGTCTCAGGTTTTTTCTATAATAATTTCATATACGAAAATCAACACAGTAGTTAATGACCTAACCTACAAAAATGATTTCTTTATGAGATATTAATTAGAAATATCAATATTTCGCTGATCTATCCAAGATTGTAGTTTAGGACCAAAGATCATTTTCGAACCTTTTAAATCATTTATTGTAGGCGCATTTAACATCGTCATAATTTTTTTCATATGTTCAGTAAATTGTTCTGTATAGTTTAGTGTTTCTGTAATACCATATTGTTCAACTTGATTTAAAAATGGTCGCGACATACCAACCGCACTCGCTCCAAGCGCTAAACATTTCACAGCATCTAAAGGAGAGCGCACGCCACCACTAGCAAGTATATCCATATCTTTTTGATAAGAAGTACTTTCTAATAATGATTCCACAGTCGTTTGTCCCCACATACTTAAATAGTCCATGTCCTTGTATGCACGTCTTTCATTTTCAATATCTACAAAGTTCGTACCACCACGTCCACTCACATCTACATACCTAATGCCAATTTCATATAAGTTTTTGATTGTTTCTTTACTCATGCCAAACCCTACTTCTTTGACAATTACTGGGACATTTACCCGTTCTACAATTTGCGCAAGATTGTCCATCCATGTAGAAAAGGTTCTATTACCTTCAGGCATGACTAATTCTTGTGGTGCATTGACATGTACTTGTAATGCTTGAGCATCTAGCAATTTTACTGATTCGACAGCTTTATCAACAGGTACATCGGCACCTACGTTACTAAATATAATCCCCTCTGGGTTTGTGTCACGCACGACTGTAAAAGATGATGCCATATCACTATTACGTAACGCTGCATGTGTAGAACCAACTGCCATTGCAATACCGCTTTCCCGAGCCACAATTGCCAATTTTTCATTAATTTGTTTCGTCCATTCACTGCCACCAGTCATCGCATTAATATAAAGTGGTTGACTAAGTGTAAAATCTTTTAGCGAATGCTCAAGATTAACATCACTTACATCTATACTCGGAATAGAATCATGTACAAATCTAATTTCATCAAAATCTGAGATTGTAGCATCCGTTTGTGCCATTGCAATCTCAACGTGTTCATTTTTTCTTTGTTCTCTTTTTAAATCGCTCATTGTTTACTCCAATCCTCAATAGTTATTTTACTCAAGTCAGTTTAAAACTGCATCATTAATATAATACTATGATATTAAAACCATTTTTCTTTTTTAAAATAAATCACACAACCTATACTAATACATAGCATAAGTGCTAAAACAAAATAATAACCATATTGCCATTTTAATTCTGGCATATTTATAAAATTCATACCATAAATACCTGTAATTAATGTCAATGGTAAAAAAACAACTGACACCAAGGTAAGGACCTGCATAATCCGATTCATTTTATATGAAGCATATGATGTCAAATTATCTTTTATTTCATTTGTCATTTCTTGGCATATTTTCAAAATATTTTGTTGTTTAATCATATGATCATCAATATGTTGAAGATAAAGTTTATCCTTGTCATCTAATAATAATTGGTGACTTTCTTTTAATTGATTAACTAATTCTGTCATTGGATAAATCACACGCTTTAATTTAATTAGCTCAGAACGTATTTTAAATACATTATCCATCGCAAATTTCATAGAACCATTCATATTTTCACTGTCTTCGAAGTCATATACCTTATCTTCGATGGCATAAACGAATTCAAAATAACGATCTACTAAACAATCTAACACCAAGATAAATATATATGTTGGGAGAATATTACGTATTGTTTGCGTTTTGAAAGTAGTTTCTATCTTCTTTAAAATATCAAATGGCTGATGATGGTATGTAATAAGCAAACGATCTTTTATAAAAATATTTAATGCTTTTGCACTAAAATTCTCGGAAGCTACATCATGAACAACTATATACTGATATGTGTCATATGCTTTGTATTTAGCTCTCGGTGTCCCGTTCACTGTATCATCAATTTCAAGTTTATTAAAGTTAAAACGTGTTTTTAAAAATGTATTTTCAGACTCGGTTGGTTGGTTAAAATCACACCATATAAACTGCGCTGTTTCAGGAATGTCTTCTAAACAATTAACGCTTGCTAATGTATTTTCAGAAGATAAGTATCTAATTGTTATAGCCATAGGTCACCCCTATAATCAATTTTCTTTATTTTATCATGAAATACTATTTGTGTATGTTATATACAATTTTTAGTAAACTTAGGTTAGCTTAAATAATATAAATATGTCTATTTTAACAATTAAAGTTTTAAAGGAGATGTAACAATGAAAAATCCTTTCACAATTTCCAACAATGTGACACCCGATATGATTGACCATAACGGTCATGTACATGATGCGAATTATAATATGGTCTTCAGCGAAGCTATCAATCAATTTAATTATACACATGGTTTATCTTTAGAAGAACGTACCAAGTTAAATTACACACTATTCACTGTTGAAGAACAAACAGCTTATTTATCTGAACTAACTGAAGATGACACATTTACTATTACAATTTACATCTATGATTATAATGAAAAAAGCTTACATTTCTTTTCCGTTATGACGAATCAAGACGGCAGCAATATAGCAACAAATGAAGCAATGATGTTAGGGATTGATCGCACAATCAACAAAACAGCGCCATTCCCTCAATCATTTGCTGACCAAATTAGCAATTATTATGATAACCAACAATTAATCGAATGGCCAAAACAATTAGGTCATAAAATCGGTATCTCAAGATAAGGAGTGATAAATATGTCACAAGGATTAATCGACACAATCAAAGTGCAACTTTATGATTTAAATGATGATATGAAAGCTGCACTTAGTGAACTCAATCAAAACAAACAGCTGGTCATTAATGGACCTGATAGTCAATTGATTAAACGCGGTTTTGATATTAGTTACTACCAAGGTCAAAAACAAGCTATAGATACTATTACTTCATTAGTGGAACAAATTGATGTAGAAGCAGCTTTTATACAGCGTTACACAACTTTTGTTCAAAAAGAAACACAACTATATGAAAAATATCTCTCGAAATTTAACAATATGGATATACCAACGCAAGATTTTAACGATTTTATAGCACAATACTATAAGCTAAAAGGGACACAATCTATATTAACTGTCCTTGATACAACAATGAATGAACATCATTAATTGACCGAAATGTTTGAGCATATAAAAACAGAAGCAAGGCGATATCAACAAAATTATATTTGGTGTCTGCCCCGCCTCTGTTTTTAATTTTTCGTAGCCTTATCATCATTTTAAAAATCGAGTGTATGCTTCCACATTAACGTTTATCGTGAATTGTATTGACGATTTCTTTAACAACTTTATGCGATTCTCTAATAGGTAATAATGCGAATGCATTTACCATTTTTTTAAAAGTATACAGTTGAACTGGCTGACGCATATCTTCTAACGTATAAGCCAATTTTTTCATATCTGGTAAGTAAATCTCTCTTCCGCCACCAAATATATATATGGGTGGTAAACCAAATAATTCTCCATTAATTGGTGATAACCTACTATCGTTTAATGGAAGATTTCCAGACCATACTTTCATAATTTTTTGTAAACCTTCTATATTTATGATGACATCTTTATCGATTAAATCATCTGTAATATTTTCATTATCCAACTTTGCATCTAGCATCGGTGAAAACAAATACAATTTAGCTGGTAAAGGTTGATTATTTGATTTTAACTGTTGCACAAAACTCAACGCCAATGCGCCTCCAGTTCCATCTCCCATCACAATAATATCTTCATTACTACATTCTGTTAATAATTGTTGGTACACTTTATGAATCGCAGCATAAGTATCCTCAACATGATATTTGGGTGCTTTTGGATAAATTGGCAAAATAACTTCATTTAAAGTACTTAACGCAAGTTTATCCATAAATCTCCAGTGAAATGCAGAAGGTTGTAAAATATTATATCCACCGTGAATATATAATATTTTCTTTTGTTGACTGTGTCTAAAGCGAAATCTGAACACCTGCATATCATCCATCATTTGTTTTTCTAAGTCTGATTTTACATTTAAAGTTTCAGGTTGCTTGTGCTTTTTTTCATTCATCGTTAATCTTTTTTGTAAAAATTTTTCAAAGCTTTGTTGGTCATCAAATATAATTGAACGATGTGGTAATAAATATTTATTAACAAATTTTGTTGTTAGTCTTGATTTCATTCATAATCATCCCTATCTTTTTTGTAACAAATTTTAGAATTATAGAATTTTTGTTTCAATTCAGTATTTAAAATAAATTATATGATAAAATAAAAATAATGACATAAAAACGAAGTTATAATAGATATTGAAGTTAAAAAATATGACCATTCATACTAAAAATTAAATTATTCAACTTCATTGGTTAAAATGTAACAGTTATTACATATTATAACAAAATAAAAGTCATAAAATAACTAGATCCCCATCTAATGTAATGAAAGGAGTAAGTTATGACCGCAAATAATCAGCAATTTAAAGATTTTGAACATACTTTAACGAGTGAAACAATGCAACGAGGCGCTCGTTATGGAAAAAAGAAAAAATCTTGGGTTAGCCTTATTATACAAGTTATCGTTTTAATCCTAGTTGCTATTTCAGGTTATAGTATGTTTAAGGAACCTATATTCAATTTAGTTTTTGTAGATAAAACGGTTAATTTTAAAGAATTAACAAATTTTCAAGAAACTATCAATAACTTAACGAATTTAAATATCAACGTTGAAAGTATCGATAACTTACAAACAAGCATTGATCGCTTGATACTTGTATTTTATGTATTTTTTATCGCTTGTATATTAAGTTTAATCTTAACCTTTTTTACGTTGTTTTTTAACAAAACTATATTGAAAATAGTTAACATGTTTATCATAGCGATCATGCTTGCAATTACTTTCGGTTTTTCTGCATTGATTAAAAATATTGCAACAAGAATTGCCGATTCAATGAATCAGTATTATATCACTGTTGATTCAGCTCAAATATTAACAGAGTCAAATGCAATCCATAACGCTTTTATTTTATTAAGTTGTAGTATCGCTTTACTATTAATTAGTTTATTTTTTAGAAATCGAAAACCTAGAATATAACTTCATTTAAACTTTACCAAAAAGCCGATACATATACTATCATAGATTACACCCGTAAATGAATGACTGAAAAAAATTCATTTGCGGGCTTTTTTTCTCCACTTAATCGATACACCAATCGGTAAAAAGGATTTTAAAACAAGCAATTTTTCAAGACTACAATCAATATCATATATATTATCTAATTAACTTGCGAATTTATAAAAACGATTTAGCTTTCACTTATAATGTACATAAAATCAACTTAGCACAAGTTTTTATCCCAATCGCTTTAACTATATGAAAATATTAACTCAGACTGTATTAATAACAAAATAAGCGTCAATTTCTACGTAACTATTATAGAAATTGACGCTTATTCATTAATCAGTGATGTTACATCACTGTTTTTTTCACTTATTCTTCATTTGAAATATAATGTGACTTGCCTTTTAAGAACAAACTCAAAATAAATGCCAAAGCACTTAATAAAGTGGCTATTAAGAAAGCACTATTTACACCATTAATAGAAGCAAGCTTTTGCACAAATTCTAAAACTTGAGAAGTTGCCATTTGTTCTCCACCCATTGCTTGAGCCATTTCTTGTAAACGGTCTTTAATAAATGGATTTGTTTTATCTAAATCTTGTGTATATGAGGCGATATGTTGTGTTGTTTGTGTAGACATTACTGTAACTAGTAAAGCCGTACCAATTGAACCTGCCAATTGTCTCAATGTATTAGATAAAGCATTGCCATGTGCTATGAGTCGTTGTGGCAACGCGTTCATACCAGCAGTCATTATTGGCATCATGATAAAACTCATACCAAATGATCGAATGATATAAATAACCATTAAGTGACCATACGTTGTATTCATGTTTAATTTTGTTAATTCCCACGTAGCATAGGTCATAATTGCTGTCCCTACTAAAGCTAGTGGTTTAATACCAATCGTATCTAATAATTTTCCTGCGATTGGACCCATGACACCCATTATTAAAGCACCTGGTAATAATAATAAACCTGATTGTACTGGTGTAAAGCCTCTTAAGTCTTGTAAATAAAGTGGTAATAAAATCATGCCACCAAATAAACTCATCGTTACAATCATGTTAATAACGGTTGTTAATGTAAAACCTGAATATTTTAAAACTTCCATACTTAGCATTGGCACACGCATTGTAAGCTCTCTAATTACAAAAGCAGTAATAAAAATGACACCAAGGATAAGAGATACTACAACAATTGGAGAACTCCAACTATTATTTCCTGCTTCACTGAAGCCATATAATAGCGCACCAAAACCTATTGTACTAAATATGATACCTGGAATATCTGCTTTAGGATTTGTAGTAACTTGATAAACTCTGAACCATATATATGCGATAGCTAATGAAATAAGTCCTATGATGAACATACCATAGAACATCACGTTCCAATGATAATTTTCTACAATATAACCTGACAATGTCGGACCTATAGCGGGTGCTAAAATCATTGCTATACCGAGTGTCCCCATTGCTGCGCCACGTTTTTCAGGTGGAAATATAGTCATAAATACATTTGTACCAAGTGGCATTAAGATACCTGCACCAATTGCTTGCAGTACACGGCCTACCATCATTATTGTAAATGAACCTGACATACCACATACTAAGGAACCTATTGTGAACAATGCCATCGCTATTAAGAATAATTTACGATACGAATATTTATTAAATAAATAAGCACTGATTGGTATCAGAATACCATTCACAAGCATAAATCCTGTCATAAGCCATTGACCTGTATTTGCTGAAATATTAAAATCAGTATTTATTTTAGGCAATGCAACATTTAATAACGTTTGATTCAAAATAGCTATAAACATACCGAAAATCATCGCTATTAAAACTTTGCCTTGAGAAGTGCCTTTTCCAAACATAAATGAACTATGTTTAGCTTTCAGCTTTTCATTTACTTGTGCTTCTTCAGAATTCGGATTGATTTGTTCATGATCCGAATCATGTTGTGTTGATGATTCAGAAGTGTCACTATTAGCGTGACTTGCATTCTCTGCCTTTTCTTCTGTAGTTTCACCTTTGTTTTGCTCTTGGTTTTCTGTTGTTGTTTTATCGTCTTTAACTTTAAATTTAGATTGATAACTTTCGTTAGAAGCAATGCTTTCATACTTAGATTGTTCCATTTTTCGGGTAGATTTTTGCTTATTTCTTTTCACGATAAAGAGATTAAGTCCACCGACAAGAATGAGCGCTATGACTACGTAAACAATAATGAAGGTCATTGTCATTTTAAGACCTCCTTAATTTTTATGAATTTTTACTTCAGCGTTCATTCCTGGAACAACATTTTTAGATGGTTTTGAATCTAGTGAAATTTTCACTGGTACCACTTGTGATACTTTTGTATAGTTGCCATCACTATTTGATGAAGGCATCATTGAAAAGCTTGAAGCAGTTGCTTTACCTACTTCTTCTACTTTACCTTTTAATTCAGCGTCTTCACCATCTAATTTAATATTTACATCTTTACCTTCTTCAACGTCTGCAATATCTTTTTCATCCACATTAGCAGTTATATAAGAATCATCTAAATTATAAGCGTAAGCGATTGGTGTGCCAGCTTGAGCCATTGAGCCTTCCATGCCATCAACTTTTACAATTGTGCCATCTTTAGGCATTTTAATACTCATATCTTGAGATTGACCACCTTCACCTTTAGCAGCAACCTCTGCAACTTTATCACCTTTGCTTAATTTTTCATTATTTTTAACATCAAGTGACTTGATTTCGCCAGAAGCTGGAGCTGACACCTTAATTTGTTCTCCATCCACTTTAGCATTATCTGTACTTACAAAAGATGTTGCTTGATTATAAAAATGGAATCCTACGACACCAATAATTACAAGCACAACAATGGTAATGACATTGATTAATACCATTTTCTTCATGATACTTTCCTCCTATTTGCATTTAAAATTCACCTTGTATATTATAAAGAGATGAAATTTAAAAGTATACCGACACTTAAATAAAATGTGTTGGGTACATTATTTATGTTCTATGAAGGAGTTATTATGAAACAAAATGCAAAACGAAAAATCATCCGTAATATGATTGCATTACTCGAGTTACATCCATTTGAAAATATAACTATCAAAATGTTATGCGCATATAGTGGTATAAATAGGACTACATTTTATGATTACTTCGTAGATAAATATGACCTTTTAGCTACAATACAATCACACCATATTCAAAAATATAAAACACTATTAGAAAATCTATATAAAAGTTCAGAAGAAATTGCAGATAATCACTCTAAACTATATCAATTTTTCAAAATCATTTTGCGTTATATCAAACGTCATTATGGCTATTTCCATGCTATTTTAGTCACATATCCTAATCGTAATTTATTTTTTGAGTATATGCATGCAACGCGGGACACTTATATTAAAATTTTGGACGACTATACCGATGTATTAAACAAAAAACAATTTGTAATTTACGCACTAGGTGGTCAAATGGGCCTTGTTTATACTTGGATTAAAGAAGGATGTAATCAATCGGTTAAAGATTTAGCTCAAATTTTATTAGCTAATACAATTAAGTTGAATCGTTAATAAATTATCTAATTAAAAAGACTACTAAATTTCTACAAAATAATAGAAATTTAATAGTCTCATTATATTAACTAATTCGAACACATATATATAAAAATTGATACTATCATAGTGCGACATAATCTAGTATCTGTAGATCAACATGGTATACCAAAAGCAAATAGATTTTCACCAACCTCAATCACTCATGTAAAATAAATCAGAGTAAGACAGCAATCTAATTTATTTAAACGGATGTCATTGTCACAACTTCTGCTCTGTGGATTAAAGTTGAATTAACTTTAAGTATTTGAGCTGAAGCTCATGTATCAGTTACTGCCAATGTAACACCAAGATTTTACACATATGCACTTATGCTCTTTTCCTTGTTCTAAACACAAAGTAACTCATCACTTGCAGTAATATTAATAACAGACCCGCGATTATGATAATTGTGACATAAGGCACATAATTCCCTTCTCCCATTAAACCTACGAGCGGTGAAACCACCCCTCCTAATAAGTATTGCACAAGTCCAAGTAAACTTGATGCACTCCCATTACCTCCAGTACGTTCATCCATCGCAATAGAAAAACCAAGCGTTGCTACACCAGTAACTGGTGCAACAAGAATGATAAAACCTAAGAATAAAATCCATATTGAAAAATGGTTTAATAAAGTAATCGTTACACTTAAAATTCCTACTAATTGAATCAACGTCAAAATCCGTAACAATGTTTGTCGATTTATATAATCAACGAACTTACCAGTCAATTGACTTGAAATAATGAGACTAATACCAATAATTGCAAACATAATACTAAATTGCTGTGGAGACATACCATATATATGTTGCGTGATAAATGGAGAAGCTGAAATATAACTAAACAAGATGATAAATGTAACACCTTGAATCAACATTGGTAATACAAAACGTGGCGTTACTAATAATTGTTTAAAATTCTTAAATATAATTGCTATATGAGGACTGTCTCTATGTTCGATAGATAATGATTCTGGTACTTTAAACATAGTCCCCAAAAACATAAGTATCCCAAATAAAGTTAGTATGACAAAAACCATATGCCAAGTGGAAAATGATAAGATCACGCCACCTAAAGCAGGTGCTAACACAGGTGCCACACCATTGACTAACATAAGTAAAGCTAAAAATTTTGTTAATTGTTTGCCACTGTACAAATCGCTAGAAATCGCCCTAGAAATAACTGCGCCTGCGCCTCCACAAAAACCTTGTACAAACCTTAAAATAATCATCCACCATATATTGTTTACAAAAATAATACCTAAACTTGCTAATGTAAATAACAACATCGCAATCATAAGTGGTTGCTTACGCCCGATTGAATCAGAAAAAGGACCCGTGAATAAATTCCCAACGGCTAAACCAATCATAAATAAAGATAAAGTTAATTGTGAAGTTGAAGTTGTCGTATTAAAATCAGACTGAATTTGAGGTAAACCAGGTAAAAACATATCAATCGATAAGGCACCAATCGCAGTTAACGCACCTAGAATTAAAATAAAAATGAATGATTGCTTTTGTTGTTGATTATCTATCATTTTATACCTCCTTCAAAAATTACTTGAAATATCCAATTCGACGATATTTACACTTGTTTATGTATTGTTAACTAACTTATTACAAATTATTAATTAATAAGCATTATTACTATTATAGCTTTAGCTTAAAAACAAAGAAAGTGTCAATTTCTATTAACTATTATAGAAATTGACACTTATTCATGAGTCAGTGTTGGCTTGTTTCCAGATTCCTCTGCTTATCCACTACTCCATATATTATTATCAGCAAGCATATCTTTATATTACTCTTCCGAATATTTCACAACTTTAAGGTTACTGGCATCATCATCGCCTTCAAGTTGGTAATCCACTTCGCCATATTGACCATTTTCTTTGACGGTTTGAGCTGTAATATAAAATGTTTCACCTTGTCTCACAATTTCAGTGATTTGTGGCTGAGGTAAATAAAATACAGCATTTTCTTTCACATTATTTTTTATAGATTTATAGTTATCAGTATTTTTTTTCAAATAAGATGAAACTAATTTAAAGTTACTTTGACTATGTGCATTATTCATTGCAGCAGTATAATTACCGAAAAAACGAGCCACCTTATTTCTGAAGCTATTTTCTTCTTTTTCTTTTTTATCTACATAGTCTTGAATTTCATCACCATCAAAGTTCAATGTTACATATGTTTTATCCTTCAAGTTATCCGTTTTAACAGTCGTTTCAGCTGATTTAAATGTCTTTTTCTTCGCTTCTCCTTCAGCAGAAACTGTTAACTCTTGTGTTTTTGGATATGGTCCTATTTCTTTATTATCAGCATAGTCATATGTTTTATCATTCACTTTCACTTTAACAGTATCTTTATCTATTTCAGATGCACCTTTCAAATCTAAGACGATATAAGCTTCATTAAAATCTTCTGATACATCAACTGTCTCATGATTACTATTATTAAAATTAAATTTGAGTTCACCGCTAAACTGTCCGTTAGCCATCTCTTTTTTAGACTCTATGACGTAATCACCTGGTATAAATTCACCGAGTACTGTCGTCTTATTCTTCTGTGCATGTACTGTTCTTTGTTTATCATTTGCTTTGAATTTGTAAGTTGTATCGTACTTAGGCTTTACAATCGCTTCTTTTGTAGGCGCTGTAAAACTCATATTATCAAATATCAAGTAACGTCGCCCATTTTTGCTGATACGCAAAACTTTTTCACCATTTTTTGCTGTTACAAAGTCTTCTTCACTAGTCTCATTTTTATTTAATGATTTTATTTTTTGCTTAATATCTTTCGTATATTCTTTCATGCCAACTTCTTTTTTTATATATTTAATATAAGCTTTTGCCTCATTTTCATCTACACTATTATTTTGCGTGCTTAATAAGGTTGATAATTTTTGAGTATCATTATTGTCTACTGCGTTAATTAATATTTCCGATTGTGCTTCCGGCGAATTAAAATTTTTCAATAAGATAAATATAATAACCAGCAGGATAATGATAAAAGCTGCAATACCCCAGGGAATAATTTTCCTTGCTTTGCTATTAACAGTTTTTTTATTTTCTTTTGAAGTTCGAGTCATTTTTTCGTTACTAGTCGACTCTAAACGATAGCCACAATGACTACATCTTCGTTGTCCTATCCTTATGTTTCCCCCACATTTAGGGCACTTTTGCATTTTATCACCACGCTTAGTCCTTATTTTTTACATTATCCCGTTATTTTAACATAATATATTCATAAACTATACGGCTTTATCAAGCCGTTTTCACCAATTTTTTGTAGTTTTTTAATTAAGTAAAATTCATTTTTACACTACTTTATTTCTATTATATGTACATGAATAAGTAAAAGATATACATCATTAGTCCAATGTCTTTTTACAATTCCTTTAATTTTTTCTTCAATCTTATATAGTTGTTCTTTTAATGAGGCACTTCAAATAAATCATTTTTACATGGACACATCATTCTAGTTATTGAAATATGTTTTAATTAAACGCATTTTGCTTTACTTAAAAATATTATCATTGTTTTTACTATTAAACACTGTGTTTCAAATTGAAATTTTTTAATCTTTGATCAATAATCTCTAAAACATATCTTGCTTGTTCGATTTGTTCATCCGATAAGTCGTGTAATATATCACTGACAATTGTATTGATAATTTCCTTACTTTGTTTATTAAATTGTTTACCTTTTGCTGTTAATTTAATATATTTTAACCTTTGATCTGCATTTTCTTCAGCTTTCTCCCATTGCACTACTTCTGCTTGTATTAATTTTTTTATTCTCCGGCTAACGGCAGCTTTATTTACGCCTTGTCTTTCAGTTATTTCTGTTAATGTCATTGCTTTTTCGTTTTCTAACATTAATATAACATTGGCTTGCTCTTTTGATACGTTATAGTCTTCTCTTAGTTCTTTTAACAATTTAGCTAATAAAGTATTCACATCATTTATAAACTCACCCATAAAATCAATATGACTACTTAAATTTTTAACCATAACTTCTCGCACCTCTACTATTCTAGCTCACATAAGTAAACGTTATTTTTTTTATATTATGTTAATAATATCAATATTCGAGACGGTATAAAAGCAGAAATTTCTAACCGCTGCGTTTTTAATTTTTAAACCTATCTAAATTACAATCAACAATACCTATAAAATTTGATTAATTTTAAGAATTGCTCTACATTTAAAATATTATAAATTTTCGGGGTGAACCATGTATACGTTGTCTTTAATTATAAGTTTATTTATTTTATGTGGTTTTATTGCTATGTATAAGAATTTAAAATTTACTACTAATTTAACTTTTTTTGTAATTCAAATCATTTTAGGCTACATTGTTATCATCTTACATGTAGGTAAGTCATCTTTGCCGATCCCTCTAATCATAACGATGTTTGTTGGTGTATTGCTTTTACAGATCAAACATCATCATCTATTTAAACATAGTGTAAGCACACTTTTTTTGCGCCGTTTATACGCTATAGCATATAAGGTATTACTGTTCATGATTGCTTGTGCTTATATTAGTCTAATTCCTGTGGGCATCAATGTGATTTTTTATTGGTTAGCCGCTATTGCCTTTAGTGCATGTTTCACCTTCATTTGTTATGCACTTTGTGCCTCTGCCTTTTCAAATGTTACGTATAAACAAGATTTTGACGTCATATTGGTGTTGGGCGCAGGTATTTTTACAGAACAAGTAACACCTATGCTTGCTAAAAGATTGGACAAAGCTATAACGTTATACCATTTACATCCAGGCGCACATATCATTGTTAGTGGTGGGCAAGGACCTGACGAACCAATTTCAGAAGCCTTGGCTATGTATCGATATTTAGTGCAAAGAAATATTAATCCTTCAGCAATCATACTTGAAGACCAATCGACGAGCACTTATGAGAACCTTAAATATACGAAAGTGCTCATTCAGCAATTATTTAAATATGAACCAAATATCATATGTGTCACTAGTCAATTTCATATTATGCGCGCTTTAAGGTTTGGACAAAAATTAAATCTCAATTTAAAAGGTGTCGGCAGTCATACACCTTATCATTTTTTTGAAATTGCATTAATCAGGGACTTTTTAGCCATCATGTATCAATATAAGCTTTTACTAACTTGTTTTTTTGCAGTGTTATTTTGGGCATGTATAATGGCACTGTGGCATATACCAACCATTTAAAGTCATTAACTACGAAATAATATGTGGATACTACATTCGATTGAATGTGCAATGCTATTCATAAAAAAGGGAGTGGGACAGAAATCTAATTTTATTAAAAAGATTTCTATCCTACTCCCATTTAATTTGAAAACACGACTTTTATCATGTCTCTTTTAAATATACTATCGATTAACAATGACACCATCATCTAATTCGATTACTCTGTCAGCATAATCAAATAGTCTTTTATCATGTGTAATCATAATACCTATCATATTTTTACTTTGAATTTGATTTTTAATCATATCTATCACTTCTGTAGCACGTTCGGCATCTAAGCTTGCAGTTGGCTCGTCAGCTAATATTATTTTAGGATTATTCATTAATGATCTCATGATGGCAACACGTTGCTTTTGTCCACCTGAAAGTGTGTGTGGAAATACGTTTAACTGGTCTGCTAAACCGATTTGTGTTAATAATTTTTCTGCTCTATCAGTGGCTTCTTTTTTAGCCATTCCCGCTTCTTTACCTATAGTTATTAACTGATCTTTAACTTTTAAATACGGTACTAAGTGTGAAGATTGAAATATAAATCCAATTTCATTTAATCTTAGTTCAGAAGCTTTTTTATCACTATCGTATAAATGTTCACCATTATATAATATTTCTCCACTACTTTGTGACAATAATCCACCTAAAATAGTTAAAAGCGTCGTTTTACCAGAACCTGAGGCTCCATTTAAAATTATAAATTCTCCATCATTCACTTCAAAATTGATCCCTTTTAGTACTTTAGTTTCGGAAGAGCCTTTACCAAAAGATTTTTTAATATCTTTAACTTGTAAACTCATTATTCTCCACCTCCTATAGCTTCAATAGGGTCTACTTTAAATAATTTAATAAATGATAGTGCTGCACCGACAATTGCAACAACTATGAAAATACCCACGACTAATAATATATTTGTAACAGTTACATGGAAAGGCATAGAAATTGGCATTACTAATGACAATCCACTGATTAACGCCACAGAAATAATAACTGCAATCATTGTAGTTATTAATATTTGAATGATTAATGCACTTAATAAATGTCTTGTCTTAATTCCAATTGCTTTTAAAATACCGATTTCAGGAATTTTTTGTATCGTCATAACATAGAAGAATGCACTAAGGACTATAGCAGAAATAACAAACAAGCTAACTATCATCATATTAAGTGGTGCTTGTTCTGCTTGATAACTTGGTATTTCACTTGTGATATCATCTTCTGTAAATACATCTATACCATTAATATCTTCTAATTTATTCATCTGTTTTTGTGACATATCTTTAATTGGATAAACAGTACTCACATTTTTATTCAATTCATCAAATCCATTATTATTCATCATAACCACTGAACTATGAGAATACATTGTGTCATCCAAAACACCTGAAACTTTTAACGTTTTACCGTCTTTAATTTTAATGTTGTCTCCAACATCTACCCCACTTGCAGTTAATTTACTATTAATTGCAATTTCATTGTCTTTTTTAGGATAATGCCCTTCTGACAATTTGGGTTTTTCATTTTTCACTGTATTCGTCATAACAACATCTTCTTCATCTTTATCAATTTTCAAAGTTTGAGATGCTATTTTTAAAGGTGACTGCCCGCTAATATCTTCAATCTTCTCTTGCTGTTCTGGTTTAATAATTGATTTTTCAATTTGTGGTGTTTTGTTATTTTGCATCACATATTTTTCAGCTTTCATATTGTCTAACATAGAAATATTTTCTCTTGCTAAACCTTGTGCCAACCCACTAATAAATAGAACCATAACGCCTAATAATAATATAATTAACATGATTAATATATAACGAAATTTATAATATTTTATTTCTTGCCATGCTAATTTCATAGTGATTCACTCCCTTTCAAGAACTTATATTTAAAGTTTAGTCTCTGTATATGAACTCAATATGAACTATGATTAACTTTTTGAAATATTTCCTATTTGTTAAGTTAAATTTTTCCATATATAATGTCTGTAAAATGATTAAGGAGATTTTGAGCATGACAACTTGTTTAATTGTCGATGATGACAGTAAAATTTTAGAATATGTTTCAAATTATATTTCACGAGAAGGATTAGATGTAGTAACACAATCAAGTGCTGAAAACGCATTGTCATATTTAGATACACATCAAGTTGATATTGCTATCGTAGATGTAATGATGTCTGGCATGAGTGGTTTTGAATTATGTAAAATTTTAAAAGAAGATTTTGAAATGCCAGTTATTATGTTAACAGCTAGAGACGCACTTAGTGATAAAGAACAAGCTTATTTAACTGGCACAGACGATTATGTTACCAAGCCATTTGAAGTGAAAGAACTTATCTTTAGAATAAAGGCCGTATTAAAACGCTATAATATAAATGCTAATAATGAGTTGAAAGTTGGAAATCTTACGCTTAATCAAGCTTATTTAGAGCTTCAATCTTCTACTAAATCAATGAACTTGCCAAATAAAGAGTTTCAACTCTTATTCTTACTTGCCTCGCATCCAAAACAAGTATTTAACCGTGATGATTTGATTGAAAAAATTTGGGGGTTTGATTATGAAGGTGATGAACGAACAGTTGACGTACACATTAAACGTTTGAGAAAACGTTTATCGAAACTAGGAGCTACTATTACAATTCATACAGTGCGTGGCTTAGGTTACAAGGTTGATGACAATGTTTAAATCACTATATTCACGTATTGCTATATATACAATCGTCATCTTACTATCAAGCGCTGTGCTTAGTTTCCTATTAACTAACGTCATTTATCATAATCATTTAAAAGAGAATAATGATGCTAAAATCATGAGAACATTAAAAGATGCAATTTCTTATGAAAAGCAATCTAAAATACAATTGCCAAAACCCTTTTTCGAACACCTTGGACAGATGAATTATCAAGTTATGACCGTATCAGAAAATGGTAAAAAAGCTTATTATGGTACTGCATTTAGAAAAGACAATGTTGACTCGAAAAATATTAAATCTGTCTTAAAGGGAAATGACTATCACGGGATAAGCAATTTACCATACAATCCTTTCATCACTGGATTCTTTGAAAATACTACTCAAAATACTGTTGGTGTGCAATTTCAATCCAATGGTCATAACTATGCAGTATTTATGAGACCAGACATTGGAAAAACATTTAGTGAATTTAGAATTTTCTTAGTCATATTAATTACACTATTATTAGTCATCTCAATCATTTGGGTTATTTCTTCAACTTACATGATTATTAAACCAATACAACAGTTAAAACAAGCGACTGAAAGATTAATGGAAGGCAATTTTGATGTGCCAATAGATATTAAGCGTAATGATGAATTCGGCACGTTGCAATACCGTTTTGATAAAATGAGACTTTCTTTAAAACAAGTAGATGACATGAGACAACACTTTGTTCAAAATGTTTCACATGAGATTAAAACACCCTTAACGCATATTCATCATTTACTTGATCAATTAAAATTTACAAAAAGTGCCACAGAACGAGAACAGTATATAGACGAAATATACCAAATTACAACGCAACTAAGTGAATTAACAAAAGAACTTTTATTGTTATCAGAAATTGATAATGGGGAGCATCTAGAATTAACTGATCATATCGAACTCAATAAGCTCATTAAACAGATTATACGTCATGAACAATTTGCGACGAACGAAAAAGAGTTAATTATTATGTCTGATTTAGCTAATATATCATTAATAGGAAATGAGCGACTATTAAATCAAGCATTTCAAAATTTAATAACTAATGCGATTAAATATTCAGAACAAGGTGGTACAATTGACATTACACTCACACATGATACTGATCACATTCGTTTTAATATAACTGATGATGGTCAAGGTATGACACCAGAAACTCAATCTCGTCTATTTGAACGTTTTTATAAAGCAAGCAATCATGATAATAGTAATGGCTTAGGCTTAGCAATTGCTAAAGCTATTTTTGAATTACACAATGGCACAATTGAAGTATCAAGTAAGAAATATGAAGGTACTACTTTCACTGTTAATATCAATAAATAACAAGCGTGTAAACGCCTAGAAAACCATATGTTTCAGAGGCCACGGGTTCGATGCTCGAACCATCATACAACATACTTGTGGTATACATGCACGATCAAAATTTCAAGATTTAAATATAAAGAAGCGCTAACCCGTAATGGATTAGCGCTTCTATTTTAAGTATGGAAATTTATCTCGCAAGAACTTCATTTAATAAAATGAGTACATCATACTTATTAATTAATTTTTAAGTTTTTAGTTATTTCTTTATTAATTTGAGTGTATAAAGCTTCATTTTCTGATAATTTCATACCAAATGAAGGCACTATTTCTTTAATTTTTTCTTCCCAATTGTTAAATTCATCTTTGTAACAACGTTGAAGTACATCAAACATGATGTCAACTGCAGTCGAAGCGCCTGGAGAAGCGCCTAAAAGTGCTGCTAAAGAACCATCTTCAGAAGTAATAACCTCAGTACCAAATTGTAAAGTACCTTTTCCTTTATCAGTATCTTTAATGACTTGTACACGTTGTCCTGCAACTACAATTTCCCAATTTTCACTTTTAGCATTTGGCACAAATTGACGTAAATCTTCCATTCTCTCCTCGTTTGACAGTGTTAGTTGAGAAATTAAATATTTAGTTAAGTTCATTTCTTTAATTCCTGCCGATAACATTGTTATAAGGTTGTTTGGTTTCACTGATTTTATTAAATCCATATTTGAACCTGTCTTTAGGAATTTTGGTGAAAAGCCAGCAAATGGTCCAAACAATAAGGTACGCTTGCCATCAATATAACGTGTGTCTAAATGTGGTACTGACATCGGTGGCGCACCAACAGCTGCTTTTCCATAAACTTTCGCAAGATGTTTTGAAGTAATAGCCTCGTCTCTACAAACTAAGAACAGACCACTTACTGGGAATCCACCAATATGTTTAGACTCCTTAATGCCTGTTTTTTGTAATAAAGGTAAACTCGCTCCACCGGCACCTATAAATACAAAGTCGCTATCTACTATTGTAACTTCATCCGTTTTCAAATCTTTCACTTTAACTTCCCAAGTTCCATCTTTACGTTGACTCAGATTTTCTACTTCATGTTCGTAATTAAGTTCTACGTTTTTATCTTCTAAATTAGAGAATAGTTTTTTTGTTAGCGCGCTAAAATTTACATCAGTCCCCGTTTTGTCATATGTAATAGCCATTGGTATATTTGATGTGCGCCCTTCCATAATCAACGGTGCCCATTCTGAAATTTGATCTTTGTCATCCGTAATTTCCATATTACTAAACAAAATATTTTTATTTAATCTTTCAACACGTCTTCTTAAAAAATCTACATTACGTACGCCCTGTACAAAGCTCATATGTGGCACAGGTTTAATAAAAGCTTCTGGTTTTGATAATTGACCTTGCTTAACAAGGTAATTCCAAAATTGCTTTGTAATTTGAAACTGTTCATTAATTTTAACAGCTTTAGTAATATCAATTGATCCATCTTTGTTTTCGTTTGTATAATTTAGTTCGCATAATGCAGAATGCCCTGTTCCTGCATTATTCCATGCATTCGAACTTTCTTCTGCTGGTGTAGATAATCTTTCAAACATTTTAATGTCTTTCTCAGGTGCAAGTTCTTTTAATAAAGTTCCTAGTGTTGCGCTCATGATACCGCCGCCAATTAATATGACATCTGTTTTGCTATGTTGTTTACTCATAACAAACACAGTCCCCCTTTTATATATGTTTATAGACACGTTATCTTTATCTAGGAAAATCACAACCATGATAAAGCGTTTTCTATAGTAAATGATTTAAATCTTAATCTACTATAATTATACGAAGTACTTAAAAAATAGCAGAATCTTTTGGTACACTTCTAATTATATACGTTATTGCCCTATGAAAAAAGGGCTTTCAGTAATTCTACTTAAATTATGTTAATACCTGTTAACTATCATTGCTATGATACGACTTAAATTACTATTTTAAATTTAAATATATTGAGCAAATTACATTGTGTCTCATATAACCTTCATTACTTTATCAATCACCTAAATTTCATGCTATAATAAATTCTAATTTAATTCTTATACTTTTGGAGGTATTCCAATGAAATCTATCACTTTTTTTACGCATAACTTATATGCTATGGGTGGTACCGTTAAATCTATTTCTCAATTAGCTAATGTTTTGGCTGAAAAAGGCCATCAAGTTGAAATCATTTCCGTTTTCAAAGGGGCTTCTAAACCTTATTTCAAGCTACATAAATCTATTAAAGTGCGTGCTTTAACAGACTATCAATTACAATTTTTTAATATTAAGGATATTTTTTTCAATAGAATCCACAAATATACCTCTTTTTCTAAACCAAAATTAATTTCTCAATATGAACCAGGACTATATCAGTTTTCACATTATATTGAAAACAAAATGATTAAAGCAATACGTAATGTTTCTACTGATATACTCATAGGTACACGCGCGAGTTTCAATATATTAATTGCTCACTATGGTTCACAAAATGTAGAGAAGATTGGTATGGAGCATATGAATTTTGAAGCACACAACATTGCTTTACAAAGAGAAATTGCAGATGCTTATCAATATTTAGACAAAGTAACCACACTAACAGAAAGTGATAAAAGTAAATATGAAGCTTTCATTCAAACTCCTGTTTATGTCATACCCAATATTTTAAATGAACCTCGCCTCTCAGTATCAAAAGATAAAATCATCACTGCTGCAGGACGATTAGAATACGAGAAAGGATTCGATCTATTAATTCAAAGTATCATACCTATTCAACAAGAGGTCAGACGTTTTAAATATCAAATACACATCTATGGTGATGGAAAAGAACACGAACTCTTACAACAATTAATCATAGAGCATCAACTGGCAGATATCATAAAGCTTTATGGTTCAACTCAACAATTAAACGAAAAATTAGCTAAAAGTGATATTACAGTCATCCCCTCTCGTAATGAAGGTTTCGGAATGGTGATTTTAGAAGCAATGAATCAAAGTAATGTTGTGGTTAGCTTTAATGGTAACGCTGGCCCAGATGCACTGATACAAAATAACGTCAATGGATATTTAGTAGCACATGGAAATGTAGAAGATCTTTCTAATAAACTACTACGACTTATAAACCAAGAATTTAATAAACAAGCGATCATAGAAAATGGATACCAAACTGTTCAATCATTTTCATCAGATTCTGTCTACCATTACTTTCAAATGATGATAGCGTCGAAATAAAAAAGAAACTTTTAGTTTTTTCCATATGCCAGCTTTAGTACATTATTTCACTATGATTCCATTTATCAATTGATTTATTCACCATAACAAACAACGCCACTGTTAATTATTATATATTAAATATTGGTAGTGATTTGTCCGTCTCCTGTGGGAATATCACTAGCCGAAGACTACAAGCTAAGGCAGTGCCCACGGATAGTGGGCACAAAAAAACTGTCAACAAAGTCGGAAACTTTGTCGACAGCCTGAATGAAGCCATATGGCTTCTTTTTTTCTATCTTTATATTTAACTTCGTGTTTCGATATAATACCAAATCAAAGCAGCCTTAATTCTGCGTATTTACAGATAACTGACTAGCAAACATATCAATGCTGTTGTTTTAATGAATGATAAAGCTCAACATAAATGTCCATAAACATACAAAGATAATAAATGCAAAACTATAACGCAATGTCATTTTTAATAATTCCGATTCCTTACCTACCTGTTGTACAGATGCAGTTGCAATAGCAATGGACTGAGGTGAAATCAATTTAGCTGCTACACCACCAGCAGTATTGGCTGATACAAGTAATGCACCACTTGTACCAATATTATTAGCTACTGCTGCCTGTATCGGAGCAAATAACGTATTATTATTTGTCACAGAACCAGTTAAAAATACGCCGATCCAACCTAAAACAGGTGATAATAGAGGGAAGACTGATCCTGCCTTAGCAATACCTTCACCTAAAGCATTACTTAAACCTGCATAAGTCATTAATTTAGAAATAATTAAAATAATACAAATTGTAATAATAGGCAACCATAATTCTTTAAAAGTTAATTTTAACAAACGTGTTGCATCAAGCATATTCACTTGTTTTGACATCAATATAGTTATTAAAATTACTAATAAAATTGCTGTACCAGTTTGTCCAATGATATTGAGTGGCAATGTAATTGCTTTATCAGCAATAGCGCTATACGTACCTGGAAGTTGAATATTAAATACTAATGCACTCAATGCACCATTAGATGTGAACAGTCCTTTAAATTGTGGTGCGCTCCAAACCATAACCAATACTGTTAAAATCACAAATGGACTCCACGCATATATTAAAGTTTTAAAATTATGTTTTACAATAGTCTTAGGTTCTCCGCTATCTTTCAATCTAAATATATTTTTTGGTTGATGTTTTTTAGAATATACTGCTAAAGCTAACATTGATACTAACGGTGGGATAATATCAGCTAGTTCTGGTCCAATAAACACCGTGATCAAAGCTTGTAGTATGGTAAAAGTCCCACCAACAATAAGGATTGCTGGTAATGTTTCTTTAATACCTTTAAAACCATCAATAATCCATACTAATAAAAATGGTATAAACATATTCATAACCGATAAAGTTAAAGCCGACATTTGAGAAACCGCAAAACCTGTAACATCACCTGGCAAACCAAGTGTATCAATTACAGTGACAGGTAAACCAATAGCTCCAAAAGCACCAGCTGAAGCGTTGGCAATTAAACATAACATTGCAGCTTCTAAAGGCTTAAAGCCCAACTGAGTTAATAATAAAGCACATATCGCAATCGGTACACCAAAACCTGCTGCACCTTCTAAAAATCCATTAAATGCAAAACCTATGAGCAATAATTGGATACGATGGTCTTGAGATACACTCGCAATACTATCTTGAATCTTATCAAATTGCCCAGTTTCATTTGTAACTTTATATAACAAAACTGCCATAATTACAATATAACCAATTGGAATTACACCTTGGAAAAATCCTTCAATTGATGCACCTGTAGCGATATTCATAGGCAATTTGAATATCGTTATGGCAAGTATCAACGTAACGACTAATGTCGTAATTGAAGCGTATATCCCTTTCATTTTAAAAATGGTTAAACATAATAAAAATAAAATGATAGGGATAGCAGCCACAATACTGGATAATAATACATTGTTAAAGGGGTTAATACTTTCTACAAACATATATACTCACTTCCTATACTTAAAATAATTAATCATCCTTTTATTTGTGAATTATTTCACATAAATTATAACATCTACTTTAAGTAAAATACAATAATTTTCAAAAAATTAATAGCCCAAAATTAAAGTTTTTTAATTTTCTAATAAACTCCAATTGAATATATATCAATTCAGGCGCTGTACGTCAGTAATGATATGAATATCAATGTTTCTTTTATCTATGACATATTAAATGATAAAATAGGGATAATAATATTTAAATAGAGGGATTATAAATGATAAAGCAAATAGAATTTTCAACGTGGGACCTTTTAGCTCAGCATCTTGAGAAAGCTACAGCGGAAGGATATTCTCATTTTGTATATATAGATCAAAATAGTGAGATTTATCAATCAATGTTAGAGGCAGTTACACTAAGACCCGTCACTATCGTTGCAGATTATACAATCAATCAGCAATATTTAAATGATTGCCGATATTTCGGTAAATCAGAAATCACTTTTAATGATTGGATGGATAATCTAAATCATTTTCCAAATATTATTTTTCATATAGAAACTGCTCAAAAAATAATAAACAAATATACAGTTAATAATATATTTGATTTAGCATTATTATCACTTTTACAAGATGATGTTGCTACAGATAGCCATGTTGTTTTTAATTTCAAACATACGTATACAACTAGTGATGCTGTTTGGAATTGCATTCAAGCGTTCACGCCATTAAACACTACTAAATTTAATTTAAACAAATTAGCCTTTGAACATAAACACACGTTACCATTTAAAAATAGTGAAACATTAGCACCTAATAATGATGATATTCGATTTACAGATAAAGTGCTTAAAAATACTAAATTCAAACTTCCACATTGGCTTTATAATTTAATTCAACATCATTACGAAAAAAAACATGATGAAATCAGTTATATTTACAAAAAAGATAAATCGAAAGTTAAAAATCATATTGTCTTTTTAGGTTTTGATTATGGGTTCCGAGGTAATTCTCGCTATTTATTTAATCATTTTGCAAAATATTTTTCTAAATTACCTATATTTTTTATAACTAGTGATGTAAATGGACCTAATTTTATTGATCCAAATGATGCGAAAGCAAAAAGTCTCATCGAAACAGCAAGTGTGGTCATTTTAGAAAACGATATACCCGATGATATCAAACCAAATGGTACAATTATACAACTGTGGCATGGCACACCTATAAAAAAACTATTTTTAGATAGTCATGAACCAAATGAAAATCTCAATATTTATAATTATCGCGCACGCAAATATAATAAATGGTTACAACAAGACTATTTCATCAGTGATTCCGAAGCCATTATGGAACATTTTAAATCTGCATTTCCACAACAACACACACATTTATTAAATTGTGGTTATCCAAGAATTAGATATTTATTAGATAAACAATCTGATCAACCTTATATCTCATTCATTAAGAAAGAATTAAAGCTAGACCCACAAAAACAAACATTACTTTACGTTCCTACATGGAAAGCAGCAAATGAAACAACCGATTTATTACCAATTAGTGATGGTTTATTAAATAAATATAACGTTATCTTTAAGGGACATGTCAACGATCAATCTAACTATATGCCTGAAAATGCTATCATTGCACCTTCACATATAGAAATTCAAGATTTGTTGTTAGTATCAGATACAGTATTGACAGACTATTCTTCAATTATTTTTGATGCACTCACGATTGATAAAACTGTCTGCCAATATACGCCTGATCACGAAAAATATGTTTGCGAACGTGGTGTTTATGAAGATGTTATGCATTCTCTTTCTACAGTTCGATATAGTGATTCAAAAGCACTTTTAAATGATTTAATCAGTCATCAAATGAAAGATATACACAATAATCCATTTATAAACAAAGACAATCATGCTTTTGAAACGATTTCCCATATTATTCAAAAGTCTATTAATTCCAACACATAAACTTAATAATCCATTTATAAACAAAGACAATCATGCTTTTGAAACGATTTCCCATATTATTCAAAAGTCTATTAATTCCAACACATAAACTTAATAATCAAAAATACAGTCAACGATTTGTTACCGACTTTAAACTTCAAAGTTTTCATATTCCAATGTTAACTTTGGAGTTTTTTTAAAATATAAAATATGTTTTAAGTGATAACAATAGTAACATGAGTATATACTGCAAAGTTAAGCAAAAATAAAAAGAAGCAAGTTAGAAATCAATTTTTTTCAAATTCATTTCATCTACTTGCCTCTTTATCATATTAAAAAACTTGCACTATTTTATGATTCTTTATTGTTGATATGCTGGGTCAACTACTCTAACAGTACCTTGTTGGTCAACTGTTACAATTGAATAACTACCCGGTTGCGCTTGATTTTGGAAACTAAAAATATAGCTATAATTGCCTTCACTACCTTCAATAGCGTAATCATTATAAGGATTAGATTGGCCATTTAACGCATTAACTTCTGCAGTTGCATTATCTAATGAATTTTGGAAATTAGGCAATGACTGTAAAGCTGTTTGGGCGTCAGTACTACCTGAAGTAATGTTTTGTGCAACTGGTACTGCATTTTGACCTTGATAAGGTGCCACATATTGAGAAGTTCCACTGTTATTTGTGTTACCCTCATTTGAACTGCCTGCACTATTAGATGCTTGGTCAGCGTTACTATTTGCATTACTTGCTGTACTATCATTGTTATTCGTATTGCTTGAATTATCATCATTATTTGAAGTACCGCTATTGTTAGCACTTCCATTGGAACCATTTGTCGAACTATCATTGGCATTGTCACTATTTCCAGAATTGCCACTGTCATCAGAGCTAGAACTAGAGTCAGAATTAGAGTCAGAGCTAGAACTAGAGTCAGAACCATTTTTATCAGCATCACTATCTGAGTTGCTGTCTGATTTGCTATCCGAATTTTCATCGGAACTATCATTGTCTTTTTTGTCATCACTCTTAGAATCTTTTGAGTCTTTTGATTTGTCATCGGAAGACTGTTTGTCTTTCGAGCTATCATCTTTATTACCACCATTGTCATCACTACCATTAGAACAAGCAGCAAGCGCTAATGTAAGTGTAAGAAAACCTGCTAATAACTTTTTCATATAATAAGCCTCCTTAGTTGTGTCTTTCTCATTGCCTAATTAAAAGTTATGTAATGTATTTAGCAATTAGGATGAATGAGAATTATTATGTTATTCACTATTATTATTAAAATAAACACCTTTTATCAAAACTTTTTTTGAAATAAATATAATTTTTACAAAAACTTAAAACTTTAGAACTTTAATTAAATAATTAGCTTTTATAATAGACAAACAGCGATTCAAAATAATTAAACAGATTAAAGAAAAAATGACTTTTTCAAAAGCTACTATATGTTTTTTTCCATAATTAAATCTGTATCTACCACGTTACCAGTATAAAATTCATGAGAACCTGTTATACGCAATCCTTGATTTTTATAGAAATTTAATGCTTTGTCATTATATTCCCATACGCCTAACCAAATTTTTGTCTTGTACAACTCGCGTGCTTTCTTAATTGCAAAATCAAAAACTTTTTTCCCTTTACCTCCACCTTGTGATTGAGGTAAAAAGTATATTCTTTGTATTTCTAAGTAGTCTTCCCCCATTGCTTCAGTTTGTGCATCATCTATATTCAATTTAAAATAACCTACAATTTCATTATTACTGAGATAAAAATATGTGAATGAATGTTTATTACGTAACTCTTCTTGTAACGTTTCCACATTATATGCCTGTTTAAAATAGATTTCAAAATCTTCCTCTGTATATCCACCATCTCTAAATGTATGTTTGAATGTCGCAATACTAATTTCTCTTAATTGATGTACTTCCGATTCTTTTACTAATTCAATATTATCAGTCATACTTCATCGCCCCTTTTTATCATCTTGTCAATTAGTATACTAAAATGTTAAATATGTTACTATACGACTTAATATATTTTTTTGACAACTTAAAGTATAGCGTTATGACATAAAATTCAAGTCCCCTAAAATTAAAACGCTTACTTTTAAATCAGTGCTTTTACGCTTATTGTGAAATTAACAATAACATGATAAAGTAGTTCTAGTTTTTTAATTGTTCATAAATATATACATAAGGGAGTGCCATAAGGCAATGACTAAAACATTTAAAGCTTTTGTGGTCAATGAACAAGACGGCAAAGTAACAAGCGAATTTAAAGATATGACAATAGATGAGCTTCCAGAAGGTGAAGTATTGATTAAAACAAAATATTCTGGAATTAATTATAAAGATGCACTAGCTACATTAGACAATTCAAAAATTGTTAGCAGTTATCCGATGGTGCCTGGCATAGATTTGGCAGGTGTTGTGGCTCACTCTGACACACATGCTTTTGAGCCAGGAGATGAGGTCATCGTTACTGGTTACGGTTTAGGGACAGACCATTTCGGAGGTTTTAGTGAATATGTGCGCGTAAAAGAAGAATGGATTGTACCTTTACCTAAAGATCTCACACTTGAAGAAGCTATGATATATGGGACAGCAGGTTACACAGCTGGTTTAGCAATTGAAAGATTAGAACATAATGGGCTATCAGTAGAAAAAGATCAAGTACTTGTGAGAGGTGCAACAGGTGGTGTAGGAACATTAGCGATAATGATGTTAAATGGAATTGGATACGATGTAATCGCTAGTACAGGTAAAACCGAAGCTACTGAAGCACTCAAAACGATAGGTGCAAAAGATGTTATATCTAGAATTACCAAAGAAGATAATAAACCTCTAGGTAAACGCACATGGCAAGCTGTTATCGATCCAGTTGGTGGCGACAGTTTTTCACAAGTTATTAAACAACTTAATTATAATGGTAGTGTTGCACTCATCGGCATGACAGGAGGCGCTACATTCGACAGTTCAGTCTTTCCTTTCATATTAAGAGGCGTAAACGTTATAGGTATTGACTCGGTATATACAGAAATGAGACAACGAAAACACATTTGGCGTCGTCTATCTAAAGATTTAAAACCAGACCAATTACATGATATAAAACATAATATAAAATTTAAAGATATTAAAAATAGCATAGATGAAGTGATTCAACATAATAATTCTGGTAGAATTGTTATCGAATTTGACTCATAAGATGATTCTATAAAACTCCGCACATCAAGCAAAAATGGATGTGCGGAGTTTTATTTGATATCAACTTATATAACTATACATTTTTATTTAAACTACAAAAATATTATAATTCATATAACTATATATCAATAGATAAATTTATTATACTTTAACATTTACAATTAAAATATGAAAGCGTATACTTATTATTATTGAATATTATCAGGAGGGTTTATATGGGAATCAAAGTGAATAAAAAGCTCATCTTTTTCCTTGGTGCATTGGGAGGATTACTCTATGGTTATGACATGGGAGTTATATCAGGTGCATTATTATTTATAAAAGATGATATACCGTTAAATAGTTTTACTGAAGGTCTTGTCGTTGCGTCTATGTTAGTCGGCGCTATATTTGGCTCCGGTGCGAGTGGACCTATGTCTGATAGGTTAGGTCGTAGACGCGTTGTATTTATTATCGCTATTATTTATATTGTCGGTGCATTAATTTTAGCCTTGGCACCATCAATGCCAGTATTAGTAATCGGTAGACTTGTTATCGGATTAGCTGTCGGTGGTTCAACAGCAATCGTACCAGTATATTTATCTGAAATGGCACCTACCGAACAACGTGGTTCATTAAGTTCATTAAACCAATTAATGATTACAATTGGTATTTTATCTTCATATTTAATTAACTATGCTTTTACACCAATCGAAGGTTGGAGATGGATGCTCGGTCTAGCAGTATTACCTTCACTCATTCTTTTAATCGGTGTGGCATTTATGCCTGAAAGCCCTAGATGGCTACTTGAACATAAAAGTGAAAAAGCTGCTCGTGATGTTATGAAATTAACGTTTAAAGAAAGCGAAATCGATAAAGAAATTGCCGATATGAAAGAAATAAATGCTATTTCTGAAAGCACTTGGAATGTTTTAAAATCACCTTGGTTACGACCAACACTTATCATTGGTAGTGTATTTGCTTTATTACAACAAATTATAGGTATTAACGCTATTATTTATTATGCACCAACGATATTTAGTAAAGCTGGTCTTGGTGATGCAACTTCTATATTAGGTACGGTTGGTATTGGTACTGTAAACGTCCTTATTACGATTGTAGCGATTATGATTATTGATAAAATAGATCGTAAGCGATTATTAGTAATTGGTAATATTGGTATGGTGGCATCACTATTAATCATGGCAATATTAGTTTGGACAATCGGTATTCAATCTTCTGCTTGGATTATGGTCGCTTGTCTAACACTTTTCATCATATTCTTTGGATTCACTTGGGGACCAGTACTTTGGGTTATGTTACCAGAATTATTCCCAATGCGTGCACGTGGTGCTGCAACAGGAATCGCTGCTTTAGTACTATCGATTGGTAGTTTACTAGTTGCGCAATTATTCCCTATTTTGACTGATGTTTTATCAGTAGAACAAGTATTCTTGATCTTCGCAGCTGTTGGTGTCTTCGCTTTAATCTTTGTCATTAAATACTTACCAGAAACACGTGGACGCAGTTTAGAAGAAATTGAAGCTGATTTGCGTTCTAGAACAAATGCAACAGATGTCAATGTTAAAGAGTCAAAATAAACACTATATTTCTAAATCACAACTAAAATGAGTTTTTATGATATTAAAAAATCCATTCTCAAAATAAGAGAGCTAATCCATCTTGGATTTGCTCAGACTGTCAACAAAGTCTCCGACTTTGTTGGCAGTTTTTTTGTGCACGCTTTCCGCGGGCACTGCCTTAGCCTGTAGTCTTCGGCTAGTGCGCTTCCCGCAGGAGTCGGCCCAAATACTGCCAATATCACACTAAAAATATTATTAATTCAGAGACTATTTTGTCTCAAATCAATGAGACAAACAATCAAAGAAGTTGTGAAAAGTAGATACTTTTCACTCCCAAGAAGCATTGGGGATTGAAACAAATAAATGAAGATTAACACAAGAAAAAGCTATATAAATAAACATTAGACAAACCCTTCGCAAATTAATGCGAAGGGTTTGTTTACGTTCTGAGCTAATCCACCTTGGATTACTCTTTTTGTATCTTGCAAATTAATCGTGCATGCTTCCTTGGGATATGGTTCTACTCGTATCATTCCCCTGAGTGCTAACGCGTATAATTATCGCTAAAAAATGAAAACATTTAATATAAAATAAAAACACGTCAGTTACTATAATGATGATATAGAAATTGACGTGTACTTTCAGAAATATCTATCTCCATGTCACTTCTTTGCATCTTAATATTTTTAAAAATATTTAGTATTTGATATACATACCACAAGAATGAGGTTCCGTAGTCGTAAATCCGAATTGTTCATATAATTTATCTGCCGGATAATCTGCCATTAAACTCACATAAGTACCATCTTCTGAAACAGATGAGATATATTTCATAATATCTGTCATTACCTGTTTACCATAACCCTGACCTTGATAACGTGGTTCTACTGCTATGTCAATAATTTGAAAAGCAGTACCTCCATCACCAATTACTCTTCCCATCGCTATTAATAAGTCGTCATCATATATTGTGACGTCAAAGCATGCATTTGATATCCCTTTTTCTGCCGCCTTTTGTGATTTTTCACTCAATCCAGCTTTTTTCCTCATATTTCTATAATCTTGTACCGTTGGTGCCTCATATTTTACTTTAACCATGTTGTGTCATCCCCCAAACTACAAAGCAAACATTTATAGCATAATCATATAAATGTGTTTATAAATATTTTTTCATCACTACTTTATTAGACTCTTTAAATGCATCATTATGACTAGATACATAACCTTCAGGATCCGCTTCAGGTTCAACATAAAGTTTAGCTAGATTAGCTGCGTTTGCTGCATCACTAAAAGCACTCGCGATTAAATGTGCTTTTGCTTCATGATAAATAATATCACCACAAGCATATAAACCTTCAATACTCGTTGCCGTGTTACCAAATCCTTTAATATTATATTCACTATGCATATCAACTTGAGTTGTAGACTGTTCTAACAATGTATTTTCTCTATCAAATCCATGACTGACAATAACTTCGTCGAAAGATCGTACCTCTTGTTCTCCTGTTTCAATGTTTTCTAATATTACTTGTTCTATACGTGACTGGGTTTCGTCACCTATTAATTGATAAATATGTGTGTTGGCTAACTTTTCCACTGCAAGTTTATTTAATATATCTTTCATTGCTTCATAACCTTTGATATCCGCTTTTCGATAAATTAATGTCACACTATTAGCATAACCACTTAAATCATTCGCCCAGTCTAGCGCAGAATTACCTGCACCTGAAATCAACACATCTTTGTCTTTAAAATGTTTTAAGGACTGAACTACATAATGTAAATTTGTTAATTGATATCTTTCTGCTCCCTTGATATCAAGTTGTTTTGGATTAATGATACCACCACCAATGGCGATGATGACAGATTTTGATTCATATACATTTCCTTTATTGGTCTCTACTTCAAAATGGCGTTCAGCCATTTTTCTAATATCTATAACGCGTTCCTCTAAATTTACTTTAGGATTAAAATGTAAACCTTGACTAACAGTATCTTGAATAATTTCATAACAAGGCTTCGGTGCCAATCCCCCGATATCCCAAATAATCTTTTCGGGATAAACGTGCATTTTACCTCCTAGCTTATCTTGAATATCAATAATTCTTACATTCATTCCTCTTAATCCAGAATAAAAGCTCGCGAACAAACCGGCTGGTCCACCACCGATAATGATTACATCATCCATAATAATCCTCCTACATGTACTACTTCTTAATACCTATTATCCTATTATTGATAATGCTTATCAATTAAAAAGGGAACTTTTTAATAAATAATTACTTTATATGTAAAATGATATAAAAAAAGACGATCAAATTCATAACGATCGTCTGCTATATATAATTATATTTATTTAGAAAAATTTATTTATACAAATTATTTTTCTGTTTTTTTGACAATGGCGTTTTTAAGCAAGAAGAATAATAAAATAAAACCAGCTGTAATTACTGTATGTCCAATACCAGCATAGCCGGCAAATGATTCTGGAACTTTAAGTCCAATAACTTGGTATGTCCCTTTTGTAAACATCATGCCAATCGTCAATAATACACCTATATTATACACAATAAAGAACCAATTAAATAAATAGTAACTACTCAAATTAAATATCTTCGTTACCGGTAATAAAATGAGATGCATAAACATTCCTAATATTAACGTATGCGTATGTACTACAACCAATTGTGTATCACCTGTAAAGTCATAGGCAAGTGTTAATTCACGATAATAAAAACCACTAAGCAATCCTAAGATTGTATAAATTAAAAAAGCGTATAATATTCTGCGCATTCAAAATCCTCCTTAAAAACATTATAAAATAAATCTTCTTAAATTACAGTGACAATTCATCAAACTTCAAAAAAGCTAGTAATCAAAATCTGATTACTAGCTCAATCACTTATACTTTATCTTTCTTTACGAGATTTTTTAAAAATTGCTATTAGCGCTAAAATAATAGCTACGATAGACACAACCCATAAAGCGATAGAATCATTACCAGATTGACTGTTTTCAGAATCAACATCAGCTTTTTTTGATACTTTAGTTACTGGTGAAGGTTTTTCCGCGTCCTCATTTCCATCCCATTTAACGGTTTCTCCATCATCATAAGTTTGATAAGCATCCCACTTAAATTCGCCTTCTTTATCTGGATTTGCTACTTGTATAGGCAAATCAACGAATTCATTAGGTCCAATACCTTTTTCTTTAGCTATCCAAGTTATTTTTGTAATATTACCATCATCATCTTTAGTTAATTTATGGTCAAATGTTTCCTGAGGTGCTACACCTACAACGTTTACACCCTCGGGTACCTTTAACTCTATTTTTGTTGTATTTGCTTCTTTTTCTACTGGAACTCTTACATCGTATTTTTCATAAGAACCTGGTTCACTCGTATCAGGGTTCATTGTCACATGGGCATCTGCACTTTTTGAAAATACTAAAACAGTAAAACAAACTACGAGGGCTAAAATAAATTGTTTTTTCATCTTTTAAGCTCCTATCCTGGAATATTTAATTGACTCATCATTACACCTGCTAATATAAGTAAGACACCTATACTTAGTTCTATGATTAAAGCATATCTATTTGTCTGACGATGCTTACCAAGCGCTCTAGTTGTTTGATAAAATCCTAGCGCCATCATCACAATTGTTAGCAGAACCTTAACAAGTAATAATACGCTCCATGTCTGAATGTTTTGCCATAGTGACAAGACATTCGTTTGATCTATTGACATCAGGACACCTGATATGACAATTAACATGACAGCGCTAATATTTACTTTTAATAAAAAAGGTCTCATTTGATTTACTTCAAATTGTTTTTTACCCAATACCATAATGGTCAAATAAATCAGTGCACCTAACCAAAATGATATACCTACAATGTGTATTACTCTGATGAAAATCGACCATATTGGTATAGACTGAGACCAAGCATGTCCTGACATACTAAGTGTAATTAATATTAGACTAGGGATAAATATGTACCAACTTGTTGCCATATTTTTCAAAGTGAAAAGTAATAGTAATATGATTACTGCAACCACCGTTAATATGAATGGCGTTTGCAATAAGGTGGTTTTTTGCAGACTTAACACATCTGACACAATATCAGAAGATAAAGTCATCATATAAATTAATACTGTGATAATGGAAGTCATAACCAATATTAAAACGGTTGGCAGTGTATACGTTTTTAAATTTAAATGAGGTAATCTTTGTCTTTTAGCTAAGGCGTTAACTAAATATAAGCCTGTAAGTGTAATCAATAGTCCTTCTAATATAAAGCGCGTAACTCCAAACCAAAAGTCTGCTTTTTCATAAAACGGTGGTGCTGTGTCGATGCCATTTGCTGTTTGCTTTCCAACTGAAAATTCAAAACTATCATTGATTTCATGGCCATCTGCAGACATTGTATGCCAATGAATGCTATGTGTTCCTTTATTTAAATTTTCAATTGGAAACGTCAATGTTTGTGAAGACCCTGTTGTACTTGGCTTTACTTCTGTAATTTCAGAACCATTATCATCATAGATTTGTATACTTGAATATTTTGCATGGACTGGTTCATTAAATTGTAATGTTATTTCATTTGGTGCGTTATCAACTACACTGTTTTGCGTTGGTGTGACTTTTTCTAAAGTTGCATGTGCTGATACTTGCTGAGAAAAGATAACAACCCCAATTATCAACGAAATTATAAATATAACATAAGAAAACTTATGGATTTTAAATGTTAATTGCACTTTCATCCCCCTTTTCAAAAAGTTTATATTATCAATAATATTAAATGAAATATACATTCACAATATAAATTTGATTTTGTCATTTTTTGGACAAATAATTGCAATTTAAATATTATTGTTTTAATTAATTAAAAACAAAATATTAGTTTATATTCCATTATTAAAAATATTTATAATGTATCGTTATTAAAATAACAAAGGACTAATCCGTCTGTCTGATACGGACTAGTCCTTTGTTTTATGAACGGGCTTTAAATCTCATATTATTACCAAGAAACCAATGAATTACACTAGAGTATAACTCATTGAAATTCATCTTGCTCAACTTGTACAATTTTATCTACTTTTCGTTGAGAGCCGCCTTCCCAACTTACATTCAAGTAAGCTTCAACATTCTTTTTAGCAACTTCTATACCGATTATTTGTGCACCCATTGTAAGTATTTGTGCATTGTTACTTAACTGGGCACGCTCTGCAGAATAATAGTCATGCGCCAAAGCAGCACGAATTCCTTTTAATTTGTTGGCAGTTATTGCCACGCCGATGCCAGTTCCACAAATAAGAACGCCACGTTCATTATCCCCTTGTTGAATACTTTTACCAACTTCAGCAGCAACATCTGGATAATCCGTTTCTGCACAATGATGACAACCAAAATCTTCTACTTCATGACCGAGTTTTTCTATATGAGCTTTCACTGCCTCTTTTAAATTGTAACCATTATGATCTGCACCTATTGCTATTTTCATGCTAACTCACTCCTCCTTATATATTTATCACTTAGCTTATACATATGATTTAAATGTATTTAACATCAGATACGCTGACATCGCACCAGGATCTACATGGCCTTGCGAACGATAGCCTAGCCTTTTGGAACGGCCCTTATTAGAAACAATATCCTTTGTGCTTTCCATACCTTTCTTAGCTTCTAGAAGTGCAAGCGCAAATGCTTCCTTGAAATTAATATTTTGAGATTTAGATGATTCTAATGAGAGATAAAATGGTTCAAGTGTATCAATCATCGTTTTATCACCTATTTCAGCTTTACCTCTAGCCTTAATTCCTTTACTGAATGCAATCCAAAATTGGTATAAGTCTGTATCATTCAGTTCAGTTTTATTTTTTACTGCAACTGCTGCCTTTAAATAACCTGAAGCATATAAAGGGCCAACAGATGAACCTACAGCATCTAAAAAACTTTTACCCACAGCAACACTAATTTTTGCAATATCATTTTGTGCCTGTAATTCGTTGTGAATTGTATCTTTTACAGCTTGATAACCAATATTCATCGTCACACCATGATCGCCATCACCAATTTTTCTATCTAATTCACATAGGTTATCCTTTTGTTCTTCAAACAACTCAGCTAACGCTAGGATGAATGATTTATATGTTTCACTTGTTAATGTCATAATAAATTCCCCCTAGACTTCCTTAAAGTTTGGACAATCGACAGGATGATCTATGCATGACTTTAATGTCTCGTCCAATTTCATCAACGTCACTGAGAAACCACCCATTTCCATTGATGTAATAAAATTACCCACATATGATTTATATGTCTTAATATTGTTTTCACTTAATATAGCATCAACTTCTTTATTGATAATATATAACTCCATTTGTGAAGTCGCACCTAAACCATTTACTAGGACAACTACTTCGTCGTCTGGTTGATAAAGTCCCTCTTTCAAAATATTTTTCATAATCACTTGGACGGTTTCTTGTGCTGTACGTATCGTTGTTTTTTCTATACCTGGTTCACCATGATGTCCTAATCCAATTTCCATCTCATTATCTTCAAGATCAAAACTTGGTTTGCCTGTTTGAGGTAAATAACAAGGGCTTAATCCAATACCCATAGAGCGTGTGTGATCATTAGCCAGTTGCGCAATACGACGGACTTCCTCTAAATCATATCCAAAATCTGCAGCAGCTCCAGCTGCTTTATAAACCAGTAATTCACCTGCTATACCACGTCTCTCTTCAATTTCCTTCGCTGAAGCGACATCATCGTTTCCTATAACAACTGCAGTTTCAATATCATCTTCAACTTCTGTCATTTCGCTGGCCATCTCAAAATTCATTAAATCTCCTGCGTAGTTTCCATAAATATATAACACGCCATGACTATCATGAATTTCTCTGGTAACAGCTTGTATAGGAATTGGTGAAGGTGAAGCAAATATATTACCTATTGCCACACCATCAGCCATACCTTGGCCAACATAGCCGATAAAAGCCGGCTCATGTCCTGACCCTCCACCAATTAAGACACTCACTTTACGATTGGGGTGGCGTTTTTTACCAATTAGTGCTCTTTGATGTAAGTTTGAACGTTTAATATATTCGGGATAAGCAATTAAATATCCAGCCATTAGTTCATCTATGACATTATCAGGATTATTAATCATCTTTTTCATTTATAGTCTCTCCTTTTAACTGTCTATGCTTATCTATCATTTCGCTGTTTTAAGGTACAAGTACAATTTTCAGTGATTTATCGCCTTTTTTCATTAATTCGAATCCTTCTTCAAATTCTTGAAGTGGTAATTGATGGGTCACTACACCATCAGTAGGGTAGTCGCCATTCTGTATACCATTTATCACAAGAGGATAACAATAAGGTCCTAAGTGACTTCCCATTAAATCTAGTTCTTTACGATCAGAAATGATGCTCCAGTCAACAGTTACTGGATCGCCAAATACAGAAAACTCTACAAATCTACCTAACTTCCTAATGGCACTTAAACCTTGTTCAACAGATTTAGGATGACCTGTCGCTTCAATATAAGTATCACAACCATAACCTTCCGTCATATCTTTGATTTCTTTTACCACATCAACTTTAGCTGGATTCATCACAATGTCTGCACCAAATTGTTTCGCTAATTCTAAACGGTCATCTTTCATATCTAGTACAACCAGAGTTTCAGCTCCTGATTTTTTAGCTGCTCCTATCATACCTAGACCCAATGTTCCAGCACCTGATAATACAACGAAATCCCCTAATTTGATGTTTGCACGTTGTACTGCATGTAAACTACAAGCATATGGTTCAATAAGAATTGCTTTTTCTATCGGTAAGTCTTCAGGAACTTTATAATTTATTGCTTCCTTAGTGAATTTCATGTATTCAGCCATACCGCCATTTACATTATTTTGGAAACCATATAAGTCGTGTTTTTCACACATCCAATACTCGCCACGCTTACAAAATCTACATTCCCAACAAGGTACAATCTGTTCGGAAATAACACGATCACCTATTTCAAAATCAGTCACATCTTCGCCTTTTTCAACAATACGTGCAATAAACTCATGTCCAGGTATCATCGGTGCTTTAATATAAGAAGGTTGTGTTTCATCGCCCCAAAAACTTGGTGCGCCACCATATGCTTTAATATCTCCTGCACAAATGCCACATGCTTCAACTTTTACAATAATTTCTTTTGAATTCTCAATTATCGGTGTATCTACTGTTTCATATTTATAATCCCCTGGCGCATATGCTACAACGGCATTCATTTTGTCTGGATAATTTTTATTTGTCATTTTCAACAACCCCTTCTTTTATTAGAAAACGCTTTCATTTATAAATACAATTCTAATATATATTTTCATTTCTTTCAAATATTTTTTCGTTTGTTTTCGTTTTGCTTTTATTTTGTTATTTTTATAAAAAATTGTGTTAAACTAAATCATGAGCATAAGGAGGTTGCGAATCATATGAAAATGTATGCAGATGAACGACGAGAGCACATATATACTTATATAAAGTCACATAAAAGAGCTACTGTAAAACAGCTTTCAGATTACTTAAGCGTGACAGAAGCAACAGTTCGAAGTGATTTAAGACTTTTAGAAAGTGAAAATAAGGTTACACGCACACATGGCGGTGCAAAAGTAAATGATACGATGACTTCAAAGTTAAACTTTTCTTACCGCTTAACACAAAAACATCGTGAAAAACATAAGATAAGTGAGTTTGCACTAAATAAAATAGAACCACAACAATGCATACTCATAGACGCAAGTTCAACAACGTATGAACTTGCAAAATTAATATCTGAAACTACCATGGAACTTACTATTATTACAAATGGGTTGGAAAATGCAGTACTTTTAAAAGAAAATCCTAACTTAACAGTGCTCGTAGTTGGAGGGTTTGTTTCTCAAGATTCAAACGCAATTACCGGAAACATTGATTCACAAATTTTAGAAATGTACCATATTGATTATTTCTTTTTATCTGCAAATGGTTTTACCTTAGAAAATGGTTTAACTGATTTTTCATTACCTGAAGTTCAACTCAAAAAGCAGATGGTTCAAGAAAGTGAAAAAGTAATTGCTTTGATAGATCACAGTAAGTTTGATATCTCATCTACTTTATCATTCGCTAAAATCACTGACATTTCTGAAGTTATAACAGATGAAGCACCCAATAAAAAATGGTTACAAAACACACCATTTAAATTAACTGTTGTTTAATAGCAAAATTTCACAAAATAAAAAGCTGTACCAATTAGGAAAAACATTACTCACCTAATTGGTACAGCTTATTTTTTACTTAAAATACTTATCCAATCATTTTATATACCACCTGTCCATCCAACAGTAGTGAAGATATACAACACAATTGAACCTACGATAATCCAGATTAAAAATAATGGCGCCATAAACTTAAACCAAGAACTAAAATTAGCTTTTGCAATAGCAATCGCACCAACTGTCGCACCTAAAGTTGGTGTGATTAAATTGCCTAATCCCCCACCAAAAGATAGTGAAGTTAACAGTATTTGATCATTCACACCAAGCGTATGTGTAACAGGTTGTAAAATTGGAATCATCACACTCATTAAACCTGAACCCGATGGTACTAAAAAGTTAAATACTGTTGCTACTAAAAATATTAATATTGAAACGACACCTGATGAAGAGCCATCAAGTTGTGTCGTCAATCCATTGACAATCGTACTTAAAATTTTACCCTTTTCAAGTATGACACTGATAGTATTTGCCATGATAATGGCAAAAGCTACAACTAACATTGGTTTTGCTCCTGCTAAAAATCCATCCACCATTTCACTAGATCGTTTACTTTTGACTAGATAAGCAAGCACAAAACTAATACCAAAAACAGTTATAAATACACCATTGCCATATTTCTCAGTCCAACTTAACATACCATTGCCTATCGCTAATACTATGGGTGTAAAAATCACTAATCCTACTACAACCAAATCTCTCCAATTAATTGTTCTATCTTTTAAATCAATTTCTGCAGTTGTTGTTTGTGTATCATTTTGTTGCCAAGATGTTGTGTTCATTAAACTTTTATTGGGTGATTTAATAACCCTTCTCGCATACCAGATAACATATAATAAAGTGACCAATAAAAACACTATGTACATAATTGCTCTACCGCCGTATCCAGAATATAAAGTGACCTCCGGATAAATGATTTGACCAATTTTAGCCATACCTGAAGGAGAAACTGAAAAGGCCATATACAAAGGTAGGAAGGTCATACCAAGGGCAATAATTGGATCTAATTTTAACCTATTCGCTAAAATTACACCGAGCGTGACAAAGACAATCATCTGATCGCCACCTACAAAAAATCCTATAAATGCCATTAAAGAAAATAATCCAATAATAAGAGGTAAAGCACCTGCATGTTCAAATCTATATATCATATAATTTGTTAACTTCGTCACTGAGTCCAATTGCAACATACCACCAATTGCCCCACCAACAAACAACAGTAAAGTTACAGTTTGAGCAGATTGTATACCGCCATTTAATATTAAGGTAATCGCATAAAACGGATTAACTGGATTTTGTGAAATAGCATGATAAGTTCCTTGTACAATCTCACCACTTTTTGTAGTATCAAATTCGCCAGCCGGAATGATATATGTCAATAAACATGCAAACATCATCATCATCAACATCATTAATAACACGTGTGGTAATTGGAATTTTCTTTTTTCTTTTATTTGCTCTTGTTCAACATCTACTTGCGAATGATGTGAAGTTGCACTATATTCAGACATTCTATTTCACTCCTTAAAATTCAATTAAATTAGTTATGCTCTACTTTTGTTCGACTATATCTATTTTCTTTAAAAGGAATACCAAGATGATCACGTAATGTACTACCTTCATAAGATTTTGAATAATAACCTTTTGACTCTAATATTGGTAACACTTCATTTAAAAATTCATCATATATTTCACCATAAACATGTGGACCAAAGATAAAGCCATCTGCTGCACCTTGTTCAAACCATTCAATTATCAATGCTGCTACTTCTTCATAAGTACCTGTAAATGGTGACTGTCTTACTGTTTCTTCTAGAGCAACTTCTCTTAACGTTAAATTTTGTGATTTTGCTCGCTCAGCAATCGCATCAGTCGTAGCACGAAAACTATTTTTCCCTACATCACCTAATTCTGGAAATGGTGCATCTAACTCATATTGACTAAAGTCATGATGATCATAATATCTTCCTAAGTAATCTAAAGCTTCCTCAATTGTCGCTAGTGATTTAAGCTCATTTAGTCGTCTTTCTACTTCGTCTTTATCTTTGCCAATGACTGGTGCTAACATTGGGTAAACTTTAACATGATCAGGGTCACGCTCAAATGCTTGGGCTTGGTTTTTAATACTGTCATAATTACTTTTCGCAATCTCAAGTGACTCACCTAGTGTAAAGACAGCATCAGCATATTTAGCTGCATAAGCTTGTCCCTTAGGAGAAGCTCCAGCTTGAAATATAACAGGTTGACCTTGTTCAGAACGACTTGCATTCAAAGGACCTTTGACTTGGAAATATTGACCTTTGTAATCTAATGTATGCATCTTACTTTTATCCACATATTCGCCTGACTCAACATCAAATGTAAATGCATCATCTTCATATGAATCCCATAAGCCTTGTACTACCTGGATATGTTCTTCAGCAATATCATATCGAATATCATGTTCTGGATGGTCTCCTTTGCTATAATTGTCAGCACTTCCAGCTAAAGGTGAAGTTACTACATTCCAACCTGCACGGCCTTTACTGATTTTATCAATGGTTGAAAGTTGTCTGGCCACTGTGAACGGCTCACTATATGAAGTTGAAATCGTACCTACTAATCCAATTTGACGTGTTATTGGCGCAAGTGCTGCTAAAAATGTTAATGGTTCATGTCTATCTAAAAAATGTGGTATTGATTTTTCATTGATATATAATCCGTCTGCTACAAAAACGAAACTAAAGCCAGCTTTTTCTGCTTTACGAGCAATATCAAGTTGAAAATCAAAATTTGTACTTGCATCACTTGGGACGTCATTTGATTTCCAAGCATGCATATGGCTACCAGGACCATTCAACATAATTCCAAAATCTATTTTTTTATTTGTCATTTTACCCCTGCTTTCAAATTCGTTTCTCATATACACGTGCTAGTTGCTCTACTGTTTTTAATCTTAATGAGTGGTTTTGTACTGGCATATGAAACATAAATTCATCAACTTGATCATCTATATCTAATTCATGAATTTGTTGTTTTATGGACTCAGCTGTACCATTAAATACTTCTATTTGTTGTTCTTCAATTTCAAAGGTTCTTGAACTTTGCTTTTTAAAATCATCTATTTGATGTTCGCTTGACACCGTTAATTTTTGACCGTCATCAAAGTGCAAAACATAATTTGTGCGTCCCTCTTCAATTAACGCGCTTTCTGCTTCACTATTCGATACAACAGCAGCTAAGGCTATAATTATTTTCCCTTCAGGATAAAATGCTTTATATGTACGAATTGCTTTGTGTAAAAGATCATTATTAGAATTCAAAAAATATGCATAAATAAAACCGACTTTTTCTTCTGCTGCAAAGCGTGCTGACCGTTCACTTCCTCCCAAAAGAAAAACATGCGGTTTCTCAATCTCTTTATTACGAATCGTTGTTTTTAAATTTGAATACGGATTTTCTTCAGGAAAGTTTTCATTATTAAATTGATTTAAAAGATGAAATTTATCATTGAAAGACATAGGTGCATTTTTAATATCTTCTTGCAAAGCTTGTGTCGCTAAAGGAAAACCACCAGGTGCTTTGCCTATACCTAAATCTACTCTTCCCGGAGCAATTTGGCTCATAAAATGAAACTGTTCAATCACTTTGAATGGACTATAATGCTGTAACATAACCCCACCAGAACCAACATTTATTCGACTTGTTTGGTTTAATAAATGTGTAACTAATATTTCAGGGCTCGTACCAACGACCTCTTGTATATTATGATGCTCTGCAACAAAATATCTTGTATAATTCAGGCCTTCTGCTAATTGCGCTAGTTCAACAGTTCTATTTATCCCTTCACTAACTGTTTCATTGTGATCTATTGGACTTTGATCAAGTATGCTAATAGATGTCATAAACAATCCCCCAATCGATTTCTGAAAATTATATTAGTTACAATCTTAGGCGCACTCTATCATTTTGTCAAGTATCCTTATCGATTTACTAAGGATTAAAAATGTATTCATTTTGATATGCCATTGTATTCCAAACTTTTGACAAATCATTTATCAATCGTACTGAAAAGTGCTATTTAAATACCTCTTATTTAATAAAAAAGAGCAGGATAATATCACTCTTTAGTAAAGTGATATTATCCTGCTCTAATTTGAAAGACTCGTCATAAAAACGATTCTTATTATGACATGACTAATTAAATAATATTAATTTTTGCATAAATTGTGGTTAAAATCATATTTTAATACGACCAACCTAAAGTATGTTCCACTTCATCATCTTCATTTTCAATATTGTCTATATCAATCATAGATTCTGAAATATTTCTAGAATGGTAACCAATACGTTCTAAGATAGCAATCATATCTAAATAAAGTAAGCCACCTTCTAAAGAACATTCTCCCGAACTTAAGCGCTTGATGTGTTTTTTTCTTAAATCATGTTCTAATGCATACGAATCATTACTCAAGCGAACGATTTCATCTTTTTTAACTCTGTCATATACGTTAAACATGTCAATTGTTTTTTCAAGTGACGCATCGACATGGTTATATAGCCTTTCAATACTTTGTTCTGCTTTTGCAGATATCTGAATTGATTCTGTTTCTTTTTTCTTTAAATCTAATAAATATGCTTCTGTTAAACTTGCTACTTTAATAAAAGTTCGATTAACATCGAATAACACTGACATTCTTTCTGCATCTTGTTTGGATATCTTCTTCTCTGAGATTTTTGTTAAATATTGCCTTACATTGTCATACATACTTTCGACAGCAGCATATTTTTGAAGTATATCTTTTTCTGTTTTATCGTCATAATGCTTAGCATGTCTGAACATATCAAATGTCATACGCCCTATATTTTGAATTTCATCTTGTGCTTCTTGTAACGCAATATTAGGTGCTCTGTTTATTAAATTTTTATCTAACATTCTTGGTTTATATTTTTCATTCAAATCTTCACCTGGTACTAACTTCGTCACAATCCATGCTAAGACGAAAATAAACGGTAATTGTATGATTGTGTTCGTCACATTAAATGTACCATGTGCAAATGCAATAACCATTTCAGGTTTTAAATTCATAACCCCTTGCATCCATTCAATAACTAGTTGATAGAGTGGCATAATTATTAAGAAAATAATAGCACCTATCACATTGAATAGTACATGGACAGCTGCAACACGTTTGGCAGCCAATGAACCTGCTAGACTGGCCAGCACCGCAGTGATTGTCGTACCAATATTATCACCTAAAAGTACAGGAAGTGCACCATGTAAACTAATTAAATCATTAGCGAAGAATCCTTGTAAAATACCAATTGTAGCACTTGAACTTTGTATGATAACTGTTAATAATGTTCCTGCTAACACACCATATATTGGGTTAGAAGACATATCTAACATAATTTGCTTGAACGAATCTAAGTTTGCTAAAGGTTTAACTGCACCACTCATTAATTCTAAACCATAGAATAATGCACCAAAACCAAATAAAATCATACCAACATTTTTCACTTTACGTTTTTGAATAAAGAAAATTAAAAATGCACCAATTGCTAAAATTGGTAGCGAATATTCACCGATATCAATACCTATAATAAATGCAGTAACTGTAGTACCAATATTCGCTCCCATAACTACTCCAATTGCTTGGCGCATAGTCATAAACCCTGCACTAACAAGTCCTATAGTAATTACTGTTGTGCCTGAGCTACTTTGAATTAATATCGTTACAATCATACCAGCCAAGACACCCATTAAAGGGTTACTTGTAAAAGTATTTAAAATGCTTCTTAATCTATCACCAGCTGCGGCTTGCAAACCGTCACCCATTTGTTTAATACCATATAGAAAAATACCTAATCCACCGATAAAGGTAAAAATTATCTCCATTACAGAAGAATCCATCGTTACACCTCTTTAAAATATTTGTAAACTATGTGAATTATAACTGATTTTTGTTAAGTTAATGTTAATTTATCATTAAAATTGCAAAGGATTTTCTCAACATTTCTGTAATCATATTTCACTGAAATATGCAAACCTTTCCAAATCCTATATCTACGCTGATTTAAAATATGCTATTTATAAATTACACAAATTTCTACCTTTAGCATATATTAAAATTAATGCAGAAAGATACTTGTCAACCGCTCTAATCTTCGCTAATATAATTAAGAATTTAATGAAGGGAAGGTTTGTATTGTGATCACTGCTTATAAACATACTCAAACACAAGAAATAATAACATCAACATTAGATGATGATGCTTCATGGATCAATGTTGTAGACCCAAATTGGGAAGAAATAGAACATTTAATAGATTTATACCATTTACCTGAAGATTTTATTAGAGACCCTCTAGATACTGAGGAAAGTTCTCGTGTTGAATACGATGAAGAAACGGGCTATTCCCTTATAATCCTTGACCTGCCAGTTGTTAATGATACAAATCTTAATGTACTCTCATTTATAACAATTCCTTTAGGTATAATAATTGGTAATAAGAAAATATTTACTGTATGTAATGTTGAAAATGAGTTTCTTGAAAAATTTAGCCATCAAAATCTAAATTTACATTTTCATAGCCGATTTGCGCTTAATATATTATTAACGATTGCAAATCATTATAATAGAAACCTTAGGTTATTAAATAAGACGAGGTTACGTATAGAACGTGATTTAAAAAATAATGTGACAAACAAGCAACTATATAATTTAATGGAAGTTGAAAAGAGCTTAGTTTATTTCTTAGCTGCTTTAAAAGGTAATGAAACGATAGTAAAAAAACTCTTTAGATTGCCTGCAATCAAACGTTTTGAAGAGGATGAAGATTTACTGGAAGACTTAGTCATAGAAAATAATCAAGCACTAGAAACCACAAGATTATATACTGACATATTAGAAAGTATTACTACTTCTTATGCATCACTACTTTCAAATGAAATGAATAATACAATGAAAACATTGACGCTATTTACCGTCTTTTTAACATTGCCAACTTTAGTATTCAGTTTTTTTGGTATGAATGTACCACTACCTATTGATGAACATAGTTATATCTCTTGGGTTATTGTAATCGGTATTTCATTAGTTATCGTTTCATTTGTGGGCGCATTTCTATGGAGAAAGCAAAAGTTTTGAAATAAGACGTACACATACACGCAAGTCACCATATATTAAAAATGAGAATGCATGATCATTATGCTTAAAACAAAGGACGCTACCATTTGATATGGTAGCGTCCTTTGTTTTTTCAAATTGTTTTAACGACATCTAAAAATGAATACTAACTTACTTTAATTTGCTAATGACACTAACCTATAGACTTCATATCTTCTTTAGTAATATCATCATAATAATATTTTATTTTATAGATAAAATAATCTTTTAACCTATTTACGTTTGACAAAGTGTTTGAGGCTTGTTGCAAATGAATTAACCATGATCTAGCTGGACACTCAGTATCATAAAATTCTTTATGAATTCTCACTGTTTCTCTATTAACAGGTAATTGATATTTCTTTAAAATTGCAGCAGCTAACCAGAAACTAACTTCTTCCACCTTCATAAATGCACTATCCGTTAAGACGCCATTTATTTTAGACTGACATCTTTCGATACCAATATAATGCGTATTGGCGAATGTATTTCCACAGTGCCATTCAGTATATTGTGTCGGGTGAAACCAGTAGCAAGTGTCTTGATCAATGTAGACGCTCGCCCATCCTTTTTCTAATTCATTTTTTTTAATTCGATTATTTAACCATGTAATATAATTTTGGGCTGTATAATTTTCGGCATCATCGTGTAGAACGACACCTAAAATATCCTTTTTTAGTTCAGTGATTTTATCGTCTATTTTGTAATAATTAGAGTATATATGTTTCATAAATTCCCTTCTTTAATACTTAAATTTTTGTGTCAGAAGTTCGTTTAATTTATCTGCTTTAAATTTAATGATGTGCACAATTTAATTTTCTTAGTTGAATTAGGGCTTAAAATAAGAAAATAGTTATATTTAATATATTAATATTCACAACTATTTATTATATAATGTAATTTAGTCAATATAACAATACGTTATCAGGAGTTGCTAGATAGAATGGAACATGCCACATTATGTATCCACGATTTTTTAACTACAGATACTCAACGTTGTATCAACCAAGTCATACTATTATTTTCTTTAAATAGTAAATTGAATATCAATATCAATGGTAAACAAACTTCGATTGAAAACAATATCGCTATCATCAATCACAGTGATCTATTTTGTATCACTCACGCAGAACAACTTGTTGAACTAAAAATACCAATACAACAAATCATCCCGCTTAACCAATTATTTTTTAATTGTTACTATGATGCAAAAGCATTGAACGCTCAGGCGTATTTAAAGCAAATAATTTTAAGCATGATTAAAAAGTTAAACACCATAAATTCAACAGAATTACCTCAATTAACTGAGCTTATTTCTACCTTAGAGCATGAAGCTAAAAAAATATCTGAACATGTATATATACCAACAATTCATTGTGAAAATGAACTTTTAAATAAAATATCAGAATATATCCAAACTCACATTACACAACATATCATGTCCAAAGAAATTTCTTCAATTTTTTATATATCTAGTTCATACATATCAATTTTATTTAAAAAATATTTAGGTATTAGTTTTAAACATTATATTACAAGTTTAAAAATTGCGCTTTCACTTGATGAACTTATTAATAGTAACAACACAATTTATCTTATTTCTGAAAATATGGGTTTCAACCATTATGCTAATTATACGCATCAATTTAAGTCATATCTCTGTTTAACACCGCTTGCGTATAGAAAGAAACTTAATATAATGCAGAACAAGCCAATTACGTTATTAACTACTGATATAAGTGGATACTCACACTATTTCAAAACTCACTTAAACAACCATACTCAAACGATTGATAATGAAATTATCAATTTAGATCACTTAGAGTACAATGACTTGGCAAAACAACCTACCATCTTTATTCATATTGATAACCTTATGGATATTATTCAAACAAATTTAAACCAAAAACTTAATTTTAGTGATCTTACAAACTGCTATTTACTTATAAATAATGTGAGTAATCTAGCATCAACTTCACTTAATTTAAATGGTATTGTCAATTTTATCGACGCAATTTTTTCAAACTGTATGGGTGTGGTTATTAGAATTAAATCCAAGCAAGAATATGAACAAATAGAACAGGTTATTTCTCAATTTATAATATTCAAACCTAAATATTATACTCATGATAATATGTATAACTTTATGATTCTCTTTGATTCAGAATACTTAAAGTTAAATGATATTAACCGCTTATACATCAAAGCTAGAAGTTTAAATATAAATATCAAATTAGCAATCAACGTTGAGGGGGTATTAACCCAAACTCAAAGTCTTAAACACACTTTTACGCTTTTACATAGATTTAATTTCGACTTTAATTTTATTGATGTAGAACGTAATGAATTACGCGCAATGTTGTTAAAGCATAGCCATCAATTCAATAACGTATCAAGTTATAGTGATTATTATAATAAATTCATCACACTCTCTAAGCTACAACCCAATAAATGTGTATATTCAAAACTTACTAAAAATCACTTCACTCAATATAATCAAAAAGCACCTTTAGGAATAACAGAAATTATGCAACATACAATACAATTGATTAAAAATGGTTCTGCTGTTGGCTATGAACTAATGGACAAAAGTATATCCGATGTTGCGTTAATGAACCAACATGGAATATATGAACCCATTGTTTATATATTCCAATTCTTAAAGCCATTTTATGGAAAAACAATACTAATACAACCCAATTATTTAATTGCAAAAGAAAAACAATGCACACATTTACTTTTATTCAATTCCAATACACATACAATGTCAAACAAGCGAAAGTTTACATTAAAACAACAAACAATTACTTCAAAATTAATTTTATTTATACGCACGTTAAATAGAGAACATGGTTTTATAGATTATGCATTACCACCTATTTTTAATAATATTTTTATTGAACAAACGCTTTTAAAAAATATTGAACGGTCAAATATGCCAAAATCAGAATTACGACATACTACCTATCCTCACACACCTATAGAATTTGATATTGACCGTGATGAAGTAAAATACATTCGTATATCACCCGCATGTAAATAATCATGTAGCACATCCACGTCATTTAAAAAATAAGTACATATTAGCACAATTTAATTTAAAAGTTTTGTCATCGCTTATACTTCAATTGCATTATGCTAAAATTTCAGATATAACTGAATAAAAGGTATATAAAGGAGAATCTAATTTTGAAAAATAAAATGTTTGCAATTGTTATTAGTGCTGTAATGGTTATCGTAGCTATTATCTTAGTTATTATGATGGTTTCAGGCGGCCAAAAAGAGACATACTTCGGCTACATGAAGAATAGTACAACTGCTGAAAAAGTAGTCAGTGAAAAAGACCATAAAGTAGAAGAAAATGTCAAAATACCTTCTAAATCAGGTTTCAACCCTAAAAAGGGTGATTTTGTAAAACTAATTAAATCTGAAGGTGAAGACACTTATAGTAAAATGGAAGTCGTTGATCACGATGACATTCCTCATGGTCTAATGATGAAGATTCATGATATGGACATGAAAGGTATGTAAAATAAGTAACTTCGAATAAAAATTCAGTCCCACAAGCTTTTATAGGAAATGCTTGTGGGGCTTTTTTTCGTCTTATATTATTACCCTAATCTAACATTATTTATAAAAAAGCACTGAATAGATTTATTTTCTATTCAGTGCAAAAATGTCAGAATTTCAATTTAGTTTATATAGATTTCAGGTATGCTTGACCTTTCTCTTTGTCATAAGCATTTTCCCATTTTGCGATAACAATGGTAGATAATGCGTTACCTAATACATTCACACAAGTTCTTACCATGTCTAATAGTCTATCCACACCGATAATCAGTGCTAAACCTTCAGCCGGTAATCCCATTGTTGTCAATGTTGTAATAAGTACTACAATTGATACCCCTGGTACACCTGCCATACCTTTTGAAGCAACCATTAAGGTAACCATTAACATAATTTGTTGCCCAATTGACATATCGATGCCATACATCTGTGCAACGAATAAAGCAGCTATTGATTGATATAATGCAGATCCATCGAGGTTAAATGTATATCCAATAGGTACTACAAATGATGTAATGTCCTTTGGAGAACCAAAGTTTTCCATTTTTTTCATTATTATTGGTAGCACGGATTCAGAACTTGACGTTGAAAATGCTAATACGAGTTCATTTTTCAATATTTTAATAATAGAAAAAATACTAATTCCACATAATCTTGCTACAATACCTAATACCACGATAATAAAGAATATCATTGCGCCGATAACTACTAATAGTAATTTTAATAACGGTATTAATGCTGAAGCACCAAAAGTCATAATTGTCGTACAAATAAATGCGAATACACCAATAGGTGCTAATTTCAATATTTTATTAATCATCCAAAATACAGCTTCTAATGAACCACTTAAAACAGCTTTCACAGGTTCTGCTTTTTTGCCAATTGCTGATAAAGCAACACCAAAGAATACTGCAAAGAATATGATTGGTAGTAATTCACCTGAAGTCAATGCCTCAAAAAGATTTTGAGGCACTATGTTTACAATTGTATCGATAAAGTGATTTCCATATGTAGATGATTCAGCAGCTTTTGCTGATGATTCATATGTTGAAATATCACCTTTGGGTAATTTATCTGGATCTAAACCTTTCCCTGGTTTAAATATATTTGCAAAAAGTATGCCTAGTCCTATAGCTATTGTTGTTATAATTTCAAAATATAAAATTGTTTTAAAACCGTAACGCCCCACTGTTTTAGATTCACCTACATTTGATATAGATAATGCTAGTGAACAAAAAACAACTGGAATTACAATCATTTTTATTAAATTCAAGAAGACATCGCCAAAAGGCTTAATGTAATTTGCAATTTCGTCGTGTCCATAAAGTAATAGACCTACGATAACACCTAATACCAACGCGATAATAACTTGCATTGGTAAACTGATTCTTCTTATAATTGCCATGATGTTTCTCCCCTTCTTCTGACATTGCTTAATTATATCAAAATAATTTTTATATAGATATAAATTTTTTCAGCAAAAATAGTTGTTATTACACTTAATTTTTATTTTTACTCATTTTATATATATATAAGTAACATAATTATTTTGACAAATACACAAAATTGCAGTTAAAGACTATGATATGGCGTTATTAAACCTTACTACAAGCCTGATATAATGTTGTAATAGGATATAAAATCACTACTCTTTTAACTAATTTTATATTTGAGTAACATCAACAATCGCTATTAATTTTTATATTCATTTTACTTCAATTGTGTATGAATTATTATATTATACTGTCATTAATTCAGATGTGATAATAAGTAAGACACTATGCTATTGTTTTTGAGTTTTAATATAGTAAAGCATATGTTAAAACACATACATTAAAATATATTTAATACAAAAATGGCTGATGCCATATGTATATACGGAATCAGCCAACATGATATTGATTTGCTTTAGTTTATAAAATGATAACATCACTAAATAATGAGTTATTTAATCTTTAGGTTTATATTTCTCTTTAAAAGCATTATGTTTTGCATCTTTTACATTTTTCTTAGTTTCTGGATCAAAACCTTGCACTAATATACCTTTATATGTACTAATTGGTTGCACAACATAAGTATGTTCCGAATCATCTTTAAACTTAATTTCTTTATAATATAACCCTTTTTTAGCACTATATAATGTTTTCTCTGTTTTAATTTTCTCAGTTAAATGGTTTTCATCCATGTAATTATCAACTAATTCTAAATTTTTGTGACCTTGATATGTTCTTAAACCAAAGAAAAAAGCTACGGCCAAAATTAACGAAATGATTAATAGTCCCAGTATTTTCAAAAACGTCTTCATTATTTATCTCCTTTTAAGTAAAAACAATCATAATAAATACTCTATTGTTAATCCTCATACTCTTAAATTTCTAGACTACTTATTAAAATTCATAATATTAGTATTATGAACGATAACAAATAAATTATAAAGTATTAATACCTTTTGTAACAAAATGTTCTTAAATTTCCACTTATTCACAATGATATATATTATAAAAATATTATGAATATGGACACAACAGTTCCTTGACAATGTACTTTGTTCATAATAAGGTTAAATTTCAAAAGGGGTGATTAAATGGAGGACAAAGTAAGTTACTTAGAAGAACAACTGTGCTTTCTATTTTACGTTTCTTCAAAAGAAATTATAAAAAAATATACTTCATATTTAAAAGAGCATGACCTAACATACACTGGTTATATCGTTATGCTCGCCATTAAAAAAAATGAAAAGATAAACATTAAAACACTTGGACAACGTGTTTATCTTGATTCCGGGACACTAACACCTTTACTTAAAAAATTAGAAAAAAAAGGTTATGTTAGTAGAACACGTGAAATTGATGATGAACGTAATTTACAAATTGCGCTTACAGAACAAGGTGCAAAAGTTCAGGATTCATTATCCCATGTGTCCAAAAAAGTTTTTAGTGAATTTGATATGGATATCGATGAAGCCATTCACTTAAAAGAAACACTACAAAATTTTGTAAATAAACATTTCACTAAAGAAATTTAATATATTAAGAGGTAAAGCTACGTTTAAAGTGTGTAATTTATTTATGCTAATTTAAACTTAAACTTGCCTCTATTTTTTTATTTTATTTAAAGTAATGATGATAAAAGTAATAATTACCCTTTTATCATCAGCTTTTGGTAGAACTGTACACATAAAGTGTTAAATACTATAGTTTGACTTTGACTTTCTTTGACTAATATATTATAATATAAATATAAGGTTAAAGGAGAGGTGAAAAATGATGCAAAATACACAAAATCTTTCTACAGATATACTAGAAAATTTATTAACTGAGCATCATGATTTTAAAGTAGATGTATATGAATCAAGTGATGCATATCAAGTCATTGCTGAACTACCAGGTTACAGTAAAGACAATATAGATATTCAATTTGATGAAAAGACATTGACGATCAGTGTTAAAAATACTTCTACAATAACTCAAAACCAAGATAATTACTTGATTAAAGAGCGCAATTCTAACAACCAAAATAGACAATTTATATTTAAAAACGTAGATGAACCAAATATTAAAGCTACGCTGAACCATGGTATATTAAATGTTACTTTACCTATTCATCATACAAAAAAACAAATTAATATTGATTAAATCGTAACAAAACAAATCATAATATAAGGAGAGATGCTTTATGGCATTCAATATGAAACCATTCGATAATTCATTTTTCGATGTAAATCCTAGTAATTTATTTAAAGATTTCGGACGTCAATTTTTTGATCAATTTCCAGGTGCTAATAGTATTAAAACAGATGTTAAAGAATTAGAAGATGCTTACATTGTGGAAGCAGAGTTACCAGGTATGGAAAAAGAAAATATTAATCTACAGTTTGAAGATAATATTTTAACAATAGAAGGTAAACAGTCATTTGAAAATAATAAAGAAGATGAAAATGGACGCATTATCCATCAAGAACGTAGCTTTAGTGATGTAAAACGTCAATATCAATTTGATAATGTCGATGAAAACGGCATTAAAGCAGCTTATGAAAATGGCATGTTAAATGTCACTTTGCCTAAAAAAGAGAAAAAAGAGTCTTCCTCTTCTAACATTCAAATTGATTAACAATCAATTTGAAAAACAACACTTCATTTTTGAAATGTTGCTTCAGAAAGTAGATAAACCTTTCGCATTAATTTGCGAAGGGTTTATCTATTTTTTATTTATATAGTTTTTTCAAATATTTGTCTTCGACAAGTTCATATACAAAATTTAAATCTAATATCGCATCGACTTTACGCAATAAATGACTATTAAGGACTAAATCAGAGATAGAAATCATTTCATATCGATCTCTTTTATCAATTGATTTATTCAACATAATAAACACCATCACTGCTTAATTTACATATATTATAATATTGGCAGTGATTTATGCCGAATCCTGAGGGAATAGCACTAGCCGAAGACTACAGGCTAAGGCAGTGCCCGCGGAAAGCGTGCATAAAAAAACGGCCAACAAAGTCGGAGATTTTGTCGACAGTCTGAAGCAACACTTCAAAAAATGAAGTGTTGCTTTTTTGTGAAATTTATAGTTTTAACTTACTTTTTTTAACATTTGCCCCATTGTTACTAATGCTATGATTCCAAATAACGCTAATAATAAAAATGCTAAGTGACTGCTACCTGATAGCATTGTGACATATGAAATAACAATCGGTGGAAAGAATCCACCCAATCCGCCCATCATAGAAACAATACCATTTGCAGTCCCTGCCTCTTTACTGAAATAGAAAGGCACAAGTTTAAAAATAAGTCCATTCCCCAAACCAGCGCAAACACTAATTAATAAACAACCTATCGTAAATAGTAAAATATGATTTGAACATCCTAAAATAATTGCGCCAACAATCATCAATGTAAAATCTATCATTAATAACATCACCGCATTAAATTTATCGCCTAATATACCACCTAAAGGTCTCAAAAATGTTGCAAGTGCAATGAATACACCTGAACGTATACCTGCATCTACTTCACTAATACCAAATTGTTGCACTAAATAATTCGGCAAAAACAAACCAAATGCTACAAATGCACCAAAAGTAATGAAATACCAAAGTGATAAATAATATAATTTCAAATCTTTAAATAAACGCTTAGATTGTTCAACTAAAGGCACTTTTACTTTTTTCTCTTTCGGATCACCAAAAAAGAACATAAAAATAGCAAATAAAGCAATCACTACTAAATAACTTCTGACCGTCGTTTGCCATCCAATAATTGATGCGATTGGGGGCGCTAAAAAAGAAGAAATTGCAGTTCCGATATTACCCATGCCATAAATACCATTTGCTAAACCAACGCGTTCTTTAGGAAAATATTTAGGGATTGATGTTACACCAACAGAAAACACCGCACCTCCAACGCCTAAAAAGAATCCTGATGCCATGAGCATCCCTGTCCCTTGAGCCTGACTCAAAAAATAAATTGGAAATAATAAAATGATAAAACTACAGAAAAACACCCATTTAGCGCCTATTATGTTCGTTAAATAGCCAAAAGGCACTCTTAAAACAGAACCTAATATTACAGGTATGGCTAATATAATTGAAAGCTGATTTCCTGTTATATTAATATCTTGAGATATAAAAGGGATTAGCGGTGCAATAATGCTCCACGCCATAAAACCCACAACTAAACTTAAAGATTGTAAAGTTAATTGAAATCCACCACTAGCTTTGTTCATTACATTCACCTACATTTAATTTTTTATAATTAAGCCTAGTATTCTACAAGCGCCTACAATAATATTATTTATTATGAAGTATTAAGGACTAAATTATGAAAGGTAAAACCGGTGTAATATACGAATTTTTTGGAATATTAATATTTGTAGAATACTGGCTATATGGCTATTGTAAAATCTTTGTGAAATAATAAACATAAGGATTATCCCTTAAGTTCTCTAAAATTTCCCCTATTCTTTTTTCAATAATAAATTCAATTTAAATTTTAATTTGTGTAAAAGAAGAAACTATGTGAGGAGCTTAAAGCGGAAATGAGTTTTCAATCATCTTGATTCATGCCTAAGATGGCATGCAAATGAGGAGCAAAGTAACTTTTACTTCATCATTAAAATACTGTTCTATATCAATTTTTCTTTTATACTGAACACATGATTTGCAACGATTTAATAACGTGTGGATGCCTTGGGAATAATATGATAGATGGGCTACAAGCTCAGACAATGTAAATCATATCCCAAACAAGTATACACGCTCAAATTCACTACATTTTAATATAAAAAGGACTAATCCATATGCAAATGGATTAGTCCTTTATCTTGAGCATGAAGTTTATATCTTATCCTCAGTTATCTGTTGTTTAACAATACATTATATCGTAAAAATTTGCATAGACTTATTAATAAATTATGACATTACCATATTATTTGTTGTCAGAAGTAACTCGATTAAAAGTCCACAAGTTTTTTCTTCATCGCATATTCTACTAATTCCGGTTTTGATTTTAAGTCTAATTTTTGCATAATATGTGTTTTATGTGCTTCTACTGTTTTTACAGATACAAATAATTTTTCTGCTATCTCTTTATTACCATAACCTTTTGCAATTAAAGGCAATATTTCTATTTCTCTTTTAGATAAAATTTTAAAAGGGTCTGATGTAGCCGTTTCGTCTTTGGAACTATTACTAATAAATTCATTCACTAAAGAAGTCGTTAATTTCATATCTACATATGTTTCACCCTGATATACAGTTCTTATTGCTAAAATGAGTTGTTCATCTGGCGCGTTTTTCAAGATATAACCTTTTGCGCCATTTTTTAATACATGAAATAAGTACTCTTCGTCATCGTACATTGTTAATATTAAGATTTTTGTTTCAGGGAAACTTTCTGCTATTTTACTAGTAGCAATCAGTCCTGACTCTCCTGGAGGCATACTCAAATCCATAATTAATACATCAGGTTTATGTTCCATTACTTTTTGATAAGCTTCTAAGCCATCAGCAGCTGTACCGACAACTTCCATATCATCTTGGTAATTTAGAATCATAGAAAATCCTGTTCTGACAACAGCATGATCATCTGCAATAACTATTCTCAAAATTTATTCTCCTTACTCCCTTAAATTGGAACTTCTAAAGTCACTATCGTACCTCTTCCAATTTGACTATCGACATTTACTTCAGTATTTACTAATTCTGCGCGTTCATACATACCATAAATACCTAATCCAGTACCTTGTGGCTGATCAGTTTTAATAAATCCTATGCCTCTATCAACGACTTCAGCTATTAACCTATTACGATTATAATGTAAGTCAATTTCAACTTTGTCCACATTGGCATACTTAATTGCATTAAATAATGCTTCTTGTACTACTCGATAAACAACCGTTTCTATTTCATTGTCAAACCGTTGTGCATCTAGACTTGAATGATAAATAATCTCCATGCCGTAATTAGATTCAACTTGTTTGAAATATGTTTTGAACGCTGCATCTAATCCTAAATCATCCAAAGATGAAGGCCTCAATTCAACAGAAAGGTTACGTATATCATCAATGAGTTTGGACATAAGTCCTTCTATGTGTTTCGAATCAGCAACTAAATCTTGTATTTCTTGCTGATACTTTAACAACCTTAACTCAACATCAATATTCAGCATTTCTTGAACAACGCTATCATGTAGCTCTCTTGAAATACGTTTCCTTTCATTTTCTTGAGCAGAAATTGTTTTTTGCATCATTTTACGTTGATACATCTTATCATGACGTTCAATTTGTGGAGATACATTTTGCAATGTAAATACTTTGATATCATTTACCGGATCAATCGTTTGATACGTTGCAGTAAATGGTTCAATCGTACCTCTATTGGTTTTCATAAATACTTGAAAGCTTGTATTACCAACTTCTTCTGCTTCAAGAAAACAATTTTTGCAAGATTGTAAATCAAACTCATTAGTATATCCATCACATCGATTACAAATCACATTAGTCATATCTCGATAGTCCTCATCATTGGAAATGATATCTTTTGCAGCTTGATTCTTAGCAATAACTTTCCCCTTATTATCAACAAACACTATTTTTTCTCTTGTATTATTGAAATACTGCAATAATAATTCAGTCATATCTTCCATTTGATTTACTTGCACGATCATCACCTAATCTTCTTCTTTAAAAATTCCTAAAACATCAGCTATCGAAATGTCACCATGTGCTAAAGGTAATGGATTTCCATCCCTCTGACCTAATAACAAAACACCGTAAACTTGTCTGTTATACCACAAAGGTATAGCCACCATGGCAGTTAGTAATTCAGTTAAAACAATAGGATATTTATGTTTTTCTGAGGGTAATAAAATTTGATTTACATCTTCAATGATCATGCGTTTACCCGTTTTCATAACATTGCCCGCGAGTCCTTTACCTTTTCTTAAGACTATTAACTTATATCTATTATTTAAATTGCCAGAAACATAATGCCATTTAATCGGTGATACTTGATTTTCTTGCTCATAAAATGCTAAACCTGCAAAGTCAAAACCTTCTCTTGTACGTATTAAATTTAAAGCTGCTTGATAATCAATTTTTTTATTTAAAGGCAATGAACCCAATGCATGACCTCCTTTCACACCTTATGTTTACGATAAATGATATAACTTCTACTCACATATGTTAACGGTACGCTCCACACGTGAACCAGTCGCGTAAATGGCCACAATGCCATAATGGTAAAGCCTAACAACACGTGAATTTTAAATGTTATAGGTACATTAGCCATTAATGTTGCATCAGGTGAAAAGACAAATAAATCTCTAAACCAAATAGATATTGATGTCCGATAATCAAAATCTGGTGTTACTGCATTGGTCACTAAAGTCGCATAACACCCCACGCAAACAATGATTAACAATAAAAAATTAACAATAATATCTGAGGCTGAGCTTAGTTTTCTAATGTTTTTCTGTGTAATGCGTCGTGTGGTTAACAACAGCATACCTATCAATGTTATTATACCAAATATGCTACCAATATACACTGCACCAATGTGATATAAGTGGTCATTAACACCAAACGTTCGTAACCAAGAAGCAGGTATGACTAAACCAACAAAATGTCCCATTGCTACTGGAATAATTCCCAGGTGAAACATTAAACTTCCCCATTGTAATCTTTTTTTCTCTATGAATTCACTTGATTTTGCAGTCCATGAAAATTTATCAAATTTAAATCTCGCAATATGTCCTAGGAAAAATATAACAACACATAAATAAGGGAATATGACCCATAAAAATTGGTTAAACATTCGCTTTCACCTCATTTGTTGGCTCAATACATACTTTTAATGTTTCTCTTAACGCTTTAATTAAATAATAATAAGGACTATTTCGTTCTGCTAAATGATTTGCCATAGCATAAGTACCGTCTTCAATAATCATGATGACAAATTCAATGTTTCCTTTTGCTCTTGGATCATTTTGCCATTGTGCAACATATAAAAACTCTAGCATCAATGGTAAAAAATCAGATAGTTCATTGTCTGCCATTTTAAGTCCAAACATTTCATATAAAACTTTCAATTTCGCTAATAATTGTCCTCGTTCTTTTTGTGTATCAAATTTGTTATAAGTCATATACAAGGGGGCATTTTTATTAAAATCAAATGTATTAGAATATAATTGTTGAAATTCTAAAAATGTATACTCATGTACCTGCTGACGATATGTCATAAGATCCTTATAAGCTGGGTGTTGATTATGAATGATGCTTTCAAAAGTATTAGGATGCAAAGTCATCTTTTTTGGGAATTCCAATTGTTGCGCAAAATATCCCAGTGTTTCTTGAAATGATTTAAACTGTTCTATGTTAATCACGGAATATCCCTCCATAGAAATTATCATTGTATATTGCTTGCACTGACTTTTCAGAGGTCGTTCCTACTGGAACTCCACATCCTTCACAATTTGCACCAAAATACTCTCCACCGTAGCCTTGACTACCTTGTGCACGATACGTATCCATATACGCTTCCTTATGCGAAGTTGGAATAACAAATCTGTCTTCATGTTTTGCAATTGCTAATAAACGATACATATCTTTTGTTTGACGTTCAGTCAGACCCAATCTCGCTAATTTATCTTCATCAAAAGGTTTATTTGTCACTTGAGCCCTCATATAACTTCGCATCATAGCCATTTTTTGCAATGCTGCTTTGACCGGTTCTGTCTTTCCAGCAGTAAATAAGCTAGCTAAATACTGTATTGGCAAACGCATTTCTTCTATTGCAGGGAATATCATATCTGGATTTCTATTAGCATCTATAGCGGTTTTACCTTCGAAATAACTCATGATTGGACTCAGAGGTGGGCAATACCATACCATAGGCATTGTACGATATTCTGGATGTAACGGAAATGCAAGTTTATATTCAATGGCTAATTTATATATAGGTGAATTTTGAGCTGCTTCTATCCATTCCATAGAAACACCATCTTTTTGTGCTTGTTCAATGACACTTTCATCATATGGATTTAAAAATAAATCTAACTGTTTTTCATATAAATCTTGTTCGTTTTCAGCTGTAGCAGCTTCTTCAACTCTATCCGCGTCATATAACAGAACACCCAAATATCTCATACGTCCAGTACATGTTTCTGAACATACTGTCGGTAATCCCGCTTCAATTCTTGGGAAACAAAAAGTACATTTCTCTGCTTTATTTGTCTTCCAATTAAAATATACTTTTTTGTATGGACAACCTGTCATGCAGTACCTCCAACCTCTGCACGCTTCTTGGTCAACTAACACAATGCCATCTTCGTCTCGTTTATACATCGCTCCAGAGGGACACGAAGCAACACAGCTTGGATTCAAACAATGCTCACATAATCTTGGTAAATACATCATAAAAGTTTGATCGAATTTAAACTTAATGTCCTCTTCAATACGTTGAATATTTGGGTCTTCAGGCCCTGTAACATGACCACCTGCCAAATCATCTTCCCAATTTGGCCCCCACTTTAAATCTAATTTATCACCAGAAATAATGGAATGTGCTTTTGCTACTGGTAAATGATTTCCTGCTTTAGCCTGAGTTAAGTGTTCATAATTATACGTCCATGGTTCATAATAATCTTTAATTACAGGCATATCTGGATTATAGAAAATTTTACCAAGAGCAATTTTTGACCATTTACTACCAGACTTTAGTTCTAATTTACCTTTTTTGTTTAAAAACCAGCCACCTTTGTAATGTTCTTGGTCCTCCCATCTTTTTGGATAACCAATGCCTGGTTTTGTTTCAACATTATTAAACCACATATATTCTGCACCTGGACGGTTTGTCCAGGTACTTTTACAAGTCACACTACACGTATGACATCCTATACATTTATCTAAATTCAATACCATTGCAACTTGTGCTTTAATCTTCAAGCCAGTCAACCTCCTTCAGTTTTCTCACTGCGACATAAACATCTCTTTGATTTCCTATTGGTCCATAATAATTAAAGTGATAACTGATCTGAGCATAACCTCCAACAAGTTGTGTTGGTTTCAAATGAATGCGTGTAGGTGCATTATGAGAACCACCACGTGTGTCTGTCAGTTGAGATCCAGGTGTCTCAATGTGCTTATCCTGAGCATGATACATAAACATCGTTCCCCTAGGCATACGATGTGATACTACAGCTCTAGCTGTAACTACACCATTACGGTTATAAACTTCTAGCCATTCATTATCTTGAATATCATGTGCTGCTGCATCCTCAGATGAAATCCATACCGTCGGACCACCTCTGAATAATGTCAACATATGTTGATTATCTTGATAAGTAGAGTGGATATTCCATTTACCGTGTGGCGTTAAGTACCGTAAGACAAGCGTACTTTCGTCTAACTGCACTTTCTTATCACGTGAACCAAAAACCATCGGCGGTAAAGTCGGCTTATAAACTGGTAGATTTTCACCAAATTGCTGAAAAATTTCATGATCAATATAATAACTTTGTCTCCCAGTTAGTGTTCTAAAAGGCACTAAACGTTCTATATTCGTAGTAAACGGAGAATACCTTTGACCATTTTTATTAGAACCAGGAAAAACTGCTGTTGGAATAACTTCCCTCGGTTGTGCGGTAATATTTAAAAATGTTATTTTTTCAGATGCACGTTCACTAGAAATATCTTTAAGTTTCATTCCTGTTTGTCGTTCCAAATCTGCATAAGATTTTTGTGATAATTTACCATTTGTAGCTGAAGATAGACTTAATACGACATCTGCAGCACGTCTTGCGGTATCTATTCTAGGAAGCTCATTTCTAATTGAATGTTCATCTTCATCATGCCACGTACCTACCATGCTTTTAAGTTCTTCATATTGCTCTGCCACAGTATAGCTCACACCATGTGCACCTATCTTAGCTTTTTCTAATAAAGGTCCTACCGTAACAAACTTGTCGTAGATTTTTGTATAATCCCTATCAACCACAGCAAATCCTGGCATAGTCTTTCCGGGAATTGCCTCTATTTCATTTTTAGTCCAATCTTTCACTTGACCATTCACATTAGAGATTTCTTGTGAAGTATCATGTGCTAGCGGTGTGGTTACAATATCTTTATAGAGGCCGTTTAAATGTGTTTTAGCAGTTTCGGATAAGGTTTTACTTAACGTTTTAAAGATATCCCAATCTGAACGAGACTCCCATAAAGGATCAATGGCTGGATTAAACGGATGTACAAAAGGATGCATATCTGTCGAAGATAAATCGTGTTTTTCATACCAAGTTGCTGCAGGCAAGATAATATCCGAATATAACGGAGTAGAAGTCATTCTGAAATCCAATGATACGAGTAAATCTAGTTTGCCTTCTGTATCATCTCTCCATTTGATTTCTTCTGGTTTTGTATCTTCATTTGCTTCGGCCATCAAACCAGATTTAGCACCTAGTAAATGTTTCATAAAATATTCTTGCCCTTTTGCTGAGCTTGAAATTAAATTAGAGCGCCATAAAAACAAAGTTTTTGGATGATTCTCCTTAGCGTCTGGGTCTTCAATTGCAAATTTAGTTTCTCTTGATTTTACAGATGCTATTGCTCGTTTTAGAATTTCATCGTTATTAAATGCGCCATCATCTTTAGCTTCTTCTCCAAATAACAAACTATTTTTATCAAATTGTGGATAAGATGGTAGCCAACCTAATTTGGCTGCTAATACGTTATAATCTGCAGGATGTTGATGCTTGATATTTTCTGCTAAAGGTGACTTAATACTATCTACGTTTGATTCTTCATATTTCCATTGATCCGTAGCAAAATAAAACCAGCTTGTACCATTTTGTAAGCGTGGTGGTCCTTGCCAATCTTTAGCAAAAGCTATGGTATTCCATCCTTCAATTGGTCTACATTTCTCTTGACCTACGTAGTGCGCCCAACCACCACCATTAACACCTTGGCATCCGCAGAGTAATACAAGATTCAAAATAGCGCGATATATCGTATCTGAATTAAACCAATGATTTATGCCTGCACCCATAATAATCATTGATTTACCTTGTGTATCGATAGCATTCTGTGCAAATTCTCTGGCAACTTGTACCACCACATTGGCATTCACACTTGTCACTTTTTCTTGCCAAGCAGGTGTATAATACGAGGACGCATCGTTGTATCCTTGTGCTTCTAATTTATGTTCAAAACGTCGTATACCATATTGACTCGTCATCAAATCATACACAGTCGCAACATATTTTTGTTCACCGTTAGCTAATTCAATTTTCTTAGCAGCAATAGGTCTTTCAAAAACGCCATTCCCTTCATTATTGAAATAAGGAAATTGAATTTGTTTGATTTCATATTCATCTTCTGCAAGGCTTAGCGCTGGATCAACTTTAAATCCTTGTTCATCTTCTAGTTTAAGATTCCATTGTTTACCTTCTTCCCAGCGTTGACCCATTGTCCCATTAGGGACGGTTAAATGTTGTTGTATTTTATCGAAAATAACAGGTTTCCAGTCACCATTTGGTGTATCTACCCCTAAATCTTCTGCTCTTAAAAAGCGACCTGCTTTCAAACCATTAGCATCCTCATCTAACATAATGATGAATGGCATATCTGTATATTGTTTAGAATAGTTGATAAAATAAGCGTTAGGCTGATTCACATAATATTCTTGCAAAATCACATGTGTCATTGCTTGCGCAACTGCTGCATCTGTCCCAGGATGTGGTGCCAACCAATGATCTGCAAACTTTACATTTTCTGCATAATCAGGCGCAACAGAAATGACTTTCGTACCTTTATAACGTACTTCTGTCATAAAATGAGCATCTGGTGTTCTAGTTAATGGCACGTTAGATCCCCACATCATAATGTATGAAGCATTATACCAATCACTTGATTCTGGTACGTCTGTTTGTTCTCCCCAAATCTGCGGAGATGCTGGTGGTAAATCTGCGTACCAATCATAGAAACTGAGCATTTCTCCTCCCAATAAGCTAATGAAACGGGCACCAGAAGCATAACTCAGCATAGACATAGCAGGAATTGGTGTGAATCCTGCTATTCTATCGGGACCAAATTTTTTAATCGTATATATAATTTGAGCCGAAATTAGTTTGGAAACATCTTTCCAGTTCGTTCTTACAAGCCCACCCTTTCCTCGAGCCTGTTTGTATATCTTAGCTTTTTCTTCGTCTTCTACTATAGATGCCCATGCTGCAACAGTATTGTCATCATGTTTTTCTAATGCATCTATCCATAGTTCCCATAACTTACCACGAATATATGGATATCGAATTCTCAAGGGACTGTATTCATACCAAGAAAATGACGCACCACGCGGACAACCTCTCGGCTCAAATTCAGGCATATCTGGGCCACAACTTGGATAATCAATTTGTTGATTTTCCCAAGTAATCACTCCATTTTTAACAAACACTTTCCATGAACAAGACCCTGTACAGTTAACACCATGTGTTGTTCTCACTACTTTGTCATGACTCCAACGTTCGCGATACATCTTTTCCCATTCTCTACTTTTACTTTCAAGCACTGACCAATTACCATTGAATTTTTCAGTTGGTTTAAAAAATTTCATACCAAATTTCTTCATTTTATACATCCTCTCAACATCATTACAAATAAGAAATATATTCTATGAACATCTTTGTCGTAATTACTTTTCATTTCTTACTTAAATTGTACGTTTATTAAAACTTTCTATATATTAGGGATTTACCTAATTGAATATCAAAAAGCCCTAATTATTTCTAAAATTCATTTTAAATATGTAATATCCCACAGTTTATGGTAGATCTTTGTTAATACAAAAAAGAACTAATCCATTAAAAATATTTAACGGATTAGTTCTTTTATTTATAAAAATATTAAAATTTTAAAGGTATTGGCGTGCTGCTTAAAATCATGGTTCGAGTCTCATTATATAGTCAAGATATCAATGATTCTGAATCATATTAAGAAAAAACTTTCTAGTACAGCAAATTAAATTATTACATTAATTTAATATGTTCATCAAATAAATATTGTCCTTTAATATCGTTCATAAATTCAATCTGTGTTTTATGATACATAGATGTATCTATAACATCAATCAAACAAAAATGACCTTCACTATAGAGCGATAATGCCTTTTCTAAAGCTGATTGATGTTCACCAGTAATCAAATAGCTTTTAGTTTGAGCCTGACTTAAACTAGTTACACAAGGTAATTCAGCCATTAAATCTCCTACCAAAACGACACCTGGCATAAACGAACAACTTTGCGTTTCAATCAATTGGTCAATCGTAGTTACTGTACCTTGGATTAATTTCTCTTTATAAGTAGATACATTATATATCACTACAACTGGATAATCTTTCTTGGTTTGTTGATATATTTCATGCATAATCGTTTTTAAATTTCTAATACCCATATAAATGGCTAATGTGCCTCCTGATAATAATTTGTCCAATTCTACTTTATCAGTATGCATTTTACAAAAATGTCCTGTCGTATAAGTAACATGTGTCGCAATCTGACGAGCGGTAAGCCCTTGTTTCATGCTTGCAACAGCTGCACTAGCAGAAGTAATACCTGGTACGATTTCGCACTCAATGTTCTGTTTATTTAGCGCTGAGACTTCTTCATGTGTTCTTCCAAAAATAGCTGGATCTCCGCCCTTCAACCGTACAACGCAGTGATGTGAATAAGCTGCATCAACAAGCAATTTATTGATTTACTCTTGTTGAATATGTTTATGGTAAGGTTTTTTTCCAACATCAATTATTTCTACACCTGGACTAACCATCTGAATGATAAATGGATTCACAAGGCGATCATATAATATAACATCTGCTTTTCGAATTAAACGTTCAGCTTTTCTCGTTAATAATTCCGGATTGCCGGGACCCGCACCGATAAGGTATACTTTTCCAACCTTATTCAAACCCATACATACACATCCCCATCCTGTACCTCTGTTCTGAACACCTCAACGCAACCTTCATCTGGCGCTTGTACTAAACCACTATTCAAGTCTATTTTTTGATCATGTAATGGACAAAAAACATAATCACCACTCATTGTCCCTTCTGAAAGTGGACCATCTTTGTGAGGACATCGATTTTGAATGGCATGAATACTACCTTCTTCCGTTAAAAAAATACCAATTTCTTTATTGTGTAATTTAATTTTTTTACCGACTAATGGTGTAAGTGTGTCTATTGACGTTACTTTAATCCTATTTTTAGCGCTCATATTTTACACCTTCTCCACTTCAAATATTTTTTGTTCTTTTTTACTATTTACAATCTCAGACCATGGCTCTTTTTCCACTGCGCATTTAGCTTCTAAAATTCGTGCATAAAGTACATCTTGTTTTGCTTTATCTAACAAAATACTACTCACATGTTCAAATCCTAATCGATTTAACCATGGTGCAGTACGTTCTGCATAGTTACCTGTTTCTCTATAATATTGCATCAATGCGCCACAAAGTTTTAATACTTCCGCTTCAGTTTCTACAGTTGTTAAATATTGTCCAATTGTAACTTCTGTACCGCCGTTACCACCAATATAAATTTGATATCCATTTTCTACTCCAATAACACCAAAATCTTTAACACCTGATTCGACACAGCTTCTAGGACATCCTGAAACTCCCATCTTAAACTTGTGTGGTGTATCAATATATTCAAATGTTTCTTCTAAACGGATACCTAATCTTGTCGTATTTTGTGTTCCAAATCTACAAAAAGCTTTACCAACACAACTCTTCACGGATCGAGTCTTTTTACCATATGCTGATGCTGAACGCATACCCAATTCTGACCAGATTTGTGGCAATAATTCTTTCTCAATGCCATAAAGTCCAATACGTTGTGAACCAGTCACTTTGACTAGTGGTACGTTATATTTTTTAGCTACTTCACCTAGTTTTATAAGTTGCTCTGCATCAGTTACGCCACCTCTCATTTGAGGAATGACAGAGAAGGTGCCATCATTTTGGATATTAGCATGATAACGTTCATTCGCAAATCTTGATTCAATTTCATCAATATGTTCGAACGGATAAATCATATTAAGATAATAATTAATGGCAGGACGACATTTAGGACAACCATTTTTATCCTTAAAGTTTAGAACATGACGAACTTCTTTAGAAGTTTTAAGTGATTTCGCTCTAATTTGAGTTACAATTTGATCTCGTGTTAAATCTGTACATGCACATATGCCTGTAGGTTTAGCTGCAATAAAATCATCACCCAGTGTATGTTCAAGGATTTGCCCTATTTGTCCCTTACATTTCCCACAAGAATTACCAGCTTTTGTTAGTTGTGTCACTTCGTCAATACGCGTTAAACCATTTTGCTTTATCGCTTCAACAATAGTGCCTTTATTTACACCATTACAGCCACAAATAGTTTCGTCATCAGCCATTTCTGCGACATCAAAACCACTTGATTCTCCACCTTTGTGCAGCAATGATGCGATCGTGTAGTCTTGTATGGTTTCTTTTTTCTTCATCATATTAAAAAATCTAGAACCTTCTTCTATATCCCCATATAACACCGCACCAACGATATGACCTTCTTTAAGAAATACTTTTTTATAATGTTTATGCATGCTATCAAAGATTGCGACACCTTTTACTTCATCACTCTCATGTATCAGACCAGCACTATATAAATCGCATCCCGAAACTTTTAATGACGTAAATGTAGTAGAACCTTGGTATCCTTCAGTAGGATTATCAGTTAAATAATCTGCAAGTACTTTGCCTTGTTCATACAATGGTGCTACTAACCCATAAGTTTTCCCTTTATGTTCAGCACATTCTCCTACTGCATAAACATGCTTATCACTTGTCTGCATAAAATCATTTACAACGATCCCCTTATTGACTTCAAGTCCAGATGCTTGTGCCACTTGCGTGTATGGACGAATACCTACAGCCATAACCACTAAGTCTGCTTTTAAAATCGAACCGTCTGACAATTTGATGCCTGTTACATCTTGTTCACCTAAGATTTCTTCAGTACGTGCTTGCATCCTAAAGTGCATACCTTGTTTTTCTAAATCTGCTTTAAGCAATTCACCAGCTTTTTTATCTAACTGCATTTCCATCAACCATTTTGCAAGGTGAATTACAGTTACGTCCATACCTTGATCCATCAGTCCACGTGCACATTCTAAACCTAATAATCCACCACCTATAACGATGGCATGTTTTTTAGTCTGTGCAATCTCAATCATGCGTTCAGTATCTTCTATTGTTCTCCAACCTATTACACTATTAAATTGAGCTCCCGGTATTGGTAACACAAATGCACTTGAACCTGTTGCAAAAATACAAATATCATAGTTAAGATGCTTTCCTTTTTCTGTTACAATTTCATTGTTCTCACGATTCACTGATACGACAGGATCATTTACAATAAGCTTAATACCATATGACTCATACCATTCATAACTATTCATAATCGTTTCATCAACAGTCATTTTTTTCTGTAAAATATTCGAAAGCATAATTCTATTGTAATTAGGATAAGGTTCCTTACCGATAATCGTAAATTCATAACGTTCAGTATCTCTTTCTAATATTTCTTCTATCGTTCGTAGACCTGCCATTCCATTTCCAATCATAACTAACCTTTTTTTAGACATGATAATCCTCCTTATATACCTCTATCAAAAAATTTTCCACTGCATGAGATATTTTTTTAACTTTGTTATAATCATTGCCATCTGACCTGAATAAAATATTTATATTTTTATATTGAATTTCAGGCATATTATAAAAATCTGATTGTGTTTTATCTCCTGTGTGATTAACAAGCTGTGTTGGTCGTGAATCCTTTTTTATTTGGTTATTAACATGTGGGTCATTCGTAGCAATAATAATAATATCTGCCTTTTCAATATCATTTCGGTCATAACATTTTGTTATTAATTTCAAATTTGATTGTTTGGCTTGAAAAAACTCTGGCAAAAATGTCTGACTTACGATAGTTAATGAAGCTATTGATTCAGTCTTTAACTGTTGGAATTTTCGATAGGCAACCTTACCTCCACCTATAATTACAAGATGTTTATTCGCTAAATTAAGTTGGACTGGATACATTGCGATACACCTCCAATTGTGTAATTTGATCCTTGATTATCATTTCTAATATTGGATGAAAATTTAATGATTCAGTATATTCAATATGATTCGCCATACGCATTTTTGAAATTTTACTTTTCATTTTATTAACTAAATAACCATCATATAAAAAGATAGGAACAATCAATATGTTCTGTGTTTCTTCTAATATCTTAGGCAATATTTTTTGATAATTATATTCACCATATAGCGTCAACATATCAATTGATTTATTTACAATATTACATTGCTGAATTAGTTGCTTAAGTTGAACAATAGGTTGTTCATAGTTTTCACTACCATGTGCAATAAAAATCACTTTATTTATTGATGGTCTATTGAACATTGCCGCATTAATTTTTTCGTCAATAATGTTAATTAAATGAGGATGCGTACTTAGTGGTGGTGTAATACGGTATCTCATATGTGGAAACATTTCTTTAATATGCTGTAAGATTTCTGGGATATCTTTTAAATAATGTTTTGCTGAAAATAATAATAACGGTACAATATTAAATTCAAATTTACCTTGCTTTACTAAAGTCGAAATCACGTTATAGAAATCGTTCGTATCACTTTCTAAAAATGCGATTTGATAGTTGATATTACTATTTTTAAAAAGTTGAGATATAAAATATTTCAAAGCTTTATTCTGAACACCTCGTCTCATACCATGTACAACGAGAACATTTTCTCCCATAATGACGCCCTCCCTTTACCCTTGCATTGTAATATATTTCCATTAGTTTTTGTGAATATTTTCACATAAAACTATAAAAATAGGGAATTCCCTTAGATATAACCTAAAGGAATTCCCTATTTTATATATAATCAATTAAAATGGTGGTTGTCCTAATACTTCTTCATCAAAACGTTCTGGAATTAATACTTTTCTCATAATAACACCTAAATCACCATCGTTACTTTCATGTTCTGCGTATACTTCATAACCTCTTCTTTTGTATATATCTAATAGCCATGGATGCTTACGCGCAGATGTACCTAGCGTAACGGCAGGTACCTTAAGTGTGTCTCTAAGATATGTTTCTTCAACATATTTTAATAACTTGCCACCCAATCCTTGTCCATCATATGATGGTTTCGTAGCAAACCACCATACAAATGGGTAAATAGAAATGCGTCGTTGCGTCTCCCATGGATAACGTACAGTTATTGTCGAAATGATTTCTGCGTTATTTTCCAAGACAAAAGTCGTACCAGTTTGTAAATTCTTTTCGACCATTTCAACACTAGCGTTGACGGATGGCCAATCAATACCTAATTCTCTTAAAGGTGTAAAGGCTTCATACATTAATTTTTGCAATGCTTCAGCATCATCTATTTCAGCGATTCTAATATTATAATCAGACATTTTGTCACTCCTCAGCGTATCTTTTATAGCATTATTTGATTAAATTTAAAAGATTAATTTACAGTAATACAATATGGTTTCTTGATAAATGAGTCAATTTTTTTGTTTTATATATAAAAATAAAAGACAATTTGATTTCATAGTAGAAACCGAATTGTCTTTTACTTTATCTTAATATTAGTTTCGCAAACTATCACGTTTGCCGTTTAAATAAGCATAAACTAATCCTACAAATATACCTCCACCAATATAGTTACCTATAAAAGCAAAGACAATATTTTTTAATACATGCACCCACACGACAGCATCAAAATTATAAAAGACCATACCAGCATATAAACCTGCATTAAATACTACGTGTTCATAGCCCATAAATACAAAGACAATAACACCACATGCAATGAAAAAAGCTTTAGATAAACCATCTTTAAATTGAATTGATACGTAAATACCAATGTTTATAAAAAAATTACAGAAAATGGCTTTTACTAATACTGCATACCATGTCGAATCTATGGTCTTACCATTTACAAGCGTTGTTAAACTGGTCACCATTTCCGTTGTCATTATAGGAGTAAATTTCATTAAACCAAATAAAATAAATCCTCCAATAATATTAAAAAAGAAACATACTAACATGATGATCAAAGCCTTATTCATGCCAATTAGCTTATAGTACCATCCAACTGTCAAATACATAAAATTACTCGTTAATAATTCTGAATGTGTCAATACGATCAATACCAAGGCCAAACTGAATGAAATGGCACCTAATAAGTTAATTAGTCCTTCATTTGCACCAACAAATTGTGTTTTTATTGCAAGCATAAAAACAGTCACAATGGCTAATAAAAATCCAGACATGATTGATTTTAATGCATAACGTCCGGGTGTTTGGTTAAACATGACATCCTTCATTTGAACTTGATTATTAATGTTTTTAATTGTTTCATCTGACATATATGTATCTTTTATGGCTTTATTATTCTCTATCAACATCGACACCCTTCCCTTTAAAATGTTTGGATCACAAAATTATAGATTAATTATATTGTTTTTTATTCAAATTTAATAGGTTATACGTCTATTTTACATAAAAAAACACTTTCGTATAAATTCTTTTTAAAATGAATTCAACGAAAGTGTCTTTATTTTACTCCAAATATTTAGGCGCAGTTCATAGTGGATTAACGCTTTTATTTGAACATCGATTCTGATAGCTTAAGCGCACTGCTCACTGTTGTTTTTTGAATTTTGTTAAAATGTGTAGGCCATATGCAAAAATACCATAGCCCGTTAAAGTACGTAATAACCATTTAAATATACTGCTACTCAAACATTTTTCATTTAAGATCATAGCTGGTACAAGCGTACTTATCGTATATAAACTTAATACTTTAATATAGCGTTTATTCAATACACTCACCTCTCTTCACTTTTATTATAACTAAAAGCTAAAGTGTGCAAGTGTTTCAATTCTTACATATCTATGACTTTTTGTTCTTTAAAAGCGTTTCTAAATTATCAAATGTGCTATTCATACCCGCTTCTACACCCATATCAAGTAGTTGTTGTGCTGATTTAGGATCTGGCAGTTCCGCAGTAGAAATAATACGCGTTGAGGCTTCATCTATTTGTTCTAATTGAATCACATTACGCATACTTGCCATATTTTTATCAATATTACCTTCTTTATCAGTAAAGTAATCGTTATAATCAATCAAATAAGGTGCTTTTACTTCATTATACTTTGTTAATGTATAACTCGTACCTTGGTCAGTATATATTGCAAAAAACGCTTGACCTCCAGTCACAATATTAAATTCGAACACTTCAGTTGTTGCGCCTTGAGGGTGGAACCATTTTTCAAATAAAGATTGTTCAGTATATGCTTTAAATATTTCTTCTACAGTTGCTTCAAAATCTCTTTTAAATATAATTTTGTTTTCATTCACTTTTATACTCACTTAAAACGCTCCTTTTTATTCATCATTCATAATTACATAAGATGTAACTGTTTTAATTTTGGCATTTTTACGATTGCTTTCAAACTCAATAAAATCCGCGAAGTAAACTTCTGTGCCATCACTATTTAACTGAGTGCCATGCATTGCACCAAACTTTCCATGTGTTAAATTATGCGTCACTTCTATTCTTTTAATGTCTACTTTATGTGCTTCAATTTCATTATAAAATTCATCTAAACTGTTCAATTCAAAAGCACCGGGCACTTGCCATTTAAAATTTGACACAACTGTTTGTGATAACTTGTTTTTATCAGCTAATGCAGATCCTATTAGAAAATCTAACATGATTCGTCGTTTGGGCGCATTATCACACCCTAAATCTCCAACCATTTCAAATGGAAATTCTGAAGCTGTTTCATTTTTAAATGATAGACCTGCTTCTGTCAACGCATTCTCTAATATACCTATCGCTTTAGGTCCTACGCCATGAGTATCTAGTATCGTAGTTCGTTCATATTTTGATAATTGTTCTAAAGAATTTATGCCAATCGATGCTAATGCATTCGTTGCTGGACGACCTATTTTGGGTAACATTGTTGCCACTGTAATCCCCCTTTTTAATACTATATACCCACATAAAAATATTTTAAATTTTAAATAACTAGAAAAAGGCCCAAGACAATTATATGTCTTGGACCTTTTTTATAGCTTTTATTATTAATCTTCTAACGCAAATTCAAGGCTTACTTGGAAGTTTATATCCTTACCAATCATTACGCCACCAGTTTCAAGTGGTTGGTTAAACGTAACACCATATTTTTCACGGTTAATTGTACCATTAGCAATGAAACCTGCTGTTGTAGCACCATTTAATGGGTTCTTACTTTGACCTTCATATGATAATTCAAAAGTTTCTTCTTCTGTTACATCTTTAATTGTTAAATTACCAGTAACTGATTTTCCATCTACTTTTGTTACATCAAATTTAATTTCAGGATAGTTTTCAACATCTAAGAAATCAGCACTTCTTAAGTGGTTATCACGATCACCAACTCGAGTGTCAATTGAATCTGCTTTGATTGTTAATCCACCTTTAATTGTGCTTAAATCATTTAAATCACCTTCAAGTGATGCTTCGAAGTCATTAAATCTACCTCTTATATTTGAAATCACTAGGTGTTTAACTGAAAATTCTACTACTGAATGTGCTGGATCAAAATTAAACTTTGTCATAAAAATTCATACCTCCAAATTTGTAACTTTCTATTGATACATTTATTATATCAGGTATATTTTATATATCAATGAAAAAGCTCATATTTGTGTTTCTATGAAAAATATTCCCGTAAAACAAAATTTTACTCATTTCGATGTAAAATATTTATATCATTTAAAACAATACATGGATTCAACTTTTAATGTGCCAACATTTCTTTTTTTATTTGTTCTTTAGTTAAATCTTTTGGATAATATGTTGGCCAATGATCTAATTCTTTCAATACTTTTTGTTTATTATCTCCCATAAATATATGGAAATGTTCTGCTTTTTTAGGTGCTATATTATGATCGCTAAATTGTACATATTTTGGTAACTCTTTATTTCCACCTACTAATTTAAATGAATATCTGACGCCTCTATTACCTTTTTCATATTTCAAGATATCTTTACCATCGTATTTGTATTGACCTTTTAATGTTTTGTCATCCTTTTTAAAAGTAATCGTATCCTGTGTAATATTAATATTACTAATATTTGTCTGATATCCTTTTTGATAATAATCTTTATATTCTTTTTCAGTCATTTGATTATCTTCGTTTGCTTTGTGTTTCATGACGTCATCTAAAGTACCATCTTTTAAAAATGGATAAACTGATTGCCAATGTCCTTGATAATCAGTTAATTTTCTATCTTTCACTTGATTATCTTTAAAATAGCCATCAGCGATTGCCTTTTCATGCTTGTTATGCGTTTTTTCATCATCTGTTTTAATATTGTCATTTAATGCCATATCAAGATGTTTTATATTTTTTTCCATTAGGGATTGATATGTCAATGTTTTATCTTGTGCTTGTTCTTTTGATAACGACTCCATATTATTAAACTTCAACGGTTTTGCTTTTGTTTCTTTACGAATCGTATCAGTGACTTTATTAGAAACATTTGCTTCATACAAAATGAATTTGGCCCCTGAATCATTAATTTCTTTCACAATTTTTGCTAATGCTTTTTGGGACGGATCTTCAGCATTCATATTTTGTATACCTTTTTGGACAAATCCATATCTTTCTGAAAGATAACCAATAGATTCATGTGATATATATACGGTATTGCCTTGCTTATCTTCAGTAATGTTTTTCATTTTTTGATCTATTGACATCAAATCTTCTTTCAATTTTTTATAATTCTTTTCATAATAAGATTTGTGTTTAGGATCTTGCTTTATTAATTTATCTTTAATCTCTTTTGCAAATACTTGGTTAAATTTAGGGTCTAACCATACATGAGGGTCATAACCTCCGTGATGATGTCCATGATGATGTTCATGTTCCTCATGTTCTTCGTCGTGCTGATCAGTTAATAATTCGCTTTTATCAATTTCATCTCCTAATGATACCTTTTTATTATCCTTTTTAATTGTTGCTGCCACTTTTTTAGCAATAGGATCTAAATCGTCACCTGTATACAGGAACATATCTGCTTTACTCGCATTCATTATATCTTTTTGTGTTGGTTCATATGTATGTAAATCTGCACCACTAGGATAAATAGATTTAACTGAAACATACTTTCCGCCTATTTGATTGGCAAACGATTTTAATGGAAATACAGTCGTATTAATTTTTATCTTGTCGTTACCTTTTGATTCGTTTGACTTTGTAGCACTACAACCAATAACGATTAACGCTAATACAATGACAAATGACAGTATGTATATTGATTTTTTCATTCTTACTCCTCCTTAAATAGTAATGATTACGATTTAAAATTATAACCGTACTTTTTGAAATACGCAATACTTATTTCAGGTTTTTCGTAATTATTTCGATTTAAGGAGTTAAGATATCCTTTTTTTATTAACTAAAAAAGCCCGTCACTGTTTTTTCAGAAATTCAGTGACGAGCTTATGATATTATACTTTGTCTCTATGCCTTGAAAGTTAACTTTCTTCAAGTATTTTTTTATAATTCTTATATTTATATGGATCTTCTACTTTTTTTCCTGCTATAAAAACTGTGGGCGCTGTTTCAATATGGTTTTCTTTATATTGTTTATGATCTTGTTCGGCTGCTTTCCACGATTTACTTTCTTTAGTTTTATAGCTTGTTTTTATCTTTTCTTTTTTATCATTTGAAATTTCCAATTGGTTTATTTGTTGATCAACGAGTTGTTCGGTGATCCAATTTTCCTCTGATTTCGGCTGTTGCTTAAACATTAATTTTTGGAAATTTAAATATTGTTTAGGGGCATATTGTTTTACTGCATGACCTGCCCTTGAACCTATAATCGAATCCTTTCCTAAAAATGCCATATTAACAAACTGATAATCTACTTTTTTCGTATCAATATATTCTTTTTTTAATTTAGGCATAATATTTTCTTCTACTTTTTTACAATATGGGCACTTAAAATCACCGTATTCAATAATTTTAATCTTGCCATCTTTTCCATATTTGTCATCTTGATGTACATTTTGATTGTCATTCGAACAAGCGGAAACAAAAATTAATACTGCCATTAATAACAAACTTATCCAACGTTTCTTCATTTGTTAAAAACACACCTTCTTATCTTGTTTTATTCTTCTAGGTTCATATTTTCTTCTTTATAATCCGCATCATGAGCATGTGAATATGATTTTGAATTAAAGTTTTTTAAGTAATGTGCCTTATCATCAGTTATTTTATATGTATAAAAATGAACTTCATCATCATCTTTTAATGGTTTATAAGCAATAGTCACATATTTGCCTTTGTCATAAACATAGATATTCGCATTCTTTTTATCAAACTTAGATTCCACATCACCCTTTTGCTTATCAGCTAAAAGCTTTTGTTGTTTTTTCTGTTGATTCACTGCTTTGTCAATCTCATCAGCATATTTCCCACTACTACACCCAGCTATAATGATTATAGAAATGAACACCATCATCATTAATTTTTTCATATTTACACTCCTAATATTACTTATCATATCTAATATTATTCAACCATAACTCTTATCTTACAACGAAAATCTTTGATGTACTAGAACTATAACATTATTTTTATATTTATATAAAAACACTTCCGAAAAATTCATTAATAAATGAATTTAACGAAAGTGTCATATTTACCGTATGCAAATTAAATTTTCATCAATGCTACAACTTTATCCTAACTATAAATCAATTAATTTCATTTTCATCATATTAGTGCCACTTTGATTGCTAATGCACCGTAATTAAGTTCATCAGTTTGTGAATAAATTTGATATATAGCTGCTAATTTTTGAGAAAGTTGATCGTCTGTTTTCGCGCCAATTTCTTCATTAGTATATTGATTCATCAGTGACTGAAACGATGAAAACACTACAATTTCCTTAACTTGCACTTTTAATGTTTCTTCAGTCTTTATATTTTTGAATACAATATAATCGCCACTTTTAATTTCTTGTCTTTTTTCATCATTCAATCTAACTTCAATAGTCTTTACTTCGTTTTTCATTAATTGAAAAGGTTCGTTATTTAAATGCATCGAGTGTTCTATAATACATACGCTCCATTCATTATTATTATATTGATATCAAAGTATCATAATATTAATATCTTTTACAAGAAAATTTCGCATGACTTAACATGATGTTCAATTTTAATTATTTAGCATTTTCTTCCTCTAATTTAAGTTGTTTTTTGCTTTTCAACATAAATACACTTACTAAACTGATAATAGATATGATGACTGCAAACCAAAAAGCACCATGATATCCACTTAGCAATGCTTGATGCTGAATTTCTGCTGTCATTTGTTTTTGACTCATATCTTTAAAATCAGACATATTTGGTGTGTAATTCTTGGCAACTTGACTCATAATTGTGATCAAACCTGCTGTACCAATAGATGCAGATATTTGTTGTATAGTGTTTGTCATCGAAGAACCGTGTGCATTCATTTCCGGTGCTAGCTGATTCATTGTATGTGTCATTAATGGCATCAAACCAAGTGCGATACCAATCATACGAATGGCATATACTGTTGCTAATATCGCTGGTGAGGTATGTTCATCCATGATTACAAAATAAGAAGTTGTTACAACTACAATAAACATTCCAATAAATGCTAATATTTTAGCGCCATATTTCTCATAGAGTAAACCTGAAATCACTGACATAATCCCCATTACGATAGCTCCAGGTAATAAAATTAATCCTGATTGGAGTGCTGAGTCATTCATAATATTCTGTACAAACATTGGTAACACTGTTTCAGAACCAATCATTGAAATCATAGTAAAAGCCATTATGATAATACCTACAGCAAATTGACTATCTTTGAACACTGAAAAATCAAGGAGTGGATTTTCTAAACGTGTTTGACGGAAAATAAAAGCCGCAACTAAAATAATGCCACCTATAACAGTAGTCAATACGATTGGATCGTTCCAACCATCACGGGAAATTGAACTTGTACCATAAAGCAAACCACCAAAACCGAACACGGATAAGATAATTGATAAAATATCAATACGTGTCTTTCGATTAGTACCGACATTCTTGACGAATTTAAGCGCACCTATAAAAGTAAGTGCAGCAATTGGCGCAACCACATGGAATAATGAACGCCAATCTAAATACTCTACTAAATAACCTGATAGTGTCGGTCCAATTGCCGGTGCTAAACCAATAACCAAACCAAATGTCCCCATATATTTACCTCTTTCATGAGGTTCAAATATATCTAATATTGTTGTCATCATCAGTGGCATCATAATACCAGAACCAAGTGCTTGAACAATTCGTGCACTTAATAAAACAGAAAAGTTTGGACTAAATCCTGCGATTAAAGTCCCTATAAAAAAGATAAATATTGCAGTTAAAAATACTTTTCTTGTTGAATATCTTTGAATTATCATTGCTGACAATGGAATAATTACACCATTAGTCAATAAAAAGGCTGTAGTAAGCCATTGTACTTGTGTGTAATCTATTTTAAAATCTTTCATTATGCTTGGTAATGCTGTTGTTAATAAGGTTTCATTTAATAATCCAAAAAACCCACCACACAACATCATCAAAATCATTATAATTTTCGTCTTTTGATCCATTTTTGTACTCCTGTATTCTATAATTTATCAACTCTTTTTAGTCGCATTTCTGCATTATACATATTTTAGTTTAATTTATCATTAAAAATACTTAAAATATTAGTTATATTTTAAACTTTTATTTTGTAAGATTTAAAAAATGTTACAAATCGTAATAATTACTATTTACATTCCAAGTTTTTTCTTACATAATATCTATAGATAAAGGAGGTCATCACCATGAAATTAGATTTACAAACAGCACGCCGTAATTTAAATAGTCCTAATATCAAAACACGCAAGCGTGCACGCAAAATTATCCAACAACATAAGCGCAATAAATAAAAATAGAAGTAATACTTCAAAACCAAATGTTTTTTATCTTTGGTTTTGTCATATCACTTCTAAGATGTGGCCTGATTCCTGAAAATATACATTTATATATTTCAGAATCAGCCATCATTTTATTTAAGTTATTTATTACTTTACTACGTCATTTCATTTTTTGTACAGTTATAAAAGTATTATAAGTAATATTTATCTATCACTTTTAAATCATCCGTTAAATCATATATTAAAGGTGCCCCTGTTTTGATTTCATATCCTACAATATCTTCATCTGATACATCTTCTATATACTTAATTAATGCACGCAATGAATTACCATGCGCAGAAACAAGCACAGTTTTTCCATCTAATAACTGTTGTGAGATTTGGTCGTTCCAATAAGGAATCACCCTAATTAAAGTATCTTTCAAACTTTCTGATTCAGGCATAACTCTTCTATCTAAATGTTCATATTTTCTATCATTTAAGTAATCTTTTCTTTGTTCATCACTTTGCGCAGGTGGTGCTATATCATATGAACGTCTCCATATATGTACTTGTTCTTCACCAAATTTTTCTCTAGCTTTATCTTTGTTTAAACCTTGTAATCCACCATAATGACGCTCATTTAAGCGCCAAGATTTAATAACTGGAATAAATAACTGTTGAGATTCATCTAATAAGTGAAACGTAGTTTTAATGGCGCGTTGCAATAAAGATGTAAAGACGATATCTATCTCTATACCCTGTTCTTTTAATTTTTTTCCCGACGTCACTGCCTCAGTTCTTCCCTGTTCTGATAAATCTACATCAGCCCAACCTGTAAATAGATTTTCAGCATTCCAAACACTTTGACCATGTCTGCATAAAATTAGTTTTGGCATAATATTCCTTCTTTCCATTGAATAAAATGATATTATCACTACTTTTACAAAAATATTACAGTGATACACAGATATAAATCCTGTTACGACAATACTTTATCTATAATTTCTCATGCCATACATTAAAATTATAACAATTTACACTTGATTTTGAAATGATTGTATTCATTTATTCATAAATGACTTTTTATTTTCATTTTTCTGTAACCTACCTATAAAAAAATGATGTTATAGTTGTAAACGTTGATGAACGGAGCAATACGATAGACAAACAAAAATATTTTAAAAACATCCATGCTAATTAACAAATACAATTTGAAACTGTTTAAAACAAACAATTATTAGGAGGATTTTTCAAATGAAAAAATTATTATTAGCTTCATTCGCATCAGTAACAATCGCTACAGCTGGTGTTGGTTTAACTTCAAATACTTCTACAGCTGATGCTGCAGAAACTACTCAAGCAAACAATGACGTGTATAGTGAATTTATTGCTGCTGGTGGTACAAAAGCGCTTTGGGATAACATTGTAATGCCAGAATCAAGTGGAAATCCAGATGCAGTAAATGAATTAGGATATAGAGGTTTAGGACAAACGAAAGAAGCTTGGGGTACTGGATCTGTAACTGAACAAACAAAAGGTATGATTCAATACGCTGAAGATCGTTATGGCTCAATTGATGCAGCAATCGAATTCCGTGTTGCAAATGGTTGGTGGTAAGACTAATTTTATACATTAACCCAAAATGTATGATTAAAAATAGTCTAGAAATCACTTATTAAAAATGATGCTAACCTATTTCGCTTTAAATTATAAAATTTACACATAGATGGTTTGAAGGAGTTAAAACATATATGCCCTTCAACCATCTTCTGATTTGCTTTATATTTTAAAAGTCCGAGACAAAAATGTCTCGGACTTTTTTACTCTAAAATAAGCTAATAAAATTTTAACTGAAACATATTATATTTGTATATCAATACTCATTAAATACCTTAATTCAAGTTATCATTTGGTAGTTTATTAGTTTAATATAAATAAAAACCATGATAATAATCACAATCATATACTTTCTCAACATCGCACTTATTGTATTGACTGTGGTTCAGGATGTACATAAACTGAAGAAATGCCTTTGCTGTGCATATGTTGTTCTACTTTGTCGCAGATGTGATGTGCTTCTTCCAAAGATAAATCTGATTTTACTACAATCGTTACATCTACAAAAACACTACTTCCGTGGTAACGACCTTTAATATTTTGTACTTCGATTACATCTTCAATTTCTAACACATAATTTTTATAAGCTTCTAATTCTTGCTCATTAAAACCGTCACTTAATGTAAAAATTGATTCTTTAAAGATACCAAAACCAGTATATATAATGAGTAAGCCTAATATAATGGCTAATATCGTATCAATTACTGGAAATCCAAATTGTGTAAAAATTAAACCAATTGCAGTACCTAAACTCACTAACGCATCTGACAAATTATCTTTAGCTGCGGAGTTCAATGAACTACTTTTCGTACGATTAGCAATGCTTTGATTAATATAAAATACAACTAGCATAATCAAACCACTGATGACACTGACATAAATATTTATAATATTAGGGGTATGATGTTCATTTGTGAATAATTCAGGAACATTCTCTATAATGACTTGAATACCAACAAACATTATAATGAATGACACGAGTAATGATGAAATATTTTCAGATTTCAAATGTCCATATGGATGGTTTTGATCTGCAGGTTTAATAGAAATTTTCAAACCAATAATTACTGCCAAAGAAACAATAATATCCGTCATATTATTTAAACTATCTGCTTTTACAGCTGCAGAATTATATAAATACCCTACGATAAATTTAGTCACCGATAATATGATGTAGACGATTAAACTTAAAAAAGCACCTTTTTGCGCTGTTTCCAATTTTTCTTTTTGACTCATCTTACTTTCCACCTTCAGTATGATTGAATACTTATTATGACTCATCACAAACATATTTACAACGATTTTTATTCAAAAATTATTTAATATAAATAAACTAATTATTTTTTTAGCCAATCCTAATATTAATTATAAAATTGAGCAAAAATAAGAGACCAAGTTTGAATCAAATCATATTTTTGATTCTGAAACTTGCTCTCATAAAATAAATATATTTAAAATGTGGGTTTATTAAAAATTTTACTAATCTCTTAGGATATATTTAGAAAGGACAAATGTTATAGGTATTGTAATGATAAGCCCTGCAAAAGGTGCTATCACAGATGATATACCAAACCATTGTACAAAAATATACAATAATAACGTTTGCATGCCCATATTGACAACTTGAGTTAATGGAAACTTTAAGAATTTACGCCAAGTTGGTGTCACTTTATAAACAAAGTAACAATTTAAATAGTAAGAAATGACAAAACTAATGATAAATCCACTGATATGACTAACTAAATAATTCACTTCTAATAACTTCAATAAACAAAGATAGACAATGTAATAATTTAAAGTATTCATACCGCCTACAATCACAAATTTAATCACTTCATAGTGTGTTTTAGTTAAATTCATTTTTTACTCCTTAGTAAAATCCCATATAATTTTATATGATTACTATCAAAAAACATATAATTAATGCGCTATATCTAGTATAATACTTTATCATATATATGTATGTTTTGTATTATATAAATAATTAAAAGTAGCTAAATTTAATTGCTCTATTTTTCTAAAATACATGGTAATTAACATATTAGTTTCATTTGTAATTACAAAACGAGATAACATGTTTATAATTAAACATTAGAGAGAATTTTAAAGGAGTTTCACACATGGACAAGATTTCAAACCGCCAACTACCAACTATGGTCATTATTGTGTTGGGTATCATGACTACATTTGGCCCTTTAACCATAGATATGTATGTGCCATCATTACCCAATGTGCAACATGACTTTAATACATCTGTATCTGAATCACAGCTTACTTTATCGTTTGCAATGATTGGTCTTGCTATTGGTCAATTTATTTTCGGTCCTTTGTCAGACGCATATGGACGCAAAAAAGTGGCGTTATTTATCATTTCAATCTATGCACTAGCTTCTTTACTGGCGGTTTTCACTGCTTCCATGAGTATATTACTCACTTTGCGTCTAGTTCAAGGTTTAACTGGCGGAGGTGCTATAGTAATTGCTAAAGCTACTATGGGAGATCAACATGAAGGTAAAGCGTTAGCTAAAGGACTAGCATCTTTACTCGTAATCAACGGAATCATTACCATTATTGCACCAATCATAGGCGGCTATGCATTAACGATATCTAATTGGAAAGCAATATTTGTAATTTTGACAATCGTAAGTGTTATTATTTTATTTTTATCAATCCGCTATTTAGAAGAAACGCATACACCAAATCGAGCTAAACTCAATTTTAAAGTTATTTTTAAAGATTTTGCTCATTTATTAAAAAGACCTGCATTTATTATTCCAATGATTTTACAAGGTTTAACTTACGTAATGCTATTTAGTTTCTCATCTGCGGCACCGTTCATTACGCAAAAAATTTATGACATGACACCTCAACAATTTAGTTATTTGTTTGCCTTTAACGGTATTGGTCTTATTATTATGAGTCAACTTACAGCCAAACTTGTCGCATATATGAATAGATACTTTTTGCTAATTATTTTAACAATCATTCAATTAATGGGCGTTGTGCTAATTATTGTGACATTAATGCTTCATTTACCATTATGGGTATTAGTTATCGCATTCTTTTTAAATGTATGCCCTGTAACTGGTATCGGACCATTAAGTTTTGCATTAGCGATGGAATCTCGTACTGGCGGTAGTGGCAATGCCTCAAGTTTACTAGGTCTATTTCAATTTATACTTGGTGGTATCATGTCACCATTAGTGGGATTACAAGGTGAATACAGCATCTTACCATATACAATTATTTTGATTATTACTGCTGTACTAATCATTGTGTTAGAAATCGTGTTAAAGTCTATTCTTATAAATAAGCGAATAACATGAATCACTGTTAAAAAATACAATTCATACCGTTATCAATACTAACAAATGATTAAGTAGTGTATGAACTTGAATTCTCCCCTAATATAGAAGCCTCTAAATGCGTGTCCAAGCATACATTTAGAGGTTTCTTTATCTTAGGTTGCTTCAGCTTATCGATTTATAAAATTCTATAAACGCAAAAAACGTCCATTCCTATTTGAATTGTTATAGAGATGGACGTTTATTCATTACTAGCGATATTTTTTATATTTTAGTTTTAAAATTTATTCTTTACTATTTTATTGGGAACCAAATTTCAGTGATATAGTCGTTTGAATGTAGTTCACCTGGTTTATATAATTCAAAAAATGGAGCACTCCGCAATTCATAATCTAAAGTATGTAAGATATTTCTATGAATAGTTTGCATTGCTTGTTTAATCGATTCCGGAACAGGGCCTTTAGCATCAAATACTAAATATCTACCCTCTACTAAATCAACTTGTTCCCACTCACTTTGCTGTTCATCACTTGTCACACCTATTAAATAATGCATTTCACCATTTTCTTTAGGTAAACAAACACCTAATAACCCCTCTAGATATTGATTGCTTTGTGATATCAAGCGATCTTTGTAGCCCATTGCTTCAAATTCCATCCAAAACTTAAAAATATTTTCTTGTGCTTTTTGTCCAGTTGCATATTTCTTTTTTACCCCTACAACTGGTACTGGTCTTTCAGATAATGTTTCTATTCTATAATCCATGTTTTCAACCCCTTTCGCACATTATAACCAATTTCATAAAATTATATCTAATATTAACTATAATTCAAGCATCTTTGTAGGTACTTAAACTGATATAGATATATAATAAACGTATTAATTAATGTTAATCTTTCTTACTAATTGATACAGGAGTCTCTACCTATGAACAAAAAAATATTATCCGTTAAACCAATCAGTCAATTATTTCCGATTCCCATGATTATGGGATGCGAAGGCATTGCAAGTGCAATGATATTACAATTCAATAATCACAATATACCAGCAACACATATCATGAAACACTGGCCTAAACATGCGAATAATCCATACAAAGGCTATGTAGGTCATCACTTATGGGTGAAATGGGGTCATCATCAAACAATTTTCCCTACTGCCTTAGTACCTTATTTACAAACGTATGATAAACGTATTGTTAATAGTACTGGAAAATCACTAAATGCATTATGTGACATCATTGATAAAGACCAACCTGTCATCATTTATCACACTGTTTTAGGACAAAAACCTTTTAGCAAAACATTTAAAATTGATAATACACATCATCAACTAGTATCAAATATTCATGTTACAGTGCTTATTGGTTATGATGACAACCATTATTATTATATCGATCCATTATGGTCTAATTTAGGAAAATCAATTGTTCTACCTGCTGTTTTTCCAAATAAATATCAAATTATAAAAATTAAAAAACAGAAATTAGAAAACAGTTATAATGCACCTGGGCGCATGAGTATTCATTTTCAAGAGTGATTAATTAATTTCTATTTTATGTAACGCATGGTTAATTTCCTGTTCTATATATGGTGTACGCCACTCTCGTTGATAACCTAGACACGGACAAATATATGTCACTCCATTTTCTTCAAAAGCATTTCGAAAATGAACATGCCCCATAATACTATATTTAATATCATATCGCGTATAAATTTCATCAAAATCTGAAGTACCTATAAATGCATTAAAATAATCAAATATTCTATGTGGCATTGGTACCGCAAATTTACGATGTGTCACGATATGTGTCATTAATATAATTTTTTTGTCTTTTACTTTTTCAATATCTTTCATCGCCTGTTTGGCAGCTATCATTGACAATTTTTTGTCTTCAATCTCCCAATCTATTTTCACTTTATCTTGCCATGTTGCACCATAATACTTCCTGCGCGCAATGCGTTCTAAAGAGAATTTAGAATGCGCATAAGTATAGTCATACCAGCCTGTATTACCTACAATCGCCCACTCATCATTAATGACATACGGTTCATCAATTAAGCAATTATCCATTTCGATATAAGTATCTAAAATCTCAGAAGAAGTCGCGTCAGTATCCATTGACCAAAAGTCATGATTTCCTGGTATAAAGAGTACTTTTATCTTTGTTTGCATCTCGATTTCCTTCACAAATGATTGCGTTAATTTATAATGATTTGAAACGTCACCGGCAATAAGTAATAATTCAATTTTTTGTTGCTTAATAACTGCAACTAGTGCTTGCTCATAATCTTTAGGCGTCAGCTTATTATGTCTATCGATATGTAAATCTGAAATCATGCCTATTAACATATTTATCACTTTCCTCTTCTCTTTTAACAATTTCATTATGACATAACTTCAATTTATTCATTAAATGTTCAGCTTGTATTCATTTAAATATCACTCAATAAATGATTTGTCTTAATGCATGTATACGCTTCATATAAATGTTTTTTAAAACAAATTAAATAATATTTAAACATTGTATGCAATATGTTAAAGTTACATTGTTCACAATTCGAGCAGGAGGAAATAATACATGAATAAAAAATGGATTGTTTTAATATTTCTACCTTTAATTTTAACTGCTTGTGATTATTCAAAACAAGAGGATAGAAATGGCTTATTTTATTATATATTTGTAAAACCTATTGATATGTTTTTGCATGGTTTAGGACAGTTATTTGGTAATAATTATGGCTTAGCAATCATCACGATTGTACTGACGATTCGCCTTATTTTGATGCCGTTTATGTTAATACAAGTTAAAAACATGCATCTGATGAGAGAAAAAACAAAAATAGTACAACCACAAATTGATAATATAAAACAACGCGTAAGTGATGCACAAACACAGGAAGAAAAGCGTGAAGCTAATAAGGCTTTGATGACTATTTATAAACGTTATGATATTAATCCAATTAAAAGTGTTATCGGTTGTTTACCAATTTTAATACAATTGCCCATATTATTTGGTTTAATCGTGACACTTAAATTTCCTAGCAGTGGTGGAATAGATCAATTCCCCCATTTTTTATGGTTCAATTTAACAAAACCAGATCTATGGATATCATTAATTGCATCTGTTATTTATTTCATACAACCTCTTGTAAATGCAATGCATTACCCTAAAAATCAGCGCAAAACATATTATATAATGATGATATTGTCACCTATTTTTATAACTTACATATCCTTACATTCTGCAGCAGCACTCGGTTTATATTGGACATTTAGTGGGTTATTTTTAATTTTACAAATGCATTTTGCCCATTCATATTACTCTAAACAAGCAAAACAAGAAGCTTTAAAATTAGAGCATTCTCTCGATAAAGCTAACACTGAACTAAACAATTAGTCATGTCGTTATATTGAATTTTGTAAAACTTTCATTTACCTGATTTGAATTCAAAAATTTCTTTTACGCATAATTAGATGCTATAATATTTACAATTTGATAAACAAAGGGGGAAGATGTATGGAATTTACGATAAGAACATTAACTGAAGCAGATAAATACGGTAAAGCACTTGTCCATTATGAAAGTTGGTTAGAAACTTATGATCATTTATCAAAAAATAATTACTTAGAAAACCTAGACAAAGTGCAGTTTATCAGGAAGTCTTATTTACACGATGTTCCAACATTAGTTGCGCTTGTTGAAAACGAAGTAGTAGGTTTCATATCTTATGGTAAAACAGAATCCTCATCTTCTTCTGACGACTGGAGCGAAATATTCGCACTTTATTTACTGGAAGATTATCAGCGTCATATGATTGGTTATGCACTTACACAGCGCGCTTTGGAATTATCTTATCCTGATAATGTAACCCTATGGGTAGTCGAAGAAAATAAAAATGCAATCCATTTTTATGAACAAATTGGATTTAAAATGAGCAATGATAAACAAGCTACTTATTTCGGAAAAACTTATTATGAAGTTCGTATGAATTATTCAAGAAATGAGCATGATTATTAAAAAATCAATGAAACATAAGCACAGTTTTATGCGCTAAAAAAGCAGTGATACCAGCTATCATCATAGCATGTCACTGCTTTTTCATTTCAATGCACTATTCTATAAGTAACTTAATGTGTTTCACCTAAAGCAATTTTGATGTCCTCATCTGATTCTATAATCGCTTTGAGCGCAGCTTCCAAACCTTCTGCAATAGTTTGAATAGACATAGATGGTTTTTCAGGTTTATCTGTTACTTGTTGCGGAATAAAAGGCACATGTATAAAACCAAATTTAATGTTTGGAAATTGTGTTGCTTGTAAAAATCCAAGTTGATACAAAATATGATTACATACAAAGGTACCTGCTGTATTAGACAACCTCGCTGGTACACCTGCAGACTTAATTGCCTCTGTCATGCGTTTAACTGGTAAGTTTGAAAAATAAGCTGCATCACCTGATGATTGAATAACTTCATCTATCGGCTGATTACCCTCATTATCAGGTATACGTGCATCATCAATATTTATGCCTACACGTTCTGGCGTCAATTCAAATCTTCCACCTGCTTGTCCAATTGCTAATACAACATCATACTGTTCTTGTTTTAATTTATTAACTATAGTTTCTTTGCTTTTATTAAAAACTGTAGGTATTTCTAACTTCACAATCTGATGTGATTCAATTTCATTCGGCAATAATTTAACGGCTTCCAGTGCTGGATTAATCTTCTCTCCACCAAAAGGATCAAATCCTGTTACTAAAATTTTCATCATTAACATCCCCTTTTCATTTTATTTAAGACATACTTTTTATGCTTTAAAACGCCCAAACATACATTAATCCTATATGTACCAAAATTAATATAAGTGCAATTGGCGCTTGGGCTTTGATCACGCCGAATTCTCTTTTCATTTCTAATAACGCAACTGGTAAAGTATTAAAATTAGCTGCCATAGGTGTCAATAACGTACCACAAAATCCACCAGTCATAGCAAGCGCACCAGCTATAACAGGGTCCCAACCTTGAGCGATAACAAATGGGATACCGATACTCGCTGTGATAACTGTAAATGCAGCAAATGCATTACCCATTAACATTGTAAAAAGTACCATGCCAATGACATATGCAGCTGCACCTATAAGATGATTGCCCTCTGGTAAAAAAGAAGATATGCCTTTCGAAATGACGTCACCCACACCACTTACTGTAAAAAGTACACCTAGCGCAGCAAGAAATTGTGGCAATATACCAACTGTTCCAATTTGTTGTGTTAGACGGTCACTGTCGTAAAGTATATATTTACCATTTGGCTTAATGACGATATATGCGGCAAGTAAGCCTAATATCGAAGAAACACCTAAACCTATTGCCCCACCTAGTGGCGTCCAGTTAGAAACAATAATCGCCGCTACAGCTAAAACAATGGCTGGTATAAATAATTTATTCCCATATTTTTGTGAACCATCATTACCTTGCTCTTCGTTAACATCTATAATATTTTTAATAACCACTTGTTTACAAAGTGTCAGTATACCCATAACTATGATAAATATACCGTTGATAACATTGGGGATATATGGACCCGCAATAAATAAAATGGCTAATAAAATCCAAAATAAAGCTGTACCATATTTTTTGCTATTTGTTGATGCTTTTAACACGCGATATGCGGTATAAAGTAATTGTAAACCAATTAATATGTAAAATAGTTCTAAAATTTGATTTAATGTTTGCTCACTCATGTCTATCCACCTGCTTTTTACCGTATTTCCGATCTAAATATTTATCAAATCTGATATTATTTATCCACACAATGAAAAAGACAATAACAGCTATAGGTAATGACGCTAATACAAGATCAATGGCATTCACCTTAATATCTAAAGATTGAAACGTACCAACCATTAGCAATACACCTGCTGCCCCTACAAACAAATTTTGACCGAAGAAATTACCATAATTTTCCATCGCAGAAGTCTGCGCTTTAATCTTTTCGATATCTTTTTCGTCTACTTCATGTTCTTGCAAATTATAACGTGTTCTTAACGCACCCTGTACCATTGGATTAATCAATGGACGCACAAACTGTGGATGTCCGCCAATACGTATTGAAGCAACACCTGCTAACTCTCTAATGAATAAATATATGGTCATTAATCGCCCACTCGTAACTTTATTCACCTTACCAATCATATTCGAGGCTTGCTTTTTCAAACCAAATCGCTCAATTAACCCCACCATAGGTAATGTTAAAATAAAAAGTGTTACTAAACGATTATCGACAAAAGCTTTTCCTAATGTTTCAAGAATAACGTACAAATTCAAACCTGATACAAGTCCTGTCACTACAGCAGCGATTAAAATCACAGCAATCGTATCAATCTTGAATAAAAAGCCAAGTACTATAATTAAAATTCCAATCAATTTCAACCATTCCATGTTATCTCCTCCTTTCTTCTTTTATATTAAAGGTTTACTTTTTTTAATACAATGAATTTTCAGATAATATTTTTTGTAATTTTCTAAAATAAACAAAAAAAGTCTGAAACATCTAAAAATGTTTCAGACTATCAATGATATCGGCTTATAATCAATAAAAAACAAGTTTTATATTGATTTAATTTTATTAAAACAAGCGTATTCAACCTCAACTTATTTCTCCACTATCACATTAAACTTTTGGATACTACCATAAATTATACATATAAATATTTATTTCTCATTTGTTCATCCGAATTTAAAATGCTATAACCATTTTAAGTTAGCATCCGCTTCACTACGAGAAGGTAGTAATGTTTCAATAATTAGTATAATCGTACAAATCCATGCAATCACATTCAGTATAATAGCGATACTATTGATTTGAATCATATCAAATGAAATGTTTACAATAATGGACACAGCAATAAGAATAATGGCAGAAGTTCTTCTTCTTCCTGCATCATAAAACCGTCGCAAAGTTACAGCAAACATTGGTATAATCATCGCCAACACAAAAATCCCAACCAATACTGACAAAATTGTAGCAACAATAAAAGCACCTGAAATAAAAGCAATAACACCAATAATAGCTACTATAAATATACTAACAATATGAATCAGTACTGGTGTCCAGAACTCTAATCTATTAGATTTACTTTGAAAATCTATATATTTTTTCCAAAATTCTTTGTACGCCTCTATCATATTTGACACTCCATTTTTTCAATTAAGGTTATTTTAACATTTATAATTCATAATAGCGTAATAACTCACCCTCTAACAAGTAGTAACTATTTATCTACTTTAAATATATGATTTAACAACTTTTTCTAGTACTACAGGCAATTCTATTAATGCGCTCTGCTTATGCAATCGCTCACTCAATTTATGTGCGTCTTTACCGATTGGCCCTATCAACAATGTAGGTGCACTGATGGTTTTTATTGACTTAAAAGGAATGACATAAGTTCGATTGTAATTAGGTGTATTTTGTTCATATATAGCCATCTGTTCCATATCCCCATCAAACTTTAGATAACTTGTATCACTGATACCATTAAAATAATGAACTTGTTCACTGCTACGTTGAAATTGCTCGTTTAATGTATGTTTCACTAATGATATAGTTGATGCTACGCGTTTGTCATATGAAGCATTGACAGCAGGATAATAAGGTGAGGCAAAAAATGTCACTACAGCAGGAGCAATATTTTTACATATTTGCATCAACTTATCGGCAATATGAATATTCTGCAAATGCAACTCTGGCGTTTCTTGTAATGTTTGATCTATAATATTAACTATTGTTTTCTCACCATATTTTTTGATGGCGTATTGCTTAAGTTGCTCATATGTCAAAACATTAATTTTTTTATCAAATTGGTAATCCTCTGCCTCTAATACAGACAACCAATCTGATTCACAACGATCAACAGCAGTGATGACTGTATTTATAAATTCTCTAAAAACATCTTTAGGCGTTTTATTGAATAAAAAGAAATTAAATAATCCTATAGTTTTAAATGGCGTTTGTACATCATATGTATCTTTAATATCTTTCATCATTAATGTAACAGGTACTGGAGTGGATTCATTTTCAAAATACTCTTTTAACTGTGTATTATACTCTACTGCTTGTGTAATATAGCTCATCATAAAGTTAGCACTCATCCCTTCAAGAGGATGGCCAACATGTGTTTCTTTTCCATAACACAGTACTGCTGGCATGATTTTACCAATTGAGCCAGAGTATATATAATGTTTTTCATCCGATGCAGCTTGCTGAAAAGTAGGTTCACTATTCAAATGTAATTGTATATCCAAATCGTAAGTAGCATTTAATTCCGCTAATTTTTCTACTGCTTTTCTCATACCAGAAGAATTTACTTCCTCGTCTGGAACCGTAACTAAAATAAGATTAATATCCCATTGCTCAATCGATGCTAATTCAATTAAAGACATATGTAGCATGAGACCTGCTTTCATATCCATGATGCCTCGACCAAATAAATAGTCTCCACTGTGTAGGTCTTGCACTGCGCCTTCATCCAAATAGTTTTGATTTTCTAAAAAGTATTGTTCTAATTTGTCAGGATTACAAGCTAAATCATGAGCTAAACCAAATTCTGATATGCCAACTGTATCATAATGACTTACGAGTACAATGGTTTTACCTGATTGAGAACCATGATAAAAGGCTATTAGTGCTTCTTTATCATCATCCGTCAATATTTTTTGTATTTGCTTAGGGTTAGTCTTAAAATAATCAAGCTGTAATAACAGTTGCTTTACCAGATTCGGAAATGTTTTTTCTCCCTGTGTATTCGTAATTGTTTGGTGATTTACAAGTTGTTTTAGTAAAGCTAAACGGTTTTGTTCATTTTGCCATAAAGTTTGCATCAATCCAAACCTCCTTGTAAGCGTTTACTAAATTATAATATGATTTTCTAATGATAACCAATAATATCACTATATATTCCGTACTAACTTACTCATACTATTAGCGTTTATTCCTCTGGTTTATGACTTATAGACCAATTTAAAAATGCACCCTTCAATGCTAGAGATTTAACCTGGCATTAAGGATGCATTTCATTTTGTTATTAATTTCATAAATCTTATTACTATATACTAATTGTTGAATTGTTTTTTCGGAACTAATATCCATACAAATATAAATGCAATGATTGCTAGTGCAGCATTAAACCATAGTCCATACATGGCACCAACATGAATATTAGCGCTAGTAGACATAATAGAAAATATTGTACCTGAAATTGCTACTCCAAATGAGTTACCAAGTGAAGATGCCATTTTATATACGCCTGATGCGACACCTACCTTATCTTCCGGCGCAGTAGTAACAGCTGTATCTGTTGAAGGTGTTGCATACATACCTAAGCCTACACCATAAATTAAGTAACCTAACACACAACTGATAACATAAACAGGCGTTGGTAAAAATGTGAAAGAGATTAATAGAATACCTATCGCATTAAGTCCTGCACCAATAAGCATAGGTTTTTTAGGACCTACCTCCTGAAGAATCTTTTCTCCAACGCGAATCATGATTAAAACAGCTATTAAATAAGTAATGGTCATCATCCCTGATTGAAACGATGTGAAATGTAATCCTGATTGAAAATAAGTATTCGCAACAATAAGTGTCCCTGCTACAGCATTTAATAAAAAGTTTGAAACTGTAGCACCACTGTATGCTTTGTGTTTAAAAAGTTTAAAATCTATCAAAGGGTTTTTAACTTTGTTTTCAAATAATACAAATACAATAATTGAAATGATGAATATCACAATTAACATCAAAATAAGTGGCGAAAAGAAACCATAATTTGAAGATTGTGTAATGATTAAATTGACACTCAGCATTGCAACTATTAATATAATTAGCCCTACAAAATCAAATTTGGCACGCTTTGATGACTCAGTTTGAACTGCTTTTGTTTCTGGTGTGTGTTTTATTAAATACATAGACACTAAAGCTACCATTATCGAAATAATAAATATAGATCTCCATCCAACAAATGTAGCCATGATACCACCAAAGAATGAGCAAATGCCAGTACCACCCCATGAACCAATAGACCAATAACTTAACGCGCGTTGTCGCCTTCTTCCAATATAGTATTCATTTATAATTGCTAATGTTGAAGGCATGATACATGCCGCAGATAATCCCTGTATTGCTCTCCCAAGTACAAGTAAAGGGACAAATCCCGGGATGATAATAAGTAATGATCCGAGAACGCTTAAAGTCAAACCGATATAAGTCATTTTAACTCTACCGTACCGATCAGCAAGACCTCCTGAACCTACAACAAACAAACCACATAAAAGTGCGGTTAAACTTACAGCTACATTAATTGTTCCATAACTAGTTGAGAAAGATGATTCTAATGCGGGAACGATATTAACGAGCGATTGAGCAAACAACCAAAATGTTATTACGCTTAAAAAAATACCTAAAAGAAGTCTGTTATCTCCTTCAAATGGTTGTTCTGATTCCATATAATTTTGCCTCCTAAATCCCCGTGAAACAACTATAATCATTATCAATGATTTAACGCTTCAAGCTTCAAAACATTTCCTCTTGCCTTATAATAATGATTACATAGTAAATATGACTTTTTAAAATTCAAAATATTTTTTTGAAAAAGTCAATAAGATAAAAATAACATTTACTTCAATTTATTGCTAAAAAACAGCACGCAAAGTGTATTAAGTGTCTTTTTTTGATTATTCCACAAAATATATTGACACCTTTTAAAATTTCTAATCCTTTCTAAAAGAATAATTAATGCATTATCAAATATATGTATTATACTAGATAGACAAATTATCTATAAAGGTGTATGAGATGTTAAATTTATTTATTTTATTACTAGAACGTGTAGGTCTTATTATTATTATCGCTTATATATTAATGAATATTAATCATTTTAAAACAATGATGAACCAAAGAGATAAACGAAGTTCGCAATGGCAACTCATCATTATCTTCGGATGTTTCTCTATGATTTCAAACTTTACAGGCATACAAATTAACGGTAATGAAGTCGTTAATGGCAGTGTCTATAATCATTTAGATCCTGAAGCTTCTCTCGCAAATACGCGCGTGCTTACTATCGGCGTTTCAGGTTTAATTGGAGGACCATTCGTTGCTATTTTTGTAGCAATGATTTCAGGCATTTACCGTGTTTATATTGGTGGTGCAGATGCTTATATCTATCTAATTTCATCTATATTTATCGCACTAGTATCAGGTTATTTTGGTTATAGAGCAATGCGTGCACGACAGTATCCTACTATTGTTAAAGGTACGATCATTGGCGGTACTACAGAAGTTATTCAAATGATTTGTATCTTAATTTTTTCTGATAATACAGAGCATGCTTGGTCTTTAGTTAAACTCATTGCTTTACCTATGATTTCAATCAACTCAATCGGAACTGCAATTTTTTTATCAATTATATTATCAACAATTAAGCAAGAAGAAGAAACACGCGCAATACAAACACATGATGTCCTACAACTAGCAAATGAAACATTACCATTTTTCCGGTCAGGATTAAATGAACATTCTGCCAAACAAGCAGCTACCATTATTTTAAATCTTATGCGTGTTTCGGCAGTAGCTATCACCAATCGAAAAGATATATTAACGCATGTGGGTGCGGCGAGTGATCATCATGTTGCGCAAAAACAAATCATTACTAATCTTTCTAAACAAGCAATTCAAGCAGGTACTTTAAAAGAAGCATATTCAAGGGAAGATATTGGTTGTAATCACCCTGAATGCCCACTCGAAGCAGCCATTGTCGTTCCACTAAGCGTTAAGAATGATGTTGTTGGAACTTTAAAACTATATTTTACAAATAAGCATGATGTTTCTCATTCCGATAAACAATTAGCTTCTGGTCTTGCAGAGATTTTTTCTAGTCAACTTGAATTAGGACAAGCTGAAACACAAAGTGCTTTGGTTAGAGATGCTGAAATCAAATCACTACAAGCACAAGTAAATCCACACTTCTTTTTCAATGCCATCAACACAATTTCTGCCTTAGTCAGAATTGATAGTGAAAAGGCGAGAAAATTACTGTTACAACTCAGTCAATTTTTCCGTTCAAATTTGCAAGGTGCACGGAATAATACCATTTCACTTGAGAAGGAATTACAACAAGTCGAGGCTTATTTATCACTTGAACAAGCACGTTATCCAGATCGTTTTGATGTTTCATTTAATATTGAAGACTCATGTTATGGTGCGCTTGTTCCACCATTTGCGATACAAATACTTATAGAAAATGCAATCAAACATGCCTTTAAAAATCGTAAATATAACAATCGTATTATCGTAACTGCTTATAAAACAGAAGATGGATTATATATATCAGTTGAAGATAATGGCTCAGGCATCCCGGATGATAAAATTAATAACATAGGCAAAACACGTGTTTATTCGGATTTAGGCACAGGTAGCGCATTAGAAAATTTAAACCACAGATTAGAAGGCTTGTTTGGCATTACGGCTAAAATGCATATTCATTCTAGCAAAGACGGTACTAACGTGAGTTATATAATTCCATTTTATATAAGAGAGGAAGATAAACATTGAGAGCAATTATTGTAGATGATGAACCTTTAGCGCGTAACGAACTACATTACTTATTAAATGAAATTCGTACCTTTGAGGTAATCAATGAAGCAGAAAATGTTTCAGAGACATTAGAACTCTTACTTTATGATCATTATGATGTAATCTTTTTAGATATTAATTTAATGGAAGAGAGTGGACTAGATTTAGCTAATAAAATTAATAAAATGCAAAACCCACCACATATTATATTTGCTACAGCGCATGATACTTTCGCTGTTAAAGCATTTGAACTAGATGCAACGGATTATATTTTAAAGCCATTCGAACAAAAACGTATTGCCCAAGCTATTCACAAAGTTGAAATTGCACTAGATCATGACAGTTACAAACAAGCAACTGAAGTGATTCAGCATCCAAATGACACACAAAAAGATAATGCACCAACATCACAAATGGTATTACCTATTGAAGTAGATGAGCGTATTCATATCATTAATTTAGAAGATATTATTGCTATTTCTGTCAATAACGGTATTACCACAATCAATACCTTACAAGAAAATTATCATACAACTGAGCCACTTAATCATTACGAGAAAAAAATTGCAAACCCTTTGTTTATGAGAATTCACCGTGCCACTCTTGTTAATAAAGTACACATACAAACAATTGAACATTGGTTTAACTATACCTACCAACTCACTATGACAAATGCATTAAAATTCCAAGTTAGTCGTTCATATATGAAAACATTCAAGCAAGATATGGGATTAATTTGAGTGTCACGTCGTAATTAATGCAACTCAGCATATACGTTTCGTAATTCACCTTTAAAACGACTATCAGTAACCGTTTTCATATTATAATTAACTCAAGATTAATTCGGGAGGAAATACAATATGGAAACAAACATAAAACAAGCTGAGAAACAGCCAAACCATTCAAAAACATATAACTTTTTTCATCAAGTACTAGTGTTGGCAATCATCATGCTTTTATCAAATATCATCGAAAGTTTTATGCCTATTCCTATGCCAGCATCAGTGATAGGTCTAGTCTTATTATTTATTGCATTATGTACAGGGATTGTTAAACTTGGGGAAGTTGAAAAAGTTGGTACGACGCTAACAAATAATATTGGTTTCTTATTTGTACCTGCAGGTATATCAGTTATTAATTCATTAGGCGTATTAAGTCAGAGTCCTATTCTGATTATATTACTAATTATCATTTCTACAATCTTGTTATTACTATGCACAGGATTTTTCTCACAAATGCTAATTACGAAATCATTTATACCTAAGAAAAGAAAACCTAATCAGTTAGCGGAGGAAAAATTATGATAGATCATTTGGGCATTAACACACCTTATTTCGGAATTTTATTATCAATTATACCTTTTATCATAGCGACGATTTTATTCAAGAAGACAAATGGCTTCTTTTTATTCACCCCATTATTTGTTAGCATGGTCTTTGGTATTGCTTTCCTAAAATTAACAGGCATAGACTATGCCAATTATAAAATCGGTGGCGACATTATCAATTTCTTTTTAGAACCTGCAACTATCTGTTTTGCAATTCCATTATATAAACGACGCGATGTACTTAAGAAATATTGGAAACAGATACTTGGTGGCATTGCTTTTGGAACAACAGCTGCGTTGGTATTTATCTATTTCATTGCAAATGCTTTCCAATTTTCAAATGAAATCATTGCATCTATGTTACCACAAGGTGCTACAACTGCCATTGCATTACCAGTATCAGCTGATATTGGTGGTATCAAAGAATTAACATCACTAGCAGTTATCTTAAATGGTGTCATTATCTATGCTTTAGGTTCCAAACTCATTAAGTTATTTAACATTACAAACCCTATTGCTCGTGGACTAGCACTTGGTACAAGTGGTCATTCATTAGGAGTGTCATCCGCACAAGAATTTGGTGAGACAGAAGCTTCAATGGCCTCTATTTCACTTGTAATCGTAGGTGTTATCGTAGTCGTTGTCGCACCAATTTTAGCAACAGTTTTACTATAATATCTAAGCTCAAAACTAAAAACGCTTGAAACATAAACAAGTCGAGCTAAATGTTAAACGTCAATTTCTATATTTATAATAGAAATTGACGTTTTTTTAGTTTTACAAAACTTAGTTACTCGTTCCCCCTACTATTTCACTTCAGTTGTGTCTACTACATTTAATGTACACACCCGTTCAAACACATTGTAAAGTTTCCTATTCATAGAATAAAATTTTAAACAATTATCAGAAAATTAAAATAATATACTTTTATATCCTTGTATTTTGATAAGAATTATTGTATTATACATTTATTATTAACATTGGAGGTTCTATTAAATGACATTATATTTACTCGAAGCAAATAATCTTGATTTCGCAAAGTCTAAAAAAGACTTAGAAGATAAAGCAGCAAAACTTACTACAGGTGAAGTACCAACATTGATTGAAGTTCAAGCAACAGAAGACTTAACACACGGCTATTTTATTGTAGAAGCTAACAATGACACAGAAGCTAAACAATTTCTTGAAGATGCATCTATCAATATTAATTTAGTTAAAGAAGTTCGCTTAGTAGGTAAAGATTTAGAAGAAGTTAAAAAAGGCGATGCACATGTTGATTACCTAGTTACGTGGAATATCCCAGAAGGTATTACAATGGACCAATATTTAGCGCGTAAAAAGAAAAATTCTGTCCACTATGAAGAAGTACCTGAAGTTCAATTCCAACGTACTTATGTATGTGAAGATATGTCAAAATGTATCTGCTTATATGATGCACCCGATGAAGATGCCGTTCGTCGTGCAAGAAAAGCTGTAGATACACCTATTGACGATATTGAAAAATTATAACTAAATCTTTTCTTTATAATTAAAATTTATAATTGCGCAGATTTAGTTAGCAAAAGTTATTTATAAGTATCAATGAAAACAGTCATACCAATTTGAACTGACGATTTGATCAAACTTATAAATAACCTTAAGACTATTCAAGGAGCGGCAATATGAAATCAAATGATACATTTTAGATTTCTACCGCTCTTTTTTTTATCAAAAAACTTACTAAATAGATAGGAATAATAGAGGTGTTGTCATGATTCGCATTAATCACATCCAACATCAATTTGGAGACCATCGTGTAATCGATGATTTCAATTTAAATATTGAAAAAGGCAAAATAATAACTTTTCTAGGTAAAAGTGGTTGTGGTAAGTCTACCATGTTGAACATTATAGGCGGTTTTTTAACACCTTCATCAGGCACTGTTACAATTGAAGATCAATTAAAGCAAAATCCATCACCTGACTGTTTAATGATTTTTCAACATCATAATTTACTACCTTGGAAAAATATAAATGACAATATTCGTTTAGGATTAAATCATGAAATTAGTGATGATGAAATCAATAATTATTTAAAATATGTTGATTTAGATCATAAAGGGAAGACATTTCCTGAGCAATTATCTGGAGGAATGAAACAACGTGTGGCACTTTGTCGTGCCCAGGTACATCAACCAAAAGTCATATTGATGGATGAACCATTAGGCGCACTTGATGCTTTTACACGTTATAAATTACAAGATCAACTTGTACAACTCCAAAAACGTTCTACAGCTACGATAATTCTAGTTACGCATGACATCGATGAAGCCATTTATCTTTCTGACCACATTATCTTACTCGGAGATGGTTGTAATATTATAAGCCAATATTCAATTGAACAATCACATCCGAGAAATAGAAATGATAGTTATTTATTAACATTAAGAAATAACATTATGGAAAAATTCGCATTAAATCATCATCAAGCAGAACCCGAATATTACATATAAGGAGTTGTAACTATTGAAAAAAATAATCATCTTTCCAATAATTATAATCCTTATATTAAGTGCATGTAGTAATCAATCTGTTCAGAAGAATAATAACCATGGTCAAGATCAAAAGACATTAAAAATTGGTTACTTGCCAATTACACATTCTGCTAACTTAATGATGACTCAAAAAGTAAAAGCACAAGCCAAACATAATGGTTACAAATTAAAATTAATTAAGTTTAATAATTGGCCAGATCTTATGGATGCATTAAATAGCGGAAGGATTGATGGCGCATCAACTTTGATAGAATTAGCTATGAAATCCAAACAAAAAGGTGCTGATATTAAAGCAGTTGCGCTAGGACATCATGAAGGTAATGTCATTATGGGACAAAAAGGTGAAACAGTGAATGACTTTAGTAATGGGAGTCAATATCGTTTTGCTATCCCCCATCGTTATTCAACACATTACTTATTATTGGAAGAAATGAGAAAACAATTAAATTTAAATAATCAAACATTCAGTTATCATGAAATGGCTCCAGCAGAAATGCCAGCTGCACTTAATGAACATAGAATCTCTGGATATTCTGTGGCTGAACCTTTCGGCGCATTAGGAGAAAAGTTGGGCAGTGGAAAAACTTTAAAACATGGTAATGAAGTGATTCCCGATGCATACTGTTGTGCTTTAGTACTTAGAACTGACCTAATAAAAAATCAAAAACATGTTGCTCAAAGTTTTATGGCTGATTATAAAAAAGCTGGATATCAAATGGATGATAAATCAAAAAGCGTTGATATTATGTCTAAACACTTTAAACAAGACAAAAAAGTATTGACACAATCCGCAGAATGGACAACATATGGAGATTTATCTATTAAAAAAGATGGTTATCAAGAAATTACACATTTGGTTAACCAACATCAGTTATTTAAAACACCATCGTATAAATCATTCGTTGATCCAACACTATATAAGGAGGCATAGGCAGCATGTCAGTCAATTTAATTAAAAAGCAAACTTTACCTATACTAACATTCATACTTTTCTTATTTATTTGGCAATGCGTCATTTGGGTTGGGAATTATAAACCTATACTACTTCCAGGGCCGATCTTAGTAGCACAGAGTATTTGGCATTTTATTATTACCGGGGAAATATTCACACACTTGGGCATCAGTTTGTTTCGATTCTTCGTTGGATTTAGTATCGCAATTTTAATTGGTGTTCCGACAGGTTTTCTTTTAGGACGCAGTAGTTTATTGCACACTGCAATAGAACCATTATTTCAACTTATACGACCTATTTCACCTATTGCTTGGTCACCATTTGTCGTTTTATGGTTTGGCATTGGAAGTTTACCAGCAATGGCTATCATCTTTATCGCTGCTTTTTTCCCGATCGTATTTAGTACGATTAAAGGCGTTAGAAATGTTGAGCCTCAATACTTAAAAATAGCATCAAATATGAATTTAACTGGGTGGACATTGTACCGTAACATCTTATTCCCCGCTTCATTTAAACATATTATGGCTGGTATTCACATGGCAGTGGGAACAAGTTGGATTTTCTTAGTTTCAGGTGAAATGATTGGAGCCCAATCTGGTCTAGGATTTTTAATCGTAGATGCACGCAATATGTTAAATTTAGAAGATGTATTATCAGCTATTTTCTTTATTGGACTCTTTGGATTTATTATAGATAGAATTATTAGTTATTTAGAAAAATTAATTTTAATTAGATTTGGAGAATAAAGGAGTAATTTATATGACTTTACAAAAACGTATTGAAACAGAATTAGATCCCTACGTTATTGAAATTGACGAGGGAAGTTATTACCCAAGACCATTTATTCAAGGTTTATTTAAAGATGGCTATTTTTCTGAAAATGACTTAAAAAACAACTCAGAAGTTATTGAGGAAGTCTCAAAATCTTGTTTAACTACAGGCTTTTGTTTATGGTGCCAATTAGCTTTTTCAACATATTTACAAAACGCAAATCAACCACATTTAAATAAAACTTTACAAAAACAGTTGTTAAATGGAGAAATTTTAGGAGCAACAGGTTTATCTAACCCTATGAAATCTTTCAACGATTTGGAATCATTTAATTTATCACATCATTATAATGACAATACATTAATTATTAATGGTAAATTGCCTGCAATAAGTAATATTGCGTCCGATCATTATTTCGGAGCAATTTCTAAGGCAAATGATACAGATGAATTAGTCATGCTTATTGTAAAAGCCAACCAAGAAGGTATTACTTTAGATGAAAAATCAAATTTCTTAGGTGTCAATGGGTCAGCTACGTTTTCTATTGAAATGAATAACGTAGAGATTCCTGAATCACAAATTATAACAAAAGAAGCAAAAAGCTTTGCTTCTGCTATTCGACCACAATTTGTAGCTTTACAAATTCCTATAGCACTCGGCTCAATCAGAGATTCGTTAGATTTAATTCATAAATTTTCCGACGCACAAAATGGCATCAATAAATATTTAGAATTTGATATCAATGCATATGAACAACAATATAAACAACTTAAAAGCGCATTTTATCATATTATTGACAACAATCATCTGGACGATGATTTTGCCCAACTGATCAAAATTAAAAAAGAAGCTGGTTACCTATTATTAGAAGTAAACCAAGCTTCAATGGTCAACGGTGGTTCTAGAGCATACTCTCCACGTGCACCACAAGCACGTAAATTAAAAGAAGGATTCTTTTTTGCAGCACTTACACCTACATTGAGACATTTAGGAAAATTAGAGGAAGAATACCGCACTACAGCTCAGTAAACGTATAGATAGAAAAATCAAAAAATCGAAGCAGCAGATTTATTATAGTTATCTATGCTTTTCAAAAACAAATGACTACATCAAAAATACGACAATATTACAAATTAATCACCTAGTACAGTACAAAAGGGCTAATCCCTATCAAGTGGATTAGCCCTTTTTATATTTAAACTGATTTCATCGTTCTGATTTTATTCATTATTTAAAGATGTTATTTACCATATACTATGCTTTAACTAACCAGTCCATAACACGTTTAATGGCAAAGTCCCAATAAGCATAATCATGCTCACCAGGTCCATCCTCAAAACAATATGAAATTTGCTTTTCATCTAGATATTTAATGAATTTTTTATTATCTTCATGTAGCGCATCTTCTGTACCACACATGATTAATAAATCTGGTATCTTTTTATCTTGTTGAATAGCCTGATCAACCAAATAATACGGATCCAGTTCATTATCTGTTGCGTTTTTAGAGACGCCTGCAATAGCTTCTCCGGAATAATCGTACCAATCATAATCCATAAACGCCTGAGCATCAAATACAGCCGATAAGGGACAAGCTTTAGCAAATCGATGTCCTTCAGCTAATGCAAACTTAATCGTTCCATAACCACCCATAGAATGACCTGCGATAAAATTATCTTCTCTCTTTTGTGACAGAGGTAAAATTTGATGCGCATAATCAAGTACTTCTAATACATAGTCATAATACTTATGACCAAAAACCATATTACTATAACCACTGTGATCTGCATTAGGCATAATAACTGCAAGTTGATGCTCATTCGCATAGCGCTCGATACTTGTATAACGCATATATGAAGTTTCATCACTGGATAATCCATGTAGTAATAAAAGCGTTTTTAATGGCTTAGGTTGCGTACTTTTTTTGAAATAACTTTCATCTTCTGGAAGAATCACCATAAAATGATGATGCATACCTATTGTTTTTGAATTATAATTAATCGATAATAATGCCAATGATTTCACGACCTTCTATTCATTAATACTTTGTGGTTTTTGTTTACTTCTTTTTTCTGCTTTATGCGATGGGTCTAAACGTTTTTCCAATAATCTTAAACCTACATCAATAATGATAGCAATTAATGCGATTGGAATCGCACCAGCTAAAATAAATGTTGTACCATCTGTAGCATTTGTACCTCGGATAACGATGTCACCTAATGTAGGTGCACCAATAAATGAACCGACTGCTACAACTCCAATTGCAACAACAAGTGCTATTCTTAATCCACCCAATATTACAGAGAGTGATAAAGGTAACTCAATCATTCTTAGCACTTGGTTTCGCGTCATACCCATACCTTTACCAGCATCTTTAATATTCGCATCAACACCCATGATACCTGTATAGGTATTTTTTATGATCGGTAATAGTGCATATAAAAATACTGTTACTACGACCGTAGTGGTACCCAATCCCATAACGAGCATGAGTATCGCTAACATTGCAATAACTGGAACGGTTTGAATAATATTAGCGATGGTAATAATAACGCCAGAAAATTTACTATATCGTGCAATCAGGATACCAATTGGAATACCAACAATAGATGCAAATAACACACCATAAACAGACATTAATAAATGTTTTAAAAATAAATCCCAAAGGTAGCCATAGTTGACTGAATAATATTCTACTAATTGTTGTAATAAATTACCTTCCATTAGCTTTGACCACCTTTCTTATCATTTTCAAAATAATTATGTTCTTTTAAGAAGTTCTCAGCAACTACTGCTGGTTCTTGTCCTTCACCATCTGCTTGATAATTAAGTTTTTGCATTTCAGATGTCGAAACTTTTTTGTCTAGTTTATTGATGATTGGTTTTAACTCTGGATGTTTATCTAACAATTCATTCGTAGCAACTGCACTCGCATCATATGGTGGGAAAAACTGTTTATCGTCTTTTAATACTTTTAAGTCATATGCTGCAATACGCCCATCTGTTGAATAACCTACAGCTACATCTAAATTATTAGAGTTTAATGCATCATATACTAAACCAATTTGCATTGGTCTGATAGTATCAAACTTAAAACCATATTCTTTTGTAAATCCAGGATAACCGTCACCTTCACGGTTTAGCCAAGAACTATCTACACCAAGTTTAAGTTCTGGATGTTTTTTCAAATCAGATACAGTTTCTAAATTATATTTTTCTGCTGTTTCTTTAGTGACCATAAACGCATAAGTGTTAGCAAAACCATAAGAGTTAAAGAACGTTTGATCGAATTTTTTTTGGAAACCATCTTGAGTTGCTTTCATAGCTTTTTTAGGGTCTTTAATCGGATCTTCATTTAACGCACCAGTTAAATCTGTGCCATTATACCTAGCACCTGACATATTCGCGTCACCATTTACTAATGCATTGTGCTGAATCGTACTCGATCCTAAATTATTAATTAATGTTGGCTTAATTTTGCCATTTGTATCGTGTTCTATTAATAGTCTCAGCATATGAGACATAATTTGTGATTCACTTGTTGCAAGTGCTGTGATTTTGACATCTTGTTCTGAACTGTTGCCACCTAATCCCGGTAAACTACATCCAGATAAGACCGTCAGACACAACACAAGCACAATAGCATATTGTTTCAATTTCTTCATAATGTCCTCCTCAAATTATCTGGATACTTTTAATCCCTTAGGTACAGCCCATCTTTCTACCAGTGATAGTAAGAAATCTACGATTAACGCCAAAGCAGTAACTAATACTGCTGCACTTACAATCATTAGTGGGTCATACAAGTTTAATCCATTAAATACAAAGTCACCTAAACCGCCTGCGCCTACATAACTGGCTAAAGTTGCCCAACTAATTACGTAAACAGAAGATAAACGAATACCTCCTAATATAAGCGGTAAGGCTAACGGTAATTCCACATCTTTCATTAATTGAAAGCGTGTCATACCCATACTTGTGCCTGCTTCTTTAATGTTGTCATCTATGTTTTGTACACCTAATACAGTATTGTTTAATATTGGTAATAATACATAAATAAATAATGCTACAATTGCAGGTAATTTACCCACACCAAAAATTGGAATCATTACTGCCAATACTGCTAATGTTGGTATCGTTTGTAACACACCAGCAATGGTCAGCACAACATTAGATGTTCTTTTCATTTTTGATAATAAAATACCTAATGGTACAGCGATGACGATAGCAATTAACAAAGCGATGATTGAGATATAGAAATGTTCAACTGTTTTCGATATCAGTTGCCCACCATACTGCTCTACAAAGTCTTTCATTACTTATCAGCTCCTACATTATCGGGCTCAACAATAGCATTTTTTTGTGCACTGACATTTTCATCTAATTCGCCCCAAATACTATCGTAAACGATATCGACTAAGTTTGCTCTCGTAACTAGTCCAATCAATGTCTCTTCATCACTATCTACAACTGGTACATTTCTTACATTTCGTTTTAAGATGGTACGCACTGTATCTTGTAATTTACTATCTACTCTTACTCTGTATATATCACGCTGCATCGTATCAATGAGTTCTTTATGAGCACGCAAACCTTGGTTAATATCTTCTATGTCTAAATATCCAAGTAATCTATCATTATTACCAACGACAAATAATGTATCGACACGTCGATCTCTCATAATTTTAACCGCTTCATTTAATGAATTATCCGCATGAACGGTTACTGGTCGTATCATTGCATCTTTTACAGTTCTCATATTTGGTCTATCTTGGATTAATCTGTTTTGACCGATAAAATCACGTACGAAATCGTTTGCAGGATGACGTAAAATATTATCTGGTGTATCAAATTGAACGACTTTTCCTTCAGACATAATACAAATTTTATCTGCCAATTTAATCGCTTCATCCATATCATGTGTGACAAAAATAAATGTTTTACCTAATTTTTGTTGCAGTTCTTTAACTAAATCTTGTAATGTATCTCTCGTAATTGGATCTAGCGCACCAAATGGTTCATCCATTAAAATGACGTCTTGTTCAGCTGCTAAAGCACGCACAACACCAATACGTTGTTGCTGTCCTCCAGACAGTTGTGAAGGATATCTATCTAAGTATTCTTCTGGTAAATCTACTAATTTTATCAATTCTTTAGCTTTTTTCTCTTTCTTTTCATCAGACCATTTTAATAATTTAGGTACTAAGACTATATTCTCTTTAATTGTCATATGAGGCATTAATCCAATTTGTTGTATCACATAACCAATTTTTCTACGTAATTCAACGGCATTCATTTTGCGAACATTTTTACCGTTGATTGCAATTTCACCTTCCGTAGCTTCAATCATTCTATTTATCATTCTTAAAGCAGTGGTCTTCCCGCTCCCACTTGTACCGATAAATGCAATAAATTCACCAGATTCGATTTCCAATGAAATATTATCTACGGCTTTTTTTGTTCCACCATAGACTTTAGATAAGTTTTTTATACTTAACATGTGTTAATTCCTTTCTATATTTGTATTTTCATTTAATATTTCATTTATAAATATAGGGCTAACTGTGGATGTTATACAAATCCGAAAATAAGTAAAAACATGTAGCACAACTAGCCCTACTTTATTCATGTGTTGGTCAAAAATATCAATTTTGACTAATTTTTTTCATCCTATATATTAAGATAACTCAACAAATGAAAATAAACAATTTATAATCGCAAGTTTTGTTAATTAAACTATTGAAATTAATTATCAATTCAATAGCTCAAAACAATGTTTTAAAAATATTATTTTCGTTTTATGCCAATTAATCGACCTAATTCTTTTGGCGCTTCATGAATCGTTCCAACTTTAGCATAATCATCTATAGCATTTTTTATTTGTTCAGGGAAAGCTGCTGGTCTTCCTATTGTAATGTCCATTCCCATAAGCATTACTTCATATGTTGCGCAACGGTTATTTTGAGCATCTACCAAAGTCATAAAAACATGTAAACGCTTGGTATCATAATCATATAAGCTTACGTTGACAGTAATAAGTTCATCTACGTTTATTTCTTTTAAATACACCACATGATTTTCTAAAGTGAACACTGTATAATTCAATTTTTTAATTGTATTAATATCTAAACCTAATGATGCCAGCCACGCATCTGTAGCATCACTAAATACTCGATTATACTCAGCATCATTCATGTGCTGATTATGATCTACCCAAATATCTTTAACCGTGGTTTGATATTGAAATTGAGACATATGATCCTCCATTTATTTAGAACTTTTTTTCATCGATGCAGTATCTTCAGGCCAATATGCTTCTGCTAACTTTTTCACTTTAACTAGGAATTCATTACGTTTTTGGTCTAGTTCTGACATTGTTTGTCCTTGGGAAGCTGTTTCACACCCATTCACTACACTATCATATAAATCCTGTGTTAATTCAGGCGCAATTAATTTTGTCCATGGTTTTTTCAATGCTGGACCAAATTGTTTTAACATATGGCGCATGCCGCCTTCTCCTCCAGCAAGATGGAATGTCATAAATGGTCCGTATTGTGCATAGCGTAGTCCTGCTGCATGTGTAAATGCTTTATCTACTTCTTCAGTAGTCGCTATTCCTTCATTAACGATGTGTAGAGATTCTCTCCATAACGCTTCCATCAATCTATCCGCTATGTGTCCTTCAATTTCATGTCTGACATGTAGTACATCCATACCAATACTTTCGTATACTTTTTCTGCTTTTACTGTGACAGCTTCAGCTGTTTGTTTACCAGGCACAATCTCAACTAATGGTAAAATGTATACAGGATGGAACGGATGTGCAACAACTAAACGTTCAGGATGTTTTAAATTTTGTTGTAATTCTGAAGGCATAATACCAGAAGTACTAGAACCAATAATGGCATCCTGACGGGCATAGGTATCGATTTCTGTTAATACCTGTGCTTTCAGATCTTCAATTTCTGGAACGTTTTCTTGAATATGATCTGCATCTTTAACAGCTTCTTCTAAACTTACCGTAAACGACAAATTATCTAAAGACGCGCCCTCTGCTAAACCTAATTGCTCAGCATATGGCCAATTTTGTTTCACTTGTTTTAACATTCTTTCATAAGCGCCTTCACTTGGATCTGTTGCGATTACTTCGTGCCCATGCGCTAAAATACGCGTAATCCAGCCACTACCTATAACGCCTGTACCTACAACTGCAAATTTCATTATTTGCCTCCTTTTGGATCTCTAAGTTGATATTGCTCACGCGCTTCAGCTGGCGTCATCGGTTCGATATCTAATTCTTTTAATATTTCTACTGCACGTTCAACAAGTTGTTCATTAGAGGCTTTTACGCCTTTTGATAAATACAAGTTATCTTCTAAACCTACACGGACATTTCCGCCACGTTTCGCCGCTTCTTCTACAGTTGGTAATTGCATTCTTCCAATTCCAAATGCTGACCAATGTGCATTTTCAGGAATACGTGTTTTAAAGTATTCAATTGTCTCTGCATCGTTTTCAGCACCCCATGGGATACCGAGACAGAATTGGAACATTGGTTCTCCTTCAATAAGACCTTCGTTAATTAATTGTTTTGCAAATGAAATGTGTCCACTATCAAAACATTCTAATTCAGGCTTTACACCTGCATCTTTTACTAATTGCGCTTGTTTTCTTAACCAATCAGCTGGACTTAAGTAAACAGCGTCACCCATATTCACACTACCACAATCAAGTGTACACATTTCTGGTAATAATGCGCCAATTGCTTCATGTCTTTCTTCAGGTGTTTGCATATCTGAACCTTCACCTGCTGTATATGGATCTTCAAGGTTAGGAATAAAATCTCCGCCACCACCTGAAGTAATGTTAATTATAATATCTTCATCAGCTTCTCTTATTAATCTTACTGCTTCTTTAAAGAATTCAACATCATGGCTGATGCCGCCTGTTTCTGGGTCTCGCGCATGAATGTGTGCAACAGTAGCGCCTGCCTTTGCACATTTAATTGCTGAATCTGCAATTTCTTGAGGTGTTACAGGAACACTTTTATTTTTTTCTACAGTATCTCCAGCACCTGTTAAAGCTGCTGTTAGCATAACTTTTTTCATATATAAACCTCCAACAGAGTTTTGATCACAATTGATAGTGTACCAACCGGACGGTTTAGTTTCAACCCTTGAAACACCTAAAAAAAGGGATAAGTGATGATGTACCATCACTTATCCCTATATTATCAACGTTTTCAACGAATTAGAAATTTAATTATTTTTTTATAATTTTAATTTTTTCATGCATCTCTTAATTCAATTTGCTTGTTTTCTGTGTAAGATGTTAATCGTTCTAAAACTTTTGCTCTCATTGTTTCATCTAATGCATCTAATCCAAATATTTCCGATAACCACAAGCCATCCACTGCTAATCGTATAATTGTTGCATCGACTTTATCAATACCATCATTTTCAATTTTATCTTGCCAATCTTTATAGGTATCTTGTAGCGGCAACAATAAATTACTATTTATACCCTGTGCAGCTAGCATGCCAGAAGTAATTGATGCATTTTCTGAACGGTGTTCTCTAGTAGCTTCAATAAATGCGCGCAATAATTTGCCAACTTCTTGTGACTCATTTTTAACATGTTCATTCACATTATTTCGATACAACTCATCTGCATGATCCACAAGTCCTTGTATCAATGCGAATTTATTTTTAAAATGATACAGTAAACCGCCTTTACTAACACCAGCTTTTTTAGCAACTGCATCAAGTGTTAAATACTCACTACCTTGTTCATTTACGATAGCCGCTGCTGCTTCTAATAGTTGAATACGCTTAGACACTCTTGCCATATCTACACCTTCTCTTACAAAATATTACTTTGTTCATCTGCTATATCTATATTCGAGCAAACTATAAACGATAAATGATAAAGTTGCAACATTATTATAATTTTTACAAACTACGTTTTGTCCATTTTTACAGAAATACGAAGGTTTGGTTAAACAAAAATATGTTTCAAGTTTTTTGAAAATACGCTTAAAAGATTTTGATAATCACAGGCACTTTTGTTGTCATTGATATCCTAAGTTACACTAAAGCTAAAATTGGCTACTTATCATTCATGCCTTTACCTTCTAAGATATGATTGATATATTTTTCGACTCTATTTTCCCTTGTTGAAGCACGTTTAGCATCACCAATATAAAACATATACTGACGTTGTCTTCCTGGTGTTAAATTATTAAATGCTTCTTTTAACTCTGACGACGCTTCTAATTTATTTTTCAATTCTTCTGGCATATCGAAATCTTCCGTAGTTTTCATCGGTACTTTTTTACCTGATTTTTCTACTCTAATGGCTTCTTCAACATACCAAGCGATTTCCTCTTTACGTTGTTCTATTTCTTCTAAACTTTCAAATCTTAATTGTCTAGCAGCTTGAACATTTTTTGTTTGTTGAATTAAAGTATGATATGGATCTTCCATAATAGCGCCTTTTTCAAATAATAATGCACAATAATATTTAAAATCTTGAATGATAACTATATTTTTATTGTCCAAAGTATAACATGGATGCATCCATTTATAATCCTCTGTTAATTCTGTTTGACTGATTATATTTCTTAGTACTTTAAATGCATCTTGCCATTGATCTAAGCGCTCAATAAACGCATCTACTTTATCGTTTTTAATTGATTCACTCATAACATACCGCCTTTTATTTTAATTTTACTATAAACATATACATTTAATCTATACATTCTTTTATATTATGTTATATCCTAATTTCCTAAAATATAAAACGATTTGATGCTCTTCAGAATTTAAAATATTGCTTCAGCCCCTTTTAAAATTAGAACAATTATTTATTGGCATTTTTTACACGCACCTGAAAAAACGCTTCACTAGCATAATAATACAATTCAAAAAGCACATTTGTTTTACTTATAATTTAATATAAGTAAAATTATATAATTATTTATATATATAACTTATACACGCCTATTTTCTCTGTTACACTTATAATTAATCATTTTTTGAAGTGTGAACAATTTTTTGTTCAGTTTTTTGTAAGCGCTTTAATACTTGGAGGGGATATTTTATGCAACAAGAGAATGTTTGGCTAACAATTATGGGGTTAATTATTATTATTTCCATTGTTGGATTACTAATTGCTAAACGTATTAGTCCAGTTGTGGGTATGATTTTAATACCAAGTTTGGGTGCATTAATATTAGGTTACAATATTGGTGATTTAGTAAAATTTTTTAATAGTGGTTTAGATCAAGTTATCAACGTCGTCATCATGTTTATATTTGCAATTATATTCTTCGGTATCATGAGTGACGCTGGGTTATTTAAGCCGTTAGTAAAACGTTTGATTTTGCTTACTAGAGGTAATGTTGTAGTTGTCTGTATTGCAACTGCAATTATCGGAATATTCGCGCAACTTGATGGTGCTGGCGCAACAACATTTTTATTATCAATACCTGCATTATTGCCTTTGTATAAGGCGCTAAATATGAATCGTTATCTATTACTTTTATTGCTCGGACTGAGTGCATCGATTATGAACATGGTGCCATGGGGTGGCCCTATGGCTCGTACAGCTTCAGTGATTAATATTAAAAATGTAAACGAATTATGGTATGGTGTCATACCAGTTCAAATCATCGGTTTTGTTTTAGTTTTACTATTCGCTGTATTTTTGGGTTTTCGAGAAAAAGCAATCATACAACGTAAAATCAATTCAGGAGAAGTATCTAATACACAAGACGTAGATATACATAAATTGGTTGAAATATATGAACAGGATCAAGATATTAAATTTCCGATTCGTGGCGTTGCTGTTACTAAGCCTTGGATTAATTGGATCAACGTCATACTCACGCTTGCTATCATTGTAGCAATGCTAGCTAATATCGCACCGCCCGAATTTGCATTTATGATTGGTGTTGCGATTGCTTTAATTATTAATTTCCCAAATGTAGACGAGCAAATGAGCAGACTTAAGGCACATGCGCCAAACGCACTTATGATGGCAGCCGTAATTATCGCTGCTGGTATGTTCTTAGGCGTATTGAATGAAACTGGTATGCTTGAAGCAATAGCAGTAAGCTTTATCCATATTATACCAAACGCCGTTGGACCATACTTACACATTATTGTCGGTATCTTCGGTGTTCCACTAGATCTATTAACAAGTACGGATGCTTATTATTTCGCTATCTTACCTATTGTAGAACAAACAGCCGGCCAGTTTGGTGTATCGTCTGTATCAACAGCATATGCAATGTTAATTGGAAATATTATCGGTACGTTTGTCAGCCCATTTTCACCTGCGTTATGGTTAGCGATTGGGCTTGCCGAAGCAAATATGGGAACATATATTAAATATGCTTTCTTTTGGATATGGGGATTTGCCATCGTCATGTTAATTATCGCTATGTTCATCGGTGTAGTAACATTTTAATTTATGAACTGTGTTTATTTAGTAAAAACATTTGCGCAAAAATGATTAATGGGAGTGGAACTGAAATTACATTTCATTGTTCCACTCCCATTTTTCATTTATATATAGCTTTATTTTGGAGTCATACATAATGATTGACCAATGCTCCAAATCACTATGCTTTATTGTACTTAGCGACATTTTTAAGGCTAATCACTAAAATAAATGCTACTAATGCAATTGCAGCTGAAAAATAAGTAGTTGCGTAAACATTTAAGTTCGATACTACTAATCCACCTACAATACCACCGATACCAATACCTGCGTTTAAACTAGACATATTCCAACTCATCACTTGACTCGTATCACCTTCAACATGCTCTATAATGCCACTTTGCACAGCTGGATTAGTACTCCATTGCATAATATTCCAGATAAAGATAATCATGAGTAACAAACCAGTTCCTGGTAAAAACATATTAAGCAGTAGCATCATAACAATAAACACAGCTGTCGCAATGACCAACCAACGTTTGCTTGTAAGTCTATCTGATAAAAAGCCACCCATTGATGTTCCGATTACTCCTGCAATACCATTGATTAATAATGCAATTGAAACAAATGATAATTGATGTCCACCGGAAAGGATTAAAGGATTAATATAAATGAAAGTAACCGAGTTGGCTACTAATAATAAAAACGTGATGCCCAAATATTTTGTAACTTCAACAGGTCTTAACACTTTGGAATAAGTATTTGAACGACTTGATCCTGTGTCTGTCTCAGTATTTGATGACAGATGATCACTTAGTTTTGGAATATAGATATACATTAAGATGCCTACGAACAAACTAATAATTACAATAAATAAAAACGTATATCTCCAACCAACTAAATCACCTATCACTGTCCCAATCGGCACACCAAAAACATTTGCACCGCTAAAGCCAGAATAGACAATGCCGATCATTTTTCCTCGGTGTTGTGGTGCAGTTAATAATGCAGTTAAAGCTAATATTTTAACCACGATTAAAGCTGCAGCTGCAGATGATAAGATACGTCCAATAACTAAAATAGAAAAATTAGGCGCAATTGCAATAATAATATTGCCTACAACAAATGCAAACAGCGCCCATAATAAAACCATACGTGGTGAAAAACGATTCGTTAACTTAACTAAAATAGGTCCTGCTATTGCAAAAGTAATTGCGTATAATGTAACTAATTGTCCGATAATTGCTTCAGAAACATGCAAATCACTACTCATCAAATTCATAATACCAGCAACCATCATTTCAACCATTCCAACAATAAATATACTTAGTATAAAGGTAAATATGCGCATGACTGACATAAATATCCTCCTCTCTTTTATGTGATTTCAAAATTCTATAACTGCTACATTATAAACCATTCGTCAATATATATGAATACTTAGCAATACATGTTCTTAAATTCATTTCAAAAAACAGGAAACAGAAGAGGCATCAAAAACCATTTTGATACCTCTTCACGTTCCCTGCCAATCTCAGCTTAAAATTTCGCATAAAATAGATTTGACTATAGAAATTAAAATAATGTTCATGATAACAAACATGTATAAAATACGTTTAGCGATTGTCTTTAGGGATATGTCGCGCAATTAATTGATCTCGTTCATTAAAGAACTGACGATAACTTAAATATGTTGCAATCAACGCTGACATAATAGTGGCTGTCGTATGAATGAATACTACTAATAGCTGAAATTTTACAGCTTCCAATGGATCTACACCACCGATAATCAACCCTGTCATCATACCTGGTATCGAAACAATACCATACGTTTTTACTGAATCTATCGTTGGCACAATTGCCGTTTTGATACTTTCACGTATTGTTCCTTTGGAAGCGCGTTTTGGATTTGCACCTAATGCTAATTTGGCTTCGATTTGACTCATTTCTTTAACAAACTCACGATCTAAATTCTGATACGCAAGATTGATTGCAATCAAACCATTGCTTCCAAGCATCCCTGCAATTGGAATCACTTCATTAGGTTTGAATTCAATTGCGCCCGTGACTACAATACCCACTAATGGTAAGGCTACGCCAATAAAGATTGCGATAAAAGAAATCCAAAACACATGATGCATAACGGGTGAAGCTCTACTTATCGTATTCCATGATGCATTGATGATGATGATTAATACAAATAAAAGCAACAACCATGTTTGGTTTACATCAAATATAAAATGCAGTAAATAACCTAAAATAACTAATTGAACAACTGCTCTTAACGTTGCAATGAGTAAATCTTTAATGATATGCAACTTTTCTTTGTATGACACAATGATTGGAAAAAGAAGGAGTGTCGCAGTAAGCACTAATGCAGTGGTACTCATCATAATTCCTCCTCCTTCTCAATCTGTCCATCCACAATTCTAATGCGTTTTTGAAAATGTCTCATACTTTGATCATTACTATGTGTAATCCATAAAATTGTTATACCTTCATCTGCAAGTTTAAAGATTAAAGATTCAATTTTCTCACTATTATGTACGTCTAATGCACTTGTTGCTTCATCTAACAATAATACTTTGGGTTTATACATTAACTGTCTCGCTATCGTTACACGTTGACGTTCTCCACCAGAAAGATGATTTACGCTCGTATCAAAGCTATAATGACCTAACCCAACCGACTTCAAAAGTGATTTGGCTCTTTTACGATTGAACTTGTCATTTCTTATTTGTGCAGGGAAAGCTAAATTATCACCAATGGTACTATCAAACAAATCACTTTCTTGTAATAAATAACTAATTTCCATTCGTAACTTTTCTGGATTAATATTTTCATATGCTTGATTATTAAAATATAGTTCTCCTTCTGTAGGACTTATCAAATTATTTATCAAACGTAACAATGTACTTTTGCCGCTTCCTGAAGGCCCAACAATCGCAATAGTTTCTCCAGCTTTGATTTTCAAATTAATACTGTTAATAATTTGTCGGTTATCTATCCGATATGAAACATTTCTGAGCTCTAACATTTTGAACCTCCTAAATAATATATGGGTTATACCCTATTACGACGATTTAATATCTTGTCATTATTTCGTTAAACCGTTTTATTCAAAAACATACGTTAAATATCATACACTAACATTATTTTAAAAATACAATCGCAATAAAAGAGATAAAATTGTTAAAAGCATGCAATGAAATTGATACAGCTAGGTTTCGCCCACTTTTCAAATACACAAACACCAATCCAATCGCAATAAAAATATAGCTTCCTATTTCAAATGGTGATGTAGCCCCTAATACATGAATACCTGCAAATAATATGACAGATAATACACTTGCAGCAGCATATGTGATTTTCTTACCTAATTCATGAATGATTAGATGTCTAAATAATAACTCTTCAATAATCGGCGTCAAAATAACAATATCTAAAAATAAAAACGGGAGCATCCAATTGTCTCGAAACAGCGCTTCTAAAATCAATTGATTTTGCGTTTCATTATACTGTAATGACTTAGGTAACAAAGTCATAAGCCAATCATATAAATTATTAAATACGAGGGTAAATATGTATACCATAAAAATAATCAAAATATATTTGCGTACTGCCTTAAACCTATCGATCGCAATTGCTGTAACATTTTCTTTAATATGCATTCCATAAAAACTTAATATGATACATATTTCAGCAATAACACCACCAAAAATCAGTATATTCATATCGCTCAAATGATATTTGCTACCTATGTTAAAAATGCCATATGATGCGATTAAAAGCAGCGCTAATATAAGCGGTATAAGATAATTGGCAATGATATAAATAGGGATTAACCAAAAGTCCCTTTTAACAATCTTCTGATGCTGCCAAATATTCTTTTTAGTTAGTTGTGTTGTTAATGGCTTATCAGTCATATGTCACCTTCCTTGTAGCTATTTAACCATAATATAACACAATGCTTTATCATTTTTATAAGTTGATTTACCTTTTCTTTTTGAAAAAAGAATAAATCATTCTGTCCCCATAACTATAGAACGCATTGTAAATTGTATAATTTGTTGTATTATATAACTATATCAAGGGGGAATGTTACATGACTATTTTGACTATTTTACAGTTCATCGTCAACGTAATCATTGTTGTTTGTTTAATAAGCGTACTTGTTTTAGGGGCAGTATTACTTTTTAAAGATAAACGACAAAAGCAACATAGTGTTTTACGCAATTATCCATTACTCGCACGCATTCGATATTTTGGAGAAAAAATAGGGCCTGAGTTACGTCAATATTTATTTTTAGCAGATACCAAGGGTAAACCTTTTTCTCGTAATGACTTCACGAATATTGTATTAGCTGGGAAATATAATTCGAGAATGACTAGTTTCGGTACACAAAAAGATTATGAAGATGGTTTTTACATTCAAAACACTATGTTTCCGTTGCAATCTAAAGAATTACATATTGAACAGGCACCGTTGATTTCATCATTCATTTATACAATTGAAAATGAAAGACTATTTAATCGTGATGAACACCGTACAAAAACAGAGATAGATCCATTCTATTTAACAGATGAAGATGCTATTATTTTGGGTTCTGAATTGGAACATCCTTTCAAACTTAAAAGACTGGTTGGTCAATCAGGAATGAGTTATGGCGCTTTAGGGAGTCATGCGATTACGGCGCTATCAAAAGGATTAGGACAAGCTGGAACATGGATGAATACAGGTGAAGGTGGATTATCAAAACATCATTTATCAGGTAATGCAGATATCATCTTCCAGATAGGGCCCGGTTTATTTGGTGTACGAGATGCGTCAGGGCAATTTGATATCAATGCTTTCCAAGAGTTAGCAAATAAAGATGCTGTTAAAGCTTTTGAAATCAAATTAGCACAAGGTGCAAAAACACGAGGCGGTCATATGCAAGGTAATAAAGTAACACAGGAAATAGCTGACATTCGTAATGTTGAACCTTGGAAGACGATTAACTCACCTAACCGCTTTGACTCTATTGATGATCCAACCGATTTATTAAACTGGGTTACACAATTACAAAAAGTTGGTCAAAAGCCTGTTGGATTTAAAATTGTAATCAGTAAAGTATCAGAAGTTGAAGCGCTCGCACAAACAATGATTGAAACAAATCAATTTCCGAATTTCATTACTATTGATGGAGGCGAAGGTGGCACTGGCGCAACATTTCAAGAATTGCAAGATGGCCTAGGTTTGCCTTTATTCACTGCTTTACCAATTTTAACTGGTGTACTCGAGAAGTATGGTATACGCAATCGAATTAAAGTGTTTGCATCAGGTAAACTTGTAACACCTGATAAAATTGCTATTGCATTAGGTCTAGGTGCTGATTTAGTCAATGTTGCACGCGGTATGATGATTAGTGTCGGATGTATTATGAGTAGACAATGTCACATGAACACATGTCCTGTAGGTGTCGCAACGACAGATCCAAAGCGTGAAAAAGGATTGATTATAGATGAAAAAAAATATCGCGTCACTAATTTTGTAACTAGCTTGCATGAAGGTTTATTTAATATTGCTGCCGCTGTAGGTGTAACCTCCCCGACTCAGATATCGAAAGAACATATTATTATCAAAAAGAAAGATGGTAATATTCAATCCATACATGATTATAAATTAAAACTACTAAACTATAATTAACTGCAAATATTAAAGCAGACAAGCACACAAACATCTTTGGTTAAAAAATAAATTTTAACAACATCTAGAAAGATACATTGAACAGAAATCTAATTTTATTTTAAATTTTTTCGTCGCCCCACCGTGACAATAAGGACTAGAATTGAAAAAAGTATAAAATGATTACCTATAATGACAAAATGAAGGCATCTGGAACGAATCAATGATGTCCCCGACGCCTTCATTTTGCAAATATTTATCTCTCAATAGTTCCATTTTTAAATAGAACTATTCAATTGCTCTGTTAGCTTAGTTTCTATTGTTTCTTGTTTATCTTCAAGTGGCTTAAATTCAAATGAATTACCATTAATAAAAACGGTCGGAATGCCTTTAATCCCTCTTTCAAATGCTTCTTCATTGATTGCTAACGAACGATCGTCAGCTTCTTTACGTGGTACAAGATTATATTCTTCTTCCATTTTTGTTTCAATTGTCGCAAAGTTAACTTTCCATTGCGCTTGCGTATTATACAATTCACGAATAATGTCTAAAGTTTTTTCAGGTTGTTGGTAGTTTAAATATATATTTGCTACAGTTCCTTTTAATAATCCTTGTTTAGTTTTATCAAAATGTTTGATTGTATGTTGAACTTTCCCTTGATCAATCAATGGCTTTAATACAGTGTCTGCAGCGAAAAAGTAGTTTTTGCAATACGGACAAGCGAAATTGATAAATGATTCTACTTTTATAGGTGCTGATTCTGAGCCTATTGTTAAATAATTAATTTCTGTCATTGTCTATCCCTCCACTTTGTTTATAATTATATTGAATCATGGACAGTTAGTGAATGCACACGTTTAGTCTTACTAAATCATTCAATGCAAATTTCAGCTGTATATAATCTATTAAATTAATAAAACAAAGCTCAATCAATTAGTTTATAAAGTAGTTCATGATAAAATGAATGTAAATATTTTTATTAGGGGGTATAACATGAACAATTCAATCAAATTATTAGAATCATTAACAAATGTTGACGGAATTGCAGGACATGAAAAAGCAGTAAAAACACTTATGCGTGATTATTTGTCACCGGTAAGTGATGAAATTGTTGAAGACAATCTGGGTGGTATTTTCGGTAAAAAAGCTACATCTACTGGTAATAAGACATTAATGGTAGCAGGACATTTAGATGAAATCGGTTTTGTGGTTACTCAAATTGATAAAGATGGATTTTTAAAATTCACACCGATTGGTGGTTGGTGGAATCAAGTGATGTTATCTCAAAAAGTAACTGTCACAACTGATGAAGGTAAGAAAATCAGAGGTATTATCGGCTCCAAACCACCGCATGCCTTGTCACCGGAGGAACGTAAAAAAAATGTAGAAATTAAAGATATGTTTATTGATATTGGAGTTAAAAGTAAGAAAGAGGCTGAACAATTCGGCATCGAAATCGGCAATATGATCACACCATACAGTGAGTTTGAAACACTGGCAAATAGCAAGTACTTAACTGCTAAAGCTTTTGATAATCGTTACGGCTGTGCACTTGCTGTTGATGTTTTAAACAACCTAAAAAAAGAATCCATTGATATTAATTTAGTTTCAGGCGCCAACGTACAAGAAGAAGTGGGTCTTCGTGGTGCTAAAGTTGCAGCTAATAAGATCAAACCTGACTTAGCACTTGCTGTCGATGTTGCTGTTGCCTATGACACACCAGGTATGTCTGGTCAAACGAGTGAGACAGCTATTGGGCAAGGACCTGTAGTCATTATTATGGATGCTTCAAATGTTGGTCATGTTGGTTTTATTAATCATATTAAAAAAGTAGCTAAAAAACATAATATAGATATCCAATTAGATTCTACGCCTGGCGGTGGTACAGATGCTGGAAGTATTCATGTTGCCAATGAAGGTATTCCTACAGTTTCTATTGGGGTAGCTCTACGTTATATGCATTCAAATGTTTCTGTATTGCATACAGATGATTATAAAAATTCCGTAGCCTTAGTAACTGAAATCGTTAAATCTTTAAACGACGATGCAGTAGATAACATCATTTGGTAAACAACTCAAATATATAAAAATTAAAGCCGTAAACATGAGTAACATCACTTTGTTTACGGCTTTTTTATGATATTTAATAACAATTAATTTCAAATTATATCATTCTTAATATGAATTATTCCGTAGAGTTTTTCCAACGCGCATCACTTAACATTTCTCCCGGCCAAGTATATGCCGTCACACCACCATCGATTGTAATGGTTTCACCTGTTATAAACGAACTGTCATCAGAAGCCAAGAAAGCAATGAGTTTACCTACTTCATCAGGTGTTCCCAAGCGTCCTAAAGGTGTAACCCACTTCTGATTTTCTCTAAATATTTGCCCCTGTTCATCTTCTTTGGTACCTGTCAATTTATCTACTAGTGGTGTTTCTATCGTACCTGGTGCGACTGCATTCGCTCTTATATGCTCACGTCCATATTCTATCGCTGTTGATCGAGTGAAATTGATGATACCTGCTTTTGCAGCGTTATATGCCGAACGATTTAAATCTGCAGCATTTCCAGAAAATGACGCCATATTAATGACGGAGCCACCGTTTGACATCATTAATGGTAAAAAGAATTTAGTCATTAGAAATGTCCCTCTTAAATCAACATTCATAATTCTATCAAACACATCAATTGGAAATTCATGAATACGTCCAGCACCATTATCAATACCAGCATTATTAAACAAAATATCAATGTGTTCATAATCTTCTTGAATAGATTGTGCAAGCCTTTCGACTGCATGTGCATCTGATACATCAACAATATATCCTGATGCTTTATTACCTGTCTGATTGATTGCTTTAACAGTATCATGTACAGAATCGGAAATATCAATAGCTAAAACATGTGCCCCTTCTTCAGCCAATATATGGGCAGAAGCAGATCCAATGCCAGTACTTGCGCCTGTTATTACAGCAATCTTATTTTCTAATCTTTTCATCTATAACATATCTCCTTTTATTTCTCTTCTTTTTAATTTAATTACTCTGTAATGCATTTCCTTTTTCAACCACTTTTAAAACCTTTATATAAAGCTTTCATAGATGCTTTTCTATAGAAATTCAAAATTTATCATACTCATTTCAAAATGAGTTTGTTATAATTTCGATAACTTATTGGGGAGGTAATAAAAATGGCGTCGAATATTAGAGAAAAACCGACAATGATAAATAAATTCTTGAACATTGTAGAAAAAATTGGAAATAAATTACCTGATCCAAGTATATTGTTTTTTCTAATGTGTCTTGGACTTGCAATCATTACGTGGATTGTTTCACTTTTTCACGTCACTGTAAAACATCCTGGTACAGGAAATACCATTGCTATCAAAAATATTTTAAGCAAAGATGGTATTTCTATGATATTAAATGATGCGATCAAAAACTTCTCTGAGTTTCCTGCGCTTGGTTTAGTATTGTCAGTGATGCTTGGGGTTGGCATAGCTGAAAGAACAGGTTATTTTGATAAATTAATGGTACAAATTGTTCATAAAGCACCGAAACAAATCATTGTACCAGTAATTATACTCATAGGTATTATTGGTAATGCTGCTGGTGATGCAGCACCAATTGTTTTGCCACCATTAACTGCTATGGTCTTCATTAAATTAGGTTATCACCCTATTGCTGGGTTAGCGATGGCTTACGCATCAGCACTTGGTGGATTTTCTGCGAACGTCATGATTGGAATGTCAGATGCATTGCTTTATGCTTTTACAGAACCAGCAACAAAAATCGTTTCTGATAAAATCACAGTTAATGTAGCTATGAATTGGTACTTTATTGCAGCTAGTGTTGCTGTTTTATTACCAGCAGTTTATTGGGTGACAATGCGTTTTGTCATCCCACGTTTAGGATCATATGATGATACGCAGTCTAATATTAAAATTGATGATGACAATCACGGTCTAACGCCTAAAGAGAGTAAGGCTGTGTTTTGGGCAAATATAAGTTTTATCACAACGCTTATTTTACTTATCGTTATGGCAATACCACAAAATAGTTTCTTAAGAAATGCTAAAACTGGTAGTTTATTGAATGACTCCCCTATTATCAATGGCGTTGGGCTGATTATTCTGCTTATTTTTTTAGTGCCTGGTTTGGTATATGGCATAATAATGAAAGAATTTAACAGTTCGAAAGATTTAGGTAAAATGCTCTCTGATTCAATGGCTTCCATGGGGTCTTTTATCGTTATCGTCTTTTTTGCAGCACAATTACTGGCATTTTTAGAATGGAGTAATTTAGGTATGATCGTAGCAGTAAAAGGTGCTGAGGTACTTCAAGGTCAAAACGGAATCGTCCTTATTTTAGGTGTGATTTTTTTAGGCGCGCTTATTAATTTATTAGTCGGTAGTGCATCTGCAAAGTGGGGAATACTTGCTCCTATATTTATTCCAATGTTGGTGATTGTTGGCTTTCATCCTGCATTCACACAAATGTTGTATAGAATCGGTGATTCAATTAGTAACCCTATTACACCAATGATGCCCTATTTGCCACTACTTTTATCTTATGCTCAAAAATATGATAAAAATATGAAGTTAGGCTCGTTATTATCTAGTTTAATGCCTTATACGATTATTCTGAGTATCGTATGGCCAATATTCATGATTATATGGTACCTGCTAGGCTGGCCATTAGGCCCAGGAGGACCTTTAAACGTCAAATAATATGACATAAACACGATTAAGTTTTAACCTATATAAACAACACAGTCATTGATTGAACAATATTTAATTGAAATATCACAAATCATGCTATTTATTGTAATATTAAAGATGAAAGTGGGTAAATAAACTTTATAATAACTATTTACCTCATATGTACAGGAGGAGATTATGGAACGAATCGGATTAATAGACATCGGATCAAATACAATTAGATTAGTTATTTTTGAGTTCGATGCTAAAACAGGATTAAATGAAATTTTAAATATCAAAACACCAGCACGCTTAAGTCAATATTTAACAGATGATTTAACGATGAACCAGGATGGTATCGAGGTGTTGACGACAACGTTACACAGCTTTAAAAGTGTCGCTAACAAATTTGAAGTCAACGAACTACATCCTGTTGCGACAGCTGCTATTAGACAATCTACGAATCAAAAAGAAATTATCAGCCATATTAAAAGTGAACTTAATATCAATATCAAAATTATTCCTGAACAGGAAGAAGCTTTTTATGGTTTTTATGCAATCACCCACACTACCGATGTAGAAAATGGTGTTTCTATCGATATCGGTGGTGGTTCTACAGAAGTTACTTTATTCAAAGATAAGACCATCATCGAGGCTCATAGTTTTCCATTCGGTGTTGTAACTTTAAAGCGAAAGTTCTTTGAAGATAAAGATCATAATGATAAATCTGCAATTAAGGCAATGGAAAAATTTTTATCTAAACAATTCGAACAACTGCCATGGTTGCAAGGCCAAGAAATCGCTTTAGTCGGCATTGGTGGATCAGCGCGTAACGTTGCACGCATTCACCAGTCAGAACATTCCTATCCTATTGGCGGTGTTCATAACTATTCGATGTCTGAGGAAGATATGGATGAGGTTTATAAAATCATTAAAAAAAGTTCACGCGATGACTTAAAAGATATTGATGGATTAAGTAGAGATCGTATAGACATCATACTTCCAGCAGTATCTGTATTCAAATCTTTATTTGAACAAATCAATGCAACCCACTTCACTTTCTCACGTAAAGGGTTACGTGAAGGCTATATAATGAAGCTGATATCTGAACGTCATCCCCAAGAATTTAAAAAAGAAAATATAAGAAAAGATGCATTATATCATTTGGCAAATGAATATAGCATCGAAGAATCTAGTGCAAAACAACGTGTTAAATTGGCTCAATCGTTGTTGTCACAACTGATTGATTTAGATAAGATTCAAGTTACTAAAAAAGAACAAGAACTTTTTGCGGAAGGCGCATATTTATATTATTTAGGAAGATTTATTGACGCTGATTCTAGTTCACCACATACGTATTACATTATAGCTAATTCAATGATTGATGGTTTTCCACATGAAGATCGCGTCAAACTCGCAATGTTAGCAAGTTTTAAAAATAAATCACTTTTAAAATTTTATAGCCAAGAAACCGAATGGTTACGTGGCAAAGAATTGGACCATGTTCAATTTTTAGGCGGTATCATCAAATTTGTAAATGCGCTAAATATATCACATACCAGCCCAGTAGAAAGTGTTGAACTACAAGAAGAAGATGGCGCATATACTTTATATGTCCGTTACATTGGTGAACCGATTGCTGAAGAATATCAATCTCATAGACAGAAAAAGCATATCGAGAAAATTTTAAAAGAGAATCTTTCTATCATCTTTACAAAATCTTAAAATTCATATGATAAATTGTACGTAGCAAAATATGTTAACAAGACTACAATAAGGTGGAATTAGAATTATGCAAAAGAAATTGGGAGAGAGAGATTTAAATTTACCACAATATTATAATAATAGAGAGCTCAGTTGGTTAGATTTTAACTATCGTGTATTACAAGAAGCCGAAGATAAAAATAATCCTTTATTGGAACAGTTAAAATTTATTTCTATATTTAGTTCTAACTTGGATGAATTCTTTATGGTGCGCGTAGCTGGCCTGCAAGATCAAGTTAAAATGGGCTATGATAAACCTGAAAACAAAGCGCAACTCACACCGAAAGAACAACTTGAGCAAATTAAAATAAAAAATAAAAAGTATGTAGATTTACAATATGCACGTTATAACGAATTAGTAGAGCTGTTAAAACAACATCGTGTGGAAGTGACAAAACCTGAATCTTTACCAGAGTCTTTATTACCACAGTTAGAGCGTGAATTTAAAACGGGCATCCTACCTACATTAACACCATTAGGTATCGATGCTTATCATCCTTTCCCAAAATTAAACAATAAGAGTTTGAATATATTTGTAGATATTGATACAGATGATTCAATTAATTCAGCTATTGTACAAATACCATCATTAATTCCAAGATTTTATACATTAAATCAAGGTCAAACTCAATATATTGTAATGTTGGAAGATATTATCACATATTACATTAATGAATTGTTCACTGGCTATGAAGTGTTAAATACCTTCACCTTTAGAATCACTCGTAATGCCGATTTAACCATCCATGAAGATGGTGCCGAAGATTTGTTAATTGAAATAGAACGCTTTTTAAAAGAACGTAAACGAGGAACAGCAGTACGTTTAGAGATAGACGGAAGACACGCAACCTATGAAGATGTCGTTTGGATTATCAATCAGTTGGAAGTTCACGATAATGATGTTTATTTTGTAGATGGTCCATTAGATTTAACACTGCTATTCGATCTTGTAGACCATTTATCTAACAGTTTAAAACATTTAACATATAATAAGTATCTACCACAGCCACCTCAATCCTTGGGTAATGAAGACATTTTCAAGCTATCATTAAAACGTGATATTTTCTTCCATCATCCCTATGAATCATTTGAACCAATTGTAGATTTCATTCGTGACGCCGCAAATGATCCGAACACAATTGCTATTAAACAAACATTATATCGCGTAAGTAAAGATTCACCTATAATTAATAGTTTGAAAACTGCTGCAGAAAATGGCAAGCAAGTGACTGTTCTTGTTGAATTAAAGGCCCGTTTTGATGAGGAAAATAATGTTCACTGGGCAAGAATGTTAGAAGATGCAGGCTGTCATGTTATTTATGGTATGACATATCTGAAGACACATAGTAAAATTTCACTTGTGGTCAAACGAAACAATCATCAGCTTACGTCGTTTGTACACTTAGGCACTGGAAACTATAACGATAAAACAGCAAAATTATACACAGATATGGGGATTATCACAACAAATCAAGAAATAGCAGAAGACGCTATTAACTTCTTTAACTATCTAAGTGGATATACACTGAAACCTAAATATAATAAACTCATTGTAGCCCCATACGACATACGTGATGTATTCTTAGCTCGAATAGATAAAGAAATCATATCACATCGTGAAAACGGAAATGGAAAAATAATGATGAAGATGAATTCATTAACAGATAAAGATATTATTCTTAAATTGTTTGAAGCTTCTCGTGCCGGTGTAAAAGTAAAATTAATTATCCGTGGTATTTGTTGCTTAATACCAGGTATACCAGATGTCAGTGATAATATTGAAGTAGTAAGTATCGTTGGCCGTTTCCTTGAACATTCTCGTATCTATTATTTCCATAATAATGGTGATGAAAAAATCTATCTCTCTTCAGCTGATGCGATGACACGTAATATGATTAAACGTGTCGAGATCTTATTCCCTGTCGATGATAAAAACATTGCTAAACGTTTATTAGATTATATGAATTTACAATTATCAGATAATCAAAAGGGTCGTTATCAGGACCAACAAGGTTATTACCATTACATTCATAATAATTTATCACCATTAAATTCACAGGCTTATTTAATGAAAGAAGCGATAACATTTGGCCAAAAATTAAAAGAGGCTTCTACCATTCCACAACAAGTACCAATACAACATAAAAATAGATGGTTTTCTAAACTTAAAGATACGTTTAAACGTTGATAAAGTCCCACTTCTCAATTTATTGAGTTAGTGGGACTTTATGCATGAGCTACAGCTCAGGTAATCCTTAAATCCTAGTCATCTTTGCCGTTTTCAAACGACGTAACCATTTTTAAATATAATAGACCCATACCATTCTAATCCTATATTATTTTTGTATATAAGGTATATAACATCTTAAGTATCAAATTTTGCTATAATGATGACTAAATACAATCTAATTTATGAGGTGGTCATTTATGATAAATGTTGAAACATTAAAAAGTAGCTTTCCCCTACTCAATGACATGCAACAGTATAGACCGATATTTTGGAAAAATCCAAATTTCCGTAATGATGAAACTTTACCATTTTCATTAGATGATATAGAAGACGCTGCAACAAGACTAGAACGTTTTAGCAGCTATATACGTAATGTTTTTCCTGAAACTGAAAAAGACCATGGCCTCATTGAATCACCACTAAAAGCAATTCCTTTTATGCAACAATCATTAGTTGACTCTGAACAACTTGAACAAAGTGGTAAATTATGGCTTAAATGTGATAGTCATCTTGCTATTTCAGGTTCTATCAAAGCAAGAGGTGGTATATATGAAGTTCTAAAACTAGCTGAATCTATCGCTATAAAAGAATGTGGTTTAAAATATACGGATAATTATAAAGTTTTATCTGAACCAAAATATAAAGCGTGCTTTCGTAAATATACCGTTGCTGTCGGTTCAACTGGTAACCTGGGTTTAAGTATTGGCATTATGAGCGCACAATTAGGCTTTCAAGTCATCGTACATATGTCTAGTGACGCGCGTCAGTGGAAGAAAGACTTACTTCGTTCACGTGGTGTTGAAGTTGTTGAACACCAATCCGATTATCAATACGCAGTTGCTGAAGGACGAAAAGCTGCAGAAAATGATCCTACTTGTCATTTCGTAGATGACGAGGGTTCTGCTGATCTATTCTTAGGTTATACTGTTGCTGCATTACGGTTAAAAACACAACTTAATAATGAAGGCATTCAAGTAGATGCTCAACATCCTCTTTTTGTATATCTGCCTTGTGGTGTTGGAGGAGGCCCAGGTGGTGTTGCCTTTGGATTAAATCAAGTATTTGGTGACCATGTGTATTGTCTATTCGCTGAACCTACACATGCGCCATGCATGACATTAGGTATGATGACACAACTTCATGACCAAATAGCTGTAACAGATATTGGATTAGACGGCCGTACTGATGCAGATGGTCTTGCTGTTGCTAGACCTTCAAAACTCGTTGGTCATATAATGAATTCATTATTATATGGTGCTTTTACTGTAGAAGATCAACAAATGTACCAATATTTATATCAGCTAAGCCAAAAAGAACGTATCTTTGTCGAACCTTCTGCAGCATCTGGTTTCGCAGGTTTAAAAGCAGTGTTGGAACATGCTGATAAAAACCATTTTAATTTATCCGATGCAAATCATATCGTATGGGCAACTGGTGGCAATATGGTACCTAAGGAAGAAATGTTAAAGTATGTGGCTCAAGGCAAACAATCATAAACTTTAGCGATTTAGAATCACATCTGACCAGGCACTCGAATGATAATATTTAAATCATTCATATTTAAAGTTTCACCCTACTTTATGCGTTGTTCGACGTCTTCTCTAAATCAAATCATATATAATCTGCTATATAAATTGATGACGTTAAACATGAATGTAATGCTATTTTTTATCAATACAATGGACTTAAAGTGGTATCATCTAATACTATTTTCAATCTAAAACCTAAAGCAAAATTTTAGGTTTTATTTTTATACACATAAATATGATATAAAAGCCATTTTAATCACTTTGCAAAGATTATTTTCTGAATATTTATTGAATTCTAAAATCAACTGTGTTAAAGTATGTTTTATCAATTTACTTTAGTTCGGTAGAGAAACAAAGTATTTAATAAAGGATGGTCATTATATTATGGATACGAAAGCACTTATTAATAATAAAGAACAAGAACTAGCTTTTTTAAAACATTTTCAACAAGCAGATTTTAAACTTGTTGATTTTAGTTTTATAGAATCATTATCTTGGCAATCACTTACACCTGATGATTTACAACAAATGACGGAACGTAGTTTTTGGCAACATGACCATCATATTTTTGCTTTGCGTAATGATTTCACAGATCAATTATTACGTTACTACAGTAACTATCAACCTGAACAGCAACGTTTAGCATATACTGGTCCCATCGTCAGAAATAACGAAGTCTACACTCAGTTAGGTATCGAACATTACAACCCAACAATTACAGATATGCAAAACGATTTTAAAACGTTTTATAACTTTATTAAGTATACGTTGAATGATGATATCGACTTTGTCATTTTAGGGCATTATCAATTAATAGATTTATTATTAGCTGCTAACGAACAAAATCAAACTATATTAAACCTTATACAAGAACGTAATATTTCAGAGTTAACTGCACAGTTAGGACTTGCACATCCTGTGGTACAGTTACTCACAACTAAAACTACGGAACAACTTGATTTATTAACCCATTTATTTCCGCATGATCATCGTACTATCCAGTCATTACATCGGTGGGAGCAATGGTTTAAATCACAAAATATTACTGAAATTCACCTTGATATAACCCCTAGACCACCACGTTCTTATTACAAAGGATCATTCATGAAATGCCATTTAAAAAACAATAAAACTCAGCGTCTAACTGGTGGATTTTACAAAGGGAAATTAGAAGGCTTTGGACTCGGATTTATACTATAAAAAAGGAGTGAAAACCATGCTTACTGTCGCATTAGCAAAAGGTAGATTACTTAAAAGTTTTATTAATTATCTAAATGAAATAAAAGAAATTGAAATAGCATATGCGCTTGAACATAGAGAACGTCAATTACTTATAACAGTTAATGAAATACAATTTATTTTAGTCAAAGGTAGTGACGTACCAATATATGTTGAACAAGGCGTTGCAGATATTGGAATCGTCGGTAGTGATATTTTAGAAGAAGGCAATTATTTTATTAACAACTTACTAGATTTACCATTTGGCGAATGTCACTTTTCACTTGCTGCTAAACCAGAGGCCTATCAATTTAAAAAAGTAGCTACCTCATATACACAAACAGCACGTCAATATTTTGAAGCACAAGGTTTGGATGTTGAGCTTGTAAAACTATCTGGTTCAGTAGAATTGGCTTGTTTGGTTGATATGGTAGATGGCATTGTTGATATCGTTCAAACAGGGACTACCTTAAAGTCAAATGGCTTAATTGAAAAAGAGCAAATTAAAAACATCAATGCAAAGCTCATTACAAATAAAGCCTCATATTTTAAAAAATCAACTGAAATTGAAGATTTAATTAAAACTTTGGAGGTGTCTCTCATTGATTACAAATAAAGAAACATTTTTAAATAACTACCTGAATCAATCTGCACTAAATGAAGATTTATATCCAATCGTAAAAGAAATTTGTGATCAGGTGAAATTTCGAGGTGATGCTGCTTTAAAAGAATATAATTTACAATTAGATAAAGTAGAAACATCACAATTAGAAGTACCTAAAGAAGACTTATTTACTGCTTATCAACGCATTGACTCATCTACACGGGAAGCCCTCGAACAAAGTCATGACAGGATTAAAGCATATCAAACTTCTATTAAACAAGATCATAAACAAGTTCATTCAGAATGTTACGAATTATATCATGCGTTAGAGCGTGTAGGTGTCTACGTCCCTGGTGGAAAAGCTAGTTATCCCTCTACTGTGTTAATGACTGTAACACTTGCCAAAGTTGCAGGCGTTAAAAATATAGTGGCCGTTACGCCACCTCAACCTGAAGGTCTACCTGATATTGTACTTGCTGCTTGTTATATTGCTGGTGTTGATCAGGTTTACCAAGTTGGTGGTGCACAAAGTATCGCTGCACTTGCGTATGGTACTGAGACAATTCCTAAAGTGGATAAAATTGTTGGTCCTGGCAACCAATATGTTGCATATGCTAAAAAATATTTATTTGGTCAAGTTGGCATTGATCAAATTGCTGGTCCGAGTGAAATTGCGCTAATTATTGACCAAACAGCTGACATAGAGGCAATTACGTATGATGTATTTGCACAAGCAGAACACGATGAACTCGCTAGAACATTTGTCATCAGTGAGGATAAAGACTTGTTACAACAATTAGAAAATAACATCCAACACACAATGACACAAATCAAACGACAACCTATTGTTGATGCCAGTTTGAAACATAACCATTTCTTAATTTCAGTAGAAAACTTTACAGAAGCTTGTGATTTGATGAATCAAATTGCACCGGAGCATGCATCTATACAAACACAATGTCCCCAAGACTATGTCAACCATGTGAAATATGTAGGCGCGCTCTTCTTGGGTCATTATTCTCCAGAAGTTATCGGGGATTATGTTGCTGGACCAAGCCATGTTTTACCTACAAATCAGACTGCACGTTTCACCAATGGTCTATCAGTGAATGATTTCTTAACGAGACATTCTGTTATCGATTTATCTCAACAAACATTTAATAATATTGAACAATCCGCACGTAAGTTAGCACATATCGAGCGTTTGTATAATCATGAAAAATCAATAGAAATTCGAACAACAAAGGAGCCACACAATGATTAGAATTAATAAAAATGAAAGTCCACTTAAACCATTATCTAATGAACAACTCGCTACAATTATTCAAAAAGCAGCATTCAATCTTTATCCTGATGATGAATATGAACGCTTCAAACAAGCTTATGCAGCTTTTCATAATATTTCACCTGACCAAGTCATTGCAGGTAATGGTTCTGATGAACTTATTCAAAAGTTAATGTTAATCATGCCAGAAGGCCCAGCTTTAACGCTAGACCCTGACTTTTTTATGTATCAAGCATATGCCAATCAAGTCGCTCGCCCTATTAAATTTGTACCAGCAAATTCAGATTTAACATTTGATTTAGAGACGATTTTAAAACGCATTGATGAAGTACAACCTGCATTCTTTATTATGAGCAATCCACATAATCCATCAGGCATACAATATAGTACGACATTTTTAATGGCTATCGCGGATAAGATGCAGACGCTTGGTGGCTACTTTATCATAGATGAAGCTTATTTAGATTTTGGTGAAGCTTATGATATTAAGATGCAACCGCATATTATTCAAATGCGCACGCTCTCAAAAGCATTTGGCATTGCTGGCCTAAGATTAGGTGTATTAATTGGCACTAAAGATACCATCAAACTCATCCAAAGCATCGAGCACCCGTATCCTCTGAATACAATTACGCTTCATATTGCGATTTATATGTTTGAAAATCAAGCAATGACTCGCGCGTTTGTAAAGCAACAACGACAGCTTGCTCACAAACTTAAAAATATGTTTCATGAACTTGTCTCAGATGTCATGGTAGTCTTCCCTTCTGCTACAAATTTCGTGTTAACAAAGGGAGAAGCTGCACAAAGTTTAGGCGCTTATATTAAGTCCAATGGTTTCCTTCCAAGATTATATGACGAACCAGAAATGTCTGACTATGTCCGATACTCTATTGCTACAGATGAACAATTAGATCAATTATTTGTATTTATTAAAAATTGGAGGTCACAATATGATAGTAAATAAAACACGCAATACAGCTGAAACACAATTAACTATTTCTCTAGCTGATGATCATCGTGAAAGTAATATCAATACAGGCGTTGGATTTTTGGATCATATGTTGACGCTCTTTACTTTTCACAGCCAATTATCCTTATCTATAGAAGCAAATGGAGATGTTCAAGTAGATGATCATCATGTAACCGAAGATATTGGTATTGTTCTCGGTCAGCTACTATTATCCTTAGTGAAGGAACGCAAATACTTTCAGCGTTATGGGTTTAGTTACATACCTATGGATGAAACACTTGCACGTACAGTCGTTGATATTAGTGGTCGACCTTATTTATCATTTAATGCACAATTCAGTAAAGAAAAAGTAGGTACGTTTGATACAGAACTCGTAGAGGAATTTTTCAGAGCACTTGTTATCAATTCTCGCCTAACAACACATATTGACTTAATTCGCGGTGGAAACACACATCATGAGATCGAAAGTATATTTAAATCTTTTGCTCGAGCGCTTAAGGATGCACTAGCATCGAATGACACGAATATCACCCCTTCATCTAAGGGCGTGATTGAATGATTGCAGTGATTGACTATGGTTTAGGGAACATTAAAAACATACAACGTGCGATTAATCGTTTAGGTTTTAATGCGATTTTAACGGATAGTCCCAACGATATTAAAGCAGCAGATGTCATCATATTACCTGGTGTAGGTCATTTTAAAGATGCTATGCAAGCGATTGAAAAACGGGGATTAAAATCCATTTTAAAAACGATAACAAATAAACCAATCATAGGCATTTGCCTAGGTATGCAGTTGCTATACGAACACAGCGCAGAAGGTGATGTAGATGGCTTACAACTTTTCCCTGGAAATATCATACCTATCCAAACATCTTATCCGGTGCCCCATTTAGGTTGGAACAATTTAATCAGCAACCTTACAGAATTAACACAGGATGTATATTTTGTACATTCATATCAAGCTGAAATGTCAGAACATGTTGTTGCGTATGCAGATTATGGCACATTGATTCCTGCAATTGTCCAATATAAAAATCTTATAGGCATTCAATTCCATCCAGAAAAAAGTGGTGAAGATGGTTTAGCAATACTTAATCAAGCTCTGAAAGGTGGTTTCTTAAATGATTAATATTTGGCCAGCTATTGATTTAATTAATGCAACGAGTGTGAGACTGACGGAAGGAAAATATGACTCAGAAGAAAAAATGACTCGCAGCGCTGAAGATAGTGTCGTTTATTATAACAAGTTTAAATGTGTAGAACGTATTCATATTGTCGATTTAATCGGTGCAAAGCAGCAAACATCTATTGAAAAAGACTATATCAAGCAACTGAGAAGCCTGACCAACAAACCGATGGAAGTCGGTGGTGGCATACGTAGTCTTGAAACAATTAATGCATATTTTGCTGATGGTATAGATTATTGTATTATTGGGACTAAAGGAATTCAAGATATTGAATGGTTGGCCAAAATGTCTCATCAATTTCCGTACAAACTATATCTATCGGTTGATGCTTATCAGCGTGAGATAAAAATAAATGGCTGGGAACAAGATGCACATTTAGATTTATTTGATTTCGTTCAGCAAATTGAATCACTACCTTTGGGTGGCATTATCTATACGGATATTTCGAAAGATGGACGCTTGTCTGGTCCAAACTTTGAAATAACAACGCAACTTGTCGAAGCAACACAAAAACCTGTTATTGCTTCTGGTGGCATTCGTCATCAACAAGACTTAGAACTATTAGAAAAATCTGGTGTTTATGCAGCAATTGTTGGTAAAGCTGCACACAACCCTGCATTTTGGGAGGGATTATCATGATAAAAAAAAGAATTATCCCCTGTTTAGATGTGAAAGATGGGCGCGTTGTCAAAGGAGTACAATTTAAAGGACTACGTGACCTTGGAAACCCTGTGGATTATGCACTTTATTACAATGAACAAGGTGCAGATGAATTAGTCTTTTTAGATATATCCCGCACTGAAGCTGGCCATGGGCTTATGTTAGATGTCATTGAGGAAACTGCTGAAAAACTGTTTATTCCACTTACTGTAGGTGGCGGTATCTCCACAATCGATGACATATCGCAGTTGCTAAATCATGGTGCTGATAAAGTGTCTCTAAACTCTAGTGCTCTAAAGAACCCTTCATTTATCCAAGAAGCCAGTGAAAAATTTGGAAGCCAATGTATTTGTATTGCTATAGATAGTAACTATGATACAGAATTAAACGATTATTTTTGCTATACTCATGGGGGAAAAAAACGTACAAATAAGCGTGTCTATGATTGGGTTCAAGAAGTAGAATCTTTAGGTGCAGGCGAACTATTAATAACGAGCATGACACACGATGGCATGAAAGAAGGCTTTGACGTCAACCATTTACATGAGATTGAACAACTTGTGCACATCCCTATTATTGCTTCTGGTGGCGGCGGCAATCCTGATCATTTTGTAGATTTATTCAAACAAACGAATGTTTCGGCAGGACTTGCTGCTAGCATACTTCATGACAAAGAAACCACAGTAAATGAAATCAAACAAACGATAGCTCAAGGAGGTATTCCAATAAGATGACACAACAACCTGATTTTAGTAAAGGGCTTATCCCCGCAATATTGCAAGATGTTCAGACAAAGCAAGTGCTTATGCTTGGCTATATGAATGAAGATGCTTACAACAAAACAATAGCTGATGGCATGGTTTGTTTTTATTCACGTTCTAAAGACCGCTTATGGACAAAAGGTGAAACATCTGGTCATACCCAAGCCGTTCAAAACATACACCTAGACTGTGATCAAGACACCTTATTGATAGATGTAATCCCTAATGGTCCAACTTGTCATACTGGAAGCCAGAGCTGTTTCAACACCACTGTTCCCTTCTATGTTCAACAGCTCGAAGACACAGTAACTTCAAGTGCTAAGTCAAATAAAGAAAATTCATACACACAATATTTATTGAATGAAGGTTTAGAAAAAATATCGAAAAAATTTGGTGAAGAAGCATTTGAAGTTGTAATCGGTGCTATGAAATCGAACCGCGACGAGGTAACAAATGAAACTGCTGATTTAATGTATCATCTCTTTGTGCTCTTGCATGCGTTGAATATCAAATTTGAAGATATAGAGGCAATTTTGGCAAAACGTCATCAAGTTTCTAATAACTTTAAAGGCGAAAGATCAGATATAAAAGATTGGTAAATTGCACTCACTGATTATTCAATAATTTTCTATATTAAGATATTTCCACCAATCTATACCCACATAACAAAATTTAGGCTGAAACAGCTAATCGCTGTTTCAGCCTAAATTGTTTGATTCATTTTATTTTTATAAAAATAACACCATCAGATCTTCATCATAATACCGTTTGCCATCATAAAGTGCCTTAGGTTCTGTGCCATATCTTTGAAATCCTAATTTTTCATATAATTTAATAGCACTTAGATTTTCCGCAAGTACCGATAAACCTATAGTTTTAACTACACCTTGTTCACTGACAATATCTATCATTTTTTGAATTAATTGTTGTGTAAAGCCTCGTCTTCTATATTGTGGGTCGCAATATACACCGACTAAATTACCTCTGTGTTTAATTTTCTCTAAAGTTTCTCGATAAAAAGTTGCATAGCCAATCAATTTTTCACCATCAAATACACCCATTGTAAAATGTCTTTCATTCATCCCTATCCTATCTTCAAAACGTTCAATAGGCAAATGAATCTCGCGTTGATAAGTTGAAACAAAACCTGTAGGATCAGTTTGTAGAGACTGTAAGCGCAATAAACGATACGCTTCTACATCACCTTTCTTAAGATATCTAAACTCCATGTTTTGCCTACTTTCAAAGTATATTTTCACTTTACCATTAACTTTATTTTAAACTAAATATAAGAAGGACGTATCAGACTGGTCTGACCGTAATTTCATTTACATTTACATGTGAAGGTTGTTGTAATGCATAAACTACCGCTTCAGCAATATCTTTGGGTTCTAGCTTTTTGCGTTCTCCCCAATCTGTCTGACCACTTAAAGGCGTATCTACCATACCCGGTGAAACGCTTGTCACTCGAACGCCAGTTTTAGCCAACTCTTTTTCTAATCCTTGCGTAATCGTGTGCACCGCAGCTTTCGTTGCACTGTATATAGTACTCATTTTCGTCACTTCAAAACCTGAGATAGAAGCAATGTTAATAATATGGCCACTAGATTGATCTAAAAATGTTGGTATGACAGCATTAATGCCATACAGTGTCCCTTTTACGTTTGTATCAATCATTGATTCCCAAGCCTTTACATCTCCATCAGTAACAGCAGAAGAAATCATTTGGCCGGCACTATTTACGAGTATATCCAAGCGACCGAAATGCTCTTTTGCATATGCTACTAAACGTTCAACTTCTTGTTGTTGTGTCACATCCGCTGTTAAAAATTCAATCTTCGCTTGATATTCATTTGAACGAATACGATTTACAACATCTTTAAGTCGTGTTTCATCACGACCAGCTAATAATAATTGTACACCATGACTAGATAGCTCCTCTGCTATGCTAGCACCAATGCCACTACTAGCACCAGTAACGATTGCAACTTTGTGCTCTAATTTAACCATCAAATCTTCCTTTCATCAAACGTATTTCATATTTTTATACCCTATCCACACAGATTATACCATGTGCCCTCCATCTTGAAACAATGAGTCAGCTCATGAATTTGCATACTTGTCATAAACAATAAATAATTATAGAGTGGGTATATAATACATAACTAACTTACCTTTTATAATTTAGGAGGATGACTTATGGACTTTCATGAAAGAATTAAAAATTTAAGAAATAATATAGATAGCACAAGTTTCGATTTTCGTTTTGAACAATTGTTTAATGAAGCAGAATGGCTCGGACTATCACTTAACCAGCGCCAACGATATGAGCGTGAATTTCGTAGATTTGTGAGCCAAAGTAAGCAATTACGTATCTCATATGCTTCACAAGATCACATTCGCATGCGCATGTATAACTCTGTTTATAACTATAATGAAATCAAACAAAACTTTAAATCATATGTTTAATAATGATGAGAAAAGCCTACATTACTGGACGAACAGTAACATAGGCTTTTCCACTTTGTAAGGGCTCTAAATAAATCATGAAAGGTGATACTAGGGAGAATAATATACATGAAGTTTTATGCACAACACACGATGAAATATGTGTGCACAAACTTCGATGCTACTAGATGAATACAGTGTATTAATTACTTACTAGTATCTTTTTTTCTAATCCATAGTTGTATAGTTTTTCTGCGTCAATATAAGCTATATAATCAATACTTCTGTATCCATCTTTAATGTCATTAATAATGCCTTGATTCACACCAGTATGTGTGTATATGTCATAACTACTTTCATTTGAAAAAATGACTTCTTCAATTACTTTTCTCATTTAATAATCACTCCGTATTTTTTCTTTCGCTAGGCATTGTTATCTTCTACACTCTTATCATAATCGAAAGTAATAGAATTTTAAAGTATTTTGTGATTAATTTCACAAAATACTCACTTTTAGCCTTTTTTAATATATTTCACATATTTTTAGATTGACAAATTGTTTAATTTTAAAAATGAATGCTTTTCTAAATATTCCGCATAGGCCAGTGAGAACTTTACGTTTAAGCTGTTTGTCTCTTCAATATTTTGCTTAATCGTTTATAGTAAGTAGTTCTGTAATATTTCAGCTAATCACTTTAGTGCAAACGCATTGAATTTAGCTTTTCTACAAACGCATGTGTTTGATTAATAATCGTATCTAACTGGTTTTTTTGAGCCCCTTTAGTTAATGCATTACCAATCCCAATAGCAAATGCACCGTTTTTATACCATTGATCTATATTTTCTAATGACACGCCACCATAAGGTATTATATTTATATTTGGAATGGTTCCATAGATGTTTTCCATAAAATTCACTCCTAATATATTTGCAGGATACAGTTTAATCACTTCTACTTCATATTGCATCGCTTGTATGATTTCATCTTTCGAACCGCATCTTGGCAAGTAAGGTATTTGGTATACATTACAAATATGCGCTATTTGGACATCTAAATGTGGAGTTGCTATATAGCGGGCACCATTTATAATCGCTACACGTGCTGTTACAGCATTTTGAATCGCACCTGCACCAACAATAATTGATTTATCAAATTTTTGCGTTAACGTTTTTATGGCTAATTCTCCATAAGGCGTGTTAAATGTTATTTCAATATTTTTGATACCACTCTCAATCATTTTTTCACTTTTCAATATAGCATCTTCACAAGTACATCCTTTCACTACTCCTATCAAGTAATTACGATGTAATTGTTCCAAAGTAAGCAATTTATCCATTAGCGCCTGTCCTTTCTACGTCATTTTATTTCATTGTAATTTTTATCTCATTTTCGTCAATGAATACTAAACGAACCTTTAATACGATGCTACATTTTATTCCGTTGACGGATTTGCTCAAACACTAGTTTCTATGTAGCATATTGGTGTTTTATTCACAAAACGAATGCCAGAGATGTTATACACCAAAGAAGGAACGTACGCACCTCTGATTACGTACTTCAATCAAATAGATAATAGTTTTATTAATAAAATAACTATTTTAGTAATAAAATGACATAAAACATTAACTTTGTGATTAAACTCACAAAGTTACACGAAATGTGCTAGTTTTTTTCTATTATGAATGCTAACTTTAATAGTATAAAGAAAGCGCTTTATTATATTCGTAAACTTTGCTTAAAATACAATCCTAAGTAAAGCGATGGTTATGATAAAGCACACATATTTTTAATTAAATAATCATTAAGATTGTAATTTAACTTGAGAGGAACAGATTAAATGATTGATTCTTTATCACTTTATAAACCTAGATTTAAAAAATTAATTTGTGTTGATTCTGACGGGTGTGCCATCGATTCGATGACTATAAAGCATGAGCGTGCGTTTGGTCCAGCTATTGTTGAAGAATGGCAATTACAAAATATAGAGTCCAAGCTATTAAAGCGCTGGAATGATATAAACTTATATGAAATCACTAGAGGCATTAATCGCTTTAAAGGGTTAGAACGTATGTTAAGTGAACTTGTTGAACAAGGCATTCAAATTGAGGGCTATGAACATATTAAGCATTGGGTACAAACAACAGATGCTTTCTCTAACCCAGCACTGGAAAAAGCCATATCAAACTATCCACAACAAATTGGATTACAAAAAGCATTATCTTGGTCACACCGTGTGAATGATATTATCAAAACCTTACCAAGTATTGGACCATTTAAATATGTACAAGCATCTCTAAAAAACGCTTCAACTTTTGCTGATATCGCAATAGTGTCATCAGCAAATTTGGCAGCAGTTGAATATGAATGGAACACATACAAATTAACAGACTATTTAAGTGGCATGTTTGCGCAAGAAGCAGGTACAAAAGAGCACTGTTTAGAGCACTTAAAACAATATTACAATTTAGAAGACATCATCATGTTAGGAGATGCCAAAGGAGACTTAGAAGCAGCAGAATCGCATAATATGTACTTTTATCCAATATTAGCAGGCCATGAAAATCAATCATGGCTAGACTTTAACAATAAATATTTAAAATTGTTTAAAGATGGTAAATTCAACCAATACACACACGACACTTTAAAACAAATATTTTTTAATAATTTTGAAGGAGAGGCATAAACTATGGTTAAAGTAGATTTGACAGCATCACCATATCATTTAAATGACAATCAAATAACATGGGTAGAAGAAACACTTGGCAAATTAACAGACGAAGAAAAAATTGGTCAATTATTTTTCAACTTATTTTCCTTAGAGGGTGGTAAAAAATTCTTTGATGCAGACTTAACTAATAAAGATATACTTGAACGTTATCACATTGGAGGCGCACGATATGAAGGTGGGAACAAAGAAGATGTTCAAAACTTACTCAATGATTTACAAAGACATACTAAAGTTCCCGTACTTGTAGCAGCAAACTGTGATTCTGGTGGAAATGGTGCATGTAAAGATGGTACTTATATCGCAAGTGCTGCACAATGTGAAGCTGCTCAAGATACAAAAGTTTCATATAATGCTGGTCTTGTATCAGCACGTGAATCATCCGCACTAGGTGTTCATATTAATTTCGATCCTTGTGTAGATATACTTAAAAATTGGCGCAACACAATCGTTAATACACGTGCATATGGCACAGATGCTGAAACAGTTATTAAATATTCAAGTGCATTTATTGACGGCTTTAATGCAGAACGCGATATGATTACATGTATCAAACATTTCCCCGGTGATGGTACGGAAGAACGTGACCAACATTTAGTGCTCGGCGTAAATGAACTATCTACCGAAGAATGGGACGATAGCTTCCGTAAAGTTTATCAACATCATATCGATCGTGGTGTACAAATGATAATGGCAGGACATATTGCACAACCTGCTTATTCTAAAAAATTAAATCCTAGTCTGGAAGATAAAGACATTTTGCCTGCAACACTTTCTTCTGAACTTATAACTGATTTACTAAAAGATGATATGCATTTTAACCGTTTAGTCGTTACCGACGCTAGTCATATGTTAGGTATGACTGCTTCTATGCGTCGTGAAGATTATGTTCCATTAGCCATTGCATCTGGCTGTGATATGTTCTTGTTCTTTAATGATTTAGAAGAAGATTACCAATTTATGCTCGATGGTTATAAAAACGGCGTCATAACAGAAGAGAGATTAAATGATGCCGTAAGACGTATCTTAGGTTTAAAAGCACAACTCAATCTACACATTAAACAAGAAGATGGTTCAATTATTCAACCACAAGAAGCATTAGATATCATCGGTTGTACAGAACATTTAGAAATGCGTGCAGAAGCAGCCGATATGGGGATCACACTTGTGAAAAACACTTTAAATCAGTTACCTATCCGACCTGAAACACATAAAAATATTATGCTTTATGTGATAGAAGGTGAAAAAGATGGTATCTATAAATCTGCTAATAACGTCACAGATGATATTATAAATGAACTTGAATCACGTGGATTCAATGTCACATTGAATGATGGTTCAACACGTATTAAAGGTAAAACATTAGAATATCGTGAAAAAGTAGATGCCGCGTTAGTATTTGCAAACATTATCGGTTATGCTGCAGAAAATAACTATCGTATTAAATGGGGTACTGCCATGAGTAATGAAATACCATGGTATGTACATGAAGTACCAACCGTATTTATTTCTACCAATTTCACCACTCATTTGCATGATGCAACAATGGTTAAAGCTTATATAAACGCTTATCATTCTAATAAAGAAACAATTAAACAGACCATTGATAAAATCATGGGAGAAAGTGAATTTAAAGGGCAATATAATGATTTAGTTTGGACAGATAAATGGCAAGCAAAATTATAAATGAACCACGTTTTACAATATAATCTATCGTTATAAAACCCATGCTCAAACAAAGGACTAATCCTTATCAAATAAGGATTAGTCCTTTTTATTTTGCAGTGCTTTTGTTTTAAATCGTATGTATTTACTTGAAGATGCATGGTTGAGCTTGTTGTCTCTCACATACTTCATTGTTATGGTCTTAACATGTTACAAAATCGTAATGAATAGAAATGTTTAGAATAGCATCATTAAACACTTTCGTCTTATTTAATATCTGCCCTTAAGCCAAATAAAGGAACTAATTTGTAATATAACTCGCTTACCATTACAAGAAAATTTTTATATTAATGTTGGTATAGGTTAATATCACTTTCTATAAATTAAAAATAACCCTAAAGCTTGGTATGGGCTTCAGGGTAAATACACTTGTCATTGTTCTTATATAATTATGATTTATAACCAAAATTAGGAATATTTTCCCAACGTTTCTTAAAGTAATGTGCTACCGCTTTAGGACGACGTTCACGCGTGAATATTCCTTTTTTGTTTCCTTGAACACGTATAATCTCGGTAGAAGTTTCAAAATCTGCAAAATTCCATGTCTGTTCACCAATAAATTGTGGATATTGATCAATGACTTCATGATTTGCTTCATAATAACGAATTTGGTACTCTTCTGTAAATAATTCGTCATTTAATGAATGCATGCCAGCTACAGTGTCTGCACCATATTCTGTAAACATAATTGGCTTGTGCGGCTGTTTTTCACTCCAACCATCTAACTCAGTTCGTAAAGCTTCTTTAGCGGCTTCCAAGTCACCTGTTTGTGTATACCAACCATAATATCTGTTCAGACATAATACATCTACTAAATCTTGAACTTGGCAATTATCTGGTTGTGACATTAAAATAGTTACGATGGTTACAGGTCTGTTTTGTGGATCGCAAGAACGTGCTAAGTTGATTAATGGCTCAAAGTATTCCTTTGCGCCTTCTTCAGTAGAAGCTGGTTCATTAGCTATTGACCACATAACTACACATGCATGGTTTTTATCTCGAGCAATCAAATCTTTGATCACAGATTCATGTGCTTTTTTCGTGCCAATTTCTTTAAATGTATTTCTTGCCTCAACTCCAGATAATATTGTACTAAAGTTTAAGTGCACACCAACAGCAGTTGTTTCATCTATGACAACAATACCTTGTTCATCTGCCAATCGCATCATTTCTTCAGAATAAGGGTAATGTGAAGTTCTGAATGAGTTACCGCCAATCCATTTAATAAGATTGAAATCCATAACATTCGTTACTTCGTTTAATCCTCGGCCATTATAGTAGGTATCTTCATGCTTACCAAAACCTTTAAAATAAAATGGTTGTTCATTGATTAAAAATTGTCCTTGCTTCACTTCTACAGAACGTACACCAAAACGTTCAGCATAGCTGTCTACAACTTGGTTATTATCTATTAACGTTACTTCTAAATGATACAAATAAGCATTCAGTGGTTGCCATAAATGAGGCTGTTCTATCTTGATAGAACCATTAGCACCAGAAGTTTCTGCTACAACCTCTCCCGCTTCATCTATCAATTTAACTAAAATATCATCCACCGACTCATTGATGGAAATATTATAATTGATGTCTGCTACATCATTTTTAACCTCCGGAACAATTTCAATATCTTCAATAAATATTTGTGGTGTTGTGTAAATTTTTACAGGTCTATGCAAACCAGCATAATTAAAAAAGTCAAAATTAGGTTTATTTCTTTTAATCAAATTGCCGTCTTTGTCCGTTGTTTCGCTATAATTACCAACAGGTAACGTCGTTTCGTCTAATATATTATTTACACATACAGTTAAGCGATGTTGCCCTGAACTGAATTTTTGCCCTAATTCCACTTCAAACGGTAAAAATCCCCCTTGATGTGATGTGACTTCTTGACCATCAATATATACTGTTGCTTTATGTGTAGCAGAACCAAATCTCAATACAATTCGTTCATCTGATAGTACTTTAGGTATCGTAAACATTCTTTCATACCATACGTTCCCTACATGATTTCGTATGTTAGCAGTTACGCCTTGATCATTATATGAACCTGGCACTGCCATAACTAAATCAGTGTCTAAAGGTTTCGTTACATCGATTTGATCATGGTTCTCTTCTAATTTGAATTGCCAAACACCGTTTAAGTCTATAATACTTCTCTGTTCGTTTGTTACTGGATATAGCATATAAATGCTCCTCTCATAAAATGAAATACAAAATAATTATAATTCCTCTCTAAGTGCCAACTCTTTAACAATTTGTTTATGTTTCTGATCTGTTAATGGGTATGCAAAGAAGAAAAGTATCACCGCAATTAAACAAATGACTGCGGGTACCACAAAGAATAATATTTTTAAACCGAATATTGTATCAGGCGTTTGTGCCGCATTAGGTACATAACCAATAATCGTTAATGCCATACCTGGTATAAAACCTGCTAAGCCTTGTGATATTTTTCTAGTAAAGCTATAACTTGCATAAATAATACCTTCAGATCTAAGTCCTGATTGCCATTGTCCGTATTCTACAACATCAGCTATAAATGCCCATGTTACTGTATTAGGAATAACCAAGAATAATTGTGCAATCGTGTTAATGATTAAGAACGGAATAATTTGCTCTGAAAATAATGAAAAGTTTACGATTTGGAAAATAATAAAACCACTTACGCCTATGACTGCCGTCATTTTCTTACCTACTTTTTTACTTAAGAAAGTAGTAAGGAATAATGCTGGTATTAAAACAATAAAATTCAATGTACTTACAATACCTATTAAATTATCGAAACCAAGTACATTTTTGTAATAGTAAAGTTGTGCACCTTGTTGTAAAAATAAAGCAGTAATCGTTAACAATGTATAAATTGCTAAAATAATAAATGGTCTATTTTTCAGTAAATTAAAAAACGCTTTACGTCCCAAACCTTTTACTTGTGGACGTTCTATTGTATGACGCTCTTTAACTCCTTTATAGCACAACATATGTAGTGTCACACCTGCAATTGCAAGTATACCTACTGCAATCGGATAGCCAATCGCATGATTCGGAAATAAACTTACTAAAGGAATAATAACTATACCCGAAATAAACATAGCACCTTGTGAACCTAAATTACGGAATACTGATAGTTGCGTACGATCATCTGCATTAATTGTCATTGAAGCGGACAATGAACCATAAGGTATATTAACGACAGAATAAGCAGCATTAAAGAGTAAATATGTTCCAAATGCCCATATAATTTTACCAGTCTCACTGATATCAGGTGAAATAAAGGTTAAGACAGTCAATATTGCCAAAGGAATACTTCCATATAATATAAATGGTCTAAATTTGCCTCGTTTTGAAAAATTTTTCTGATTATCAACAAGGGTACCTACACCCGTGTCTACAAATGCATCGAAAAATTTAGCAACTAAAAATACTAGCCCACCTATAGCAGAGGGAATTCCCAAAATATCTGTATAAAAAAGCAATAAATAAATTTGCCCCATATCAAACATTAATCCGTTCCCTAAATCCCCAAAACCATAAGCTAATTTTTCTTTAAATTTCAATTTCGGTGATTCAATTTCATTAAACTTTTTCAATTTCGTATTTGCCGGTTTTAATCTGGCTGTAACCATAAGGATTACCTCTTTCCACTATCGAAACAACATTTGTGCACCTCATCTTTGTAGTTTCATAGTATGTTTTATTGAATGTGGCCATCAATCATTACATTATCCATAGAATTGAAAGCGTTTTCTTCCATGCATAAAAATTTTTACCCTATAAAATAGATTCGCTTATTATTTTCACGTGCATACACCCTTAACACTTTTGATAGAGCTCTTACTTTAATTATATTTTTATAATAGCAACAGTCAACAAAAAATAACAACGTTGTTAAAAAACAAAGCACTTTTCTCTTTTATGTTATTCTTTTTCAACTATTGCTAAAGTCTGTAATAACGCCAGTTCAAATTGATACAATACTTTACTACATACGATTTAGCTAAAAATCACAAATTCAGTCTAAATTTAATGTGAATTGGTAATATTTCAATTAATTTTAGAGGATATTATGATTTTTTTGATATTTTCCTAATTTTATTTACAATTTTTATATTGAATATTTAATTTTCTGATTTTTTATACTATATCAACTAATAAAATTCTTTATGTTCAGTCCGATATTTCAATGGTGTCTTACCATATTGCTTTTTAAAGCATTGTGCGAAATAACTCTGTTCCCTGAAACCGACATATTTTGCAACTTCCGCTACAGTCATTTTTGTCCGTGCTATTAAGTCACGTCCTTTTTTTATTCTTAACGATGTAATAAATTGAGATAAAGATTGATGACATTCTTGATTAAAAATTCTTGATAGGTAGCTAGGTGCCAAATCAACATAATTCGCTAACTCTTCTAACGTTAAATTACTATCTAAGTTTCTTTCAATATATTGAATCACTTTACTTACTTTAGGGCTAAAGGCATTCGCTTTTATTTTCATAGCTCTTTCTGCGTATTCCTTAACGATTGCATACGTTAATTCTTCTAATACTTCTACGTCCAGTGTCCGATCAATCATCGCAGCATATTTAGCGGATATTTCATCAATATGTATGAGACTCACACCAGCTTTTTCTCCAGCTTTGCGGCATAAAGTATTGATTAAATATGCTTTATATTGCTCATTTGATAGATCATCCTTCACTCGACGTAAACCAGTCACAGACAAACTCATCTTTTTTAAAATAGATAATGCTTCTTCAACATTTCCGTTTTCTACCGCAGTCAACAATTGATTTTCTAAATTATATCTATACTCTATTTCTTGTAGTGTGTAATCACTTTGAAGCTTAGAATCAGCTAAAAATGCTTCATTTGCATGAAAACTGAAGTCAATATTCACCGTTTCATAGACGATGTTTCTATTCTTCAAAAAACGAATTGCTAAACGACACATTTTTTGCGCTTTAACATGATGACATATCGGAATTTTAAGTAAATATTGTTTCAATGTGGGCAACTTAGAAATTTTAATATTTAAATTAAGTAACATCTCATTACATTGTCGCTCATTGGGTCGTTTATCCATATAAGGCCCAATAATATAAATTTTTCTATATTTTTTAAATTTAAAAATCAAAAAGCTAACATTAAAACTATTTTTATAATGGTAAATTTTGTTACTCTGCATATGCACAATAAAATGTTTTAACTCATTTTTATATTGTTTTCTAGTAGTATTCATAAACGGTGTCTTAATATGGTTACTAATTGCTTTTATGTCGTCCATATCATAACCTTCCAACTGAATACCTAACAATTGTATAGCATGCATTTGCAATATTTCTAGCGTTTCATTTTTCATAAAAAAACACCCCATTCCTTATATTTTTATTATATCTAAATATTAAGGAATAGAGTATCAAATGAATAAAAAATATTTAATTTGTTTTTTAGATTTTATATATTTAGACCTACAAGGCGCTTCATGGCCATATATCTATTGTTTATGTTTCTTACCGAATTTTAATTTAAACGGTGCATAAAATAGGACAAAGATAAGTACCAAACCTAAATAACCGATTAAAGGATAAAAGATTGCTACTAGATCCGTAAATCCAACAAAACTTAAGCAAAGCCCTACTAGGATTGCAAGCGTATAAAATATTTTAAAACGTATAGAATCAACTACGGTGAAACGTGTGGCAAAGGCATAAAACATGCCCAACCCTGTATTGAAAATCATGCCAAAGATCACAAGTGCCATGATGATACCTAGGATTGGTGATATATGATTTACAATACCTAACATTGGCATTTCCATATTACCGACAATATTGATTTGTGTAAAAATTGCTAAATGACTTAACACAATCATAGCGCCTAAAATCAGACCACCTAATAAACCACCAATTGCTGCCACTTTCGAATTTTTTTCTGCTCCCCCCATAACAATAGCCATTGATGCACCTACTGCAGTATTAAACGAAGCATAATTGATGCCTGCAACAAACCAATTAGGCAATGTTGAAGGTTTTGCATCTGAAATTGTATTTAATTCTGAAAAAGGTACATTCGTAGTCATGAAACTATAAACCGAAATAATTAATATAAACACAATTAAAAATGGCGTGATATTACCAATAACTTTCACTACACCTTCTACCTTCAACATACCTGCAAGTATGATTAGTATGGTCATTAGTAATGTACCAACGATCGATGGTACGCCGAATTGTTGATTTAAATTTGACCCAGCGCCTGCAATCATCACTACACCAACACCAAACAAAGTAAAGATAATGACTAAATCAATAATCCATCCCAATAATTTTCCAAATAGTGATTCACCAGTAATATTATGTATAACTACTTTATGTGAGTCTGTATCAAACTTGCTCCCTAACCAAACTAACATCATCCCAACATAAGCAAACAATGCCGTGGTAATGATAGCACCCAAAGTACCCAAAATACCAAAACTAGTAAAATATTGCAGCACTTCTTGTCCAGAAGCAAAGCCAGCCCCAACGATGACACCGATAAAAGCACTAGCAATCAGTAATATTCTTTTCATCATTTTACCCCCTTATTGAATCTACTATATACAACTCAAGTAAAATTTCAATCATAATATCTATGATTACTTTACATTTGTTATATGAAATACTTAAAACCATTATAGTTACTTAATTTTATCATTTTATCCATAAGTTATGTTGAAATACCTTAAAGAAGTATTATAGCGCTAGCTCATATTTTGATTGATTGTATTAAGTAGTAAATAAAAAAGACAGGTAGATGAAATCAAATATATTCCGTTTGATTTCATCTACCTGTCTATTAAGCATACAGTTTGTTGCACATATGATTGATAACGAATTATTATTATTACCTTTAAGCTAGCCTTTTACTAACAATTATATAGATATAAATGACATATATTTTTAAAATTAATAATTAAAAGCCATCTACTGACAATATGAAATGAGGTTGGGCGAATCCATTATGTCTCAGCCTCTTTATAATCATATGCCATTGAGTCACACTCAATGATATATATGCTTCTATGTTATTTTATTATACAAAGATACTTAGTATAAGGATGAATACTAATCCTGAAACTGAAATAACCGTTTCAAGTAATGACCATGTTAGAAATGTTTCTTTAACAGTTAATCCAAAGTATTCTTTAAACATCCAGAAACCTGCATCATTCACGTGAGACAAGATAACGCTTCCTGCTCCAATAGCTAATACTACTAATGCAACATTTACATCTGATGATTGTAGTAATGGTAATACAATACCTGTTGATGAAATAGCTGCTACTGTAGATGAGCCTAATGCAATTCTTAAAACAGCTGCAACTACCCATGCGAGTAATATAGGAGACATTTCAGTGCCTTCAAACAATTTAGCTATAGTGTCACCAACACCACCATCTATAAGTACTTGTTTGAACGTACCGCCACCACCTATAATCAAAATCATCATTCCAATAGGATAGATCGCGTTTGATACAGAATCCATGATTTCAGCATTTTTTCTACCTTGTCTTACACCCATTGTTATAATCGCAAATAGCACAGCAATTAACATCGCTGTACCAGCAGTACCAATAAAGTAAATGAATGATTCAAAGCCATTCGTCGCTTCTTCATTACCTGTCACTAACTGAACAATTGTAGAAAGTAACATAAGAATAACTGGTGAAATTGCTGTGAGTAAACTGATGCCAAATCCAGGCATTTCAGACTCTGAAAATTCTTTTTGTGCGCCTAAAGCTGATATATCCCCTTCGCGTTGATAAGCAGTTGGCGTAAGCTTTTGTGCCACTTTATTAAATAATGGACCTGCAATAATAGTAACAGGTATGGCTATGATAATACCGTAAAGTAACACATGACCTAAATTAGCTTGTAGTTCTTTAGCAATGACAACTGGTCCTGGATGTGGCGGTAAGAAACCATGAGTCACAGATAGTGCTACAACCATAGGAAGTCCTAGTTTTAATTGTGAGACATTAGCACGTTTTGCAATCGTAAATACTAATGGGATTAATAGTACTAATCCTACTTCAAAGAATAACGCTATACCTACAATAAAGGCTGCAATTAGCATTGCCCATTGGACATGTTTATGTCCAAACTTTTTAATAAGTGTATCAGCAATACGTGTAGCGCCTCCACCATCTGCCAATAGTTTACCTAAAATCGCACCTAAGCCAAAAATTAAAGCGATATGACCTAAAGTACTTCCCATACCGTTTTCAATAGTTTCTATAATTTTATCTAAAGGCATACCTAGTAAAATAGCAGTGACAATAGATGTAATAATCAATGATATAAATGTATTTAACTTCAAGAAAATAATCAGTGATAGTAATACGACGATACCTATAACCACTGTAATTAACGGCCAAATTGTTTCAAACATAATTGTTCTCCCCTTCAACATTTAGCATAACCGTTCATAATTTCAAAAGGTATTACCTTCATCATGATAACGCTTACTTAAATGTCTAAAAATTTAATTTTTTTAACTTGAATGAATATACAGCTATAAATGAAAATTGCATATTTTTATTTATAGCTTGTCATTCACTCAATTTGTATCAACAGTATCTATGCTTTATCTTTAACCATATGTTCACGCTGAAACGTAGCGATTTCAGCATAGCGCTCTTCTAAAGAACGACTTAAATTGATGAAAATTGATATTAGTTTTTGATAAACATTCACATTATCTGGATTTGGATGGTGTTGATTTGTTGTACCTACCATCTCTTCAATAATGGAAAAATCTTCAATTTCACCAAGTGCTTTCATACCAAGTACACAAGCACCTAAACATGAGCTTTCATAACTCTCTGGGACGATTAAATCCGTATCAAAGATATCCGCCATCATTTGGCGCCACATTTCACTCTTAGCAAAACCACCCGTTGCTTTAATTGTTGACGGTGTTTCATTCATTACTTCAATTAGTGCGAGATAGACTGTATAAAGGTTATATAGCACGCCTTCTAATGCTGCTCGAATCATATGTTCTTTCTGGTGAGCTAAGGTTAATCCAAAGAATGAGCCTCTTGCGTCTGCATTCCACAATGGTGCACGTTCACCTGCTAAATACGGATGGAATATCAACCCATCTGCACCTGGTTTGACACGATTAGCAATTTTAGTCAGTACATCATAAGGATCAACGCCCAAACGTTTTGCTGTTTCCACTTCACTTGCCAACAATTCATCACGCAACCATCGTAATACCACACCACCATTATTCACTGGTCCTCCAATGACATAATGATCTTCAGTCAAAACATAACAGAAAATTCTTCCCTTATAATCTGTTCGTGGCTTATCTATTACGGTTCTTATTGCACCAGAAGTTCCAATTGTTACAGCAACTTCACCTTTTTTAAACGCATTTACACCTAGGTTTGACAATACGCCATCACTAGCGCCTACCACAATTGGTGTATTTTCGTCTATGCCCATTAAAGTTGCATAGCGACGTTTCATCCCTTTTAATATATGTGTTGTCGGCACAATTTCAGGCAATTGAGATGATTGAATACCTAACAATGCTAATGCTTCTTGATCCCAGTCTAGATTTTCTAGATTGAACATACCGGTAGATGAAGCCATCGATTGATCAATTACATATGTCTCAAATAACTGATAAAAAATATACGTTTTAATGTCTGCAAACATCGCTGTTTGATTGTATATTTCTTGTTGTTCATGTTTCATCCAAAATATTTTAGATAAAGGTGACATTGGATGAATCGGTGTACCTGTTCTACTGTATATCGCATCACCGTCATACTTGTCTTTAATCATTTCTGCATATTTAGTCGCGCGATTATCTGCCCATGTCAAATTCTCAGTTAATCGTTGATGACTAGCATTCATTGAAATCAAACTATGCATCTGAGCGCTAAATGAAATTAATTTCAAATCGTTTTTATGAATATTCGCTTCTCTCATAACATATTTAATTGTCATCAGTACTGCATCAAATAACTCATCAGGGTTTTCTTCTGACACTTCTACATTTGGTGTATGCAAAGGATAACCAATATTATGTTTCATAATAAACTGCCCTTTTTCATCATAAAGCACAGCTTTCGTACTTGTCGTACCTATATCAACGCCTATCATGTATTTCATGGTTTTGCCTCCTATTTATACCTCTTGCTTGACAGTTATTATTTCATCCAAAAACTATCTATATCTTCGCCAACATCGTCAAAGTTCAAATGAAATGCTTCTCTTAGTTTTGTTGCATTTTGCGCTGCAACTGCATCGATAAACACTTCATGATTATGATGGATTCGTTCAAAATCCACTGGGTTTTCATTCATGCGCTTGCGCATAGATAATAAAATAAGCGCTTCCATTACTGGCCTTAAATTATTCCAAAATGTTTTTAAATATTGATGTTTTGAAGCTAATATCGTCACTTCATGAAATTTCATGTCGTGTTCTGTAAATGCCTCAGCGTCTTCAAATTTAACAGCAACTTTCATCATTTCTAGTTGTTTTCGCATTTCTTTAACTATTTGCTTATGATTATCTTTTTTTATCTTATTAAAAGCGAATGATTCTAACATAATTCTTAAATCATACAGTTCTTTTTTTTCATTATCTTTAAAAGGTAAGACATAGGCACCCATACGTTCTAAATGAATTAACTGATCTTGTTTTAATAATTTAAATGCATCTCTTACTGGAGAACGACTCACATTAAATTCTTGAGCAATTTGGTTTTCAGTTAACAATGTGTCTGGTGTAATCATCCCATCAACAATCCTTAAGCGTATTTCTGAAGCAATCATTTCACCTTTAGAAACACCTTCAAGCCATTGTTCTGGATAAATATATTCCAACCGACTTCACCTCTCCACTTAATCGATATACTTGTATACAAGTATAGTAATATACATTCCGCTTGATTGCAAGCGCTTGCAATTGTATAGATATCCTTTTAATTCCATAAAAAAGCGGCATGCCAAGTTTTCACTAGACATACCGAAATTTTTTATTTTAATGGTTTTATATTTTTACCGTCGATACACAATGATGTGTTTGATGACAATACGGACATTGTAATTTTCTGGTTTTAGGTGTATGTGTAGCAAACATCCACGTCGCCAATTTAGGTTTGAATATTTGTTGACAATTCGGGCATAAATAATTCACGCGTTGATATATCGCTTTTGTCATAACCCCAGCATAAGCCACTAAAATAGGTAATGTTACTAAAAATGGAACCCATTTTTTTAGTAATATACTAGCCATGATTGATGTATACTGTATTATGATGGCTGGACTTAATTTATATAGTAGCGACATGTATAACGCCGTGCCACGCTGATTTTGAATGGTATATTTATGTGTGTTAACCAACTTTTCAATCGGCGCTTGCGTATTGTCACTGATACTGTTTTCCAGTTGTTTGATTTCATAAGCAGTAAGCTTCATTTTATCAATTTCTTCAGTAATCTCAGATCTCTTTTGATGTAACATGAATTTTACTGCTTGTAATTTTTTGTCTTCAGTTAATAGCTTTTTTATATCTTTTAACGAAAATCCCATCGATTTCAATATTAAGATAATTTCTAAATTTACTTTGCTTTGTTCATCAAATAGACGTCTACCATTACTTGATGATGGTACCGATTGTAACAATCCTTTCTTATCATAATACTGAATTGTTCTTACTGTTACATTGCAATGTTTAGCTAGTTCTCCTGTTTGATATAGTGTCATAAAATAACCTCCTTGACGTTAATCATACATGGTGACCTAACGTAACGAGCAAGTGTAACAATCGTTTTTAGTGCGGGATATTTGTTCGTGCCTCTAATTATCAAAAATTTCGGAATGAATATTTTGCATTTTACTTTCAACAGTTGTAATTTCATTGGCACATTGTTTTAAAACTTCTCTATAGTCCTCTGTATTTTTATTATTTTTGTAACGTATTTTGTGTTCTAAACTCGCCCACATATCCATACCTATTGTTCTAATTTGAATTTCTACTGGTACTTTTTCTACAGAATTCGCTAAAAATACTGGTATTGAGACTACAATATGCAAACTTCTATAACCGTTATCTTTCGGATTCATAATATAATCTTTTCTTTTTAATAACTGCACATCTGCTTGTTTTAACAATAATTCTTCAATGACATAAATATCATCTATATAATTACAAATAACTCTTATACCTGCAATATCGTATATATATGTTTTCGCTGATGCTGTGTTGATTTGGTAACCTTTTCTATCTAATTTTTTAATCAGACTTCTCATTTCCTTAACACGACGTTCCATGTGATGAATTGGATTGTGTTTATATAATTGTTGAAAATGATCGTCTAAAATATCGAGCTTAGTGCTAATTTCTTTTAGTGCAGAAGAATAGAGTTGCTCTAAAGCAACAAAATCAATGACCATTTCGAATGCTTCTTCGTAATTATTTATATAAGATAAACTCTCTTTAAATTCTTCTTTCAAATCATCCATATTCAGCGTTGGTTTACGTTCAATGTACATAAATCGTACCTCCAATAATTCTTCTCTCTTCAAACATTATAGCTAAATTAAAAGGATACTTGAAATAATACAGTAGATATTTACAATGCATTACACGATTCAGAAGTTATTTGTGTGATGGCAATGACATTTTTGGTTTTGGTTATTTCAGCTCACAAAAATCCATAGTTGCCTAACATTAGGGAATAGGCAACTATTTCAATTGCGTGACACTTTTTTATTTATATAAAAAACTTTCAACTTCGTCTTCACAATGATTTTCTACGCTATTCATCCATTTTATGTTCAATAATTTGAGTCCTTCTATTATCAGCAATATTACGCGCCCGCTTCATAGCATCTGCTTTTTTATCAAAGCTATCTGTAGCTTGTTTGGCACCATCAGATTTTATTTTCCATTCTTCATTCTCATAATAGACATGAACATCTTTGTGATTTAATTGTGGGTTCGCAGATTGATCACGTTCATGTACCGTGATTTTTTTATTTTTTAGCGCTTTCAATTCATCTTCAGTCGCATTCTCATACCAATTTTCAGCTTGTTTGGTAGCGATTGGAATCGCATTTTCCTCTTGATATCCATCTTTAAGCATCGCATTTCCAATGTCGATTGCTTTTTTTCTTTCCAATTTTTCCATATTTTTCCAACTTTGCGGATAATCTTCCATTGTCCAAGGCATGTGATAAAACCTCCATCTTCATAACTTATATTAATTCTCTTTTACCACCTTTTCCCTTTAACAAACTAAATAAATTCACAAAAAATAATATAATTATTTAAGTTAACCATGATTTGTTCTTTAATTGAAAGGGAATGATGAGTAAGAATCAGTGTTAAGTAAAAGGAGGTTTAACTAACATGAATCTATCTATTGGATTAATCCCTTCTCCTGATATGCCTCATAAATTAATTAATAAAATTTATTCAGAACTTCCAAAAGATTTCACAAAACATGTAGATAATGGCGTGGAATGGCAATTCGACATACATGTTGCATCTATGATTGAGACTGCAGAACATATGGATAAAGTTTTGGATATTGCATCCAATATGAAACAGCAAAAAAATTGGGATTATACAATTTGTATTACGGATTTACCTAACTTTTCTAAAAATAAAAGTGCATTATGTGATATTGATTTTGATACTAAAACAGCGCTTTTATCATTACCAGCGTTAGGAACAGTTAAGTTAAAAGAGAAATTAAGACAATGCTTAATATTTATTGTTGAATACTTGCATTCTTCTGGTAGAAACAAAAGCACTTTAAACTTTAAACATTTTAAATTAACTCAATTTAAAGAAGTTATTCCTAAGGACCATAATGAAAATCATAGATCTCGCATTATCGCCAAATCTACATTTTTAGGTTGGCTCCATTTAATTTGCGGCATGACTTTTGCCAATGAACCTTGGTCTGCAATTTTTGATTTCAAAAAAATCATTTCTGTTTCATTTGCCACAGGAACTTATATTGCAATATTTTCTACACCTTGGGATATCAGTCTAGATTATAGTTATTGGCGGTTTATTTTACTGATGCTACTCTCTGTATTAGGCATGGTTGGTTGGTTAATTTATTCTTATAAATTATGGGAAAGACCTAGTGCTAATACACAAAAACTTTATCGCTTTATTTATAACATTACGACTTTTACAACCTTATTGACCATTACCTTTTTAAATTTTATAGTACTATATATTTTACTATCTTTAAGTACAATACTATTTGTACCGCCGGAGTTATTTTCAAATTGGACATCGTTAAACAGTAAGCATCCAACTATTTTAAACTATATTAATTTAATTTGGTTTATTACATCATTAGGTATTCTTGCTGGAGCTATGGGATCCACTGTTGAAAACGCTGAAAAAATTAAACGCGTGACTTATTCTTTCAGACAATACTATAGATCTAAATCATTGGAACAAGAAGATGAAGACAGCTCTAGTGCCTATGCTAAAGCTGATTACTACGAAGGCGAAAAACAATCACATCACGAGGAGGGATTAAATGGACACAACAACAGCTAAAATAGGTATCATTGCTGCACCGGGAGTAACTGAAAAAATTGCTCGTAACCTTGAAATTGAGTTACCTAATATTCTTAGTGAGCGATATGATCATTCAGTTAAATGGGAAATCGATACAATTATTGATCCTTTAACTGGTTCAGCTGAAAGCGTCCAACAAATTTTTAGTAAAATAGCTGATTATCAAGAACATAATCATTGGCATTTTACAATCGGACTCACTGACCTACCGATGATTGAACAACAAAAAGTAGTTGCCTTTGATATCAATAGACAAAATGGTGCTAGTTTAATTTCTATCCCTGCTTATGGATGGCGCCCAATTAAAAAAAGAATTCAAAACTCTATATTGGCTATTTTAACAGCAATAGATGAATTTAAGCGTTCAGAAAAAAGTAATAATAACGAACATGCAATGTCACTAATGAATGCACAGTTTCCTTTAACCAATTTACAATCTCGAACTGTTTATTTTGAAAATACTACCTCTCAACATACACAATACTACGTATCTTCAAGATCAAAAGGTATATTTCGTCTTGTTAGTGGCATGACATTTGCGAATAACCCATTTAATATGTTAAAAAGCTTAAGTAATGTTGTGGCAATTGCATTCACTACTGGTGCTTTCGGAATTATCTTTACGACTATGTGGAATTTAAGCTTTGTATATTCTGAGTGGCGCTTGTTATTAATGATGCTTGTAGCCATATTTGGTATGATGATTTGGATGATTATTGCACATAATTTATGGGAGTCCAAAAAAGAGAGCACGAATAAGCAGATTACCACCTTATATAACTTAACTACAACGTTGACTTTAACTGTTTCTGTTATGATTTATTATGTCATCTTATTCTCGCTCTTTTTGGTCGCAAGTTTAATCGTACTCCCATCGGACTATTTAGGCCAAGCATTACAATTTAAAACATCTGCAAGCTTAATAACTTACATAAATTTAGCTTGGTTTGCTGCATCAATTTCGACAGTAGCAGGTGCAATAGGTGTTGGTCTAAATAATGAAACACTCATACTTGAAAGTACTTATGGATATAGACAAAAACAACGATACAAGCAATTACACAAAGAACAACAGCAACAAGAACAACAACAAAGAAAAGCGCAAGCAGATATACAGGAAAAAAGACAAGAAGAAGAACAAAAAGTTAGAAAACAACAAGATTCCAACTAGATATAAGAAGTAGAAATATTTATTATGCTACTATTAATTTTTCAAATTTATAGCGACTTCACAAAAACTACATTAAATTATAAGGTTTAAATATAAAACAAGCCAATGTCATCGATTTTAACTATCGTGACATTGGCTTATTTTGCATTATTCATAAGATAATTTAATTGCTTGTCTAGCATTTTGACAATTATGTTGAATACTCATTAAAGAAGTTCTAATATGCGTGTATTGTGGTAAAGTTGTAATTTCTTGAACATTGATATTAGAACCAATTTCAAAATGTTTTGCTATATTTTCAAATACTAATAAATATTCTCCCATGGTTTCATCATCAATATGGTAACGTTTCTCATTACTTAACGCTCTCGTCAGCATAAAGCTAATTTCTTCTAATGCATATATACTAGGATAATAGTATTGTATAACCATTTTATTACTAAATACTTCGCCATTCGCACTGTTATATATTTGTTTCATATTATTTAGTTGGACACTTAAATGTAACATTTTTGTTTTATCACGTTCTCTGGATGAGTATTTGTTGCTTGAAAACAAGTAATGAAATAACACCGCTTCATTACGTGCCACTGTAGCAAGCGTACCCGGTAACATTGAAGATGCAGTCTTTCTACCTATTACAAGTAACAAAATAACGGCAATAATAATACCAACAATCACATCGATAATTCTTGGAAGTGCTATTAAAATTGAAAGATGGTTTGATGCTAAGCCATTTAATAATATAACTTGGATTGTGATAAATATAACTGCAAATGAATAATTTGCACCTACAAACATTTCTGTTACCCCTGCTGCAACCGCAAGGAGTATGATAGCGATAGGTACAGGTGGCGTAGATAATAATATTAATGACAGTACAAGCACACCAATAATCGTACCAATGCCTCTTGATCCTGCACGTTCAAAGCTGTGTAATGTTGTTGAACCCAATAATACTGTATGTGTACTAAGCGGAATCCAATATGCTTTGTCAAAATCAAACATCAATGCGATAAAAATTGCAATTGCCATGATAACGATATAGCGGATTGTATTTCTAAAGACAAATGAATCTATTGTCAAATTTGTAACTAAGCGATGGCCGTAAATAGGTACACGTATATCTACTTCGTGTTCCAGCTGTGCATCATTTGCATTCATAATAGCATCAACTTTAAATATATTATCTACAAGTTTTTGATAAGCTTCATCTATATCAACTTGTTGTGTCCATGTTTTATTTGTCTTACCTTGCGTATATACTAAATTGATAACATAGTCCACCATCAATTTAATATCTTGAGGTAAAGGCCGCACATTTTTTTCATTTAATTCCAGTAATTCTGAATGTATACCTTGCGCAATATTATGTAACAAGATTAACCGCTGGAATTGCGGTGACTTTTGAGATTTGGCAGAACTTGCAGTGATGAGCTGGTTATCTGTATTTCTAAAAGCTGTCACCGCAAACCGAGATGCTTTTGAAAATGCTTTTGGATCATCAAAATTATAAACTAACTGTTTTATAATATTATAGTCATTTTTAATTGATTTAACTTCAGCTGATTCTTTTGAAAGTAAAATCACAACAATTACTACAAATGTTGCTAATAAACCTCCAATAAATACTGCAATACCTCTTGTTATTGCTTCATCTGGAGCAACTGGTAAATTGATTGGCAAACTGAATGCCACAATGAAAAAAGTTGACGAAGGTCCAGGAATATTTAATGAACTAAATACATAATATGGTACTACTGCTACAATCAATAACAAAATTCCAAATATGATTGGTTGATTGACAGTCAACGTACCTAACATCATCGATATTGCAAATACGATTGATGTAAAGAATACCGTACGAAGTTTAGATTTTGCCGTACCGCCAAACACATAAATATGTGCTAATGTACCTGTTGAAATTAATAGACCGATTGAAAAATAACCGACTAAATAGCCAATCATTAAAGGCAAAAACATTAATATAGCCTGTCTAATACCTTTAGCAACATCGATTTTCATTGCATTAAATTTTGTGAGTGACTTTAAATATTTAATCAATGGCGGTTCACATCTCCTTTTCATTTTATTTTAGCAATGATATAGCGTATGAAATAATAGCAAAACATAAAAAAGACGGGTGTTAGAAATCTAAAATTTATATTTCGATTTCATAGTCCCGTCCCCGTTAAGGTCATTTTATTTTGTGAAAAGCTTATTATACATAGATTTAAATATGAACACACTGTTGCTATACAATATTATAGATATTTAATTTATCCTTCAGCTCACTTTAACGAATACATGTATCTACAAATGGGGAAGTTAATTGTAAAATTGTTCATTTCACAAATTTTGGTTGAGAAATCATATACATTTTATTTAACGATTACTAAACTATTTTAACACTTTTATTGAATTCTGCTAGAGCATTTCCTACAAATCGTTTAAATGAAAATGTTAAATCATGACTATATTCTGCTATAACTCGTATTTTTATTCTGATTGTTTGATATCTTCATGCACTGTAGAATAATCAATATCAGATTCTAAAAATGTTGCGTTATTTACTGGGAAATGTTGTTCAAGTGTTTCAATATTGCTTATTTCTACATCGCCATGATTCATTTCAAAATCTAAAACATGCCCACCTACTGTTTTATCTCTATCTACAAAATGCAAATGGAAACCTCCAGCAGCTATGCCATGAAAAAGTGTTGGTGCATAAAAACCTACTATTGTACCGTCAATTTGGTCATAATGATATTCAGGTTGTTGTTTAGCAGATTCAATTAATTTAGTATATGGCTTTTCTTGCTTTGGCATCATTCTGACATGTACATTTTCAAATTTCCCAGATATTTTAACTGCAAAAAATAAATTTTCACTGGCAGCGTGGCTTTTTGTTTTATTTAATAAATTTTCAGAATCGGTAATGTGTCTCACATCAAAGCTTACATCTGGTTTGAATGGTGTCACAGTAGAAAAAGGTGTCATTTCACTACCATCCAACTGTTTGAAATTACCATGAGCATCAGCATGATAAGCGACACCATCTAATATAATAACTTCACCGTCTGATCCTGTTAACGTGCCGATACCTAAATCACCATGTTTTAAAATTTCATTCATTTCCATAGTGCCTTCTAATAATCCAGCCATCAAAGTACCAAGCGTGCCATGTTGATATAGCATGATATTTTCTCTCCTTATATCAATATTAATTTTAAATATTTCGCTCTTTACAATTATTCACAACATATTATTATACAATATAATTGCATTTTTCAATATCTTTGTGCTCACATAGTGTTATGTGAACCCTGAATATTTATCGATATCATTCTTATATGCTTATTTTAAAATTATGATAAAAATAAACTTTGATTTCACTAATTATATACATTCAAGTACTAAATAAGTAAACACAAACTTCGATTCGCCAAGATGATGCCCACAAGTTCAATCCTTACGCTACAATATTTCAAAAAAATGAAAGCGTCCTTTTCTATTCAATTGAATTAGAAATGGACGCTTATGCGTTATTCACAGATGATTATCTTCTATTGGCTTATTTTCATAATTATTTAATTGAAGCAACTTCTATTTTAGGCGCTTCAAGTAAATAATTTTCTATTTCTTTAAAAAATGTTTGAAAATGTTCAGATTGATTATGTGCTTCCAAAGCAGCTTCATCTTTATATTTTTCTATAAAAGCAAAAGTTTGAGGTTCATTCGTATTTTCAAAGTGATCATAATATAATGCGCCTTCTTCTTTATTTGCTGCAATGACTAAACGTTCAACCTCTGCTAAATAATTTTCTCTATGCTCCACTTTAATCTTCATTACTGCAGTTACTAGAATCATGTATAACCTCCTGTGATAATCGTTTTTGCAAAACTAATTTTTAGAGATATTAAAGTTCTTCTTTTTCAATGATTAGCGGTTGATCTGGTTTAACAAAAAACCACATAATTATTGCAAATACTACTGGGATAATAACTAATTCTAACGTCACTGTCCAGCCAACAATATCAACCATCATACCTGCTAATAAAGGACTCAGTAATGCACCGATATTTCCCCATAAATTCATCCATCCAGATACTGAACCAGAGAAATTACGTCCTAAATCTGTAGCTGCTGCCCAACTCATTCCTGTAGCAATTCCTATTCCGCCTAAACATAATGACAGCCATAGCACATTTGTTACTAAATTGTTTGTTTGAATTGACATGAATAATGAGATACAAAATACCACAAACCCAATAATCGCAATAGACGCTCTCGCAACAAATCTTGATTTTCCATTTTGTAATAATTTATCAGAGATAGCACCGCCACATAATATTAACAAGAACATAGCAATCCAAGGTGCGCCCGCTGCCCAAGCCATATCAGGATCAGTTAATTTAACATTATATTGTTCGGTTAGATATGTAGGTAACCATATTAAGAATAGTGACACAACAAATTGAACAACAAAATATTGTGCTGCCAATGCATAAAAGCTAAATCTTCTTAGGAAAATATTCCACGGAGCGTTACTTTTTTCTGTTTTAATGATATCACGATTTTCCATAATATATCTTTTTTCTGCTTCATTAACCATTTTATGTTGTTCCGGTAAATCTTTTGAAATAATAATCCATAATAATGCAATGACGATACCAATAGCACCAAAAATATAAAATACAGCTTGCCATCCAAACATATTAACGATAGCAATCGTAACTACAGGTGCAATCACTGGCCCAAAATATGAACCTGCCAACAATGCACTCGAAGCACGCCCCTTTTCACCTTTCGCAAACCAAAATGAGTTAAACACTGCATTCGAAGGATACATAGGTGCTTCACCTATACCAAATAAAAAACGTACAGCATACAATAAACCATGATTTTTAACAACACCAGTTAAAATCGTGAAAGCACTCCACCATACGAGCGCGACTGTCAACATTTTTTTAGAGCCAAACTTTTCTGCCAAAAAGCCTGAAGGTACTTGCATCAACGCATAACCTAACGAGAAAAATGATGCTAATAAACCAAACTGTGTTTTTGTCAAATGTAAATCTTCCATCATAGGTCCTGCAATAATTGAAATATTCGATCTATCCATATAAGCAATTACACCTATAATAAAAAACGCAATAGCAAAATACCATCTTATATTTGTTCTTTTTTGTTCCATTTTTTTTACCCACACTCTCTCCCTATATCACTAGTCATCATATGACCTATTGTGTTTCTAGATATTACCACAATATGAAATCGCTTACAATAACTTTTTTCATTTTTTTATAACACGCTGTAAATTCGTGTGATCAACATACAGCGTTTATGTGACAAATATTGGGAGCATTTCTATTTCTACTTTTAAAAATCTTAGGTATGAGCTATCACATTAGTTAAACTATGTTCCTCATAGGCATATAGTTTAGTGTGACTTTACCGCAATAAATCATTTAATTACTTTTGTGCCACCTTAAAATATGCATTAAGCATTAATTTAGATTATAATACAGAAGTAATTATAAAATATCATCACGTTTTATTATGAAAAGGAGCAACATTTATCACTATGGAACAAATACTGACAAACTTTATAAATGCTTGGGGTTATACTGCAATCGCAATATTAATCCTATTAGAAAATATATTACCTTTTATTCCATCTGAAATTATTTTGACATTTGCTGGGCTTATGACAGTTAAATCTGATTTATCTATACCTTTACTTTTTATCATATCTACCATTTCATCATTAATCGGTTTAATCATACTTTATTACATCAGTAGCATTGTCTCCGAAGCACGTTTATATCGTTTTGTAGATAAATATGGAAAATGGATCAAACTCAAAGGAAAAGATATCGCTCGCGCTAATGAATGGTTTAAAAAATATGGTGCAGTTGCAGTCTTTGTTTGTCGTTTTATTCCTGTTTTACGTGTATTAATCACTATACCAGCAGGCATTAATAGAATGAATATTTTTGTATTTACCATCCTTTCGTTGATAGGTACTACAATTTGGAACATTGCACTCATTTTCTTAGGTAGCATGTTGAGCAACAGTTTTGATATGTTAATGAATGGCTTACACACTTATTCATATATTATGTATGTCATCATCGCTATAGCTGTGATATATCTCTTTATTCGAATCTACAAAAAAAACCGCACACATCAATAAATGTATGCTTTAAAGTAGTTAGAAAACTTTTACAACACATGCTCATATGACTTATATCTACCTTAGCAATCAGACAAAATCCAAACGGGTTTTTGTCTGATTTTTTTTATAAAAAAAAGACTAACTTCCCCCTTCGAAGTTAGCCTTTCACGAACTTTAATTTCTCCCTAAACTTTTGAGCAGAAAATTTTCTATTATTTATGTGCTCATTGAATATTTATATAATTAAAATACTACCCCTTTATCAAACTACACTGATAACGATTAATTATTACCTTTTACTATTTGACGAACTTCTTCTAAATCGCCTTCTACATCAATTTGAGGTTTCTTCGTCATTTTACTAACTAAAATTGTAACAATTAAACTTGTTAAAAATCCTGGAACAATCTCATATAAATTAAAGAAATCATTAATTTCACCTAATGGTTTAACAAACGCAATCCAAACAATTACAACAATTGCACCTGATACCATTCCGCTGACTGCACCAGTACGACTTAAACCTTTCCAATATAAACTCATTAATACAAGTGGTCCAAATGCAGCACCAAAACCTGCCCAAGCGTTACCTACAAGATTCAAAATTGTATCATTAGGTGACCATGCAATTATAATTGATACAATTGCAACTAAAATAACTGACATACGTCCAACAAAAACGAATTCTTTTTCATGTTTTTTTGCTGCTTCCTCACCACGGAACAATTTATAAAAATCTTCGGTTAGTGAACTTGATGTCACCAATAGTTGTGACGAAATCGTACTCATAATAGCCGCTAAAATAGCTGCAAGTAAGAAACCACCAACAAGTGGATGGAACAATATTTGACCCATTAATATAAACAATGTTTCTGGATCCTCAAGTGTTACTCCACCGCGATTGACAAATGTAATACCTACAAGGCCAACTCCAACTGCACCTAGCAAGCTAATTGCCATCCAACCTATACCAAAACGTCTTGCTGTCGGTAATTGCTTCACTGATTTAATAGACATAAAACGTACAATAATATGTGGCTGTCCAAAATAACCTAAGCCCCAAGCAAAGAATGATATGATACCAATGACTGTTGTACCTTTAAATAAATCAAGGTTTGTCGGTTTCAAATCTGCCGCTTGCGATAAAGTATCCAACCCACTTAATTGCATCATTGCTACTACTGGTACCATTACCATAGCAATTAACATGATTACCCCTTGGAAAAAGTCTGTTAAGGACACGGCTAAATAGCCGCCAAAGAAAGTATATGCAATTACAATAATAGCAACTAATAATAATCCAAAATGATAGTTTAAGCCAAATGCACTATCAAATAATTTACCGCCTGCGACCATTCCGGAATGTGTATAAAGTGTAAAGAACACGACAATAATACCACCTGATATAATTTTGATCACATTCGATTGATCATCTAAACGATTTCTAAAGAAATCAGGTAATGTTATAGCATCTCCAGCTTTTTCTGTATACACACGTAACCGTGGAGCCACAACGAGATAATTTATGTATGCACCAATTGTCAGACCAATTGCCAACCAAGCAGCTGATAATCCTGTCGTATAAACTTCACCAGGCAGCCCCATAATCATCCAACCACTCATATCCGAGGCCCCAGCTGATAATGCTGTAACATATGGTCCTATGCTTCTACCGCCTAACATATATTCACTGATATTACCTGTCGCTTGTTTATAGCCGTAATATCCAATGACTAATAACACAACAAAATAAGCACCAAGCATAATATATGTCTGCCAGTTTGGATTTACTTGACTCGATAACGATGCTCCCAATGTAAACATAAAATAAACTCCCTTTATATAATTTTGTTACATGCACTTATTATACAAAAGTTAAAAATTTTTTAAACCGCTATTTTAAAAATAATTTTTATAAATGTATTTCAAAACGCCTATAAAACGCTTTGAACAATTGTTATTAAGCTATTTTTACCGTTTGAAATAATATGTGTATTTTTACAATTACAGGGTTAAATAATCATTTTTTAAATTCAAAAAAATGTATGTTTCCTGCAATATTTACATTTATATGCGGTTTAATGTATTTGAGTAACATCGTTATTTTCAAGAATTTTATCGCTTTTTTGACAAAAAAATGAAGTCATTTATATTAATTAAAATATAGTCTAAATAATATAATCAATACTAGACACCCACCCCAAAATTAATGCTACAATATTACACATACAATGGAAACGTTTTACTAAATATAATGAGTAACAAAACTACCTAATTGGAGTGACATAAATAATGCATGATGCAACAGAAAAAAGCGTAAAAGAAAAATATTTAGATTTATTATCTCAACAATTTAATAACAGAGAGGAATTAGCAACTGAAATTATAAATCTTGAATCTATTTTAGAACTTCCTAAAGGCACGGAACATTTCGTCAGTGACCTACATGGTGAATTCCATGCATTTCAGCATGTATTAAGGAATGGTTCAGGAAATGTTCGATCTAAAATCAGTGATATATTTCAAGATACATTAACACGCCAAGAAATAAATGAGTTTTCAGCACTTGTATATTATCCAGAGGAAAAATTAAAATTAATTAAAAATAGTTTCACCTCAAAAGAGCGTTTAGATGAATGGTATATCACAACGATTAATCGTCTTATCAAATTAGTAACTTATGCTTCTTCTAAATATACACGCACGAAATTACGCAAAACTTTACCTAAAAATTATATTTTTATAATAGAAGAACTGTTATATAAAAGTAATAAATATAATAATAAACATTCGTATTATCAAACTTTAATGAATCAAATTATTGAACTCGAACAATCAGATGACCTGATTATCGGCCTGTCCTTTACAATTCAACATCTTGTAGTGAATCACTTACATGTTGTAGGCGATATTTATGATCGTGGTCCAGAACCTGATAAAATCATGGACACTTTAATTGACTATCCTTCCGTTGATGTGCAATGGGGAAATCACGATGTCTTGTGGATTGGTGCCTATGCTGGTTCTAAAGTTTGTTTAGCAAATTTACTCAGAATTTGTGCACGTTATGATAATTTAGATATTATAGAAGATGCTTATGGTATTAATTTACGTCCTTTATTGACACTTGCTGAAAAGTATTATTCAGGTGACAATCCCGCTTTCAAACCTAAAAATGCTGAAGGACTGTCTCAATCTGAAATAGAGCAAATCACTAAAATCCATCAGGCAATCGCCATCATTCAATTTAAATTGGAAGCGCCTATCATTAAGCGCAGACCTAATTTTGAAATGGAAGAACGCTTAGTATTAGAGAGTATCGACTATGAAAATAATACAGCAACACTTTATGGTAAAACTTACACTTTAGAAAATACTTGCTTCCAAACTATCGATCCAAACAACCCTAACGCATTAACTGAAGACGAACACGAGGTAATAGAAAAATTATTATTGTCAGTACAACAATCAGAAAAATTAAAACGACATATGACATTTTTAATGCAAAAAGGCAAACTTTATCTCCCTTATAATGGCAATCTACTTATACATGGTTGTATACCTGTGGATGAAAATGGCGAAATGGAATCTATGATTATTGATGGTGAAAAATGCTATGGCAGAGATTTACTTGATCATTTTGAACACTTTGTAAGAGAAGCATTCGACCATAAAGATATACATGATGATTTAGCAACTGATCTCGTCTGGTATTTATGGACAGGTAAATATTCATCATTATTTGGAAAAAGAGCAATGACAACATTTGAACGTTATTATATTAATGATAAATCAGCACACAAAGAAACTAAAAACCCTTATTATTATTTACGCGAAGACGTAAATATGTGCAAAAAAATGTTGAAAGATTTCGGTTTAGACCCAGAAGAAGGACATATCATCAATGGTCATACACCAGTCAAAGAAATTGATGGTGAAAATCCAATCAAAGCGGAAGGAAAAATGATTGTTATCGACGGTGGATTTTCAAAAGCCTACCAATCTACAACTGGAATTGCTGGCTATACTTTACTCTATAATTCTTTTGGAATGCAGCTTGTGGCACACCAACACTTTAATTCGAAAAAACACGTCTTACTGAATGGGGCAGACGAGCTTTCTATACGCCGTGTAGTAGACAAAGAATTAAAACGTAAAAAAATACGTGATACCAATACTGGCAAAGACATACAAGAAAAAATTGATGTTTTAAAAGTATTAATGCATGATCGCTTCGTCAATTAATTTTATCAATCACTTTTTCATAAGGTGCTATTCACGTGATGCTATTATCCTGTGACTTAAAATTCAAAAAACAATAGCTCAGCAAACACTACTATGTTTCATAAAAATAAAAGAAACGTCAATTTTTATGGGCACCGTCCCCTAAAATTGTAAACCTAATAAAAATGCTATTTTCTAGGCTGCTAACTCCCTAAATTCCACAGGGAATTAGCAGCCTAATTTTTATTAAGTGCTAACCGTTTAATTATTTTCACTTCACTTGTTCAACCATATTATCGTTTTCGTTCTTTCAAAAAATACATATGTATATTCGATATAAACTTTCCCATTTATTTCTATTTTCTTTTAAGATAAAATAAATCATTGTGATGTTTATTAAATAAGTATGTTCACCATATGAATGGCAAGAAAGGATTCCAACTATATGTCTAATTTAAAAGAAAGTATCGCGGTCGCTTTTGCGTTTGTAGGTGTTGTTGTGGGCGCTGGCTTTGCAACTGGACAAGAAATTTTTCAATTTTTTACGAGTAATGGTAGATACAGTGTTTTAGGCGTTATTATAACCGGACTTATCATTACTATCGCCGGTGTACTTGTATTAAATACAGGATATCGATTGCGTTCTCACAGCCATACCGAGCCCATAAAGTATTATCTTCCTCGAACAATTGCAACAATTTTTGATATTATATTAACTCTGTTTTTACTTGCATTAGCAATGATTATGACAGCTGGTGGAGTTTCAACGATTCATGAAAGTTTTGGTATACCATATGCCATTAGCGCTTTAATTTTAGTAATTATTATATTGGCTACTTTGTTCTTAAAATTCGACCGTTTAATAACTGTTTTAGGCATGGTCACACCATTTTTAGTCATTATTGTCTCATTGATTGCTATTTATTATTTCACTACTGGAAGCTTTGATTTTAACTCAGCATCACAATACGCCAATAGTGGCAATCGGACAGATAGATGGTGGTGGTTTGATGCAATTAACTATGGCAGTTTACAAATTGCAGCTGCGTTTAGTTTTCTTTCTGTAATGGGAGGACGCATGAAATCTGAGAAGGCAACATATTTGGGCGGTATTTTAGGTGGCATCATTATAACGTTTTTATTATTAATGTTGAACCTTGGAATGGTAACAGAATTCACAAACATAATAAACGTATCATTACCGTCATTATTATTGGCAAACCATATTTCACCTGTGATTGGTCATTTTATGGCAATTATCATGATATTAGTTATTTATAATACGGTTGTGGGCTTAATGTATGCATTTGCTTCTCGTTTCACAGAACCATACCAACAAAACTATTATATATTAATTATAATTATCGCAATCATTACATTTGCTACTACATTTATTGGCTTTATTGAGTTAATTGGAAAAGTATTTCCATTAATGGGTCTCTTCGGTTTTATTTTGTTAATACCTATATTAATTAAAGGCATCTTTTATAAATCTCATTCATCATAATAAAAACCCCTAGACAAGTGTTTCAATATTATGTTCATTTAATCAGATGTGATCAAAATATTGAATGAGTCTAGGGGTATTCTATTTTGTTAGCAACGCCTTTTATATAAAACGCTAAGCAAACTGATATTGGTTAATCTTCTAATAATGATTGGCCCGCAATGATACCTTCTCGTGTGAGTTCATGACTGTTTACCCATAGTTCCTTAACTGTTGCACCTCTTTGTTTAAATATATCAATAACATTTTGACTATCCTGAACAGAAACAATTGGGTCATTTTCACCCATTGATAATAATACCTTGGTATAAGATAAATCTTTATCATTTATTGAATCTAAAGGATATAAAGGTGCATACAGTAACGCTTTGTTAAATGAAATATCAGGGTGTAACATCATGCTTATCGCTATATTAGAACCATTAGAGAAACCTACTGGGACAGCCTTAGCTAAATCAAAATGATAAGTTGCAGCCGCTTCTTTTAAAAATTGAATTAAATTGTTTGTTCTATATTTCAAATCTTCAACATCATATTGACCTTCACCATATCTCTTGAAGAAACGATTCATACCATTTTCCGATACTTCACCTCTTACACTTAATACATTATAGCTAGGGTTTAACGCTTGCGCTAAAGGTAAAAGATCATTTTCATCGCCACCAGTACCATGCAATAGGATAAAAGTTGGTCCGTTTAAATCACCTTTTTTAAAGATGTGTTCCATTATTCATCATCTCCTTTTAAAATAGTTATATTCGAATGGGTGGTAATAAATTCAATAATGCTTCTCTGCGTTCTTCATATTGTGGTGGTAACATAAGATGTGTACCCAAATCTTCAAATCGTTCATCTATCGTGAATCCAGGTCCTTCAGTAGCAAACTCAAAAATAATGCCGCCACGTTCTTTCATGTAAATAGCATTGAAATAATTACGATCTTTAATGTCAGTTACATGATAGTCTTTGTCTTTCATTTTCATTTGCCAAGCTTTGTGAGCATCATCATTAGGTACTGACCACGCAATATGATGTACTACACCGACGCCCCATCGTACACGGACATTGGCTACCTCTTTTCTAACTATCACGTGATGTTGCCATTCACCCTTAGTTTTTAGGTGAACATGATGATCGTTTTCACTTACTAGCTCTATACCCATATCCTCATTCAATGTTCGTACTGTTTGATGTGGCTCAGTTGATAACATGCTAACACCATGAAAACCTAAAATATTTCCTCCATTATCATATGAATGCCCTTCATCGGCTTCCACAAGTGCTAATGGCAACTCATGTATATCTGAAAATTCGACCGTAGCTTTATCAAATAATTGTGTTCTCACTGTCTCTATCCCATGTGATTGTAAATGTGTTTCCCAATGTTCCAATGATCCATTAGGCACCCGAAATGCTATACGTTGAACCTGACCAGAACCTATCCGTCCTTTATAATTGTTAGGCCAATTAAAAAATGTCAGTATCGTTCCATTATCTACATTGCCATTTGCAAAATATAGATGATACGTGGAAGGATCATCAAAATTCACTGTTTTCTTAATTAATTTTAAATTGAGTATATCTCTATAAAATTGAATATTCTCTTCTGGATTACCTACAATCGCCGAAATGTGATGAATATGACTGATATCTTCCATAAAATAACCACCTTCTCATTTTGTAATTTCAAGGTTTAAACAATCTTTCATTTTTAATGCGAACGTTTTGTGTCAAACGGACGTATTTCTGATTCAATATAATCACGTTGTTCTTCTAAGAATGGTGGTAATGCAAGACTTTCGCCCAATGTTTCATATGGCTCATCTCCCATAAATCCAGGGCCGTCAGTAGAAACTTCAATCAAAATATGGCCAATACGTGCATATAATGCTTCAAAATAAAATCTGTCTACTAACCCAGAATTCCCTATACCATACTGTTCATATTTTTCTAACCACTTAGATATTGCCTCATGATCTTTTAATCTGAATGAAACATGATGCACCTCTCCATAACCTTGTCTCGCTTCTGGACCAGTTGTATCTTTTCTTAAAAATACTTGACCTCCATTGCCACCTTCGCCTACTTCTAATACTGCAACGTTTTCTTCCTCTATAATCGTTGTCATATCAAATATATTTTCTAAAATCTTTTTAAAATCTTCAAAATAACTAACTGTTATTTCAATCGGACCTAAACCATAAATTGCTTTATCTGTTGGTACTGGACCTTCTTTCCAAGGTTGTCCAGGTGCCACGCCTTTATTATTTTCATCCGAAATTAATTGGTAACTTTGTCCATCTGATTCTTCAAATGGTAATACTTTTTTACCAAATAGTGTTTGAATGCCTTCATGTTTAATATTATATTCATTAAATCTTTGTTCATAATATGCTAACGCTGCATCATCAGGCACACGAAATGACGGACGTGTAATTGAATTGGTACCAGAATGCCCTTTGGGAACATTAGGAAAATCAAAAAATGTCATATCAGTACCAGGAGAACCTACATCATCTGCAAAGAATGTATGATAAGTATATATATCATCTTGATTTACAGTCTTTTTAACAAGTCTCATTCCTAATACTTCAGTAAAAAATTTATAATTTCGTTCAGCATCATCTGTGATTGCTGTTACATGGTGTATTCCTAATAATTGATTGTTTGTCATAATAAAACTCCTTTTCATTATATTTATCTCGATTTCGAAGTAATTTTGAGTAAAATTTTTAAGTGCTACGACTTATTAATAGGTTGAGCACTTAATTTTTTTAAAGCTAGTTGTAATATTGTTAATTCTTCGTTTGAAAGTATTGAGAAAGTTGATTGTAACGTAGCCGCATGTTCTGGAAATATATCATTCATTAATGCTTGACCTTCGTCAGTTATTGAAGCATTGGTTACGCGTTTATCTTGTACATTTCGAATTCTTACTACATATCCTTTGGCTTCTAACTTATCAACGACATATGTGATACTGCTACTCGCAATTAAAACTCTGTCACCAATACGCTGTATCGGCTGGTCGCCTTTATTATATAATAACTCTAAAACTGCAAACTCCGTTATATTCAAGCCGTAACGTTGGATATCATTTCTTACGATTTGTTCTAAATGATCTACGGTTCGATTTAAACCAATAAAAGTATTCAACGACTCTTTAGTACGATTCATTGCATCACCAACTTCCAATTTATTTCGAATTCGAGATAAATTATAATATCTCTTCAGACATAAGTCAACAAATAAGGTGTAAAAAATATACTTATTATTAAAATGGCAATAACATTAAAAGTACTTAACATTATTTCTCAACCAGTTTCTTTCTCTCTTATAAGTGGTATATATCATAATGTGGAGGTGTCATAATGAATAAATTATTTATTAACAATCAATTTGTAGAAAGTGAGTCTAATGACACAATGAATGTCATTAATCCTGCGACAGAAGAAATCATAGACACAATTACATTTGCGACGGAAAATGAAGTTAATTCGGCTGTGGAAAAATCTAAACAAGCACAATTAGAATGGGAAAAAGTCCCTCAGCCAACACGGGCAGACCATGTGAAAATGTTAATCCCTTTATTAGAAGAACATAAAGATGAAATTGCAAAATTATATGTTCAAGAACAAGGGAAAACTCTCATTTCTGCAATCGGTGAAATAGACAAGGCAATACACTTTATAGACTATATGACAAGTCAAAGTATGAATAGCAAAGGTGAAGTCATTCAAAATAGTCGCGAAAATGAAACGATACAATTAACAAAAAAACCTATTGGCGTAACTGCAGGTATCGTTCCATGGAATGCACCTATCATGGTCTTAATGAGAAAAGTCATTCCTGCTGTAATCACAGGTTGTTCTGTAGTAATTAAACCAAGTGAGGAAACATCATTAGTCACTCTAAAAATTGCAGAGTTGTTTCGCCAATCAACGATCCCTGCAGGTCTCATTCAAATTATCCCTGGTAAAGGAGAAACTGTCGGTACACAATTAGCAGAGCATCCAGATATACAATTAATATCAATTACAGGTAGTATGCGTGCTGGTAAATCTGTTTATGCCAAGAGTGCTCAAACGGTTAAAAAAGTTAATCTTGAACTCGGCGGCAATGCGCCTGTAATAGTGACACCAAATGCGAATTTAGATAAGGCCGTTGATTACATTGTTACTGCTAGAATTAATAACGCAGGACAAGTATGTACTTGCCCTGAACGAATCTTTGTACACCATGATATCCATGAAACGTTCATTAATAAGCTAAAAGACAAAATGGAAACTTTAAATGTAGGAGATCCATTTGATGATCAAACTGATTTCGGTGCAATTATCAATCAAAAACAATTAGATAGCATCGATGAAAAAGTTCAAAATGCAATTCATAGCGGTGCTAAATTAATTACAGGTGGTAACATAATTGATCGTTCCGGTTATTTTTATGAACCAACGATTTTAGATCAAGTAAGTCCAGACGACGAAGCTTTCAAAGAAGAAATTTTCGGACCTGTACTACCTATCGTACAATATTCTGACTTTGAAGAAACTATTGAACAAGCCAATCATACAAACGCTGGTTTATCTTCTTATATATTTTCAGAAGATTTAAAAGAAGTAATGATAGCCACTGAACGTCTTAAATTTGGTGAAGTTTATGCAAATTGTGAAGCAGAAGAAGTTGTGAATGGATATCATGCTGGTTGGAGAGAATCAGGTCTCGGAGGCGCTGACGGTATTCGTGGACTTGAAGAATATTACAATACAACAGTGTCTTACATTAGATATGATTAAAAGTGTTAAATGTTTAAAAATACACAACATGTTTAAATGACTAAATGCATGTTAAGCAAACTGTAACAGCAATTTCTTTTACAAAAATAAAATAGTCTGGGACATTAAGTTCTTGGACAAGTTAAAAAAGGCATTTCTATCGAAATAATATAGAAATTGCCTTTTTCATTTTGTGTTTGTTTTTGTGACAGCCACATCATTCGGATACGATGATTAAGCAGCTTTTCTATTTTACGACCAGAGCATACGGATTGTGTGTAGGCATATAGCATAATTTTTAATATCATTTTAGGATGATATGATGTAACACCACGATGATGTTTGAATTCATCGAATACATTTTCAGAGATTGCTTCAACGATTTCATTAACATGTCGTGACAAATACATATAAATGCGACGTATTTTGGCGAGACGCTTGAGGGAACAGGACAACCTGAAGTCTACAGGTTGAGCTGTTCTCTAAGAAAGCGAGCCAACAATATGAAGTATTAAATAAAAAAGAAGCAATCAGATGGATTAAATTAAATCATCTGATTGCTATTTTTCTGGTATTTATGTCCCAATCTCTTTAATCATTATATGGATAGTTCGAAATTTTTCATCAAATATGTTATTTGACGTTTAGGATGTAGTACAAAATATTGTTATCCTGACATCAATATGACTGTAATTACTGATTAAGTGCTCTATTTAATGATTTCATATTTTCTTTCATTAAAGATTGATAAGTAATCTGTTTATCCTTTACTTCTTCTTTTGATAAGGTTGCCATATTATGAAATTTTAGTGGGGTTGTATTAGATTCCTTTTGAATAACATCTGTAACTTTAGAAGTGATATTTTGTTCATATAATACATAAGGTTGTTTAGTTTTATCTATATTCTGAACGATATTCATTAGTTCACGTTGACTAGGTTCTTCATTATTCATGCCACTAACACCTCGCTGATTAAACTGATAGCGATTTGCTAGATAACCTATAGAGTCATGAGAAATTACGACTGTATCACGTTTAGGATGTTGTGTAATCCGCTTCATCTCATTATCAATTTCGTCGATATCTTTGATCAAATGATTGTAGTTACGCGTGTAATACGTTTTGTGTTTAGGATCCTTCTCGATTAAATCATTTTTAATCACCTTAGCAAATTTTTTATTCAACACAGGATCTAGCCATACATGTGGGTCTTGTTCCCCATGATCATGACCTTCATGATGATTGTGATTGTCATGTTCATCATGGTTTTCATGTTCATCATGTTCTTCGTGATTTGCAATTAAATCATGGTGACTAAGATGTGCAGCAACAGGTAATTTCAAGTTATCATTATTAATTGAACGTGCAATTTTCTTAGCCACGGGATCCATTTCTTCATTTGAATAGATAAACAAATCACTTTTAGCGATATTAATCATTTCTTTTTGTGTAGGTTCAAAAGAATGCATATCAGCACCGGGGGGATAAATCGAATCAACATCTACATATTTGCCCCCGATTTGATCAGTAAAACTTTGGAATGCAAATGCTGTCGTATATATTTTTAATTTATTATTCGAACTGACGTCTTTTTTTTCAGAATTTATATTACCGCATGCACTTAACAATACGATAAATATACAGGTCAGAATAAGTAACATAATTTTTTTCAAAAAACGCCCCTCCAAATCGAAATTATTCCGTTAAAACTATAAACTTATTTTCACATTTTTTCAATGGTTTTTTGTTATTCGACAATATTTAATGACATCATTGATGATTAAAATACGTGCTTATTTTTAATATTTGTTTAACTTAAGGTGAAATGTGATATTTAATATATATGACGTTAATAACATGGAGGTGTTAGAATGGCGGAAATTAAACAAGGTACGAATAAGTTTTATATAGGCGATAACGAAGACAATCCACAAGCAGAGATTACATTTCAACCTCAAGGTGATAATCAAATAACTATTGATCATACAGGCGTACCAGATGAGCTTGGTGGCCAAGGTTTAGGTTCTCAACTTGTAAAATCAGTTGTTGACTATGCACGAGACAACAATTTAAAAGTCTCTGCGACATGTCCTTTTGCTAAATCAGTTATTGAGAAAAAACCAGAATTCCAAGATGTTTATGCAGGTTAATTGCTTGCCTACAAACTTCTTTAAGTTCCAAAATAAATTTGGATATAAACAGCTCAAGCTAAATCACAAATATGAATGAGTCTGGGACGAATCAATGATGTCCCAGACTCTTTTTTTCTTTTTATTTTTCGGATCCATATTCTATTCTAATGAAATTCAAACCCGCTTTTATAAATATAGCAATTGAATCTACATCAATTGTTCTTTGACTGAAGACCTTAGTTTTGATTGTTTAGCTGCATTTAAACCTTAAAATAACAGCAATTCGCGCACTTTATTATTTTTGTACTAAAATACATGATTTATCCATTTTGCAATACATACATATTATAATAAATACCATTTTTTTGAATTAGTGTTTCATGTGTCCCTTGCTCTACAATTTCTCCATGATTTAATACAAGTATTTTATCAGCATCTTGAATCGTAGATAGTCTGTGCGCAATGGCTAAAGTTGTTCTTCCTTTTCTCATTGTATTCAAAGATTGTTGTATTTGTTCTTCCGTTTCAGAATCAATATTTGCTGTCGCTTCATCTAAAATAAGTATTTTGGGATTGGTCGCAATTGTTCTTGCAAATGCTATCAATTGTCGCTCACCACTTGAAAATGAACTTCCTTTTTCAATTACTCTATGTTGATATTGATCTGACAACTTTTCAATAAAATGGTGTGCATGAACAAATTCTGCAGCTTTCTTTACTTGTTCAAATGTCATCGTTGGGTGGTACAATTTAATATTAGATGCTACAGTGCCATAAAATATAAATGCATCTTGAAGTACGAGTCCTATTTTCTGCTTTAATTCTAGTTTCGGTATTGTTTTAATTGAATGCCCATCCACTTCAATACTACCTCGCTCAAATTCATAAAAACGCATAAACAAATTGATGATGGAACTCTTTCCTGAACCTGTATGACCAACAAGCGCTACCATTTCCCCCGGATTAACGGTAAAATTAATGTTTTTAAGTACGTCTGTCTCACCATCATAGCTAAAACTCACTTCTTTAAATTCAATCTTTCCTTTGTCAATTGTATTTGATGGCACAGGTTGTTGTTCAGGCTCATACGTTTCATCGTCAATTAAAGTAAATACCCTACTCGCTGAAACCAAAGCTTGTTGTAAAATATTTAAATTTTGACTTACTTGGTTGATTGGTTCAAAAAATCGTTCCATATATTGCACAAATGCAAATACAACACCAGCTGTAATACCTGTTGTAAAACTGATGATACCAAAATAACCTAAAATCATAACTAGAGCAAAAATAGCTAGTGAACTTATTGCAGGTCTCAATAATAAGCTATCAAGTTTCACTGTTTTTAACATATATTGATAATGTTCATCATTGATATGATTGAATTCTTTGTTTAACCTTTTTTCTTGATTAAATGCCTGTATTATCTTCATACCTTCTATAGATTCTGCTAACTTTGTATTTAAATCGGACAATTTTTGTCTCGACTTTGTAAATAAAACAGCTGAGTATTTCCGATAACTCGCAAGTATGAGTATGATAACTGGTAAAAACACCAATGAAATTAAAGCTAATTTCATCTCTAAAATAAACATCATAATATAACTAGAGATCATCATGAAAATAGCTATAAGAAATGTTGAAAAAACGCCTATAATCATATCAACAATTGTCTCTGTATCATTTGTTAACCTAGATACAATACTGCCGCCTGACACCTTATCAAAATACTTCATTCCCAATTTCCCTAATTTATTAAAAGCGTCAATCCTTAATTGTTGTATCACTTTAAAAGCAAGATATTGAAAAAGATATTGACTTAAATACATTGTTACTGCACCTATTATTTGAATGCTGATAAAGATTATAATAAGCCAAATCATTGCTTGCTGAGGAAAGATACGTGGCGTAAGGTAATCATCGATAAATACCTTTACCAAATAGGGTGTTAACATACTTGCTATGGTAGATATTGTTAATGTTAAAAACGCTAAAGCAATAATCCCTTTATAAGGGGTCGTATACTTAAATAACCTAATCAAAGACTGGGCTTGGTCTTTCGCAGTTAAATTAACTTTTTCAGCCATTAGTATCGTCCCCTTTCGTTAAGTCATCTAAATTACGCGTGAGCTTTTGTTGTAAAGCTTGAGCTCGATATGTTTCGTAATACCATCCTTTTTGGTTCATCAAAGTAGTATGTGTACCTTTTTCAACAATTGTTCCTTGATCCATCACAATTATTTTATCCGCTTGTTTCACAGCGCTCATCCGATGTGCAGTAATGATATTCGTTTTTCCTTTTCTTAATTTTTCTAAATTGTTTAGTATCACTTCTTCGGTTTGAGCATCCACTGCAGAAAGAGAGTCATCAAGTATTAATACTTCTGGATTTATTAATAACGCTCTCGCAATTGATATTCTTTGTTTTTGTCCGCCTGACAATGATACGCCTCTTTCACCTACAACAGTTTGATATTGATAAGGGAAAGATAAAATATCCTCATGAATATAACTTGCTTTACTTGCTGCAAATATCTGATTGTCATCTATTTTTTCATTACTAAATGCAATATTATTTCGAATGGTAGTAGAAAATAGAAAGTGTTCCTGTGGTACATACCCAAACTGATCTCTTAAATATTGTACATTATAATCTCGAATAGGATGGTCACCATATTTGATTTCATTCGGTTCCTTTGTATCAAACTCTCTAAGTAACAATCTAATTAATGTGCTTTTCCCTGATCCAGTTCTACCAACTATGCCAACAGTAGAACCTTTACTCACTTCAAAATGCACATCATAAATGCCTTCTTCCGAATTTCCCGGGAAATTAAATTGTTTAATATTAAATTCAATATCCCCATATGGTCTTGTATTAAGTTTATAATCTGTATCTATATCATTAGGGGTGTTTCCTATTTCTTCAATTCGTTCATAAGATGCCTTTGCCCTTTGAACGATATTAAAAAATAATCCTAGTGCTAGTAATGGCCAAACAAGCATGCCTAAATAAGTCGTAAATGTAATCAGTTGACCAAGTGTGATTGTATTATTGAAAACTAATTTTGCACCAAATAAAATTGATAAAAAGTAACTCATTCCTATAACTAATGTAATTGTTGGGTCAAACAATGCATCAATTTTTGAAACTTTTAAATTTTTATTTACTACATCATCACTTAAATCTTTAAAATCTTGTTGATCACTAGCCTCATAACCAAATGTCTTAGTGACTTTAATACCAGCCACGCTTTCTTGTGTCTTATCATTCAATCTACTAAACGCTGCTTGAGCTTTTTTAAATCCTTTACTAAGTAATGAACCATAAAAACTTGTTAACAACACCATAAAAGGCAGTGGTATCATTGCAATCAGTGTTAATTTCCAGCTTACTGTTACAGCCATTGTGATAACTACGGTTCCACCAGTTATCAAAGAATCTGCAATCATTAATATCCCTGCGCCTGCAGCATTTTGCACTGCTCTGATATCATTGGTTGCATGTGCCATCAAATCACCAGTTCTTCTATTTTGATAAAAGATAGCACTCATAACTGTATATTTTTTATATAAATACGTTCTTAATGTTTGGCCTAGTTTTTGACTTGTCCCAAATATCGATAATCTCCAAATATATCTTAATACATAAGTCAAAATCGCGACCAACACTAATATAGAAAGATAAATTATTAATAATTTCGGTGTTAATTTATTAGCCACCATATAGTCAATCGTCTTACCGATAATCTGTGGTGGTAAAATTTCAATCACAGCAATCAAAAATAATGTGCTCAAACCTATAATATAACTACCTTTATGCTGTCTGAAAAACCACCCTAATTTCCAAAAGACTTGCATACACTCACCCACTTCATCATCCAAATTGTTTATGTTCACATATTACCACATGTTGTTAAATGTAAATATAGTAGTGATTTTAAACGTTGTGTAATTCTAAATAGCGAGACAAGTAAATTGACTTGGTATACTTTTTATATTAACTTATAGTTATAAATCATAACTGACTATAAAGGAGCAAAATGATGACTTTTCACGATAAAGCAGCAATTCAAGTAACAAATATCACCTTAAATGTTAAAAATTTAAAAACAATGTTGGAATTCTATTCACACATTTTAGGACTTAAAGTTGTATCAAAAGATGATACTTCTGCTATTTTACAAGTTGGTTTGAGCGACCATACTATTACATTAAATGAAATTCAAGAGGGACGTCAGCCTTCCTTAAGAGAAGCAGGCTTATTTCACATAGCAATTCTACTACCTGAACGCGTAGATTTAGCTAATTTCTTATTTCATATTTCACAATCAAACATTCCGATTGGTGGCGGTGACCATCTTGTGAGTGAAGCTTTATACCTTAATGATCCAGAAGGAAATGGCATTGAAGTTTATTACGACAGACCTGAATCTGAATGGTTGTGGGAAAATGACAAAGTGAAAATGGATACGTTACAAGTAGATACAGCTGATTTACTTAATCAAAGAACAGAGATAGGTTGGGATAAAATACCAAATAATGCAAAGATTGGGCATTTGCATTTGAAAACATCTGACTTAGCAGTAGCTAGACATTTTTACATTGATAAGTTAGGGCTTCAACATATTTCCGATTTTCCTCAAGCTCTGTTTATGTCATCTAAATATTATCACCATCATATTGCAGTAAATACTTGGCAATCCAGCTTACCGAGAATTGAAAATGATAACAGCTATGGATTAGTCCACATCGATATTTATAAACCAAACAATGAAGTTGAAGAAACTTTTTTAATAGACGGTTTAAATATTACTTTACACAATCAAATGTCATTAATAGCTGATAAAGTATAAAGCTAAGACATCACGCACAGTATAATAACTCAACATGCTATTAAAGTTTATAATAATAAAAACGTCAATTTCTATTATAATTATAGAAATTGACGTTTTTTTTATTTAAGTCAAGACATTAATGTCATGGTTTTCTTTTGTACGAACTTTAAATATTTTAGTCATGGTCGTTCTTATTATTCAACCCATTCTACAACATGAGATTGAGGTTGACGCACTTTTTCTTTTGCTTCAGTTTCTCTATAACCAAATGCAACCATTACGGATGGTGCAAAATGCGTTTCATCCATCAAGCCTTCATCAATTAAAAATTGCGTTACAGCATCTAAATCAAATCCTTCCATCGGACAAGAATCAATATTTAATAATGCCGCACTCGTCATCATATTACCTAATGCAATGTATGTTTGTTTTTTAGCCCATTCCAACAATGTTTGTGCATTATCATTAATATGGAAACTTGTTTGGAAATTATCGAATTTTTCTTCCGTAGCAGGTATACTATCTTCGCTGTATTGCTTAATATCTCGAATCATATGTTGTACAAATGGTGATTTAGAAGTTACATTTTTACGTGCCAATATAATTACGAAATGGCTTGCTGTATCTAACTGCCCTTTTGCACCCCAACTTATTTCTTTTAACTTATTTCTAATTTCTGAATTTTGTATTACGATAAATTTCCAAGGTTCTAATCCCAGAGAGCTCGGGGACAGTCTACCCGCTTCTAAGATAGTGTCAAATTCACTTTCATTTATCTTTTTATTTGAATCAAACCTTTTTGTTGCATGTCTAAAATTAAACGCGTTTATAATTGTTTGTTGCATATCATTCATTTCTTGTTTGCCATCCTTTCCATTTGTATCTTATACCTTTTAGTATAGGATAGGTTGTTACATGGATTAAAATAAAATGTTTAAGCTTAATACCAAATTAAGATATAAGATATTACTTATTCATTTTAAGCACTTGATCTTCAATAATAGATAAAACACCTTGCTTATCATTTGATGGTGCTACATAATTTGCAATTTCGAATAATGTTTCATCTTCACAATTTTCCATCACATAACTATATGTTGCTAATTGCAACATATCTAAATCATTATTTGCGTCTCCAAATGCCATGAGCTCGTCTTCCGCTAATCCCCATTTTTTTAATAATCTAGCTAATGCATTTCCTTTGGTCATACCTGGAATGATAATATCGATACTATCTCGACCACTTGATACAAGTGACAAATCTTGTGAAAAGCGTTTTGACAAATCCTTATCAAGTGTAGGATGTGTTGCTCTATCTATATTTAAAGCGATTTTTACATATTCGTCTTCTGGTAAATTTTGTAAGGATTCAATTTCTTTTAATTGTCGATAATAAAAATGTGCATCTTTTTTAAATGATTGCTCATTGTCTTTTAATATGTAAGCACTTTTCAATCCACAAACAATTATTTCGTTGATACCACGGGTGATATTTAAATAATTAACAATATTACGGAAAACATCTTTTTCAAATGCTTGGTAATCATATAACGTATTGCCTTCATAAATAACCGCGCCATTTTCAGCAACAAAAAACATAGCTTTATCTCCGAAAATAGATTTTAATTTTGCGTATTGATTACCACTTGCTGCTATAAATTTAATATTTTCATTTTTCAATTGTTGAAATATACGATTAAATCTTTCTTGATCATATTGTTTTTTTGAATCTAAAAATGTACCATCCATATCTACTGCGATTGCTTTTATCATACTTATCATCCCCTCAAATGCTCTGCTTATATCTGTAATTCATTATATCTATATTCATCGCTAAATTAAAATAAATAAATTGAATTATATCCTTTAAGTTGTGAATAATCTAATTTTTAAAGTTTTAAATAAAAAATAGGCAGAATAGAAAGCACATACGCAATATGCTTGATTCTATCTGCCTTGAATAACGTATTCATTTTCTAAAAATTATCTTAGCTTAACATTGGAAAAAATCTATTCTATGACAACTCAATGTACGATTCATTTTACCTAACTTTATAAAGCTTTAGCCTTCTTGATTGTCTTCTTTCATACGAACAATAGAAACATAATTAGATTTTTCTTTAATATCATAGATTGTTAAACCTGTAATATCTTTTGGTTTACCTGGCACGATAATACTTATGATATAAGAGAAAATAAATGCTACTATAAACGAAATAATAGATACATAGAATGGTGAATTGCCGCCACCCATTCCGTTAAAGATATAAGCAAAAATAATTCCAAATATTAATCCCATCAGTACACCGAACGTATTGGTACGACGTGTGAATATACCAACCGCAAATACACCAGCCAATGGTACTCCTACTAAACCAGTAATTAACAAGAATAAATCCCAAAGGTCGTTAGAATCTGCTGCAATTAGATAAATAGACATACCGAATCCAAATAATCCCGAAAGGATAATTATCCATCTAGCAAATCCAACTTCACTTTTTTCATCTTTCTTGCCAAAGAATCTGTGCTTAATATCAACAGAAATACAAGCCGAAATTGAATTCAAACTTGAAGAAATGGTTGATTGTGCCGCTGCAAATATGGCTGCTATTAATAGTCCAGCAACAAATGGTGGCATTTCAGTAAGTATAAAGTATGGTACTACAGAAGAAGTATTAAACCCTTTAGGCAATGCACTTTCATGACTATAAAATGAGTACATCATTGTTCCCATACCGTAGAATAACGGCGCCGATATTAAAGCTAAGGCCCCATTCGTCCATAAAGATTTTTTTGTTTCTGATATAGAATCTGATGCTTGATAACGTTGTACCACATCTTGACTTGCTGTATATTGATGCAAGTTGTTAAAAATGTTCCCTAAAAAGATGATAGGAATTGCTGCGGCTGCAGTATTAAATTTCCAGTTATCAGCACTAATGATTTTTTTATGTTCTAATGCATCACTTACAACAGTCCCCATTCCCCCTTGAATGTGGACTACACCTAAAATAATGATTGCTGCTGCGCCACCTAATAGAATGACGCCTTGAATGAAATCACTCCATACAACACCTTCAAAACCGCCAAGGAATGTATAAAGAATACACAAAATACCAACCAAACTTGCCACTACATATGGATTCATATCTGATACAGAAGTTATCGCTAATGTAGGTAAATAGATAACAATGGCTACTCTCCCAATATGGAATAACACAAATAACAATGAACCGATAACACGAATACTAGGTCCAAAACGCGCCTCTAAATATTCATAAGCAGACGTCACCTTTAATTTTTTAAAAAAAGGTACATAAAAGTATATAAGTAAAGGAATAATTGCTACAATCGCAATATTACCTGCAATATATGACCAGTCTGTCAAAAAAGCCTTTTCTGGCGTAGACATAAAAGTTATCGCACTTAAAGTTGTGGCATAAATAGAGAACCCTACTGCCCATGAAGGCAAACGACCACTAGCCGTAAAGAAGCTATCTGTACTTTGGCTTGCGCGTTTGGTAAAATATGCACCGACTAAAAGCATAACTAAAAGGTAAATAACTACTGCCATCCAGTTCCATATACCAAAACCAACTTGTTCCATTTAATTCATCCCCTTATACGGTAACCTATAAATCGTATTTGTTAATTAATGATTCTAATTTAGCTCTGTTGTTTTCATTGAACGGTTTGAACGGACGTTTTGGTAATCCACCATCAATACCACGTGTCGCTAAAATTTCTTTCAATGTAGAATAAATGCCCATAGACAGCACATTTTCAATAATGTCGTTAGTATCATGCTGAATTTGATAAGCTTCATCAATTTGACCATTTTTAGCTTTTTCAAAAATTTGTCTTGCGCGTCTACCATTGACATTATATGTAGAGCCAATTGCGCCATCTACACCAGAAATAGCCGCTTGTACTAACATTTCATCAAAACCAGAAAGTATTAATTTATCTGGATACGCTTTGCGAATACGTTCTAATAAGAAAAAGTTAGGAGCAGTATATTTCACACCGACCACTTTTTCATGATTAAATAATTCACCAAATTGTTCTATGGAAATGTTAACGCCAGTTAAATCTGGAATTGCATAAATAATTAAATTATTTTGTGTCGCTTCAATTAATTCAAAATAGTAATCTTTGATTTCTTCAAATGAAAATGGATAATAGAATGGTGTAACTGCAGAAATGGCATCATACCCTAATTCAGTTGCATATTTACCTAGCTCTATTGCTTCATTTAAATCTAATGATCCAACTTGAGCGATCAATTTTACATTCTCATTCACTGCCTCTTTAGCAACTTTAAAAACTTGTTTCTTTTGCTCTTTATTTAATAAGAAGTTTTCGCCTGAGCTGCCATTAACATAAAGTCCATCTAATCCTTCAGTTTCAATGGCATTTTGTGCAATTTGCGCCAATCCTTCCTCTTTAACCTGACCATCCTCATCAAATGGTACTAATAATGCTGCATATAAACCTTTTAAATTCTCTTCCATTTTATAACCCTCCATCTATATATTTAAGTTATTATTTTTAATCATTTATATAAACATATAATGCTTTAAAAAATATCTTTTATTTATTCTATTTACAGTTCAAATTGTAAACGCTATCATAGAGTGTGGCAATAGTTTTTTGAAAAAATGCATCATTTTATAATGATATGCGTGAAAAATTTTTTCAATATTGATTTTCTTGTAGAAATTAAGGAGGGTGCAAATATGCATCAATATAAGATTGCTATTGATATTGGGGGAACAGAAATTAAGGCTGCTGTGGTAGATCAATCATTAAATTTTATAGAGTACATCAAAACACCTACCCCAAATAACATCGATACGTTTATTAGGGATAAAGTTTATGAGCTTGTAATGATGTTGCAGAAATCTTATCAAATCGACCCACTTTATGTTGGTATTTCTAGCGCAGGCGTTATAGATGAACAGCGCGGTATAGTTGAATACGCTGGGCCAACGATTCCCAATTATAAGGGAACTGACTTCAAATCTTTGCTTGAACCGTTAAATGCTCAGGTGAATGTATTTAATGATGTCAATGCAGCATTATTAGGAGAACTGGCTTTCCATGATTACAGCTCACAAAATATTTTTTGCTTAACTCTGGGAACAGGAATTGGTGGCGCTTTTTATAACAAATACGCGCAACTATACAATGGCGAAAGAAATCGCGCTAATGAAATTGGTTATTTGCTTTATGATAGAAAAACAAACAAAACCTTTGAACAACGTGCCTCAACAACTGCCTTAAAAGCACTCATGTTAGAAAAAGGGTTTATTCATCAAGACAATGTGCCAAAATTATTTGAACTAGCAGATCAACAAGATACGCTTGCACTAGCCATACTCAATCAATGGAGTGATTCCATCGCAGAAGGCATCGCTCAAATACAAATCATTTATGATCCTGGGTTAATACTGATCGGTGGCGGTGTTTCGTCACAAGGTCAAAATTTATTAAAATACATCATACCAAAAGTCGAATGTTATTTACCTGAACAATACGGTCATGCTCAAATACAAACAACAAGTACACAGAATCACGCTGCACTATACGGAGCAGTCTCTAGATTTTAAAAAGTTTTTGTCATCATTTTGTTGTCATAATAATGAAAGTTACTCCGTTTTAAAAGTCAAAACTATAAAAAACGCCAAATTCTAAATTATCCCAATAGAATTTGGCGTTTATGTTTTAATCAAAAATATTTATTTTCACAATGATTCTATTCATTTAATACTACTTTTTTAGTATGTTGATATACATTATGCATATACGTATCGTCCAATAATAAGTAACTGACGATATCTATTAAAAATAATGTAGCTATTTGAGTATTGATAAATTGGGTGTCTTTATTTCTAGATTGATCAGTAGTAATAAGCACTAAATCCGCACACGCTGTAATTGGACTTCCTTCATAATTTGTTATCACTACGACATATGCACCACGTTCATGTGCAACTTTAGCTGCAGCGATAAGCTCTGTAGTTTCGCCACTATTTGAAATTGCAACAAATGTATCGGAAGTTGATAATAAAGAAGCAAATATTTTCATTTGATGTGCATCTGTAGACACATTCCCTTTCAACCCCATTCTCATCATACGATAGTAAAATTCAGTAGCTGATAATCCAGAACTACCAAGTCCTGCATAAATAATTTGCCGACTACGAATAATTTGGTTTACAAAACTTTGAATTTTTTCATCAGAAATAAATTCTCCTGTTTGTTGAATAATATTTTGATGATATTTATGAATACGTTGAATTAATGGACTATTTTCTATTACTCTTTCTGACATTTCTTGCTGTAAATTAAACTTCAAATCTTGAAAGTTCTCGTAATTTAATTTATTACTAAACCTTGTGATTGTTGCAGGTGAAGTACCAATCGCATATGCTAATGAATTAATTGTTGAAAATGTGTCGTCAAAGTCATTGTTTTGAATATATGCTACGATTTGTTTATCTGTTTTGGTAAATAAATGATGATAACGTTGAACGCGATTTTCGAATTTCATTTTGTGCATCCTCCCATCCCAATATTAGCTATATTATAAATGAAAATGTTTTTCATAACAATGAAATATATTGATTATTATTTTCTTGGTGTTATATTAAAAATATAAATCTATTAGATAATAAAGTATTTTATTAAATCTACTAAAGTTACGGAGTGTATAATTATGTTACCACAAGGATTAATTGTCTCATGTCAAGCCTTGGAAAATGAGCCATTACATTCATCTTTTATCATGTCAAAAATGGCTTTAGCTGCATACGAAGGTGGGGCTGTAGGCATTAGAGCAAATTCTAAAGAAGATATTATTGCTATAAAACAAGAAGTGAATTTACCTGTCATCGGTATTGTAAAAAGAGATTATGCAAATTCTGATGTTTTTATCACTGCAACACGTAAAGAAGTCGATGAATTACTAGAAAGTAAATGTGAAGTCATTGCTCTTGATGCCACAAAGCAAGCACGTCCTAAAGAATCACTTAAAGAACTTGTTTCATATATACGTCAGCATGCACCAAATATAGAAATCATGGCTGATATTTCTACACTTGAAGAAGCACAATATGCTGATAAACTAGGTTTTGATTACATAGGAACTACCCTTCGTGGCTATACTAGTTATACAAAAGGACATATTTTGTATGAAGATAATTTCCAATTTTTAAAAGATGTGCTATCACATGTTCATGCGAAAGTCATAGCTGAAGGAAATGTCATCACACCTGAAATGTTTAAACAAGTTACAGAATTAAATGTTCACTGTACAGTCGTCGGCGGTGCGATTACACGCCCTAAAGAAATCACTAAAAGATTTATTCAAGCAATTGAAAATTAATAATTTAAAAAACCCGTATTCAAATACATGGTTCCTACATGGCTAATGAATATGGGTTTTTATATAATTTTTTATTTAGTATGCTATAGTTCCTCGGCAACAAATATTTTTCTATCTTCCCACTCACCTGTTTGCTCATTGTAATTATCACATGTAATTAATGTTAACTGCTTCTTATTCGATGCTTGTTCATCTAGCACTTCGACTTCATCTGGTTTCACATCATAAATTTTAGTAATCTTATACGTTCTTCGTTCATCTCCAACTTTAAAATAAACTTTACTTCCTTTTTTTGTTTCAGGTAACTTAGAAAACTGATAATCCGAATGACCCGTTAATGTATGACCTGCAATTGCGATATTTTGATCCTCTAATGTTTCGTTTGATTCCACAAAACTTACGCCTCTATCTAATTGTTTGGGCGTGGCAGGTCCTGGATAAACAGGTTTTTTAATATCTGCATCAGGGATTGATAAATATCCTGCCATTTTTGTCTTATCTTTAGGTATTTCTACTTTCTCATTTTCAGAGGTTTTAGATTGTTTGTCATAATGTTCTATTTTATTTTCATTGTCTTTTTGTGCAAAGTAATTATCAATTTTTGGTTTTATAAATAAATAAATCGCTATTATGATGAGTGCTACACCAATTAGTGTGACAAGCCTACTTCCCCATTTTTTCATGTAACGAATACTCCTTTTTCTAAATCAAAATATTCATTGTAAGTATAGCACAACTCATTATCTAACAACGTTAATTTCTCCATAAAACCTTTTATAGTTTTAAAAATTTCATAATGTGGTAGATACTAAAGTATTCAATATATATAAAGGATGTGTTTGTATGTCAGTATTTTCAGATGATGAACGTGTAAAAATATTATCTGACATTATTGAAATTCAATCTGTGAATGAAAATGAACTTGATGTCGCACATTATTTACAGGATTTATTTAATAAATACGGAATTCATACCAACATTGAAAAACTTGAAGGTGAAACTACGAGAGCTAACTTAGTGGCAGAAATTGGTGATGGCAAACCTGTTGTTGGTGTTTCAGGACATATGGATGTTGTCACTACGGGTGATGAAAATTTATGGAATTATGATCCATTTAAGCTCACAGAAGATGATCAAGGTAGATTACATGGACGTGGCGCTGCAGATATGAAATCTGGATTAGCTGCTTTAGCAATTAGTTTAATAGAAATTAAAGAAGCTGGTACATTAAATCAAGGTACAATCAGATTTATGGCGACTGCTGGAGAAGAAGTAACGAGTGATGGCGCTGCTTTATTACATGAAAAAGGTTATATGCATGACGTCGAAGCTTTATTAATTGCAGAACCTTCACAAGATGGCATTGTTTATACACATAAAGGTACAATGGATATTCAAGTTATATCCAAAGGTAAATCTTCACACAGCTCAATGCCTGAATTAGGTTATAATGCAATTAATCCTTTGGTTGATTTTATTCATTATTTAAACAAAGCTTATAACAAAGTAGATGTTAAAAGTGAATTACTCGGTACCCCAACAATGAATTCAACAATTATCTCCGGTGGTGATCAAGTCAACTCAATACCAGCTTATGCTGAATCATTGTTTAATATGCGTACTATACCAGATTACGATAATAATAAATTTGAAGCACTATTTAACAGTATAAAAGATCAAGTTAAACAAGAAAGTGACGCTGATATTACTGTTAATCCTTATGTAAATCGTGACCCTGTATATACTAAAGGGGATAATGAATTCTTAAAATTGGCTAAATCTTTAGGTGATTCTTATTTTGATAGAAACCTAGAAGTAACTTCTTCTACTGCAACTACAGACGCATCATATTTAATGAAGGATAAAGATGAACGTTTCTCATTTGTAATGTATGGTCCAGGCGAAACTGGCCAAGCACATCAAGTTGATGAATATGTTTATAAAGATACTTATCTAGCTTTTATAGATTTATATAGCCAATTATTACCACAATATTTAAATACTTCTAAATAAAATAACAAAACACATAATGTAACTACCATGAGCTCAATAAGTAAAGGCTAAAATATAAACCTCATACTCAAATAAAGGACGAATCCATATGAAGTGGATTCGTCCTTTTAGATTTAACGCCTTACAAATTTGACCGTAGCATGCTTGCTTGAAATATGATGTATGATAATCCGAGCGTGTACGCCATCTTTTCATCCAAGTCACTAAGACTTTTGGTTTCTTGTAATCATTATGGATGAACATGAATATTTATTTTTTCATCTCTAACCAATTAATTAATTCATTTAAATTATTAACTGTTATTGTAGGATTCTGTCCATTATAATCAAAATGTTCTTTTTGTCTATTCACCCAAACCGTATCAAAGCCAAAATTTGTTGCTCCAGTTACATCCCAAGAATTAGAAGAAACAAACAATATTTCTTCTCTTTTCAAATGATTATATTTCAAAATCAATGCATAACTTGCAGGGCTTGGTTTATATTGCTTAATTTCATTAACACTCATAACCGTATTGATATCTTCACTTAATTCAGAGTTATCAATCAATGGTCTAAGCATATTATCGTTTCCATTGGATAGTATGCCTACATTGATATTCATGCTGTTCAGCTGGGCAAGTACTTTAGGTACTTCGTGAAAATATTCTAAATTTAAAAAAGCATCAAACAAACGATTTATATCTTCTCGATCATATTTTATTTTGTGCTCATCCATTGTGTAACGTAAAGCTTCTTTTGTTAATTCATCAAATGGGATATATCGTTGCATAATTTGTTTTAAAAACATGTGATTTAATTGCGTTTTTCTCCACAGTTTAGAAATAGATGTTGCTAGTTCATCATCAAATTGGGTCATACCTTTTTTTAAAGAGGACATGTCAAAAAGTGTTCCATAAACATCAAAAATAATTGCTTTATACATTTTAAACCTCCTATTCAAAACACACATTTACTATTCTTTATCACGTTTCAACAAAGTCAAACAGTTTCTTATCATTTTTGTAAAATGATAAAGGTCATTGAAAGGTGATGCATTCTATCATTTATTAATTTTTTGTAAATTTTTTAATTATAGCTTTATTATACTACAAAACGGTTATAGAACAGTAAGAAGGGAGGCTGGTTGTTATGAGAAGAATGTTTCTATTAGATTTATTAAACCTCTTTTTTATCGCCACAGGTTATATGTTGATGATTACTTTAATTTTATTTTCATTTGACTTCTTACAAATACAAACAACCGGTTCAGTATTTTTAGAATCATTGAGCGCTATTACCATTTTTCAATTTTTTAGCAATCCTATTTTCAATGGTTTATTCACTTTGTTTTTAATCATCTCTTTCCTATTATTTCTGTACAAAGCATTTGAACTTTATCAAAAAGAAAAGTAAATATCATTGTTATTCAATCATTCAAAGCTCAATTTTATATTATTACAGTAAAGTAACTATTTTTTATTTATAACGCGTATCATCTAACTATTTTAATTTTTATAAATTTTATATTGTAACAATACATTTTAAGTTATATAATATTCTAAGAGAATGTTTCGTGCTATACCTCTAGGCTTTTATTGCCATCTATCATCATAGTTATATTCCATTCCCAGAATTAAACTTTATGCACCCATTAACACAAATGGTATCGCACTGCATTCTCAACAAATGTGCAAAAATTGCTCATTTGAAAAGAGATCTAAAATCACTTTCAGGCAGTGATTTTAGATCTTCTTATAATGCGCTTACTTTAATTTTCCATTAGGATAAACCATAACTTTTAATGAACCACTTTTGTTTGTTCTCGCTCTTTCCATAGCCTCTTGTGCATTTTCTAAATCATATGAATCGGTAAACATTGTATTTAAATTTGCTGCAGTTGAAGATAACATTTCAATGCCCATTGGATAAGTATTAGCATATCTAAAAATACCTACAACATTGATTTCGTGATTAGCAATAAACGGTATATTTAATTCAATGTTTTCTTGTTGAGGCAAGCCAACTATTGCTAAAGTTCCTCCATTGTTCAAGGCCGCTAATGCATTTTGTAGTGCAGTAGGATTGCCTGCAGTTTCAAAAGCATAATCTACACCTCTATGATTTGTTATTTCATTGATACGAGTTATAACATCCTCTTCTTTAATATTTATAGCATGTGTTGCACCGAGTTCTAATGCTTCATCCAATCTTATTCGTTCAAGATCTGACACGATAATTTTTGTAGCTCCAAAAGCTTTTGCTGCTACGACAGCCATCAACCCCACTGGGCCCATGCCCATAATTACTACTGTAGAACCTGGTTGAACGTTCGCACGTTTACATGCTTGTACACCGACTGAGAATGGTTCATTTAATGTTGCTTCTTCATATGATAACGCATCAGGAATATGAAATAGAAACCCTTCAGGATGACTTATATATTGACTAAAAGCGCCGTCAATAGGAGGTGTGGCTAAAAACTTAACGTCTGGACATAAGTTATATTTACCAGATTTACAGTATTCACACTCTCCACATGGAACACCAGGTTCAATAGCAACTCTATCTCCAGGTTTAAAATGTGTTACTTCTGGACCAATATCAGCAACAATTCCCGAACATTCATGTCCTAAAATTAGTGGTTTTTCAACTACAAATTCTCCTACACGACCGTGTTCATAATAATGAACATCTGAACCACAAACACCTACTGCCATCACTTTTACTAAAACATCTGTCGGTCCTAACTTAGGTACATCTACTTCTTTAAGTTCCATCTCAAATGGTTTATTTAATATTGAAATATTCATTGTTTCTGGAATATTATTACTCATTTTAAATTCCTCCTAAAAGTTAATTAATCTTTAATAAGCTCTCTGTCATCGTTTTTGTCTGTGCGTATATATTCTTATAAACTTCAAAATACTGCTTATATTTTTTATGATTTTCTTTATTAGGTTTATATGTCTCTCCTAATGCTATAAATGTTTCAGCACAAGCTTCCATTGTATTGAACCAGCCTAAACCATATGCAGCGAGCATCGCTGCACCTACACCTGGTCCTTCTTCATATTTCAATGCAGTGACTTGAGTATTGAAAATATCGGCTTGCATTTGTAACCAAAATCTGTTTTTTGCACCTCCACCAATTGAAATAATTTCATCAATTTGCCTACCGTTTTCTCTCATATATACAATAGATTCATACAGTGAATAAGTAATACCTTCGACTGTAGCTCGTGCAAAATCCGCTTCTTCTGTATTACTATTTATGCCAATAAAACTTCCTCTAATATATGCATCACCATGTGGTGTCCGCTCTCCTTGAATATATGGTGAAAACAATAACCCATTTGCTCCAATTGTAGATTTCTCAGCAAAATTCAAGATTTCATCAAAAGAATACGCTTTAAAAAGCATTTCTTTTAACCAATTTAAACTATGACCTGCACTTAACGTAACGCCCATTGCATATGACATATTAGGCATGGCATGTTTAAAGAAATGAATATTGTGGCCATAATCTACTTCATTGTTTGAAGTACACGATAAAATCACACCTGAAGTTCCTATACTACATAACGTTTGACCTTCTTTTATAACACCAGAACCTAGTGCACCACATGCGTTATCTGCGCCACCTGCAAAAACAGCAATATCTTCGGTAATGTTAAGTTCATTTTTTACAATTTCTGTAACGTTACCGACGTAGCTATGCGACTGTACTAACGGTGGATATATATCACCAAAGCTCAACTTATCACCTATTTCTTTTTCCCAGTTATTTGTTTTAGGATTGAAGAGAAGCGTACCTGCTGAATCACTATATTCCATAGCAATATGACCTGTTAATCGATAGCGTACATAATCTTTAGGCAGCAAAAACACAGATAATTGTTGCCAATAATCCGGCTCATTCTGTTTCATCCATAAAAGTTTAGGTAATGTAAAACCTTCGAGTATAGGATTATTTAAAAGCGTTTTTCCAAATTTATTTTCTAGTTCTTCGCATTGTTTAGTAGTTCTAGTGTCATTCCATAATATTGCATTTCTAATAGGTTTGTATGATTTATCCAATGGTACTAAACCGTGCATTTGTCCAGAAAATGAAAGACCGCTAATACGTATATTTGCCATTGCATCTTTATTTATCAATTTTTTTATACCTTCTTTTACTGCATCAACCCACGATTCAGGATCCTGTTCATTATAACCAGCATATGGTTGACTCAATTTCAAAGGAATACTTGACTGTTCAATAACATGACCACATTTATTCACAGCGATAATTTTCACTGAACTCGTACCTAAATCTACACCAAGTACAACATTTTCCACTTTACCTCTCCCTTTCTTAATAATTTTCAACTTGTGTGTTTAATGTTCTAACTTTATCGTCTCCAAAGCCAGGTTGGTGAACTTTAATATAATAAGTGATTGCTGCACCTACGAAATAACAAATTGCAAAAGCCCATACAACGCCCACTTCATTAAATAATGGTAAAATAAGCGTAGCAATTAATGGTGCAATAAAATTACTCAATCCTGCCGCAAGATTATGTGAAGAAAGTGTAGCACCAATATGATCGGGCTCTAAGGCTGTAAAAATCGCAAAAATAGGAACAAATGCTGATTGAGTGATACCAAATAATACTGCACATAAAATTGCGATTGCAAACACATCACCACTTAGAATTGGTAAGTAATAGAATAATAATGTCGTGATGCCACAACCAATACAACCGAATAACATTACTTGGCGTTTCCAACCAATTTTATCAGCGATAATACCCCAAACTACATCTCCAACGATACATGTCACATGCATTGTCCCCCATGTCCATAACCATTGTTGCATTGAAAAACCAATAGTTTCCGTAAATAATACTGGGAAGATAATAACTAACCCAAATAATGATAATTGATTGATGATACGTACGATAAAAACTTTAATAATGTCTGGATTTTTATACACGACGCCGATATCTTTTAATACTTTAGTATATCTTTGTTTAACTGAAAGCGTTATATTCGGTTTTACATCGCGTTTTCCTACAACTATAAATGCGATTAAACCGCCGATAAAAATCCATATTAAAGACATCCATAATGTTCCATTAAAACCTATAAATGGAATAGTGAAACTAGGCAAATAAGTACCAATTACTCCCATACCTACTGAGAACATTGCCCAAAACCAACCTATTGCTGTGGCTAGTCTTGCTTTATCAGTAATATAGGTCACCCATACTAAGAAACCATATAAAAACAAAGGATAACCCAATCCTCTAATACCGTATAACACTAACATCATGGGTAAATTTTCCATTCCTATTCCAAACAGTAAAAAAAGCACATGGAAAATCAGCCATATCACCGTTCCTAATGCCATTATTTTCCTAGGACCGTAAACATCAGATAAAACAGCCGCTAGCCATGACCCCACAACTACCATCACACCATAAACTGTAAAAACTAAAGAAGCCTGACCACTAGAAAAGCCGATATCAACAATATTTTTTGATAAAAATGCCTGTTCAATACCATCTCCTGTCATAAAAATAAATATAGCTATAAGTGCAATAAAAATAATTTTCGGAATACCCATCCATGTTTTTGGACTATCTTTAGAAATTGTAACGTTATCCAAAATATTTCCCCCTTATTTAAAAAATGATTAAAATAAACTTAAACGTTTAAGTTTTAGTGATTAAGTTAACGGGATTAAAATCAAATGATTTTAAAAACCCGTCTTGCTTAAATAATCTATATAACTATAGCTTTTCAACTGTATATAACCATAACAAGCATCAACAGCTATTAGATTAAGAATATGTTTTCAAGTTTTAATCATAATGTCTTATCCTCAGCAAATGAACATGATTCACGGATAATTAATTTCGTATCTAGTTCTACCGAAGAAACATTTTCCCCTTGAATTAGATGATTGATCATTTCTCCAGCGACACGACCTATCTCTTTTGTAGGTTGTGAAATGACTGATAATTTCGGAGTATAAATTTCATTCCAATAACTATCATCAAAACCAATTATAATTACATCTTTAGAGATTTTTTTGCCACTCTCTTTTATTGCTTGTAACGCACCTAATAACAATAAATGATTAGTTGCCACAATGGCTTGAACATGTTTATTAATTAATGATTTCGTCGCATGATAGCCGCTATCAATTTGCGCATCCGTGCCCAGTTGCTGATTACTATAATAAATAATTTGTTCATCTAACTTTATATTATTTTTCTTCAACGCTTGTTCATAACCCAATTTTCTCTCTGAGGTTGTGCTAATATCAGGATTTGCTAACAATAACCCTATATTTTTACAGGTACTATCAATAATTCTTTGAGTTGCATTAAACGCTGCTTTTTTGTTATCTACGCTTATAGAAGGTAAATCTGCGCCATCTATTTTTCTATCTATTGTCAAGATAGGTGTTTGCTTCCACTCTTTCTTTAACTTCAATTTAGATTTTACAGGCACTAATATAATAGCGCTTACATTTTGTGCGATAAACGTTTCTATTAAGGCTTGTTGCTTTAGTTCATTTTCCTCTGACGACACAACAGCTACATGTAATTGATGTTTTTGACATTCGTTATTTAATTCTGTCAGTATTTCTGTGAAAAAGGGATTTTGATCAGGTACAATGAAAACAATTAAATTAGATTGTCCAGTTTTTAAACTTCTTGCAAATTGGTTTGGTTCATAGTGCAGTTTATCAATTGCATCTAATACTCTTTGCCTCGTCTTTTTTCCTAATTCAGTACTTTTGTTATTTAAAACATTAGAAACGGTCGCAATAGATACATCAGCAACTTTTGCTACATCATGAAGTGTAGGTTTGTTTTTTACCATATCCCCCACCTTAAACGTTTAAGTTATTTGTTTCGACATATTCTTGTCAGCTAAATTCATTATATATATTTATAATAATAAATGCAAACGCTATCATAAATTTTGGAAATTTTTCATTATCGCGTAATTTGAATGGACACTAATCATTTTATTACTTCAAAGGGTGTTTTATTTTCCAAAATAAAGATTTTGCAATTTACCCTTATATTCAAAATACGAATTATTAATTCTTACTATCATTTTAATAAACTTTATTTGTAACCTAACTATTTTGTATGCGTCAGTTGTACAATAACGTTAATAATTTAATTGTGAGTGTCACATAATAAAGTAAAGGTGATCTTTGTGATAAGTTCTCTATCAATAAAAAATCATTATATGACTGAATTAGCGAGATGCATAAATGAAATCATTATCTTAATTCCTATAAATAAGTCGTGTAAAATAAATTTAAATGGATCGATGATAACCATTGACCATGCTTGTATAATTAATAATGCAGATTTATATCAATATATTGATATTGAAAATCTAATAGAACTTAAAATACCACTCCCTTTATTTATAGAAAAGGATAAATCCATCGTTAACGCCTTTTTTGATATCAAACAAGTTAAATATATAGAGCAATTTCGTAACTTAATTTTGCAAAAATTACATAATCACATTCAAAATCGAAAATACATGCATCTTTATATATCAAATATTATTGAATTTTTACTTAAAGAAGCAAAAGTCCATTTAGATGATCAATATCTACCAACTTTGTATACCAAGCATCCTTTAGTTCAACGTCTGACTCAATACATACATAAACATATCAATGAACCCTTAACTACAAAGCAAGTGTCTAAAGCTTTTTATATATCACAATCGTATATATCTATTTTATTTTCCAAAATATTAAATATGAATTTCAAACAATATACAAGTTCTCTTAAAATTGCATTATCCCTATTTGATTTATTAGAAAAGGAACAAAGTATTTACGATGTCGCATTAAAATATAGTTACACTAACGTTAGTACATATTCTAAAAACTTCAAATTTTATGTAAAAATGCCACCCAAATACTATATTCATCAATTCAGGAAAAATGATTTGAATTCACCGTACCAAGTTTCTTTAAGCACATCTAACTTAACTAAGATTATCAACAAAATGTATAACTTTCCTCATAATCAACATATTTCGTCTAATCAAATCGTTTTGGATAAACTGAAATATACTCACAAATTTAATGTGACACGTACTTTTATCACATTTGAAGATTTACATAAGTTAATTTCATTTAATCGATCAAATTTTTCAATTAAAATACTATCGCTAATTTCAAAGCCAAATTTAATTTTACTTCACACTAATTTCGATGATTTAAACAAATTAGATTATCACAACGTCTTTGAAGCGATCAAGCAATTGCTTATCAAAGGTTTTGAAATAACTTTAAAAGTTGACAACCCGCCTTTTTCGCAAACAATTGATTATCAAATCATCAAAATATTAAATTTATTAACACTACTTAATGATAATATTTCAAATGTTAGTTTGCTTGTTGAGACAAATCATAAAACGTTTAAAAATGATCAAAGATTAATTGAAAACTTTAAACAACAATTTCCCACTTTGAAATGTGCGGTAAATGTTAGACACATCTTAGAAAATAGTGGGAATTTTGCAAGGTTCCAAAAAAATATTGGTACATTGAATGCAGATTATTATTTTATTGATACTGATTGCTACTTACTAAAAAGCATACTATCAAAAAATTGGTTCAACTCTGATAATACTTTTGATACCCGTCAGCTCATCATGCTATTTTTAAACCAATTACATCCATCTATTGCTAAAAAGATAATTTTTAATAATGTCACGCACTCTAATTTAAAACATTACTATAAAGCAATGTCCGTATCACCACATATTTTACTTATGCATTTATTAACTGAATTCCAAACATTAATTGGTGGCTTTGCATTTCCATATTTTTCTGAAGATGATGACCAATTTATGTTGGTTAACCATAATTGTAGTACGATGCCAATTGTTCACGTTTTCAGTTTATTAAAACCTTTTTTTAATTTGCATATCGCTAAATTGCCTTACGGTTTAATTGGAAAATCTAAGCACCACTTTCACATACTATTATTTAATACTTTAAATTATTCAACACAAAAATCTGACCTGGTTGCAAATATCGTTCATAATTACATCACCGATTTTCCAGTTTACACTCGAGTACTTAATGAAAATCACGGTCTCATATCACAGTTAATCCCAAATAATCTCGACTTAAGTTATATTGATTCCAAAATTCTCGAACAAATCAACAATGCAAATATTCCTCTTTCTAAGTTAACGATGCATAGTTATCATAATTTATTGACGATTAAAGTTTCAGAATCAGAAATAAAATATATCATGTTTCCGATTCACTCTTGATGAACAAAATGATTCGAAAGCAAAGTAAAAGAGACTGTGACATAAATCCCCATTCTCAAAATAAGTGGGCAAATCCTTAACAATGGATTTGTCCTCTTTATATTTAAAATCTTCCGATTTTGACCGTGCATGCTTGCCTGGGGTATGGCTCGAGCCTGTAGTCTCTCACTCATACTATTCCCCCGGGCGTCAGCACGTTACAAAATCAGTACAATTTGCATTTTTATTCAAAAAATAAGGCCCTTTCGTATAATTTAATAAACACTACTAAACCAAATTAACGAGGTGCCTTATGTATAAAGATTATAACATGACTCAAATTATACGAATGTGATGATTGTTTAAAATGTCCACTTAAAAATTTATGTATGAAAAAATAATTCAAAAACGAATAAGAAGATAATGAAGCATTTTAATTGGGAATATTTTAAATCTCAAATTAATCAACAGCTTTCAGAACCAGAGACTAAAAAAAATCTACAGTCAAAGAAAAATTGATGTAGAACCAGTTTTTGGATTCATGAAGGCTATTTTGGGTTTCACTCGAATGCCAGTTCGAGGGATAGAGAAAGGCAAAAGAGAATTAGGATTTGTCCTAATGGCATTAAATTTAAGGAAAATAAAGAAAACGACAAATTTCTACATATTTCAATAGAAATTATCGTTTTCTGTTTAGTCAGATACATTTATATCCCGAACTCGTTTACTCATTTATAATATTTAAATCTTTTATTTTTTAAACGATATTAAAAAATGATTGCAAATATCCAACAGTATCTTCGTTAATCTCATATTGTTTTTTAACTTTACCTTTTTCCAAATGAAGCACTTCATCTGCACATGAAAGTAACATTTCATAATCATGAGTTATAACTAACACAGTATGCCCTTCATTTGCTAATTTATTAATGATTGTACTCATTTCACGCATATGATGACCATCTAGACCGCTAGAAGGCTCATCAAAAATCAGAATATCTCGTTTCGTTTCTACTGCGCTAGCAATAGCTAAACGCTGCTTCTCTCCTCCAGATAGCGATAAAGGATGTCTATCAAAATGTTCAGATATATTGTAGTTTTGCAAACATCGCTTTATTGTCTCATCATCTAAAGTTGGATTACTCAACCTCAGTTCTTCTTCCACACTTTCAGCAAACAATTGATTATTAACATCTTGAAATACCAAATAAGTATCTACTAGGCTTTGTTGTGTCTTTATCCTCTTTTCTCCAGTATCAATAAAGCCTTTAAATTTTTTCTCGACACCTGTTAAACAACGTGCAAATGTTGATTTACCTGAGCCATTATGACCAATAATCGCTGTCACTTTGCCCTTACTAATATTGACATCATCTATATTTAAAGCTAATTTCTGTCTTCTTTTATATTTAAAATAATAATTTTGCAAATTTAAGTATCCCAATTTATTATTACGTTTAGCTTTTACATTCAATTGTTCTAAATGAATGTTTCTTAATCCTAGAGTTGCTAATTGTTTATTTGATAAAGCATTAAATTGTTCGTTTTCATAAATTTCACTTATTTTCCCATCTTTCATTATAATAAAGCGATCTGCTACTTCAGTTAAATAATGTAAACGGTGTTCGGCAATGATAATTGTTTTACCTTCATTTTTCCAAATTTTGATCATTTGTTGTATTTTAAAAATGGTATTAAAATCTAAATTTGACGAAGGTTCGTCTAAAATAATCAATTCATGACCATATACTTGAATAGCACTACAAGCCAGCATTTGTTTTTCGCCACCTGACAAATTAAATATGTCCCTATCTAAAAGGTGTTTAAAATTAAATTGTTCAGCAGCTTCTTTGATTCGTGTCATAATCTGACTGGGTGATATACCATAATTCTCAAGTTCAAATGCAAGTTCACTTGTCGTATTCAAACAAAAAAATTGTGACCTTGGGTTTTGGAAAACAGAGCCACTTTGTTGTGTTAACTCATAAACATCTTGCTGTTGTGCATCTTTATGATTTATTAAAATTTGGCCGTCTATGTCTCCCTTATAAAAGTTAGGAATAATACCATTAAGCAACCTCGTTAAGGTAGTTTTTCCACAGCCTGAAGTCCCAGTTAAACAAATAACCTCACCATCTTCAATAGTAAGGTTAATATTATTTAATATCTTGCTTTTGCTTTCTTCGTATTTAAAAGACACATCTTTTAATTGAATCATATTCTACCCTCACATTACATAATAAATGATACAAAGTAACAGTAATAATATTAATAACAACCAATCTAACCAACGAATTTTAAGGGAAATAATTGATGTACGTCTATGCGTTAAATTCAAACCGCGTGTAATTGAAGCAATTGTTAATTCGTTACCAATTTTCACAACACTGTTTAGTAATGGGACAACACGATATTCAACATATTGTATTGGATGTATAAAGGCGATTTTCAAAGATATACCTCTCATTTTCATAGCATCCTTTATAGCAGCCGACTCTTCTCTAATTGTTGGCAAAAACCTAAACATAACGGCAATCGGGATCGTGATTTTTCTTGATAATTTCATCCGTTCTAATCCTGTTATTAACACTTCAATTTGTGTAGTTTTAAAAATATAATAGCCCATTGCAAGTGAAGGTAAAAAGCGTGTTATGATGCCCGAAGGTACAAAAATCAATAATGTGGCAACTTGGTTACCACCAATCGTTACAAATGCTTCTCCATACCACGCTATCACAGTTAAAATCAAAATGAATAACCCTATTGTATATTTCTTAATACATAATAATAGTAATGCTGGAACAAGTATTATTATTGCTCTTAAATACACTTCAACACCTGTAACGCCACCTGTTAATGCAACTAGTGATATCATCAAGATTAACGCAATTTTAATTCTTGGGTCTAAATTTAATAAATAGGTCTGTGGGATAGTTTGACTATACATTTTAAATCATACCTGTACGTTTGAAATGTTTTTTTAAAATTAATTTTGCTATATAAACGCCAATCCATGCACCAATTATTGTAGTAATAATAATAACTGGTATCATTTCAACAGAAAATAAAGTGGCGACAGTATTCTGATATTCAATACCGTATTTGTCTTGAATAAAAGATAAATATGAATTTCTCATAAAGTAAAATGGTATAAATGTACCAATAGGCCAAAAGGAAAAGAGAATATACCCTAAACAATTGTATTTCCAGCTTTTATAGTGTTTCATGGCCATTAAGCCATCTGCAATTAATATAACAGGTATACTAAATATCAACGCAATCCATGGATGCCCCATTATAGCTAAAATAAGACTTACAATCGTACCGCATATCGTCAATGCACCAAATTTTTGAACTTTTGATATTAGTAATATAATAGGTATGCCACCTACTAAACCAACCATTGCAGGAAGCAATAACATGAATATAGGTATAATACCTAAAATGCCAGGAGGTGCTATAAAAATAAAATATATTGCCGTAAAGAGTCCTATATTTATTAAATCTTTAACTTCTATCTTACTATTATTCATCTAAAACTCCCTCTTTACACATAACGATAAATATTAATATTACAAGTAGACATAACTAAGCTATAACATCATTGTAGACTCAAGATACTATAATTGAAAATAATTATCAATTACATCGTATTGCATAGCTCCTATTATTTATATTATAAACGAAAAACTTCTCAAAAACTAACTTTCCATTTCACATTTAGATATTCATTTATTCTTATTTTTCACAAAAATCAATACGTCATTTCTAAAAGCAAAGATAATACATTTTGTCATCATACAAGCCATTCCTCAAGATTATATGTGTCATATTACACTTTTTAAGTGTTATTCAACTTTAAATTTTCAGAATATATTTACAATTCCGAATTTTCTTAGTATATTCATACGTATCACTACTTCATTTCATTTTTAAAAATTATTGAAGTAAACGAAAAATATTTAATAACACCTTTCTCTTTAAACAACGGGATATGAAGTAAAAGGTGTGTATTTAATTTGTATAACTATTAAACAGACTTATATTAAGTAATACATGGGAGGATTGAAAATTATGGAGAAAATGGAGAGAGCTGCACAATTAATCAATGAAGATAGTAAGTATTTTGCGAAACCGGGAAGAATAAAATACTATCCATTAGCTATTTCTCATGGCTATGGCGCAACACTCGTTGATATGGATGGCAATACATATATCGATTTACTTGCGAGTGCTAGTTCACAAAATGTAGGACATGCACCTCAACCAGTGTCAGATGCTATTAAATCACAAGTAGATAAATTCATACACTATACGCCTGCTTATATGTATCATGAACCTTTAGTTAAACTTGCTAAGAAACTCTGTGAAATTGCACCAGGGGATTATGAAAAACGTGTACTTTTCGGACTTTCTGGTTCAGATGCAAACGACGGCATCGTTAAACTTGCAAGAGCGTATACAGGAAGACCTTATATCATCAGTTTCGTTAATGCTTATCACGGTTCTACATATGGGTCATTATCGATGTCTGCCATAAGTTTAAACATGAGAAAAAAGTATGGCCCAATGTTACCAGGATTATATCATATTCCATTCCCTGATAGATACAGAGGTATGTTTGGTAGTCCAAACGCTAACACTGTCGATGAATATCTTGCGCCACTTAAAGAAATGTTTGAAAAATATGTACCTGCTGATGAAGTAGCTTGTATCGTGATTGAAACGATACAAGGTGATGGTGGATTATTGGAACCAGTCGATGGTTACTTTAAAGCTTTACAAGATTTATGTAAAGCTCACGGCATATTATTAGCAGTGGATGATATCCAACAAGGACTTGGTCGTACTGGTGAATGGAGTTCAGTTTCACATTATCATATTGAACCAGATTTGATTACATTTGGAAAATCGTTAGCAGGCGGTCTGCCTATGTCTGCAATTGTAGGTCGTGCTGAAATAATGGATACATTAGAAGCACCAGCACATTTATTTACAACTGGCGCTAATCCAGTAAGCTGTGAAGCGGCATTAGCTACAATTGGTATGATAGAGGATGAAAATTTACTTCAAGCGAGTACAGATAAAGGTGAGTATGTACGTAACCGTATGGATTCATGGATCGAACGATTTGATGCTGTTGGAGATGTTAGAGGTAAAGGGTTATCTATCGGGATAGATATCGTTTCTGATAAAGAAAATAAGACACGTGATGCGGAAGCCGCATTAAAAATTTGCAATCGCTGTTTTGATAATGGTGTTGTTATTATTGCAGTAGCTGGAAACGTACTCCGTTTCCAACCTCCGTTAGTCATAACGTATAACCAACTTGATACAGCATTAAATGTCTTAGAATCTGCGATTGAAGATTTAGCATCTGGAAAATTAGACAATTACGACATTGCTGGTCAAGGTTGGTAAAATTGGAGGGATCAATGATGCAACAACAAATAAAACTCACAAATGTTATAAAACTTAGCGGTGCTTACATCGCTTATCTCATAGGTTCTGGTTTTGCAACTGGACAAGAAGTTATGCAATTTTTTGCATCCTTTGGCATATATGGTATATTCGGAGCTTTAGTTAGCGCATTATTATTCTGTCTACTTGGCTCTACCTTAATGATGAAGGGATTTGATCTTCAATTAAAACAGCCAGGCAGAATATTTAAGTATTATTGCGGCAACATCTTGGGTACGCTGATTGAATATTTTACAATTATTTTTATTTTTAGCATTGTTGTCATCATGATTGCTGGTACAGGAGCTGTAGTAGCAGAACAATTCCATCTCCCAAATCTAGTCGGTGTACTAGGTATGGGCATTGTCGCAATGATTACAGTTATTTTAGGATTGCAAAAGTTAGTCGATATTATTGGTACCGTTGGACCGATTATTGTCATCTTAACAATTGGTATTTGCTTAATTGTTTTCTTCTCAAATATCGGTAGTTTATCTAATATGCTCTATTTACCAGAAAGCGCTAAAAATTTACAACCAACAACACATTGGTGGCAATCTGGCGGATTATTTTTCTGTTACAACATCTTAGCAGGCAGTATCTTCTTTTCACAACTTGGTCAACAATCAAATAGTAGAAAAGAAGCTGGTATTACTGGAATTGTTGGAGGCTCTGTGTTGATGTTAACAGTAATTGTAATGATTATTGCGCTATTAGTGCATTCTGATCATGTATTTGAATTAGAGGTTCCTGTACTTTATTTAGGTAATACGATTGCGCCGTTTATAGCATTTATATTTTCAGTATGTATTTTATTAGGGATTTATTCTACAACTGCACCAATGTATTGGTTAGTTAAAAATGAATTTATGAAGATTTTCCCATCAAAACTTAGCGTTCCTGTAACAGTTGTGTTAGGTATTATTTTTATAATTTGTGGTACATTACCTTTTGGAGAATTAGTATCCATTATATATCCATTTGTAGGTTATATAGGAGCAATTGTTGTAGTTATCATTTTTGTGCGTACGTTATATAATAATTTCGTCAATAAACGTAGTACATAAATGACAGCCGTTAAAATTCAATAAAAAAAGTCCAAGACATTAATTTATGCCTTGGACTTTTTTATTGAGTTTATTGAAAACAGACTATCTATTGCCCACATCATGACCGATTTCTACTGTTTTATCATTTTTATTATAAAGCGCAGCTTGTACACTTCCAAAGTTAGGATCATTACGTTTTTCTTCAATTTCAAAACCTAAACTTTTGAAAATGTCTATATCTTGCTGGTCAGTAGCATTTTCATAAAAGATTTTGCCTCCATCGTTATAAAAACGCGGTTTATTGATAGATTCTTGTAGCGTACCATCGTTACGCAAGTAATCAATAATCACCTCATTTAATGTAGTCGGAATTTTGTTACCACCTGGCGTTCCTATACCCATATAATAATCAGGACCAACTACGATGCTCGGTGAAGTAAATGAACGTGGTTGCTTGTGTTTCGCACCATAATTTGGACTAGATGGATTAGAAGAGAAGTTGCTCAATGAATTATTCATATAGAACCCTTCTTTCATATACTTTCCTGAACCAAAGAAGCTTGCTAATGTATTCGTTGTACTTGTCAATTGTCCATTTTTATCAACTACTACAAAGTGTGTTGTACTTGTATTATCGATGTTATTGGTATTAAAATTACTTTCAAAATTAATTTCATTTAATCTACCTAACAAGTAATCTTGTGAAAGATATTCATCATAATCTTCATCTTGTCCATTTACAATATCCCTATTTCGATACATTAAATCTCTAGATTTTAATATACCAGTAATATAATCTAGACGATTACCTTGAGCTGCTTGATTATTTGTAGCTTCGTCAATTTCTAAACCTTGAAGCATCAATGATCCTCCTAAAGGATTTGAAGCCGCATAAACTTTATTATTTAAGTAATCTGTACTCACTGGCTCTTTTTTCTCCGTTTTATAACTTTGAAAATCTTTTTCTGTTAGTTTGTCATCCGTTTGCTTAGTGACACTTTTACCAACTTTATCATAGAAATAATTAGGACCATTGTCTCTAATACCTTTCAATGTTTTAGCTAAAGCTGGTTGTTTAATGACATCACCTTCTCTTTTTGTTTGCTCTCCTTCAAAGAAAGGTGAATCTCTATCTACGTCCGAACCATATAGTTTCAAACTTCTTTCTAGTTCTGAATCAACTTCAAAACCTTCTTCAGCTAAAGGAATAACATAGTTCATGATTTTCTTTCTATCCATTTTCCCCGCTTCTTTATGTGCATCTTCAAGACCTCGAACGAAACCTGGCACACCGATTTTATCTTTTTGTTTGTAATTAAAGGAAGAAATATCTTTATATTGCCATTGTTTCGGCGCAACATTTTCTTGACCATCGTAAGCCAGCATTGCACCTCCACCACCTAGACCTGATGAGTGTGGTTCAGTGACAGCAAGCGCATATGAGACACCGATTGAAGCATCAACTGCATTACCGCCATCTTGCAAAATTTTCTCTCCAACACGTGTAGCAATCGGATTATTGGAAGCTACACCGTAATTTTTATCCGATATGTCTTGTTGATGATCTGCAATTTTATTCTCATATAAATCATCTTTATTATAATTATCCTTTTTCGTAATCATATAAAATGTGAAGGATATGATAATAGTAAGGAGTAATATTACGATGAGCGTTTTTTTATTGTAAATACTCATAGCTAAGCTCCTTTAGACAAATATTGATGGTGTGAAGATTTAAGTTCATTTTGTTCATAATGGTCTAAACCTTCATTCGCTCTAGCGAATACAATTAGTAAGAATATTATCAATACAACTGCAATGATTGTAATACTTACCCAATGGTCTTTAATGTTCATAAATATAACCTCCATTCTCTTTTTTAAGATTAATGTTGTCACCTTTTATGTTGTTTAATAATTTAGTTTCTTCAATTTTGTTGGGTGTAGATTTAGTCAATTTACCACCCACTGTTTTTATTGGGGTGATCATAAACCTAGAATTTTTACCATTCCAATTTTGTTGGACAGCTAAGCCTTGTTTATTCTTTGATAAGAAACCTTCTGAGGTGACATTACCTAAACTATAAAAAATGCTAGCGTCTTTATAATTTTCAATTTCCTGAACAACTGTATTATGTCCGACGATGACATCAGCACCCGCATCTACTAAAGAGTGTGCATATTTTTTTTGTCTTGTTGTTACTGACCTTTCATCAGTTATCCCCCAGTCCACATTAACTACTACATAATCATTTTTTTCTTTCAATTTTTTTATTAATGGAACATAGATATTGGGTTCCAAGCTGATGGACGTAGTATTTTTCAATGGATCTGTGTAATCAGACTCAACGTCTGTAAAGGAAACGTTTGCTACTTTCTTACCTTTCACCGTTTGTTGTACTGTTTTACTGTTAATAGGATTAGAACCATTACCAGTTAAAAAATTATAACCATTTTGTGCTTCAACAGCTCTACTAAAATCTCTTGCTGTAATATTATCAGTGACTTGATTTATGATATTTAAACTTTTAATATTTAAACCTTTTAAAAACATTACATTTTCTAAATTTTTAGTAATATTTGTTTTTCTATCATCTGAAAATTTGGTTAGTTTCAAACTTGCTGTTGAATAATCACTGTTTTTTAACATGTCTTCAACGGCGCTAAAGGTATCATTAATATTGTTTTTTCTCGTATGACTATTTAATTCCACATTACCTAGATATGTTAGTTTAATTTCATCTTTTCCTTTATTCATAGCTTTAACAGGCTCAAAATCCTGATGCTTCAACACAAATACTAACAAAATCAACGCTATAATTAATATCAAGCCGGTATATATGGAATTCCTTCTTTTATGGCGTTTTGTCCATTTCAAAACACGCTCATCGATAGAGAATCGTTTAGATTGCTTCATATATCTGCTCCTTACTAATTAATAAAGCTATAAAAGAATAAAACAATGTATGTAATACATGTTAGTAACATACATGTAGATAAAGTAATTACAACACCTTGTTTTTGTATAGTATTTGCAATGATACCTGGTATTACGACACCAATACCGGACATTTCTACCATCTCAAACGGGGTTAAGGGGTAAATTAAGTCAAATATAAATTTTAATACCATTCCAGTTAATATCATTGCAGCAAATTTCCTACGCCCGTAGAGAATGACAAAGCGACTAATACCATGGTTCACAATAAAATATGTAATGCAACTAATGATTAGTACAGATAGTAGCATGATTGGTTGATCAAATATGAGAGCTAGATATCCTGGTACAACTAATCCAGCAGGACTAATACCGAATTTCTCGGCAAAAATGAGGCTTAAAACAATCCCCACGAATAATGAAAAATATAACTCTGAACCTATCATATTAATGTATCCCTTCTATATATTGTGCGATTTCTTTTCCTGGTCCATGAATATTACCAACACAGAAAATCAAAGCATTGTGTGATTCTGCATAAAGCGCACGTTCAACTTCATTTATATTTTTACCTTCAAAATTCAAATATTTTTTATCAGGTAATTCTCTCATTACTTCCGTAACCATTTGAGTACTTTTTCCGGTACAAATTAATGTATCGAACGGTACATCTTTTATGAAATTCTCTGCAAATTGTCGAGTTCTATCTACCCTGTCTGAACGACAATTTAAGATAATCACGATTCTTTGATATGGGTAATTATATGACTCTACTTTATTTAAAATGGCTTTAGTAGACTGTGGCTCATTTGCTGCAAAAGCATTCACATACACATTAGTTGTATTATTTGCATTAAAGTATTTAACTTCTACAGCACCTACATCAGGTGGTGCATTTAACATGCCCCTTAAGGCAGTATCTCTGTCGATGCCTAATGCTTCAGCTACACCCATTGCAATTGCTACATTATCCGGAAAGACAATATATCCAAATTCTCGTAAATATGATTCTGGTACTTCTTCCTTATCAACAACAATTAATTTTGTTTTACGCCGTTTAGCTACTTTAGCAAAAAATTTAGTATAATCATCTTTCATTACGACGAGATGACCTTTGTATGGAATAGTTGCTGTAAATGCTTGAGCAACCTCATCTAACGTTGGCCCTAACACATCCATATGATCTTCCATTACATTAACAATGACGCCAATATTCGCTTTCACTAAATCTTTTTGGAATGTAATTTGATAGTCTGGATTAACTGCCATACACTCATTAACTAATGCATTAGCTCTTTGCTTCACAACTTTTCTGACGATATCACGTTGTTCACCTATATTTGCACCTTGAGGTTTTCTATATACAGGATATTCTCTTGGTGTAAACCAATACATCATGCGTGCATCTGTACCAGTTGTTTTACCAATCACGCGGTATTTATCTTCCCGCAAAATACTGTAAATCAAGCGTGTAATCGTTGATTTACCTCTAATACCATTTATATTAATACGTATAGGAATCTTTTCTAATCTGTCAGAATGTCTTCGTTTTTCGACAATTCCTAGCCATAGAATTACGCCTATACAAATTATGATTAGTAGCAAACTCTGTCCCTCTTTTCATCTGCGTATTTATTAATTGCGTGCAAAGATCATTAATCTAGTGAAAATATCTAGCACAAAAAATGGCCTTTGTGTATAAACAAATCTTTATACCTTTCAATACTGACATGCTACCACGTAGTTGTTGATTTTATATAAAGTCTATAAATTAACTGTTAATTGAATGTAAATACACATTTACATTCAATGTAAAATTATATTAAAGGTTAAATGAAATACTTTCATATCAACGTTAATCCTTTTTCTTCAATAAAAAAATTTAAGTAAAAAATATTATAAAAATTTTTTCATCAATTAATAATAAAGGCCGAAAATATGAAATATAATATTTACTTGAAATTTACACATTATTAAAATTCGAATGTTATCTTAAGGGTGAAAGGAATTAAAGATACTTTAGGAGGATGGACATGAGCAAACCTGTAAAGCTAACTGTTTCACTTTATCTCATTATTGTTGCACTCATAACTTGTGGTTATTTAATCATGATTTTAGTAGGTAGCTTCCAAGGTAATGATATGCGTGGTGCAGTACTTGATACAGATAATACAAGACATATTGAAAATGTAGATGAGACCAACAATACTTCAAAACCTTCTGAACCATCTACACAAGAAAACCGCTCTACCCCTAAACATTTGCAATCTAAACACATGGCTCAACCAACAATCAATCAATATAACACTATAAAAACATGGTCTTTAGATAATGACGCATCTAAAAACCATGTTTAATTTTTTGTCACCTATTTTTGACAATTTGTTCAAAATCTAGTTATTATGTATTTTTTACAAAGGGGTATAATTTCAAAGCGTCTGAATTTTCAGATATAATAAAGATATTAGTTTTCTTATTATATCTGAAATGAGGTTTTTATTATGAGTAAATTTACTGATCAAGAAAAAATTCAAATATTAGAAGACTTGATTAGCATTAAATCAGTTAATGACAATGAAATCGAAGTTTGTGAATATCTGCAAAAGTTATTAGCAGAACATGACATAAAATCCGACATCATTAAAATTAACGACAGTCGCGCAAATTTAGTTGCTGAAATCGGTAAAGATGGTCCAGTATTAGGTATCTCCGGTCATATGGATGTTGTCTCTGCGGGCGATGAAAGTAAATGGACATATGATCCATTCAAACTTACTGAAGTTGATGGTAAACTTTACGGACGTGGCTCAGCTGATATGAAATCAGGTTTAGCAGCATTAGTAATCAGTATGATAGATATTCATGATCAAAACTTATTACAACACGGAAAAATTCGTTTACTAGCAACTGCTGGTGAAGAAATTGTAGGTGAAGGCGCAAAAGCTTTTCAAGATAAAGGATATATGAATGATGTTGATGCACTAGTGATTGCTGAACCTTCTCAAGATCGAATTATTTATGCACATAAAGGATCAATGGATATTCGCGTCACTTCTCGTGGCAAGGCTTCACACAGTTCTATGCCTCAACTTGGTTTCAATGCAATTTCACCATTAGTAAAATTTGTTTATAAAGCTGATGAAGGCTTTGAAAAATTCACTAAAAGTAATGATTTATTAGGCAATGCAATTATGAATGCCACAATTTTCAACGGTGGTAATCAGGTGAATTCCATTCCTGAACATGCTGAGTCTGAATTTAATATTCGTACGATTCCTGAGCATGATAACGAACAGTTCATCTCATATTTCAACGAAATCTTAAAACAAGTCGAAACTGAACAAACGGATATCGATATTGACACATACATGTCTAGACCACCTGTTTATACTACAGGACAAAACCAATTAGCTGAACTTGCTGTTGAAATGGGAGAAAAATATTTAAATACTACATTACCAACTGAAGCTTCACCTGGTGTTACCGACGCGTCTGATTTACTAGTAGACAAAGATGAAAACTTTTCATTTATCATGTATGGCCCTGGGGCTGTAAGCCAAGCACACCAAGTAGATGAACACGTGGAAAAAGATATATATCTGACATTTGTTGATTTATTTACAGATTTCTTCTCTACTTACTTAAATAATTCAAACGAAGTATGATTGTAAATCGATTATAAATACCATTTTGATAAAATAGTATAAAATCAAATGAGCATGGGACATAAAGTTCTTGGACAAGTGAAAAAAGACAATTTCTATTGAAATAATATAGAAATTGTCTTTTTCATTATTATTTTGATTATAGTTAGCTCGTTGATCTACTACTTTCTTATATCAAGTGCCATTAATACAACGCCAAGTTCGCTTTTGACGCGTTTGTTTTCCTAACCTATACTACATTTTTCGTGTTCAATAATGTGACGTATTTTGGGGAGACTCTTGAGGGAACAAGACAGTCTGAAACTGTCCCCAAAGAAAGCGAGCCAACAATACGAAATATTGCATAAAAAAGAAGCACTCAGATGAATTGAATTAAATCATCTGAGTGCTATTTTTCTGAAATTTATGTTCCAGACTCTCTATCGCGTTAAAACATGATTATATCAGTCTATAATTTTTTTCAACTTATTGATAAATTGTGCTCTTTCAGGAATTGGGAAGATAGGATGAATATGAAATAGCTGGTATCCTGGGATAAAGTTATGATGAATACCTTGAGCATTTAACACTTGCGATAATTTAACCGCGTCAGGATAAAGCGTTTCTTTTGTACCAATTGAAATGGTTATTTTTCCTAATCCATTGAATGATCCGTAAATTGGCGAAACTCTCCAATCCGTTAATGACAGTTCACCAGCCCATAGACTAATTAAATATTTACTGCCCTCAACACCTAACATGGGATCAATTTTTTCATAATTGTAAACTTCAGGATGACTAAATGTACCGTCCAGTACTGGTGAAATCATCACAATATCACTTGGCTGTGACATATTCACTGTTTTTAAATACTGTGCAAAAGATAATGTAATTTGGCCTCCAGCCGAATCGCCCATGATAACAACACGCTCTGAACTCACCTTTTGTTCTAATTCACGTCTATAAATCTCTTCTAGTAATTCAAAAGTTTCCTTATATGTTGCATGTGGAATTTTAGGATATATTGGCATTATTACTTTTGCATCAAAGGCTGTTGCCAACATATCTATATATTCAAAATGATATGGCAGTGGATCTTGGAACCACGCTCCACCGTGAATGTATATCACTACTTTTTGTTGACGATCTTCTTTATCATTCACAATATAATTGGTTACATTGTGAATTTTTTTAGTGTAAACAGCATTGTCAAAGTTATAATTCGTACCTTCGTACTCGCCTTGTGTTTGTTCTTTAACAAATTCAAGCGCTTTTTGTGCGTTTGCTTTCTTTTCAAATGGTTGTTTCATCTTTGTTGCTCTAATCATTATTTCATACAAAAAGCTTTTATAACTACGTTTTTCTAAAAGCTTGGCGTATAAATATGAAGCTATCACACTAACACTTGCAATGGTTAATATTCTTTTTAGCATTTCATATTACCTCCAATGAACAATTACTTCGTGACTTGGTTAGTATCAACAATAAACTAAACTATATATTGTGCTCCATCCATAAGTTTAATAAACACTTAAACATTAACACCTCACACAAGCCTACCATGCTCAAATATGTTGTGTGACTAGTGCGCTTCACACATCAAAATATAGCAAATAATCCTTTTAAGAAAATGCTATAAAACGCCTTTTGGATACAATTCTCCAAAACTAGAGCGAAGTTGAATTATCGTTAACTCATTTTATTAATATGTATTGTACATTTCATTACGAAATGATGTAATGTTAATTTGTATTAAGTTAGCTCTCGAGTATAGCTGAATCTATTGAAAATGATTGATTTATCATCATTGACATATATAATTCATCATAAAAATGATGGTCCATATAAATAGATTCATGTTTGATACCTTCAATTTTGAATCCTAATTTCTCATAAAATTTAACTGCCGGAGTATTAGTTGTAATGACAGTTAATTCTAGTCTTCTTAACCCTTTACGCTCAGCCCATTTTATTGTTTCTTGAAACATCTTTGTTGCTAACCCTTGATGGTGTTTTTCATTTATCACACCGGTCACAATATAACCGATATGCTTAATTTTCGCTAATCTACTAATATGTACAGATAAATATCCTAGAATGTCATTTTCATCAGTTTTAACACCAATATAGAAATTGTGTTTAATATCATCAACAAGTCTATCTTTATTAAAACTTCTTTCATCAGGTAAATAGAGCATGTATTGTGTCTCTTGATCAATCTTTTTCATGCAAGTATACAGCGCTTCAGCTTCATTCGGACATATTCTTTCTATGCGCATAAATACTCCTCCTCAATTCAATAGATTAATCTTATCATACATTATTTTTATTATATATGATACTTGTGATTTAATTTACCTCATTTTTATTTTAGACAATTTACTTTTAATTATAAGGTTTTTAAATTGAAACATCCTATTATTAGTATTACTTTTATGTTAATAAACTAACAACAGGATGTCTAATTACTTATAATGCACAACTATTTCATATTCATTTATGATTTTAAACTTTCATACATTATGGATAATTGGTGTTCTATTTGTTGCATATCAATAAATCTACCTTGACGATGCATTTCTTTACCGTTGAGAAAGATCAAATCAACCGGTACTGTAAAGATAGATAATTCACCAGCTATTTCTTCTACATTACTTTGATTAACCACACCTAATGGTATGTCTGGGAATTCACGCAACATGTCCTCAATTTGCGGCAATACCGCATGACAAACACTGCAATTATCTCTCATTACATGAATGACTACGAGCGGATGTTTGTTAATAAATGAATGATATTCATCCATGGAACTTAATGTTTGAGTCATATAGAACACCCTCCTTAATTATAAAGTGTTTAATATTATGCACCATATATAGTATACTTCGCAATTTATATGCTTTTGACTACAAAATGTGTACGTAATCATCATATCTAAATATATTTACAAATCATTATTGAAATTTGGCAGTAATCGTTGAATACGTGTTCTAGTTTCCTCTGTATAACCTTGTAGTCCACCTGTATGAATAAACAAAATTGTTTGTTGATCATCATATTTTCCTTCTTGAATTTCTTTAACCATACCTCTAAAAGCTTTTCCTGTGTAGGTTGGATCTAAAACAATACCTTCTTGTTGTGCAATATCAATATAAAATGCTAATTCTTCATCTGTTGCTTGTGCATAACCTAATCCAATATAACTATCATTAATGGTAATTGTATCGAATGTATCTATGTTTTCATCTAAATGATTAATGATTGTTTGCACTTTATTTTTAAAGGCTGCTGCACTTTCATTGACTGCATAACCAATTATCTTTGTCGGTAGGTTGTGACTGTGTTTACCAAACCATAAACCTGCATATGTGCCACCTGAGCCTACAGCTACATTAATAGAGTCAAAATGACAACCTAATTCAGCCTCTTGTTCTATAACCTCTTCAAAAGCATTGATATAACCATGCGTACCTATCCAATCTGATGCGCCAGTTGGTATCATAAAAGGTGTTTTGTTTTTACTTTCTAGTGTATGACTCAATTGTGCCATCGCTATTTCTCGAGACTGATCGTCGTCAATCACATGTACATGTGCACCAAGCATAGCATCTAAGAATAAATTACCTTCAAAAGATTTCATTGTACCTTCTAACACGAGATGACATTCAATTTGATATTTTGCGCATAGTGCTGCTGTTGCTCTGGCATGATTAGATGTGATTGCACCTGTTGTAATAATCGTATCATAGCCATGATCAATTATATATTGTATCGTATACTCTAACTTTCTTACTTTATTCCCTGATATTTCAGTACCAGTATAATCATCTCTTTTAATATAAATTTCTTTGCCTAAACGTTTACTTAAGTGTTCTAACTTATGAATAGGCGTGGGTAAGTTGGCGACATCTAACTTTCTATTTAACATTATTTTTAACCTCCTGCGTCAATATTTCTTACACGTCCGGAATAAATACACTTGCCTCGCTATCTCTAGGATAATAATAACCATTTGGTATCGTTTGCAACTCAATTAAACTTCCCCATGGAGTTTTAACATATACCGTACGATTACCAGCTGTATCTTCATATTTTGTATTACTGTGAGGTTCAGAGATAGGTTCTCCCCCAGCTTGTTTGATTTTATTAAGCGATGCTTCAAAGTCGTCCACGTAAAATGAAATATGTGTATAACCTATGTCTTGTAAATTTACTGCGCTTTTTTGATTTGCATATACAAATTCAAACATCTCTATATTAGGGCCATCATTGAACACCATCATTCTCTTTTTAACAATTTCAGCACCATTCTCCAGTCCCAATACATGTTCAACAAATTGGCCACCTCTAGGTTCATCCATTTTAGTTTGGCTATCATAAGCAATACGACCATCTAAAGCCTCCTTAAAGAAAGCCGTTGCTATTTCAATATCAGGTACAGTTAAACCAATATGATTAATACCTCTAGCCATCAAGTCGTAATCCTCCTTATATATCCTTTTCGTCTGTTTCATATCATAGCTAATATCAGTCAATACAATAAGTTTACTAACAATTGCTTGTGACTTGGACACACCGGATACTGTTAAGCATGTGCTATACAGGCAATCAATCTAGCATTTAATGACTTTCAGCCAAGTCAAAATGATTTTTCAATAAAATATATCGATTCATATCTTGATAATTTTCACCATCATACATGTCCTGAATATCAGTTGCGACAAAATGAAAACCTGCATTTTTAGCAACTTTATTACTAGCAATATTTCTTACGTCTGCAATAATTGTGAGTTTATTCAATTCTAAAATTTCAAATGCATAATGACATATAAACACAACACTTTCCGTCGCAATTCGCTTACCTGTATATCCTTTCGCCATCCAATAACCTATTTCTGCTTTTTTATTTTTTAAATCGATTTTATGTAAATCTATTGTGCCAATCAATTCATCTTCATAATAGATTAGAAATAATTGACCTTTACTTTCAGCTTGATGTTGTATCATCATTTTTAAATATGATTTTTCCGCATCTACAGTGAGATCTTCAGTAATGAAATCTAAAAATCGTGATAAATGCGTAAAATTTTCTTGAATGGTTTCAAATAATGATTCAGCCATTTTAAGATCTGGTGGTCTTAATGAAACGTTCGGCAGTATTTCTATAAACGGTCTATATTGCATTGTCTCACCTTCTTTAATTATGTCTTATATCATATCTTATTTGTAATTTCTGAATATTTCAACATTTTAATGATTAGACATAAAAAATAGGAGTGCCTCAGATATCTAATTAATACTTTAATATCTGAGACTACTCCTAATAACATGAAGTTCAAGTTAGCTAAATGACTTAGCAAATTATTACTTAATAACCTATTATTAAGGCAATAGACATACCAATACAACATATGATTACCCATACTAAAATTAATTTCCAAGCAAATTTAAGCCACTGAGTATAAGATATCTTTCCAACAGCTAAAGCACCCATTAAAATTGCAGAAGTTGGAAATAAGACATTACTGATTGAATCTCCATATTGAAACGCAAGTACAGTAATTTGTCTATTGATATGTAATAAGTCAGAGATTGGTACCATTAATGGCATAGTAGTTAATGCTTGTCCAGAACCTGATGGTATAAAGAAATTCAAAAAGAATTGTAAGATAAACATCGCGATGATAACTGCCGAGGAAGGTACATCTGTAAGCAAGGTTGTCATACCATGTACGATGGTATCTATTACTTGGCCATTTTCTAAAATGACAATGATACCTTTAGCAAAGCCAACAATCATTGCGCCAAACAAAATATCTTTCATACCTTCTATCATGGCTTCAAATGTACCGTTGACGCCCAATCCTCCTATGACACCTGCAAGTAAACCTGCCAATAAGAAGTTAGCACTCATCTCGTTAAAGGACCAACCATAATTAAAAATACCAAACACATTTAATACGATCGCTGCAACAATGAGTAGTAAACCAACTTTCTGTCGCTTCGTAAAACGTGGCGTATCCATCGCTTCCGTAGATTGTCCTTCAACTTTTTCCAGTTCGTATACAATACTTTTCGACATATCTTGTTTCACTTTACGTGCATATATCATCACTGTTGTAATAGCTACCAACAAGATAAAGATATAAATAATCGAACGCAACCCCCAACCTGAAAATAATGGTAACTCCGCTACAGATTGTGCAACACCTACAGTAAATGGGTTTAACATACCACCAATAAAGCCACTTGCTGCTCCAAGTATAACCATTGCTGCTCCAGTCAACGCATCATATCCTAATGTTCTCGCTATAATAATTCCAATAGGAACAAAGATAATCGTTTCTTCTGCTAATCCAATTGAAAAACCTAATATAGAAAATATCGTCATAGTCAATGGAATCATTAGTACTTTATAAGATCCTAATGTGTTCATTGCTTTATTCACACCATTTTCAAATGCGCCTGTTTTATGGACAATACCAAATGCGCCACCCACTAAGAAAATGTAAAATACAATTTCAGCGCCACTCTGTAATCCTTCTGGAATTGCTCGAAATATATCAAAAAACGAAACGCCATGTTGTGACACTTCTTGATATGAACCAGATATAACTAATGTTTGTCCATCTTTTTTTTCACGTGCATATTCCCCAGCTGGTATTAAATATGTAAGTAAACTTGCCACAACAATGATAAATAATAACAATGCATATGTATGTGGTGTTTTAAATGTTATCTTTTTAAAAATTGATTTGAACATTTTAAATATCCCCCATTAAATGGTTTTTAATTGAAAAAAATCATAATCTAAAAAATAACCTGATCAATCAATTTAATAAATTACTGTTATAATAATACACTTTATAGATATTATGCTGAATTTTCAATCTATTTTTAAATATCTTTAACTAAATCATAAAATATTATGATTTTGAACGTGCATGCTTGCCTGGGGATATGATTCGAGTCTGTAGTCTCTCGTTCATATCTTTTCCCTAGGCGTCAGCACGTTACAAAATCACGATGGGAGATATTTAGTACAAATGAAAAATATTTTGACTTAAATCCATTCAAGCTAATCATTTCATGTTGCAGCTATTTTATATCTTTTAAAATATTATGATTTTAAACGTGCATGCTTGCCTGAGATATGATTCGAGTCTGTAGTCTCTCGCTCATATCATTCCTCTAGATTTCAGCACACTATGACATCATTTTAATTTATCAGGTTTCGATTCAAGACGAACGTGATGCAAAACTTCACAAAGCAAAGAAAACGCCAATTTCTATAATATTTCAATAGAAATTGGCATTTATTTTTAGTCAGAGAAATTAAAGTCTCTAATTTTTTACTTATATCAACTTAGAAGAAACGTTTAACAGCTGTTGACATTGGAGGAATTTCATCTAAATCTAATTTTTTATCTTCAGTAATAGATCTGTATGCCCATTTACCGTAATTAATTGCTTCGTCTTTAACAATTTTACCAGGTAATGGCGCAGCATTTGGATCAACATAAACGTTGACAATTGTTGGTCTATCTTGAGCCATTGCTTCTTCTACAACTTCATCAATTCTATTAGGATCTTTAAGCGTATAACCAACGCCACCACAACTTTCCGCAAATTGTGCTAAGTCTATATCAGTGAAGTTGATTGCATATTCTAATTCACCAGCAGCTTGTTGTTCATATTTAATGAATGATAATTCTTGGTTATTTAAAACAAATATAGTCATTGGTAAATCATATTGTACTGCTGTTGCAAAGTCTTGCATTACCATTTCAAACGCACCATCGCCTGCTATACCCACTACTTGACGGTTAGGGTAAGCACGTTTTGCTGCTAATGCACCTGGTAATGCACAGCCCATCGTACCTAACCAACTAGAAACGATGAATTTATTATTCACTGTTAGATCTAAATAACGTGTTGACCATACAGTAGATGTACCTACATCGATTGAGAAAATCGCGTCATCTGTTCTCACTTGGTTGATTGCATCCATTAGACGTTCTGGACGGATTGGTGAACTTTCATCTGCTTTATCTTTATCCATCCAAGAATCCCAAGTTGCTTTTCTTTCTAATGTTTTATTTAAGAAATCACGATTTTTCACGTGTTTGGCACTATCTGTTAATTGTTGCAATGCTAATTTACTATCACCAATTATACCTGCATTCACGTCGAAACGATGTCCAATATTTTCTGGATTTGTATCGATTTGAATTGCTTTGATATTTTTCTTAGGTAAATAGTCAACATAAGGATAGTTTGTACCTACCATTATTAGTAAATCAGCGTCTTGAATCGTTTGATAAGACACTTTAGTACCAATTTTACCTAAGTTACCCAAATTATATGGGTGAGCATCTGCTAAGATACCTTTAGCAGGTAAAGTAATGATTGACGGAATTTTAACCGCTTCAATAAATTCTTGCACTTCGTCTTTAGCATGTTTAGCACCAGTACCGATAATCATAACCGGACGTTTACTTTTATTAATAAGCTTAGTGGCTTTTTTAATGCTACGTGGTTTTGGTGCAACACGTGCTGGTGGTGCAGTGTCCACTGGTGTATTGGTTGTATCTTTCACTTTGTTTGTCAATAGGTTATTTGGCAGAATTAAGACTGCAACACCTTTTTTCTCATAAGCCGTACGGATTGCTTCATTAACAATACCGAATATATCTTTATCATTCTCAGAGATTTGACGGTTATAAACAGCTACATCGTCTACCATTTTGCTAATATCTGTCTCTTGGAATGCTTTTGTTCCTAAAGCTGTACTATCTGTTTGTCCTGCTAAAATAAGTTGAGGAACATTATCCATTTTCGCATCATACATACCATTAAGTAAGTGAACGACACCTGGACCACCGATACTTAATGCAACTCCAATTTTACCAGTCAATTTTGTATGACTTGCAGCTGCTAAACTTGCTACTTCTTCATGACGTACATGAACAAATTCAATATTATCTCTTTCAGTTCTTAAACTATCTACTACCGCATCTATAGAATCTCCTGGGATACCATATAAGTGGTCTATCTCCCATGCTTGTAATGCTTTTACTAATGCTTCATTTGCTTTAATTTTTGCCATTGTAAAAATTGCTCCTTCCAAATTTTAACGATTTATTTTTACCCTAAAATAGTTAATACTGTGTTTTAACACTACGCTTAATATAAAAAGATTATGAGTATCGGGAGAACGATTGAACTTAATAATGCAGTCAAAATCATACCAATTGAACTAAACGCACCTGCTTCTAAATCAATATCAAGTGCTTGAGCTGTACCAAAAGCATGTGATGCGTTACCAAATGTTAAACCTTTTGCAATAGAAGTTTTAAATCTTCCAAATTTAATCAAATACGCACCTAAAATGCTCCCGATTAAACCAGTTGCTACGATAAATAACACTGCTATTGCATCCACACCACCCATTTGGTGAGATACTTGAATACCTACAGCAGCTGTAATTGATCTTGGTAACATCGTAACAATAACTTCTTTTGAATAACCAAACATTTTTAATATGACATAAACAAATGCAAAGTTCAAAATTACTGCTGTAATCACACTACTAAATATAATTTTACCATTAGCTAATATTTTATGACGATTTTGATATAGTGGATACGCTAATGTTACCACTGTACAATTCAACAGTTGGTGTATCCACTTTCCACCGACCATATATTGTTTATAATCTAAGTTAAATAACAATAATACAACGATAATTCCAATTGATGATATAAGTGCAGGGTTTAAAAATGGGCTCCGGTATTGAAACTGTAATTTTTTTGCTCCAACGTACATAAAAACTGTCAGTAGAATCATTAACAATGCTTTTAGAAGTACCATCTAATCTTGACCATTCCCGTATTGTTCAGCTTTAACCATTTTTTCAGCAATAAACCCTGAAATTAAAGCAACACAACATGTGCCTAGAACAATCATGATAAAGAATAAAATAAAATTAAAATTGATCATATTAGCGACATCCATAATACCTACGACAGATGGAACAAAGAAAAATACCATGGTAGCTAAGAAAAATTTAGAGCCTTCTTCTACCCATTTTGTTGGAATAATTTTAAATTGTAGTAATAAGAAAAATAATATTAATCCAACGATACTACCTGCAATCGGAATATCAAAAATCATTTGAATTTTATTACCAATAAAAGTAATACCCATAATAATTAATGCTTGAAACATAATTTTGATTATCTTTAGCGCTACCTGCAATACTCATCACCCTTTTTATTACTTTTGAACTGCTGACTATTTTTAACTACTTTGTTGATTACATGACTAAGTATAACGCGCCATTAAATATAATAAAAATATTGTTTTTTCATAATACCAATTACTTTTTTCTATGAAAGCGATTTTACATATTCCAATTAGCTATAGTTAATAAAACAAATCAACTATTTTACTATGTGTCCTTTTCAAATGATTTCATAGCATAGCTTTTACAACTAAAAATAGTGGGAACAGGATTGGAATCAAAACATCCGTTTGATTGCGCAATCTACTCCCACCAATACCTAAAATTACTCTACGCTATGGTTGAAATTTCTATTATTAACACACAATTGATTCAATCGTTTTATTCAAATGTTGTTTCATTATCACATAATATGAATACTAACCTACGTCTTTATAAACGTTGTTTCATAAAATCTATCCATTGTCTGGTTGCATAACTTAAATATTTATCTCGTTTCCATATCACACCTAATTCCCAACTCATGCCTGGATCCTCAAGTGTTATATTTTTAAAGTCACTGTTTAATAATCCCACTATATTCTCTGGTAAAATACTTACACCTAAATGAGCATTTAAAAGATTTTCAATAAAGTTCCATTGTGAAATCTTGGATATTGTATTAGGTATATAACCTGCATTTTTTGCCGCTTCGATAATCTTATCATTCAAGTAAAAATCTTCATTAAAAAGTATAAAATCTTCGTCTTTTAGCATGCTCATTTTCACTTGTTGATATTGAGCAAGACGATGTTCTTTATTCAAAACTAATTTCAACTCTTCTTGATATAATGGCAAGGAATGGAAAATAGATTGGTCTACTGGTAATGTTGTAATTCCTATATCTATTTCATCATTAATTAATTGATGTTCAATCATTTTGCCACCGTTTTCCACTAAGTTATACGTTACATTAGGATACTGCTGATGGAATTCACCTAAAATATGAATAAACTTATTCATATTCATGACTGCAGACAAACCAATGCTAATATGACCTGTTTCTAAACCTAATAAACTATTAATTTCTTTAGGCAGATCTTTGTATAATGATAAGATTTCTTTACTTTTATGATAAAAAACTGAGCCAGCATCCGTTAGGACAAGTTGACGTTTGCTTCGATCAAACAATGGCATATTCAATTCTTTTTCAATGTCTTTAATTGCTTTACTTATCGTTGGCTGAGCGATATACAATGATTTAGATGCATTTGTCATACCTTGTTGGTTTACTACTTCTACAAAATACTTCATATGTTTAATATCCATATGCGTGCTCCTCTATACTTAACTTCAATGTGTATATCCTAGTATACGGTTATATACTATTTTTTCAATCTTTTTAGTTTATGCATTATTTAATGTATTGAAATGATTAGGACTATTGAAAAATCATCCTGATATGTATAATCAATTTCTATGCTCATTTTCACTATAAAAAAGAGAAACCAAATATCACACTTGATTTCTCCTCTTTTTATAGTAAATGATAGATTTTCATAAACTCCGCTAAATTAAGCTAAGTTAGCATTGTCTGTATTTCCTTCATCTGAATCTTTTAATTTAATTATTTTAAACCCAATAAATCCAAAAATAACTGAAATTATAGGAACTGTATAATTCACAATAGCAAATGGTGCATATTCCATTACCGATACGCCTAACGTAGATGCGATAAATACACCACATGTATTCCAAGGTACGAATACTGAAGTTAATGTTCCACCATCTTCTAATGCCCTAGATAGGTTCTTAGGATGTAAGCCTTTGTCTTTAAAAGCACTCGCATACATTCTAGAAGGTACAATAATAGATATGTATTGTTCTGAACATGTAAAGTTAGTGCCGATACAAGAAATAATCACTGATGCAATCAATGAACCAGTTGTTCTCGCTACTTTTAAAATCACCGAAATTAATGCAGATAGCATACCCGAATATTCCAATACGCCACCAAAAGTCATCGCTACTAAAGTCAATGAAATCGTATAAAACATTGATTCTAAACCGCCACGATTAAACAGTTCATCTACAAGTTTATTACCTGATTCAATCGTATATCCTGTTTGCAAAGCAGTCAGCGCTTCCGTTATGCTTCCACCTTGTACAAAAATTTGAGCAAAAAATCCAAATATAATGCCGACACAAATTGCTGGAATAGCTGGAACTTTGAACGTTACTAATACAATAACTACTAAAGGTACTAACAACAACCATGGTGTAATCACAAAATTATCTTGCATAGTGTTAAGAATTGCATCGATACGCTTCGTATCAAAATTTTTATTACCATACTGCATACCAATAAAGAAAAATGCAATTAACGCAATAATCACAGCTGGAATTGTGGTATAGAACATATGTTTAATATGCTCAAATAATTCAACACCAGATAATCCTGAAGCAAGATTTGTCGTATCTGATAATGGGCTCATCTTATCACCAAAATAAGCACCACAAATGACTGCACCAGCGACCATGCCTGGAGAAATACCCATACTAACACCAATACCCATTGATGCAACACCAACAGTAGCCATTGTCGACCAACTACTACCGATAGCTAACGCTACGACACCACATAATATAACTACAACTGCTAAAAAATAACGAGGGTCTATTAACTGAAGCCTATAAAATATCATTGTTGCTACGACACCGCTACCAATCCATGAGCCAATAACTAAACCTACAAGTATAATAATAACAATCGCTGGCAAAGCATGCCGTATGCCCTTGTACATCATTTCTTCTACTTCACTAAATTCATATCCATGCAACATAGTCACAATGATAGCGACCGCAGTACCAATCATTAGAGGAATATGAGGTTCTTTTTCTAATACAGCCACAGTTATTAACATCGTAATAATCATAATTGACAATGTAACGACCGCCGACGTAACACCTAGTGGCTTCTTTAAATCATGTTTTTCTTCGTTATGCTTATCTTTTGGCTTTAAAATAACAAACACCTACCTTTGTTAATTTATATCATACTTAAAAATGTATGCGCTTTCAATAGTGTATTTATAAATTTTTAATGAATTTTATCTCAATTAATTTATTGTTATACTTAAAATCAGCGTCATTACTCGACTTACTCTCCTGTCTGTAAACTTCAAATAATGATTTAAATTCTTTGATTTTTACAACAATAAAATATAAATGCGATTAACAAAGGTGGTATATACTAAAAAAGTCTAGACGACATTGCTTCGTCCTAGACTTTTTTATATTGTCTGTAATTGAGTTAGTAGTGCTTATGCATGAAGTGAAGTTCAGGTAATCATTTTATACTTTCTTCAATATTCGTCATCTTTGCCAAGCTGAGATGACGAAATTATTTTAATAAAATTAGATTTCTATCCGCGCTCTAAAGCATTTTTATGAGGCATATTTACTGAAATTGATAGCTATGATGACCTTTTGCAAAGCCTTTCGCCGTATAAATCCAAGAACCTCCGCCTTGTTCAATATCATTAGCACAAATCACTAACTGATCCGTCCCTGGGATAAATGCTGGATGGGTTGAACGAAGCATATGCCCTTGATCACGACCCGGGATTAAAATTTGTCCAATAGGATAACCTTTTTTATTAAACACTAATACTCTGCCCTGTCCATACATTGCTACGTATAAATTATCATCACTGTCTATACAACATGAATCTGGCCCTTCGTGTCCAGTAAAATGGTAAGGTATAGAAGCGCCAAATGGTGCAATGGTTACACCGTCTTCTAGTAAATCAATACGATGTAATCGGTTCGCATTTGTTTCAGTTACCCAAAGTGTTTTTTCGTCAGTACTTAAAGCTACGCCATTGGCAACAGCTAAATTTTGAAGCACAGGTGTTATGGATTTATAATCTGGCGCAACATAATATACGCCACCTTTAAGATTCGTAGAGTATCCTCTAAAATCAGTAAAATAAAATCCACCTTTACTATCAAACACTAAATCATCTACACAATATTCTGTGTCAATGTCTGACACAATCGTCTCTTCTGCTTCTCCCTCAGCATTAACTGCAAACACGCCGCCTGAACGCTCAAAGTCACCCAAATAACAAACAAATAATCTTCCATCCTTGTGGATTTTAACAGCTGCAGGATTTTCTTTATGTGATGTAAAAAGCTGAGTTACTTTTTTGTCTGGCAAAGTCACATGAAAAACAGTTCCCCCAAACACTTCGCAAAGTGTTAAATCACCATTTCTATCAAAGCATAAACCTTCTAATTGTAATCCTTCATCTGAAATTTCCAACCAAGGTTCTGCAGTTATTGTTTGTAGACTTTGTTCCGATGCTAAAATTGGCACCACAGAATGATTCTTGTGATCATATGATAATGCCGGTAGATTATTCCCCATCATACTCCCTCTTTTCTTTTAATCTTTTCTTTCGAGCTTGTAATTTATATTATATGGAACTCAAATCACAAAATAAAATATTTATATTTTAATTCAAAGTCATTTATTGCGCAAAAAGACGGAGTAATGAAAACAATGAGTCATTACTCCGTCAATCATATTAAATATTTTAAAGTCTCAATGATACCTATCAAAAATATAATTCAATCGCTAATATGCTTCTCTAATTTGATTGAGAATCTGTTCTGCCATAGCTGCATTTGCGCTCGGTTTTTCTTTTAACAGTTCAGCGACTCTAGCGATTTCATCACCTTGCGCACCCACAACAATTGCTAATGATTTATATTGTAAACTCATATGACCTTTTTGAATACCTTCCGAAACCAGTGCACGACATGCTGCAAAGTTTTGAGCTAAACCAACTGCAGCTACAACATGACCAAGTTCTTGTGCTGAATCAACTTTCATTAAATCTAAAGCAGCTCGAGCAATAGGTAAGACACGTGTACCTCCACCAACTGTTGCCAGTGTCATTGGCACCTCAATCGTACCAATTAATTTTTGGCGTGTTACATCATATTGCCAAGTAGCTATACCTCGATACTGTCCATCTTTACTCGCATATGCGTGAGCACTAGCTTCAGCACCACGCGTATCATTACCTGTAGCTAAGACAACTGCGTGAATGCCATTCATCACACCCTTGTTATGCGTCGCTGCACGATGAATATCTACTTGCGCTAACACAGATGCTCTTTCCATTCTACGTGCTACTTCGGCACCGTCACGTCCACCTTTGGATAGTGATTGAATATCTATCTCACCTTGTACTTTAACAACAGAAGCAGTGGCGTGATTAGATAGAATACTCATTAATATATCTACATCTTCAAGTTCCGTTTTTAAATAAGCAGAAATCCCCTCTAATATTGTATTTAACATGTTAGCACCCATTGCATCTTTTGTATCTACAAATACTTTGAGCGATAATAACTCCGCTTCTGGAAAAGTATCTATTTCAATTCGACGGTAACCGCCACCTCTTTCAATAATACTAGGATAAGACTCATCTGCAATTTGCTTAATCTTCGGCTCAAGATCTTTAATATTTTGAGATAAACGTTGTGTATCCTTTACGTTATCAAAAACAATTTGTCCAATCATTAATCGCTCACTAGCTACGACATGAAACCCACCTGTTTCGTTGACTAACTTTGCACCATAGCTTGCAGCTGCAACAACAGAGGGTTCTTCAACCATCATTGGAACAACATATGATTTGTCGTCTACAATAATTTCAGGTAGTAACCCGACAGGCAACGCACCTTGACCAATCACATTTTCAATTAAACTGTTGGCAATTTCTTCTGGAATTAAAGGATGTGTTAATAACATATCGTGATTATCTTTATTCAACCAACCATAATCAAGTAGACAATCTAACTTCTCCTCACGTGATAAATGGCGAAAATCTTTACCTAAAGGTAACATTAGGCATCCCCCTTTTCTACATATAATGCGATACCTAAACCGCCACCAATACATGCAGTTGCAATCCCGTTTCGTTTATTTTCTTGTGATAAGATATTTACTAAAGTAGTCACCAATCGTGTACCACTTGCACCTATTGGATGACCTAAAGCAATGGCACCACCATATAAGTTAAGCTTATCAGGATGTATCTCTAAATTGTTTTTAACCGGTATACTTTGAGCAGCAAATGCTTCTGTCATTTCCACAACGTCAATATCATCCATGTCTTTCTTGGATTTTGTTAATAATTCCGTCACTGCATGATACGGCGCGTACCCCATATAGATAGGATCACAGCCAATTTCCGCGTGTTCACCTAATGTTGCAATAATTTCAAAGCCTTCTTGCCTTGCATAATCCGCATCCATCAAAATAATTGTTGATGCGCCATCATTGATACTTGAAGCATTCCCACCTGTGACAGTGCCATCTTCTTTAAATATTGTTTTTAAAGTACTTAATTTTTCAATACTACTATTGCCACGAATGCCTTCATCTACCGTCATTAATTCGCCTTCATTATCTGTTAATGTAACAATTTCATTATCAAATTTACCTGCTTCTGAAGCTTGCGCTGCTTTATGTTGTGAATCGTTCGCAAACGCATCTTGTTGTTCTCGTGTGACATTATATTTTTCCGCTATTTTCTCTGCTGTAACACCCATTGGTACATTTAGAAATGCATCAGTTAAACCGTCATGCATAAAACTTTCAACTGGTGTTGCTTCTTCATCAAATAGTATTTTGGGCGCATTTGTCATACTTTCAATACCTCCAACAGCTACTACTTTTGCTTCTCCTAATTGGATTTGTTGCTTGCCAAGTATGATAGATTTTAACCCAGAACCACAAACTTCGTTAATCGTCATCGCAGGTGTTGTATTAGGCACACCAGCATTGATACTAACTTGTCGTGCAGGATTTTGGCCACTTCCAGCCTGAAGTACATTGCCATAAATGACTTGCTCTATCATTTCAGGTTTGAGATTAATGGCTGACATAGCAGCCTCTAACGTTTTTGTACCTAATTCTACTGCAGTATAATTACTTAATTTACCTCTGAATTTTCCTATAGGTGTCCGCTTGGCACTTACGATTGCTATCTTTTTCATTATTATTCTCCTTTTGAGCATATTGTAAATAATTGTCTTTTATACATATGATTTGATATGATACAATTGCTTATTTATTAAAAGAAAGGTGTCGATACACTTTATGACAGTTGGTATTGATCAAATCAATTTTTATGTTCCAAATTTTTATGTAGACATGGCTAAACTTGCCGAATCTCGTCAAGTTGACCCAAATAAATTTCTTATTGGCATTGGGCAAAATGAAATGGCAGTTAGCCCAATGAGCCAAGATATTGTAACTATGGGTGCCAATGCTGCCAAAGAAATCATCACTGAAGATGATAAAAAACAAATTAGTATGGTTATTGTTGCTACTGAATCTGCTATAGATTCTGCTAAAGCATCTGCGGTTCAAATACATAATCTATTAGGTATTCAACCATTCGCGCGTTGTATTGAAATGAAAGAAGCTTGTTACGCTGCTACGCCTGCCATTCAATTAGCGAAAGATTATATTGCCAGCCGCCCTAACGAAAAAGTTTTAGTTATTGCTAGTGATACTGCTCGCTATGGTTTAGAATCTGGCGGTGAGCCAACGCAAGGCGCAGGTGCAGTTGCTATGATGATAACACAAAACCCACGTATTCTTGAACTAAATGATGACGCAGTCGCATTTACAGAAGATGTATACGATTTTTGGCGTCCAAGTGGACAACCGTACCCGTTAGTGGATGGTGCATTATCAAAAGATGCCTATATCCACTCATTCCAAGAAAGTTGGAATGAATATGCACGTAGATATAATACTACATTAGATACATTTAAATCATTATGTTTCCACGTACCATTTACTAAAATGGGTAAAAAAGCACTCGATTCTATCTTAACAGAAGATATCAACACAGAAACTAAAGAACGATTAACTACAGGGTATGACGCAGCAACTTATTACAATCGTTATGTAGGTAATATTTATACTGGGTCATTGTACTTAAGTCTAATTTCATTGTTAGAAACACATACTGAATTAAACGCTGGTGATACAATTGGTTTATTCAGCTATGGTTCAGGTTCTGTTGGTGAATTCTTTAGTGGTAAATTAGTCGAAGGCTATCAAGATGCACTTGATATAGAAAAACATAAAGATCTATTAAATCATCGTACAGAAATCTCTGTTGACACATATGAAACATTTTTCAAACGTTTCGACAACCTTGAATTTGATCATGATAAAGAGTTAGCAAATGAAACAAAAGGTATTTTCTATCTCGAAAGCATCAGTGATCATATTCGTAATTATAATACATTAAATTAAGTTTCAATTCACTTAATCTTACCTCACTTCATTTAGTATGATTGGTGACATAGAAAATCGAAGGTTAAATACAATTCCAAATATTCAAGCCCGTAAATGAATTTTTTGATATTCAATTACGGGTTTTTTTATATAAAATAAAGAGGATGACTTTTACTTCACTTACATAAAAGCCATCCTCTTTTATTATGTTAAACACATTATGATTAGATTACCTATGAGATTTAACCACGGTTCGTTTCGTCTAAATCTTGCGTTTCAATATCTCTTTTGGGTTGTAACGATAACCCTAAATATTTACGTTCTTCATTTCCATCTTTATATAAGGAAATCATCATTAAGATAACTACAAAACTAAACGGTAATGCTGAAATAATTGCCGCAGATTGCAGTGCATCTAATCCAGTGTCACCACCAGCCAATAATAGTACGTACGCGATAGCTGCTAATGCAAGTCCCCAGACAATTTTTATAAATCCTGACGGATTCAATGTACCATATGCAGTTTGCATACCTAAAACAAAGGTTGCAGAGTCTGCAGAAGTGATAAAGAATGAAGCGATTAATGCTAACGCAATAATTGATAGTATAAATCCAAATGGCAACTCGTTAAATATACCGAATAATTGCGTTTCTGGTGGCATTTTAAATATCTCGCTATGAGATTGCCCTACGTCTATACCAGTTACACCAAATGCACTAAACCAAATAATACTAATCACAACTGGTACACCTAATACGGCAATTACAAATTCGCGAATACTACGACCTTTAGAGATTCTCGCAATAAATATACCAACAAATGGACTCCAGCTCATCCACCAGCCCCAATAATAAATTGTCCAGCTTTTCAACCACTCAGCTTTTTGTTCATTTAATGGTGCCACGTCTAAACTATTAAAAATAAGTGAATTAAGGTAATCACCAGTACCACTAGTCATCATATTTAATATCAGTACGGTTGGTCCTACAATAAAAATAACAATAAGTAATAATGCTGCTAAAAACATATTTAAATTACTTAAATATTGGATACCTTTACTCAAGCCACTCCACGCACTATATAAAAATAACACTGTAACTACAGCAATAATAATTCCTTGAACAACAGCATTATTCGGCACACCAAATAAATAATTTAAACCACCGTTTATTTGTATTGCGCCTACACCTAAAGAAACTGCTACACCAATAATAGTAGCAAACACCGCTAAAACATCTACTACGACACCAATTGGGCCATCCACTCTATCGCCCAACACTGGTCTTAGCGTTCTAGAAATTAAGCCATTTTCTCCTTTACGAAATTGAGAATATGCCAAGCCTAATGCCACTACACCGTATACTGCCCAAGGATGAAATCCATAATCAATAAATGAGGATCTAAAGGCTTGTGCCATTGCTTCCTTTGTTTCAGGATCTGCTGTTGGCGGCGCTAAATAATGTGATATCGGTTCTGAAGAACCATAAAATACGAGACCTATGCCCATACCTGCACTGAATAACATCGCTAACCAAGATACCGTGTGAAATTCCGGTTTATCTGTTGGTTTACCTAATTTCAATTTCCCAATAGGGCTGAAGACTAAAAATACACAAAAACCTAAAATTACTGTATACAGTAACATATAATACCAGCCAAACGTTTTTGTTACCCAAGAAGAAATAACGCCAGTAATTTCTCCAAATTTAGCTGGAAAGATAGCTCCAATAACTACTAATAAGCCTACGACTAGTGCCGAATAGATAAACACACTAGAAAACGACTTTTTTGTATTATCCAAATTTTCCACCCCTCTAATAATAATAAAAAGACGTTTTATAGGATAACACACTGAGTAAGAGAAACAACTTTATATTTTTAGGAAATTTTATTGATAAAAAATACAAAATGTATAAAATAATAATATTTACTTACAATAATTTTCAGTCAGGAAACTATGTTATATTTACGGTTTTGTACTATGTTTCGGTCTATAAAGTGTTTGCATATCTACTTTTTCCAGTTTCAATAACTCAATTTTAGTATCAATGCCACCACCGTAACCAGTAAGACTACCGTTTTTGCCAACTACTCTATGACATGGAATTATAATAGAAATCGGGTTTGTACCAACAGCACCACCCACTGCTTGTGAAGACATATTTGGTTTATTTCTTTTAATACCTATTTCTTTAGCAATATCACCATAAGTGACAGTCTCTCCATATGGTATTTTCAATAAAACATCCCAAACTTGCTCCCTGAATTCGGTTCCTATAGGTTTTAGTGCAAAATCTATTTTAGGATTATTTCCAGAAAAATATTTATCAAGCCAAATAATCGCTTTTTCAAAAATTGGTAAGTCTGCTTCTGTTAACGATTCATCATAATTTGATTCAAAATCATCATGTTTAGGTAACCACAATCCTGTAATTGCTTCGCCATCCGACGTTAGTGCAACCCGACCAATTGGTGATTCATAATATGTCTTATAGTGCATCGTATCACTTCTTTCTAGTATATTTTGTAATTATCATAATCCTTTTAAATTTTAATGTAAAATAGATCTTGATACTTCTTCATAATAGAAAGCCCTCGTAAGTAAATACATAGCTTCTTAGTTACTGCGTACCAAAAAGCGCAATTACTACATTGGACTCAATTTACCATGATATATTTATTTCCACCTGACCACTCAATTCACTTGCTTTATGATAAAGGACAAGAGAAAAATCTAATTTTATGCAAATAAATTTCGTCGTCCTATACCAACAAAGAGGACTAGTATTTAAAAAATTTAAAATGATGACCCGAGCTGAAGTTCATTCATAAGCCCTATTAATTCAATAAATTGAGTAGTGGCGTTAATTTTCACTTAACCCATCTACTGACAATATAAATGAGCCTGGAACAAATCAATGATGTCCCAGACTCAACGTAACTATGAATAAAAGAAATGTCTTCACTATTTAACTTTCCGTGTTGGTATAACGATTGCACTTGCTAAAACACCACATAATACTAAACAAGTCCCTACTATGAAGCCTACACCTGCAGCAATATGCATGTTTTGACCACTCTGAATAATACCAGTAAAAATAGAAGTCATAATTGCAATACCAAATGCACCACCTAATGTAGAGCCCATTTTAAAAATACCTGAAGCGACACCAACTTTTTCTGGTGGTGTCGTGGAAACCGCTGTACTTAAAGCTGGTGTAGCAAATAATCCTGTACCACCACCAAAAAACACAGCGCCAATTAGCGCTACAACAACATAAATAGCAGTATCAAAAAATGTCAAACTAAACATTAATACACCTAAACCAGTAAATATTGGTCCAATAATCATCGCACGTTTGGCACCAAATCTTTTTATACTTTTCTCACCTAAGCGAATGACAAGCAATAACGAAATTAAATAAGGCAATGTTAACAATCCTGCTTGGAAAGCTGTTAATTTCAAACCACTTTGTACGTACATATTTAATAAGGCAATTACTCCAACGCCAGTATTTAATAAGAAATTAGCTAAAACAGCACCAATATAAGGTCTATTTTTAAATAAATCTAAATCAATAAATGGCACCTTTTTGACTCGTTCTACTTTAAAAAATATGTATATACAAATTAAAAATATGACAAATAACATTACTGTTACAGCATTTAGCCATCCTATTTTATAACCCTGTGTAATTACAAAGCTAATACTACCAATCATAATAATAAAAATAATTAAACCTATATAATCAAACGGGCTCGCTTCCGCTTTATTAATGCGACTTTCTGGTAATTCACGCAATAAAACTAAAGCCAAGATTGATAATATAATCGATAATATGAAAATGGATTGCCAAAAAATAAATGTAGCCATTGCACCTGCAAAAAAGGAAGATAAGCCAGTACCACCAAATGCACCGATTGACCAAAAACTGAGTGCTTTTTGTCTATCATCTCCATCAAAAAAGTCATTCACTATAGATATTGTGGCTGGCATGATAATCGCTGCAGAAAAGCCCTGTACAATTCTACCAAGTAGTAGCATCACAATATTTCCAGAAACAATCAACATCAGCGAACCGATAATACTCAACACTAAAGCAATTCTAGTTAATTTCACTTCACCAAATTTATCTGATATATTCCCAGCCACTACCATAAATACACCTGTCACAAATGATGTTAAACTCACTGAAATATTTACGATATCTGGACTCGCATCAAAAGTAGTTTGTATTTTAGGCCCAATATTCAAAAAAGATTGAGCAAATAACCAATATGTTAATATAGATAAAACAATACCAGTTAACAACATGCTACCTGAGACTTTTTCTGTCTTCATTGTCATAAAAGCATCCCCTATTTCAAATAATGATAATGATGAATCCATTCGTTCATCATTTTATAAATTTGAATACTATAATGAGTTATAATACAATTTATAAAAATTCATATACCTAAAATATTATCACTATTTTATAGAAAATTGGGATGTTACCCTCTAATTATTATGAATTTTCTGATAATTAAATTTAAAAAACTTAATTTTTTCTTAAAATTGACAATATCAAAATAATTTTTTGATCGCTTTAGCAAAATATCTTTTGAAGTACGTTACATTGTGTTGGCCTCTTTTATTGATAGTATAATAGAGTAATGCCTTCTCAGAAATCATTAATTCACTTAATATATCTACAGCTAATTCTGTTTGAACAAACATTTCTTGTTTAATGCTAAGCTGTTGCTGTCCTTCAAGCTCTCCTACATACCAATAAATTTGTTTGTCCTCTTTAATAATCGTTTGTTGTTTCATAAATGCCACAAATCCTGGATACCATACTGAAGGTGATATTAATATATAACGGCCAAAACTTTCTGGACTTTTAAATAATGTATACAAAGAAAGTAATCCGCCTAATGAAGCACCAGCTATACCGATATCTTCAGTTCTTTGAGATATATTAAAACATTTTCTTAAATAAGGAAGCAAATGCTTAGTTATCCATAAAATATAAGCATCTGCTTCCCCTCTATAATTAATCCCATCTACGACTGCTCCCCATGGGCTATATTCCTGATTTCTATTGTTGGGAAGCACTCCGACAAATATAATATCTCGCTCAACATCTTTAAATAACGCGTCTCCATCTTGCACTAATATCAGCGGATAGCCACTTTCTTTCTTTTCATCATATGCTTTGGGCAATTTCACAAAAATCACATGTTCTTGAAAATGAATCTTAAATGTTTTAACATTCATTTTAATCACCACCTTCTTAGCAGTTCAAAAACACCACGCTTTAACTAGAGAAATTAAATAATTTTATTTTATTTTTCTTAGCATACTCTAATGCTAAAATTTCTAAAATATTGATAAAAGCTAAATTATCTTTAACTTTAATATATTGAAACTTTAACTTTTTTTCATTTGCTTTAATGTTTTTCATTTCCGCTTCATCTAAACCGTGATGTTCTATATAAGCCTTTCTAAATTTTGTAGTTCCAGTGTCTGAAGCTGAATTAAATTGTCCTAATTTATCATATAAATCTTTTTGCGTAAATTTAAAACCAGTCATAAATCCACCAGCTTGTCCTACAAATATTGGTGTTTTATTTTCAAAAATCACAAAAACACCTTTTTGTTCTGCAACTTTACTTCTACTTTCATTATCAAAAGCAAGCGCATTTGCTTTATCATACTTAAATATTTTTTTTAATTGCTTATTATAGTCTTCTAACAAAGTATTTATTTTTTTCTCGCCATTCAATGTAATCATTCCTTTCTTTTTTCATTTAACATATACACCAAATGACCTAATATTAAACCTTTAGTTATCATACGTACTTTTTTGTATTAATGAAATAGCTCAAAAGTCTTCATCGTAGTTTTATTTTTTCTATATATGCTTGTTTTTCATACAACGAAAAACGTGCGTATACAGATGGTTTATCATGTAATAAACTCCGTATGCGCACACTTTTAATCTCAAATTTTAATTGGCTTTAAATAATATTGTAAACTCGTGTATGCCACAGTAAACACATGGTAACATTCACAAATGAACACAAATATTTTATTTAAGATAATTTAATACTGTTAATCCTACAGCTTCTGCAGAAACTCGCATTGAACTTTCACTGATATTAAATTTAGGATGATGGTGCGGATGAATATCACCGTTTTCTGGTGCAGCTCCAGCATAAATAAATGTGCCAGGAATTGCCTTAGCGTAGTAAGCAAAATCTTCTGAAGGCGGTTGTGGCTCACATCTTTCAACACTTGAAATTGCATCAGTATCCGCTTCTTGTATAGTATCTACAACAAATTTTGTGAATTCAGGATCATTGTACAAGGCTGGATAATCATCATGGTAGTCTAATTCACATGTGACACCAAACATTGCTTCCAATCCTTCGGACAAACGTGTCACTTCTTTTTTAATTGTATTTTTAGTATCATCGGTTAACGCGCGTACGTCACCTTCTATTTCAATACTATCTTTAATCATATTGAATTGTCCTTTACCATCAAATGAACCTATTGTAACAACACCCGTTTCAAACGGATTTAATCGTCTTGAAACAATCGTCTGTAATGCATTCACAAAGTATGCACCTGCTACAATACTATCATTTGCTGTATGTGGAGACGACCCATGACCACCTTGACCATTGACTTTAAGCTTAAAGAAATCACGTCCAGTTTGCACGTTACCTTCTCTGTAATAGATATTACCTGCAGGCATATGACTCATGACATGAACACCCAATACATGATCAACACCATCTAAAACACCGTCTTTAATCATTGCTTGTGCACCACCAGGAGGTACTTCTTCAGCTGGTTGATGTATGACAACAACTTTACCATTAAATTGATCTTTTATTTCAATAAGTGTTTCTGCAAGAATTAACATATATGCCGTATGTGCATCATGCCCACATGCATGCATGACACCATCATTTTTCGAAGCAAATGCTAGGCCTGTATCTTCTTGAATTGGTAAAGCATCAAAATCAGCACGAATTGCGATTGTCTTGCCTGGTTTACCACTATCAATAGTAACTTTCAAACCATTTGGACCCACATTCGTTTCAACTTTACAATCTTTACCTTCATAAAATGCTTCTATATATTTAGGTGTTTCTTTCTCACAAAAAGATAGTTCTGGGTGTTGATGTAAGTAACGACGTATTTCTATCATACGTGTTTCTTTTTCTTTCAATGTTTCAATCAATTGTTTCATTATAATCATTCCTCCAATGAAATATACGATACCTTAAAGCCATTATATTCTTTTCAAATGACAACGTTGTATTAATGAATTATGCTCTATTTTGCTTCTTAAACGATGGCACAGCTAGAAGAATAATGACGAATGAAAGCAATGCCATTAATACGTTTAACCATAAACCAGCCATCGCACCAAACTTCACATTTGTAGCTTCTGTAACAACGCCATATAAAGCTCCTGATAAAGCTATACCAAATGCGCCACCCAATGAGGAAGCCATTTTATAAATACCTGAAGCTACACCAACTTTATCTTCAGGAGAATTAGATATCGCCATATCTGTAGAAGGTGTTGCATAAAAACCTAAACCTAATCCATAGAGTAAATAACCAATAATACATACAACGACATATAGCGCACTAGGTAAAAATGTAAATGATATTAAAATAATACCAACCATATTAAACGTTGTACCTAACAACATAGGTTTTTTAGCCCCTACTTTTTGTAAAACTTTTTCACCGACTCTAATCATCAACAATACAGTAACCAAATATGTAATCGATAAAAGTCCTGTTTGGAATGCGTTGAAACCTATACCTTTTTGAACGAATGTATTGGCTACAAGCAAAGCACCTGCAACACCATTTAGTAAGAAATTGGATAATGTCGCCCCTGTATAAGCTTTGTTTTTAAATAATTTAAAATCAATTAATGGATTATGTTTTTTATTTTCAACTATTACAAAAGCTATGGTTGTGATAATAAATACAATAACTAGTCCTATTATTATAGGTGAAAGCATGCCAAATGTACCACTTTGAGTGATTACGACGTTAATACTTAACATCATAATTACAAAAAGCATCAACCCAGTAAAATCAAATTTCAAGTTTGTTGTATTATCAGATTTGGTTTCCGGTGTGCCTTTTATTAATAACATTGCAACTAAGGCAATAATAATAGATAAAATAAAAATCCATCTCCAACCAATAAAAGTTGAAACCATACCACCGAATAGAGATGCTAATCCTGATCCACCCCATGAACCAATCGACCAATAACTCAGTGCACGCTGTCTATCTTTACCTTCAAAATAAGTCTTCATAATTGCTAAAGTTGAGGGCATAATCGCTGCTGCTGATAAACCTTGAATTACTCTTCCTATAATGAGCAATATCGGCAGGTTACTAATTATAATCAATAAAGAACCAATGATACTTAACCATAAACCAATATATGTTATTCTCACACGCCCTACTTTATCTGCTAAGCTTCCAGCACCAACAACAAACATTCCTGAGAATAGTGCTGTAATACTAACAGCAATACTTATTGTGCCAATATTACTATTAAATGATTGTTGTAACGTAGGAACTACGTTTAATAAAGATTGCGCAAATAACCAAAAAGTGACAACTCCTAATACAATACCTAATATTAATTTGTTGTCACCTTGATAACTCTTCGTATTTCCCTGTTGAGTCATTTGTTCATCCTCCTAAAATATTTTTAAAATGACAAATAGGGAAGATTAGCTTAGTTGGAAAATGTACTTATTATCGACATTTTCAATAAATGATACTTGCTATCCTCTCTATAAAATATAGTAGTAGGATATATTTTGTTAAAATATATAATAATTGTGGTTTTTAGTATCGATTATTTTCTAAATAACAATTGTAGTTTTAAATGACAAAAATGAACTATATTATTTTTGTCATTTTGTACCAAACTGCAAATGAATAAGCTGATTATTTTATCGCCAAACATACGACACAGCGATATATCAATTTTTATGTCACTCTACAACTACAATTAAAAGTATTTTTTAAATTCAATCATTTGTATTGCATTGGTTTGCAATTTCAAATGATAAGAAATCGTATCTACGACATCCACTTCGCTGACATCTAACTTAGGGTAAGAGATTCTGTTAACATAATTGATGGTCTCTGTATCCATGCCATGTTGTGTATTGTACTGCTGCCAAACTTGATAAAGTGCACCATTATTTCTATCTAATGTTAAATGCTTTATTTTATACGAGCCAGTGGTGGCATTTGATATATTGAGTTGGTACTCTTTATGACTTAAATAATCTGTTTGTTCATTTGTTGTATAATACGGATTATAATGTTCTGCATCCCACACTACGATTTGAAAATGGTCCCTCTGCCCTACAACCATGCAGTCTTCGTTTTTAAAAAGCACTTGGTTAAATAACTTTTTAAAAAACATACTTGTAAAAAATGCAGGCCTTTTCCCATCAAATTGATGATATAAATCAATACCATTTAATTCGGAGGTAATCTCATTTGAATTATATTGATGGTGTAATTCATGATTAAGCCAGTAGCCAATTGCTTGTATTTGAGGATTTATATCAATCAACTGTTCAAAAATGATACCTGCTCTAAAATATTCACCATTTGTAAGACTTGTATTACCTGTTAATGTGTTCCAATTAAGCAACACAACCGAAACATCTTTCCCCTTTATATTGAACACATCAGTAATCTTATTGTACTGTTCTATGATATGTCGTTTAGCTAAATCATACTGTTTACTTTCAATTGAATTAAAATTGATAATATCATTTTGATTTGCACTAAACGCTATACTATTAATACTTTCACTTGATTTATCCAAAATTTGTTTAGCAGTTGCCAATTCATTGACATCAGTGATGTCCGTATTAAGTATAATCTGAGTATGCTCAAAATATTCTTTAAATAACCTTATTATTTTTAATAGTACATTGGCTTTTTTACCCTTCAAGTAAATGACTAATTTAAATTGTTTTCTATTCGGCACTGTATTATAAATATGCTCTAATAAAAATCTTAATTCGTTTGTATATTGTACAAATTGTGATGTTAATGTTGGAGGATCGATTTCAATTCCTAAACCAATGTGATGTTCAAATAAAAAACTTAAGCATTCATCTACTTTCATATATGGATGTATAGTAGGAATAAGTTCATCACTTTCAATAACTTTATTTTCAATATAGCCTTTTAAAATAGGATCTTTGATAAGCACATGGCCCAAACCTAAAAATTGTTGTACTTCTATCAGTTGTTTTCTGTATCTTTGAAAAAGTAATGTATCAAGGCTACCTATTTGAATCACATGATCATAATCTGACAAATCGTGTGTTTGATTGTAATTCAGCGTAATATCAATGACTTTTTGATTATAAGGAGATTGAATCATAGTACCAAGCGTTTGTTGGATATAAGTATTTAAATAGTATAGATACATTTGATAGTTTTCCGATTCAATTGTTGTTTTGGCAGTGTCCACAATATCTCCAACATGATACCTTTTTCTATATTGCGAAGGCGTTAATTTGGTGTCTAATTTAAAATATTTCAGCAGCATATTAGAGTTACTAAAACCATTTTTCAAGGCGATGTGAGTAATAGCATCATTTGTTTGTACTAAGTCGTTTTTACAATGTTCAATTCTAATATGATTAACATAATGATTGAAACCAATTCCCATATGTTTTGTAAATAACTTTGACAAATATGTGTGACTTAAATGCACCTTCTCAGCTACCTCACTTAACGTGATTGGTTTGGTGAAGTTTCTTTCAATATATTTACATACAAAATCTAAGCGGTGATCATTAACATCATGTTCATGATTTATATTTTCATAAGCTGGCAAATATCTTACAATCATAAACATTAAGTCAATTAACAGTTGTTCCATATATAATCTATAAAACTTCCCTTTTCGAATATAGACGATACCTATCTTAGCCACAACATTCAGAATTTGTTGGTATATAACTTTTTGCAATGTCTGTGGATTTAAAATATATATTTTGTCATTGTAATCACTAATATATTGCTTTAAATACGATTCTTTCAAATGAATGGCGGTATATAAGGTATCTTCCTCTTCTATAAGTCGATAGCGCTCTCTATGATTGATAATAAAAACATCGCCTGCTTGAAATTTATGAATACTAGTCCCACTGACGAATTTCAACTTATTTTTTAACACGAGAACGATACGTACACCATCATTAAAATTAAACACTGAATTATTGTTGTGATTAAATTCGATATTATAAATTTTTTCCATAGCACACCTCTTTATTAAAATATATTTTAATAAAATAAATGTGTATTTGCTATTTTGTTTTTTAATTTGTCGTTAATTAGACATAAAGGAGTGCGTCTCCAAATATACTATAATATTGGCAGTGATTTATGCCGACTCCTGCGGGAATAGCACTAGCCGAAGACTACAGGCTAAGGTAGTGCCCGCGGAAAGCGTGCATAAAAAAACTGCCAACAAAGTCGGAGACTTTGTCGACAGTCTGAGACTAATCCGTAGTTGTACGGATTAGTCTTTTGCTTTAAATATGTGTGTTACATACTAAAACTTTTATTTTTTATTAATTGTTTTTTCAATTAATTCATTCAAATGACGAATATTTTCACTTTGTTGCGCTAGTAGCTTAACAATTTCATCATCTTCACTACCAAGCGAATTTTCGTTTTTGTTATCAACACGAGTTGAAATGGCCGGTGATATATCACTTTCATTTTGCGACTGTGTTAAATCTTTTTTATATGATTTTAAAGCTTCATATAAAAATGCGCGTTGCGTTGTTTGTTGTGCAATTTCGTTATATAGCATTTTCGTTTTTTGATCCACAGATATTGTATTATTTTCTTCATTATATGTGTTTTGTTGTTTGCGGATGCTAAATGTACGATCATAGCTATCATTACCTGCAGACTGATTGATATGTGCATAATTAGATGCCGGCATCTCGCCCTGTAGAGCATGTCCTTCAATATCTACATGTGGTAATATTCGATTTAACCATGCTGGCATATACCAAGATGCTTTGCCAAATAATTGTGTTAATGCAGGAATCAATAATAAACGTACGATAAATGCATCAAACAATATACCAAAGGCAAGTGATAATCCCATAGATTTGATCATCACATCATCTTGGAAGACGAATGCAATAAACACACTAAACATAATAAGTGCTGCAGCAACAACGACTGGACCACTTTCTTTAATACCTACTTTTATCGCGTGTTCATTATTACCTGTTTTACTATACTCTTCATGAATACGGGACATAAGGAATACTTCGTAATCCATCGCCAGACCAAAGAGCAAGCCAATTGTAATAACCGGTAAGAATGCTAGTAATGGTCCCGTTGTATCTACGCCAAATAGCTCAGACATAAATCCTTCTTGCATTACTAAAGTAGTAAAGCCTAATGTTGCCACTAAAGAAAGTACGAAACCTAGAACTGCTTTTAGTGGAATAATGATAGAACGGAAGACAACCATTAATAGTACGAACGCTAATGCTACGATAACGCCAGCAAATAATGGAATAGCTTCATTTAGTTTTTGCGACATATCTATATTAATTACACTTTGTCCAGATACTTCGGTTTTGAAATTATATTTGTCTCTAGCATCATCATTATAATCTCTTAAATCATGAACTAAATCATTAGTAGATTTAGCATTTGGACCTTTATCAGGAATTACCGCTACTAATGCATAATCTTTACTTTTGCTCAATTGTGGCGGTGCAACCATCTTCACATTATCCATATCATTAATATCTTTACTCAAACTTTGTAAATCTTTTTGCAACGCTTCAGGATTATCATTTTGATCTTTCACATTTACAAGCATTGCAATTTGACCATTATATCCTTCTCCAAATTTATCAGATACAATATCATAGGCCTTTTTCTGAGTCGTATCCGCTGGTTTCATACCATCATCTGGTATACCTAGACGCATATCATTAATCGGTATAGCAGCTACGACTAAAATAATAAGTCCAATCAGTACTGCTGCAAGTGGTTTACCAACTACGAATTTAGACCATTTCGTATCTACATCTCCTGCAAACTCTGTTTTTGTTTGTTTAGGATGAATTTGTTTATGGAAAATACTGATCAATGCTGGTAATAAAGTTAATGCACTAATCACTGCGACAAATACACTAATTGCAGAAGCAAAGCCCATCACGGCTAAGAAATCTATACCAACAAGTGACAAGCCACAAACGGCAATAATAACTGTAACACCAGCAAAGATAACTGCACTGCCTGCAGTACCTACTGCTAAACCTATTGCCTTAATGTGATTGGGCTCACTTTTAACAATTTGCCGATATCTAAATAAAATAAATAGTGCATAATCAATACCTACCGCTAAACCAATCATGACTGCTAATGTTAAAGTCACATTTGGAATATCAAATGCATAGGTTAATAATGATATGATGCCTACGCCAGTACCTAAACCAAGTAAAGCACTAATAATCGGCATACCTGCTGCGATAAACGAACCAAACGTAATTAGAAGTACAACAAATGCTACAATAATTCCGATTAATTCAGAAGAACCACCAACTTCAGTAGATTCCATACCTGTACCCATTAGTTCCACTTGTACGTTATGATCATCTTCTAATTTTTCAACTTGATCTTTCACTTTATCTTTTGAATTTTCTTTTAATGACGTTGCAGACACATCATAATTAATATCAGCGATTGCTGTAGATTTGTCCTCACTGATTTGTTTATTATCATAAGGATCTGAGATATTTTTAATATCTTCATCATCATCCTTAATATCTTTCAATGTATCTTTGATATCTTTAGTCATATCTTGCTTCACTATGCCATTATCTGAATCACTTTTAAAGACTACTCTAATTTGAGCTTTCTCACTATCTTGTCCAAATTCGTCTTCTATTTTGTCATTCGTATCTAATGACTGTAAGCCATTCATTGTTATATCATTATCAAATTTAGGCGAACTTATTGTAAGCGGTATAATAATTGCTGCAAGAATAATCACCCAAGCAACTACACTCCACCATTTGTGCTTTGCAACAAATGAACCTAATTTGTATAAAAATTTTGCCAAACTATTGCCTCCTTAATTAAACAACGTTATAGTTTATACATATACTGTAGATTATTTCTATTGACATCTTATAATGATTTACCCTATTTAAAAAAGAACTAAATATGCAATTCCGTATACTTAAACTACAGATTAGGAGAATTGTAGAATGAATGAAAAAGATTTGCGTGTAATCAAAACAAAGCGGGCACTATCTCAAAGCTTATATGCATTATTAGAAAAATATGCATTTTCAACTATTTCAGTAAATCAAATTTGCAATGAAGCGTTGGTTCATCGCACAACTTTTTATAAGCATTTTTATGATAAATATGATTTACTTATTTATTTAATGACCTACTTAACCAAAGATTACTTTTCAACAGATATTAAAGAACGTATCAACAACCCTTTTACTAGCTTGGATCAATCCGTCACACACATTGACGATTTTAGTAAAATAAAGCATAAACAAGAAGATGATAAAGAATTTGAACGTACGGTTCAGAATCATTTTATTCGTATACTACAAAATGATATTAAAGCAAACGAACATCGGATAACGGTTGACCAAAGCGTTCCAATAGATTTAGTATTTTATGTTTACGGTGCTACTTTATATGGTTTTATGGAATGGATGCGTGAACATAGTAACAATATGTCACCTCAAGCCATTGATGCACTTTTTCATAAAATGATTAATATTCAAGTTAATGATGAATAAAAAATTAGCACATCAATAATTTTGACGAATTGCATCAACGTTAATTTAATTTTTAGTAAGTATTTAATACAATAGTATGAAAAGTGAGTATTACAAAGTAATTCTAAGCAAACTAAACTTGCTTACCGTGCAGTTCCTTAAATATGGTAAGTAGGCAATATGATATATAAAAAGCCCGTAAATGAATTTCAGAAAATTCATTTACGGGCTTTTTGATACTAGGATGATTTCCTAGTCATTTTTTATAATTAAAACATTTCTGAAACAACTTTTTGTTCTAAGAAGTGCAATAGATAGTCTGGGCTACCTGTTTTTGCATCTGTACCAGACATTTTAAAGCCACCGAAAGGATGGTAGCCAACGACTGCTGCAGTACAACCACGATTTAGATATAAGTTACCAACGTCATATTCTTTAACAGCTTCAATCCAGTTTTCACGGTTATTCGTAATAACTGCGCCTGTTAATCCATAATCTGTGTCATTAGCAATTTCTAATAACTCATTAAAATCTTTTCCTTTTACAAAACCAACAACAGGTCCAAATATTTCTTCTTGCATGATTTGATCGCTTGATTTAAGACCAGAGAAAATTGTAGGTTCAACAAAGTAACCTGTAGCACCATCAGTACCACCACCTTGTTCTAACTTACCTTCTTTTTTACCAATTTCGATATAATTTTTAATTTTATCAAATTGTTTTTGATTTATAACTGGTCCCATGTATGTGTTGTTTTCTGTATTTCCTAAAGTTAAATCTTGTGTAAGTTTAACAGCTTTTTCTAAAACTTCATCATATACATCTTTATGGACGATTGCGCGTGAACAAGCAGAACATTTTTGACCTGAGAAGCCAAACGCTGATGAAACAATCGATTCAGCTGCCAAGTCTGTATCTATATCTTTATCAACTACAATCGCATCTTTACCGCCCATCTCAGCGATAACACGTTTTAAAAATTGTTGTCCTTCTTGAACTTTTGCAGCTCTTTCAAAGATGCGTGTACCTGTCGCACGTGAACCTGTAAACGTCACAAAGTGCGTGTGCACACTATCAACAAGATAGTCGCCAATTTCTTTTGGATCACCAGGAACAAAGTTCACAACACCTTTTGGTAAACCTGCTTCTTCTAATACTTCCATTAATTTATACGCTGTTAACGGCGTATCTTCTGCAGGTTTTAAAAGAACTGTATTACCAGCAACAACTGGTGCTAAAGTAGTACCCGCCATAATTGCAAATGGGAAGTTCCATGGTGGGATTGTTACCCCAGTACCAATTGGTTTATAAAAATATTGATTGTGTTCTCCTTCTCTATCTAATACTGGTTTACCATCTGCGAGTTCCATCATTGATCTAGCATAATATTCGATGAAATCAATACCTTCAGCTGCGTCACCAACTGCTTCGTCCCATGGTTTACCAGCTTCATACACCATCACTGCCGATATTTCTTCTTTGCGTCGTCTAATAATTGCTGCAACTCTAATTAAAAATTCAGCACGATCTCTGTGTGTCCATCGTTTCCAAGATTTATAAGCTTCATTAGCCGCATCAAAAGCTTTATCTACTTCTTTTGTTGTAGCTTTTGATACTTCAGCAATAACTTCAGAAGTGTTTGCAGGATTGATAGATTGAAATGTATCCTTAGTAAAAATTTTCTCCCCATTAATCACTAACGGAAGTTTTTGATTTAATTCACCTTTAACTTTCTTTAATGCTTCTTTGAATGATTCGACATTGCTATTATCAGTAAAGTCAATGCCTGGTTCATTTGTATAGTTGACAACCATTTTTTCTACCCCCATGTAAGTTTGTAAATAGAAAACTAAAATGGAAAACTTCCATTCTTATTTTTATTGTATAGGTATCACACAACAAATGCAATCGCTTACAAAAACTTTTGTAAAAATAAATCGCATTTTATATCTATCTTTTTAACGATTTTACTTCTCTTTTTTCAATATTGCTCAAATTACTTTAAAAGAACACTTTCTTTAACTTCTTTATACATATAATTATGAACTTAAAGAAAGTGTATGATTCATATGATGACGATTTAAAATTGTTTCTAAGTTCATCTAATTCATTGTTAAATGACCATTTTTATCATGACAACGAACAATATTTAATTTTTATGTACTTTTTTTCTTTTATTATGTTTATGTGGTTTTTTAACTAACAGTATAATACCTGCAATTAACCATAACAAAGCCGTAATAATATTTAATGTAAACACACTGACAATAGCAAGTAATATAAATATCACACCTACTGTTTTTGGTATTTTATTAATTAATAATACAAAAATTAATGCTAAGATTGTCGTAACAATAACTAAACCTAAAGCAACAATAAATAATTGGCTTATATGATCTAACAATTGTGAAGTTTCTGTTTGAGTTAAATTATTGCTAATAGCTTCTTGATTTTCAAAAGAGTCCATTAATGAACGCTTAAAACTTCGATCATTTAAAAATGGTGCAGCAATAGCCATTAAAAAAATTAGTACAAATTGTATGAAAATTCCTAGCCAAACTAGTACTTTTTCTAAAGTACGTTTCATATGCAACCTCCTTAGCAATTTATAAATTTTTATATTTTCTATACCCATAAAAATATGAATCATGCAACTTAATCAATATAATAATTTTTATCAGAATTTTCAATGAATAGTGTCATTGCATTAGGGTAATTTCTTAATATAAATTAAAACAAAGGGATGATTTAATACTATTATGAATGACAAGAATGCACACGCCAGAAAGAAAAAACATAGAAATCTTGTTTATATGATATCTGTTGCAATTATTGTACTTATCACATTAATAGCAGGTATTTTCCCTAAAAATTTTGGGAGTCATGCACAACAAGTCTACGATTATATAGCAAATAGTTTTGGGTGGCTATTTTTAGTAATTATTTTTATTTTAGATATATTTTTAATTGCTTTAGCCATTTCACGTTACGGTCGTTTTAAATTGGGTGACGATAATGAAGAGCCTGAATTTTCTATGATGTCTTGGATTGGAATGCTCTTTTCTGCAGGTTTGGGTGTCGGCATTGTATTTTGGGGTGTAGCAGAACCATTAACCCATTATTTACATTCGCCATTTCCTGGTAAAACGCCTGACGCCTCTGCAGAATCCGCTCGTGTTGCTATGGGCTATACTTTTTTCCATTGGGGTATTTCTCAATGGTCTATTTTCGCAATTGCCGGTTTAACAGTGGCGTACTTCCAATTTAGAAAAAAACGTGATGGTCTTATTTCAACCGCAATGGAACCTGTATTTGGTGAATCTTATAAACGACCATATAGAAATATAATAGATGTATTAGCAATCATAGCTACAGTAATGGGGATAGCCACATCTATTGGCTTAGGTATTATGCAAATTAGTGGAGGTCTTCAACATGTCTTTAATGTCCCTAACAATAATGTCACTAAAATATCAATCACTATTTTAATGGTAGGTATCTTTTTAACGTCAGCAATTACTGGCTTAAATAGAGGGGTAAAATGGTTAAGTAATATCAATATTGGCTTAGGTGCAATATTACTTATCTTCATGTTTATTTTTGGTGATTTTAAATTTATTTTAGAATCTTATACATTAGCAATAGGTGATTATTTACGTCATTTTATTGAATATAGTTTACGTATCAGCCCTTATACTGGCGATAATAGCTGGATACAACAATGGACTGTTTTCTATTGGGCATGGGTTATTTCATGGTCGCCATTTATAGGAGGTTTCGTAGCTCGGGTATCTCGTGGAAGAACGATTAGAGAATTCGTCGTTGGTGTATTAATTATACCACCTTTAATTTCGTTTACTTGGATAGCTGGATTTGGTGGTACAGCAGTGAAAATAGCATTAAATGGTAACGACAACATTGCAAACATTGTCGACAAGGATTATACTGTTGCACTTTTTGAATTATTATCCAAGTTTCCTATCGCTGACATCACAAGTGCATTAGCAATTGCACTCATCTTTATATTTATCATCACGAGCGCTGATTCTACCACACATATTGTTGCAGGTATGGCAACTGGTGGGATCGCCAACCCTAAAATCAAACATAAAATTATTTGGGGGATATTAATTGGTGCTATATCTGTTTCTATGACAATTGCAGGCGGTTTGACAAGTTTACAAACTGCATCTGTTGTTACAGGTCTACCATTCTCAATTATTTTATTACTCATGATTTTTTCTTTAATGCGCGCATTAAGAAGAGAACCAACTGAACACTTTAAAATGACTTACATCAATGATGATAAAGATTATTCTATACCGTTAGAAGAACGTGAAACAAATGATTTAGAAACTGATGCTGATGCTTCAGTAGAAGAAAATGAATCAAATCACAATGCTGCGAAAAATAAAAATCATGATGCAGATACCAAAGACAAAGATGATTAATTGACCATGTTGTTCGAAATTATCAAACTAGCTCAATCATTAATGTTTATACGTGTTTAAAAAATCTCAACTGGATAGCGGCGTAGTATTGAAATTAACGATATTTCGATTTCAATACTACGTCTGTTTTTATTTTTTCTAAATATTCCGAACAATTTGTACTACTTATATGTTGATTTTTGCTAAAATATATCTAAGAAGCTAATTTAAGGGGATGAACACATAATGAATTTACAAAACCAACACCCGAGTACTTTAAGAAAAATGATAAGTAAAGGTGAACTCACTGGTCATACAAGTGGAATGGCTAAAGGTTATGTCCAAGCCAATGTAGTCATATTACCCTCTGCCTATGCATATGATTTTTTAAAATTCTGTTTTAGAAATCCTAAGACATGTCCGCTTTTAGATGTATCAGAAATAGGATCAACTTCTTTTCCTACTTATGGTAAAGATGCTAACATCACAAATGAAGTAGCACAATATAAAGTATACCGTTATGGAGAATTAGTGGAGTCTCCTACTGACATAGCTCATTTATTTAATGATGACATGGTGAGTTTTTTGATTGGCTGCAGTTTTACTTTTGAGCATGCTTTGTTGGATGCTGGTTTACCAATTCGTCACATTGAAGAAGAGCACAATGTTCCAATGTATATAACAAATATTCCAGCCGCATCAAGTGGTCATTTCTCAGGAAATATCACTGTAAGTATGAGGCCGATGACCATGCAACAAGCTATAAAAGCAACAGAAATTACAACCCATTTTAAAAATGTTCACGGTACGCCAATTCATATAGGTAATCCATCAGAAATTGGCATCGAAAACATAACAAACCCTGATTTTGGCGAGCCTGTCACGATTAAAGAAAATGAAGTCCCTGTATTTTGGGGCTGTGGAGTTACTCCACAATCTGTTGCGTTAGATGCTAAGCCAGAATTGATGATTACACATGCACCTGGACATATGTTTATCACTGATGTCCCAGATAGTCAGCTAAGTAATTAATATAAACTTGAACTTGTTTAAACACATATTTTTAATGTTATAAAAATAAAAACACAGCAAAATGGCATCCATTTAATATTGATGGATGCCATTTTGCTACTTTTTCATTTATATAATTGACTTTATGTTAAGTGTAAAATACATACGATGGTTTTAAATTGATCTTTCATATCGTTTATCTATTACTCAGTATTATCGTGCTTCTATCTCTTCTTTCGAAACGACTGGATAATTTTTAAACCAAACAGAACAAACATAACCTACGATTAAACCTATAATACCTACAATAGCACCATATATAATGATTTTTATCGGGTTATTGAAACCGAACATAACAAGGAAACCTGCGAGCGGTGTAGCTGTACCAGTAGCATCATTAATCATACCAGATGTTGCTATAACCGCACCTGCTAAAGCTCCCCCAATAAAGTTGGCAGTATAAACGGGCACTGGATTTGCAGATACAACATCTGCTTGTGATAATGGTTCAATACAAACCGCAATTCTAGATTTGCGATCTCCAAGTTTTAGTTTATTAAACATCGTACCATTAATGAAAGATGACGCAAATGAAACCATTGCCGCAATTGCCATTGGCATTCCGGTTAAACCTAATAATGCAGTCAACGCCATGGAACTTAATGGTGCTGTCCCAACTACTGTAATGACGCCACCAAGTATAAGCCCCATAATAATCGGGTTAATTTCTGTGGAACTTTGGATAATGTCTCCAATTTTCAATAATGAATTATTTACTAATGGCGTGATTACAGTAGCTACTAACCTTGCTAGTGGCGCTATAATCAAAATGCCTACTATTAAATCTATGCCGTCTGGCACTTTATGTTCTGCAAACTTCATTAAATAACCAATTGCATAACCAGCAACAAACCCTGGTATTAAATCTAAACCACCACAAGCCGCTGCAATAACCAAAGCATAAACAGGTGAAACACCTATTGCTAAAGCAACTAAACCAGCAGCTGCCACGCCGCCTAGTCCACCAGCAGCATCACCAAGATCTCCTAAAAATTTAATGCCAAATAGATCTCCGCCAACATATTTATGAAAAGCTTCTACTAAAAATGTTGCTATCGCTGCATTGGCTAATGCTCCCATCGCACGCATGCCATTAGGAGCACGATATGTAAATAATGTAAATAACACTAAAACAACGATTAAAAACAAGGTTCCTATTAAAATGTCCATGAATAATTCTCCTCTTTCTTTGAACTACTCACTCTTTAAACTTGTGAAATAAATAGTTCAATCCTTTCTATATATGGATGCTAAAGCTACTTGCAACAAATAAATATTAAATTATTTGTAATTAACAAAATATAAACTTTTCAATTTCCATATTTATACATTCTAACACAAATTTTTATTATATTCCGAACAATTTTATTATTTTCTATTTAAGCTCCGCGGAACATTTTTTAAAACAAATTTAATTTGTTTTAAAATTTCACACAATAGTATTTTATTTATCTTGTAGCAAATAAAAAGGAGCAGTAACATCATCCGTTGCAAACGTTGATTCATGTTACTAACTCCTATTAAAAAAGTTCAATATATAATTTAAGCTCATAAAGTCGCTTAGTTGTTATCAATCGTTTTTATTGGTTTTGCCGGTGAACCTATTGCAACTACATTCTCTGGAATATCTTTAGATACAATACTTCCAGCGCCAATAACTGTGCCATTACCAATTGTAACTCCAGGTAAAACTATAACATTTGCGCCAATCCAAACATTATCTCCTATATGTATTGGTAGCGCTTGTTCCAATCCTTGGTTTCTAACGTGATAGTCTAAGGGATGTATCGCAGTGTAAAAACCACATTTCGGTCCAATAAATACATGATTGCCCACGAAGATTTTACCACCATCCATGAAATAACAGTCATGATTAATAAACACCTGCTCACCTAAAAAAAGGTTATAACCATAATCAACATAAAATGGACTTAATAATTCTAAGTGATGTGGTTCAGCATGTAACAATGCTTTCAAAATTGTTTGGCGTCTCTCTTTATTACTGGGTTTAGTTTGGTTTAATTCAAAGCATAAATCTTTTGCTATATTTCTTTCTTTGTCCAAATTTGCATCATAGTTTGCATCATACCATTGTCCAGCTAACATTTTTTCTTTTTCACTCAAATTTCATCCCTCACTCGTCTTCACTAATTTATCAGATTAACTATATCATCTCGTCGTGATATTTCTAAATAAATGCCTTTTCACTAAGCGATATAAGAAAGCCATTGGTACATTAACGTTCCAGCATAATTACCAATCACATAACCTAATGTGCCTACAATTAATATAGGTCCGACTAAATCAGTCCAACCTTTACCTATCGCTAATGCTGCTGCAGTAGTGGGCCCTCCAGCGGTTGCATTACTTGCTAATAATATCTCTTCTATATTGAATTTTAACAACTTGCCTAACAACAAGCTTATCCCTAAGTTAAATATTAAAATAATCATTACAAAGATAAATAACAGCGGTGCCGTTTTAACAATCGTAACAAATGAAGCCGGTGTACCTATGACAACAAAGAAAATATAAATTAAAAATGTTCCAATTTCAGAAGCACCTGCTAATTTTTCAAAGAAATCTCCCCAAATGGCAACAATGACAAGCGTTAAAGTTGTAAGCAAAAGATAGAAATCTCCAAAAAATGACACAAGTATAGTTAAGACCAAATTACTTTGAGGTACGACTTGTTGTATGAATTCAGAAAGTTTAAAACTGATTGCAACAATTGCGATCGCTGCAGCGCTTGAAAATGCAATATCTAATAATTGAATTTTTTTAGGTTGCCAAAATGATGCTTGCGATGCTGGTGAATGATCACTTTTATAATGTGTATTAAAGTGTTTTTTAATAAACGGTATCGATGGAATCGCAATTAATAGCAGAAAATATAATGCCATTACACTATTATCTGCGACAACTGTGGATGAAACCATTTCTCCAGGTGTTTTTAATTTGGAACTCAAAGCAGCAAAATTTACGCCACCACCAATGTAGCTTCCAGTCATCATTGCACCTATTTTAGATAAATAAGGTACTGAATGATTTAATATGATAAAAGCTACAGTTGTTCCAATCATGGTCCCTACTGATGCAATTAAAAAAATAAACAACAATCGTCGACTTTCTTTCCAAATTTTTAATATATTCGCACTAAAAAGTAGTAATGGTATAGATAAAGGAACAATATAATCCCACACCGTATCATAAACTGGCGCACTCGTCGGTATAACTTTAAAGTTAGAAAGTATCATAGCGCCTACCAGTGCAATAATCGCCCCTGATATCGTACTTGCCCATTGATAGCGTTGTTCTAAAAAGATACTTACTGTTGCCCACACTATAATAATTGCCCACAATACCCATGTATCATCTTTACCTACCAGTGTACCCAATATCATAAAATCACTCCCTTTATATCTCAAATGCACAAGTTTAAACTTATTCTAACAATAAACCACTCTTTTTTTACAATTTTCTGAAAAATAAATTGTCATTACTTTTCCAAATTGATATTCTAACTAATGCAAGGGTACAAACAAGGGGGATTTTTTATGAAACAAAAAATTGGTTTGATCCTAGGACCGTTGCTTTTCTTGATATTTTATTTTATTCCTGGACTTACTGGTCTAGATGACGCTCCTAGGGCTGTACTTGCTGTAACACTATTTGTTGCCACATGGTGGATTACAGAAGCGATTCCTATTCCAGCAACGTCGCTCATTCCACTCATTCTATTACCTTTAAGTGGTGGAACAGATGAGCAAGTGGCTGCAAGCGCTTATGCTGATCCGATAGTCTTTATGTATATGGGTGGTTTCATCATTGCTTTGGCAATTGAAAAATGGGACTTACATAAACGTATTGCAATGACAATTATCGCTATGATGGGATCTAATAGCAATCGTATTATTTTAGGTACCATGATTGCAACAGCATTTATATCGATGTGGATTTCTAATGCTGCAACAGCTTTAATGATGCTACCTATTGCATTAGCTTTAATACATGAAATTCAAAGCGCACAATTTTTAAAACCAGAGTCAGCACATAAATTCAGTAAAGCATTATTACTTACAGTCGCTTATTCCGCTTCTATTGGTGGTCTCGCAACTTTAATTGGTTCAGTACCAAATGCAGTGTTTGCAGCAATCGCTGCTTCAAGCTTAAATAGAACAGTTTCTTTTGCACAATGGATGATTTTTGCTTTACCTTTAACAATTATATTGCTTATCATATTATACTTGTTAATGACAAAATGGCTCTTTAAAATTGAAGATGCAGATAAAATTTCTTCTGACTTTGCCAAAAAAGCATTACGTGATTTAGGACCCATGAGTTTAGAAGAAAAATTAACCGGTGTTGTATTTCTATTTGTCAGTGTCTTATGGATCAGTGGTAGTCTTCTTCCAGCTAGTCTCCACTTATCTGATACCATTATTTCAATGACAGGCGCAGTGCTCTTATTTTTAATTCCTGCTAAGTCTCACAAAGGTGGATTACTTATTTGGGATGATATGAGCAAGCTCCCTTGGGGGATTTTACTATTGTTTGGTGGAGGGCTTTCATTAGCTGCTGCTTTTGAAGACTCTGGTCTAACAAAATGGTTTGGAGGTATGCTGGGTGTTGTAAAACCTTTACCCCTCATTTTAATTGTTATCGTGCTTACAACTGGGATCTTATTCCTTACTGAAGTGATGTCTAATACGGCTGTATCAAATATGTTAATGCCAATCAGTATTGGTTTTGCTGCAGCTATCAGCCAAGACCCTTTCATAATTATGGGTATCGTTGCAGTATCTTCGACTTGCGCTTTCATGTTGCCCATTTCAACACCACCAAATGCAGCTGTATTCAGTTCTGATGAATTAGAAATGAAAGATATGGTAAAAGCTGGATTTATATTAAATTTATTCACTATTATTGTCATATCATTATTTGTTTATTTCTGGTTACCGATTGCTTTTGGTCTCTAATTACAGTCGATGATTATATATTTTCATAAGTACGTCGTATACAACTAAGGTACGATGATATATAAATACTATGGACGCATGTCACATTCTGAATTTTCATATATAATATATGTATCATCATTAAAAGGAGTCATTACTTATGAAAACAATCATCAAAGGTGCAATAGCTGTCCTCTTGATATTAGGTGTTGTAAAAACATTTCAAGATCACGATATCGTAGCAGAAACTACAAATTATTATCAACAATTTAAAGAAGGAGAAATACTACAAAATATTGAAAATGTTAACTTTGACTCTTTGAAAAATATAAATGTCGATGACTTCATTCCTTCAGATTTCTTTTAGCAGTTTAGAACGTATGCATCAAACTTGATACCTTAGTTATAAATAATAGGAATGCCTTTTAGATTTATCTGCTCATGTAGTCTATCATTTTTCAAAACATGGCTAGATCAAAACATTCTATGTTAAATATAATATGAACAATACACGCTCAACTAAAAGACTTTACACACATTGCAAAACTACTTTCATTTTTCATATAGTTTTACAATTACTATAAAATATAACGAAACACTTTCATTAAATTCATGTTATTAAATGAATTTATATGAAAGTGTTTTTTTAAAATAACTAGAAGGCACTATCAAGGTGTATATCTTTATGGAATATCAAATGATAATGCCTAATTACATATTTTCAAGATTGTTAAAAGAGAAAACGTCAGACATGCATCACTAATTTAATGGTGTAAGCTTTGCAATCAATGTTATAGAAAAATATATTATTACGTTAAACCATCATAGCTAAGATGCCAACTATGCTTAAGAAGTAATATAATCACCACCATTTACATGAATGACTTGTCCTGTAATGTAAGAACTATCTGCATAAGATGCTAAAAATACATATGACGGTGCAAGTTCTGCAGGTTGTCCACGACGACCCATAGGTGTTTCTCCACCTTGATGTGCTACTTTTTCATCTGAAAATGTAGCAGGTATTAAAGGTGTATATATAGGGCCAGGTGCAACAGCATTTACGCGTACGCCTTGTTCTATCAGACTCGTCGCTAATGATCTCGTAAACGCAACGATTGCCCCTTTAGTTGCTGAATAATCTATGAGATGCGCTGATCCTCTATAAGCGGTAACACTAGTAGTATTGATAATGGCATCACCGTTTTTTAAATGAGGCGCTGCTGCTTGAGATAAAAACATCATGCCAAAAATATTAGTTTCAAACGTTTCTTTCACTTGCTCTGGCGTAATTTCTTGAAAACTATCTTGCGGAAATTGAACACCACCATTATTCACTAAAATATTTAAGCCATCAAAATCTTTAACCACTTGATCAATTAATTTTTGAGATTCTGATACTACCTTTAAATCATGTGCATAAGCTTTAGCTTTCACGCCTATCTTTCTCAAATCATCCACTACTTTTTGAGCATCCTCATGTTCATCATAGTAACCAATGGCAACGTTCGCCCCTTCTTTTGCAAATAACATCGCTACAGAACGTCCAATACCAGAATCACCACCAGTAATTAGAGCAACTTTACCTGTTAATTTGCCACCACTTTTATATCCTTCCATTTCCGTTATAGGTTGTGGATCCATATCTTTTTGGATACCTGGTTGTTTATTTTGTGTATATCCTTTAATTTGCTTATGAAATTCTAATAAATTCATCATTATACCCCCATGTGTAATAATTCTATCGTGTACTACATACCACAAATAGACAACAACAAACATATTTAAAAAATGCTGTGAATAACGTCATATGTTCATAACTTAATCCACAGCATTTTATTTAAGATGATTTATTAAATTTTATATTGTTTAAATTGAGTGTTTTACTATTCGACTTGAATGTATAAAAGACATAATTGCAAATATACAATACACAATTGAATATACAATCATGACAATATAAACAGGTGTCATACTCGTTGCATTATAGAGTCCCATAAAAGCTTTTGCTGCAAAATATGCATGCATCAGTGATACAACTAAAGGTAAGCCAAAGTTGAAAATAACTTTTAAGCCTAGTCCTTTCAACATATCTTGATGCGTATAACCAATTTTTCTTAAAATACGAAAACTCGGTATTTCATCTTCAGTTTCGTCCATTTGTTTAATATAGATGATACATCCTGCTGCCACTAAAAATGCTAAACCTAAAAATGAAGTTACAAATAATAAAATACCGACACTCTCGTTCATTTCTTGTTTTATCATACCTTGTGATTGGATGCTTGGTTCAATCGATTGTGCAATTTTCGTTGCTTTAGTCAAATCCGTATGATGTTTCAAATCATAACCATATTGCTTATTTGTCTCATTACTGCCCTGTTTAATTTCCTCATATTTGTCAGAGCTCACGAGTAATACGGGACCGCCATAACTTATTTCACTCATAAATGTCGCTTTGCTACTATCACCAATTACCTTAAATGTTTCTTTATCGCTATTCTTCAACTGAATCTCTTTATTTAAGTCATATTTTACTATTCCATTACCGGCTGCTAAATTAATCAATTTCGCTTTATTTCCAGTCACTGCTTTATCGTTAAAGTATTGGTTACTCGTTACAAATAAGCTATCCATGCGCCCCATATTGGATTTTTGAAATACTTGATCTTTTAATATGTCACCACGCACTACTTCTTTATAATCTTTTGTCACATCTATATCTGCTTGTTTTAATTTACTTTCAAATTGTTTTGCTTGTTTACTATCTGTAAAATTTAAATCATGGGGTGCCATTAACTCTGTATTTTCATCCATCGTTGATTTACTAATCGCACCAAAGCATAATACTGTTACGGTTACTGCTGAAATAGTTGCAATAATAGTTAATGATAAGGCATTTTTCTTCATTCTATGCATGATAGATGATGTAAACACTACATCAGTGATTGACACGTTACCTCTTTTTGAACGTTTTAACGTTTTAAATATAAGTGAAACAGAACTGCGGAAAAATAAATATGCACCTAATACCGTTAACAATAAAATGATAAATGGCGAATAGACGATCATATTGATGAACTTCCCAAACATTTCTGTAGAGATATAATAGCCAACACCAATCATCACAATACCTAATACACCAAAAATAATTTCCATCACAGTAATTTGAGACTTGGTTGCTTCCGTGCGTGCATTGTCATTCATCATCATTAAAATACTGCGTTTACGTAAAAATATAAAACTTTGTATTAGTATGAGTATAAATGACACAACAATAAGCATCAATGTTTGCATTACAGCTGGCAATTGAAACGCTAATGATACGCTCATATTAATGTCTAATACTTTGAGCACAATCATCAACAGTAATTTCGAACCAAATATACCTATAAGCATGCCAATCACACTCGTTAATAACAGCATCATCGCTTGCTCAATGACTAACATTCTCATGATGTTATTTCTTGTTAAACCAATCAATTGATACAGTGCAAATTCACTTGTTCTACGTTTAATAAAAAGTTGATTCGCATACATTAAAAATATAACAATAATAAAGAATAAAAATACTGCCCCAATTTCTGAACCTTTTTGAATTGTCTTTAATGATTGTTCATTATTAATACTGTCAGTGTATTTTAAAGTTACAAAACTAAAGTATAAAACGATACTGACAATTAAGGAAAATAAATACATGGCATAATGTCTAATATTTTTCCTTAAATTCTTGATGACGATTTGATTAAAATTCATTTGTCACACCACCTAAGGCAGTTTGCATGTGAATGATATTTTTATAAAATGCTTGATTGCTATCCTCACCTTGGTATATTTCAGAATGTATATCCCCATCTTTCAGCATGATGACACGATTTGAATAACTTGCTGCAACGGGATCGTGTGTGACCATAACGATAGTAGCATTTGTTTTTTGGTTTAACTCTTCCAAACGGTTCAATAGATCTTGTGCACTTTTTGAATCTAACGCACCTGTTGGTTCATCCGCAAAAATAATAGCTGGTTTATGTACTGAAGCTCTTGCTGCAGCAGTACGTTGTTGTTGTCCTCCAGATATTTCATTTGGATATTTATGACCCAATTCACTAATACCTAATGCTTGAGTAACTTCGTCATAATTTTGTTCTTTTTCTTGTTTAGATAATTTTTGAATAGATAGTGGTAACATAATATTTTCTTTAACAGTTAATGTATTAAGTACACTATAATTTTGGAAAATAAAACCTATTTCTTTTTTACGGAAGTCTGCTAATGCTTTATTACTCATTTTATTAATTTGATGACCATTAATTTCCACTGTACCACTCGTTATATAATCAATGGAACTGATCACATTAAGTAATGTCGTTTTACCAGAACCTGATGGTCCCATGATTGTTACAAATTCACCTTTTTCAATTGTAAAATCTATACCTTTTAGTACTTCTTGCTTTCTATGTTTATTGCCATAATTTTTCGTTAATCCTTCAACTTTTAGAATAGACATGTATTACACTCCTTCAATCACTTTACTTTTATTTATATTTTTATCATAGCGAATTTATTTAATTTCCTCGTTTGATTTTACTAACAAATACATAATTTCAAATAACAAAACTGTCACATTTTTATTTCGTAATAAATTATAATTTTTGAATTTTTTTGTCATAAAGTACTATAAACTTTTTTTATGCTATGTGCTATACTATTAAAATTGACTTTTAATAAAGGAGCACAAATTATGCTAAATAAATTAAAGAGAGAATGGCTCACCGCACCAGGAACAAATATATTAGCAGGCATTGTTGTGGCACTTGCATTAATTCCTGAAGCAATTTCATTCTCTATTATTGCAGGGGTAGATCCAATGGTCGGTTTATATGCATCATTTATCATCGCTGTCGTCATTTCATTTGTTGGAGGTAGACCCGCAATGATATCCGCCGCTACAGGTGCTGTCGCTTTAGTCATTGTGCCATTAGTACGCGATCATGGTATACAATATTTACTTGCTGCAACCATTTTAATGGGCATCATTCAAATCATCTTTGGTCTATTAAAAATAGGTAGACTGATGAAATTCATTCCAAACTCTGTGATGATTGGGTTTGTGAATGCACTAGCTATAATGATATTTATGACACAACTTAAACATATCTTTGGTATTTCATTACCTACATATTTATTTGTAATCATCACATTATTAATTATTTATTTATTACCTCGTGTGTTCAATCGTATACCTGCACCATTAATTGCTATCGTCGTATTAACGATCGTCTATTTAGTTACTGGTGTAGATGTTAAAACAGTTGGAGATTTAGGCGAAATCAAAAAAAGTTTACCGCATTTATTAATCTCCGATGTACCATTTAACATGGAAACTTTTAAAATTATATTTCCATATTCCATATCAATGGCAATTGTAGGTCTTGTAGAAAGTTTATTAACGTCACGCATCGTCGATCAAGCGACTGATAGTTATAGTAACAAAAACCAAGAAGCTCGTGGACAAGGTATCGCAAACTTTATCACAGGCTTTTTCGGTGCAATGGGTGGTTGTGCTATGATTGGGCAATCGGTTATTAATGTGCGTTCAGGTGCAACCACACGTCTTTCCACATTTACAGCGGGTGTGTTTTTAATCATCTTGATTATGGTCTTTGGTGACTGGGTTGTTGAAATTCCAATGCCAATTTTGGCCGGCATTATGGTGATGGTTTCTGTAGGTACATTTAATTGGCAATCGTTTAAATTTATACAAAAAGCCCCACGTTCTGATGCATTTGTGATGATGCTAACGGTAGTTATCGTATTGTTCACAAGTAACCTAGCGCTCGGCGTCATCGTTGGCGTTATTGTCAGTGCATTATGTTTTGCTACAAAGATATCCAACGTCTCTGTTCAATATGAGGAACGCGATCATCACATCTATTATAAAATTGAAGGTCAAATTTTCTTTGTATCTATCGATTCCTTAATGAACCAATTAGATTTAGAAATAAGCGATAAAACAATTTATCTCGATTTTAGCCAAGCACATTTATGGGATGATTCAGCTGTTAATGCAGTAGATACCTTGATAGAAAATTATAAAAAGAAAAACAATATGATTTATGTACAACATCTTAATAAAGACAGCCGTAAAATTGTTTCTGAACTCAGCAAAGTTAATCAGCAGCATCTAATATAACTTTGATTTAAATCATAAGCTAACATCACTTGTTACATACATACTGATGTTAGCTTATTTTATTCCAAACAAACACATTGACTTTTATACCTACAGGGGGTATATTAAATTTAACAGATGACATACAAATAACGATTCATTATAAATCTATGAAGCAAAAGGAGGCATTCACTGAGATGGATAACAACAAAAAAACGACATTAGGTATTACAGGTATGACTTGTGCTGCATGTGCGAACCGCATCGAAAAGAATTTAAATAAAATGGAAGATGTCAAAGCAAATGTCAATGTTACAACTGAGAAAGCAACGATTGAATATAATTCAGATAATACTTCACTAGATGCTTTAACTCAAAAAATTAAAGATACAGGTTATGATGTTGTCACTGAAAAAGCTGATTTAGATGTCATGGGTATGACTTGCGCCGCATGTTCAAATCGTATTGAAAAAGTACTTAACCGCACTGACGGTGTTGAACAAGCAAACGTCAACCTCACAACCGAAAATGCAACGATTAATTATAATCCAGAAGTTACATCTATAGATGAATTGATAAAAAAAATACAAAACATCGGCTATGATGCAAAAACCAAAGCAGCTCCTTCAGAAAAAAATTCACGAAAAGCACAAGAGTTAAAAGGAAAGCGAAACAAATTAATTGTTTCAGCCATACTTTCTTTACCTTTACTATTGACGATGTTTATCCATTTATTCGGACTACCATTACCTAGTTTCTTAATGAATCCCTGGTTTCAATTCATATTAGCTACACCTGTTCAATTTATTATTGGTTGGCAGTTCTATGTAGGTGCTTATAAAAATCTGCGAAATGGTTCAGCCAATATGGATGTATTAGTCGCGTTAGGTACGAGTGCCGCATTCTTTTATAGTATTTATGAAATGATAAAATGGTTGAACCATACAAATGATACACCTCATCTGTATTTTGAAACGAGTGCTGTATTAATAACACTTATCTTGTTCGGTAAATATTTAGAAAGCCGTGCCAAAACACAAACTACAAATGCTTTAAGCGAATTGTTAAGTTTACAAGCAAAAGAAGCACGTATAATCAGAAATGGCAAAGAACAAATGGTGCCACTAAGTGAAGTTGTTGTCGGAGATTATATCCAAGTAAAACCAGGAGAAAAAATACCAGTAGACGGACAAGTAATCAAAGGTATGACTTCGATAGACGAATCTATGTTAACTGGTGAATCTATCCCTGTCGAAAAAACATTAAACGATAATGTGATAGGATCAACAATGAATAAAAATGGTACCATTACAATAGAAGCAACGAAAGTAGGAAAAGACACTGCTTTATCTTCTATTATTAAAGTTGTTGAAAATGCTCAAGGTTCAAAAGCACCTATACAGCGTTTAGCTGATACGATTTCTGGCTACTTTGTCCCTATTGTCGTAGGTATTGCTATACTCACATTTATCATTTGGATTGCTTTTGTCCAAACTGGTCAATTCGAACCTGCACTTGTAGCAGCAATCGCTGTATTAGTGATAGCTTGTCCATGTGCATTGGGTCTCGCAACACCTACTTCAATTATGGTGGGTACTGGCAAGGCTGCTGAAAATGGTATTTTATTTAAAGGTGGCGAGCACATAGAACGTACACACCAAATTAATACAGTCGTTCTTGATAAAACAGGAACTATCACAAACGGTAAACCAATTGTGACGGACTTTGATGGTAATGATGAAACACTACAACTTTTAGCTAGTGCAGAAAAAGATTCTGAACATCCACTAGCTGAAGCAATCGTCAGTTATGCAAAGGATAAAGGCATCGATTTATTAGAAACAGCATCTTTCGAAGCAGTGCCAGGACACGGTATTCAAGCAATGATTCATAACCAAGACGTATTAGTCGGCACACGTAAATTCATGAAAGATGCTCATATTGATGTTTCAAAGTATGAAGATAATTTAGTCAAATATGAATACGAAGGTAAAACAGCAATGCTCATTGCTATTAATCAAACACTACAAGGTGTGATTGCCGTCGCCGATACAGTCAAAGATTCTGCCAATGAAGCGATTCAACAATTGCACGAATTAGGTATTTCCGTAACAATGCTTACAGGAGATAACGCGCGAACAGCACAAGCAATTGCTAAACAAGTAGGTATAGACGCTGTAATTGCAGAAGTATTACCAGAAGAAAAAGCTTCAAAAATCAAAGAACTTCAAGATAATGATAAAATTGTTGCTATGGTTGGAGATGGCGTTAATGACGCACCAGCACTAGTTCAAGCAGATATCGGTATTGCTATTGGAACAGGTACAGAAGTAGCAATAGAGGCAGCTGATGTTACAATTTTAGGCGGAGAATTATTATTAATTCCTAAAGCAATCAAAGCCAGTAATTCAACGATAAGTAATATCAGACAAAACTTATTTTGGGCATTTGGCTATAACGTTGCTGGTATTCCTATCGCAGCTTTAGGTTTACTTGCACCTTGGGTAGCTGGCGCAGCAATGGCATTAAGCTCAGTAAGTGTGGTAACAAATTCACTCAGATTAAAACGAATGAAATTATAACGCAACTTTGTAATAATAATAATAAACATCCTTGATTTAAGGAGGTGATTCCTATGGCAACAGAAACAATTAAAGTTGATGGCATGAGCTGTGATCATTGTAAACAGGCAGTAGAATCTGCACTTACAAATCTAGATGGCGTATCAACGGCTGATGTGAACCTTGATGCTGGTAATGTTGAAGTTGATTTTGACGATAATAAAGTTACAATGACAAGCATGAAAGATGCTATCGAAGATCAAGGCTATGATGCTAAATAACCTGCACATTCAAAAAATGAGGGCTGAGACGAAATCAAACGTCTTAGCCCTATTTTTATATTACATATTTAATTAACACGAAGCTTACTATCACCAGTATATATTACCTCTAATGTTGCATCTAGCGCATCTACAATAAGATTTTTTACAGCTGCATCTGTATAAAAAGCAATATGTGGAGATAGAATGACATCTTGTCGTTCTATCAATTCAATTAATATTGCATCATCTAATTGTGTATTGCGTTGATCACTTGGGAATAGCCCTTTCTCACCTTCATAAGTATCTAATGCTGCACCTATTATTTTCCCACTATTTAATGCATCTATAAGGGCTTTTGTATCAACAATCGTACCGCGCGCACAATTAATAAACACGGCACCTGTTTTCATTTCTGTAAATACTGCCTCATTAAACAAATATGTATTTTCCTTTGTCGCTGGAATATGTACAGTTACAATATCTGCATCTTTAATCGCCTCACGCATACTTTCTTTATATGTTAAATACGCTTCACATGAGACTTGAGGTTCAATATCATATGCTACTACTTCTGAACCAAAACCTTCTGCAAAAATCTTACCTACAATAGAACCAATACGACCTGTACCAATAACTGCAACTTTTAAATCTTTTATAGAACGTGACAAAATACTCGGTTGCCATCTAAAATCATATGCTGCAGTTTTATTTTGTATATCATTAAAATTTCTAATTAAATTTAATGCTTGAGACACAGTATATTCAGCGATAGAATGCGGAGAATAAGAAGGTACATTGGTTATAACTAGTTCATATTGCTTAGCTAACTCAAGATTATAACTATCAAAGCCAGCACTTCTCTGAGCAATTTGCTTAATACCATAATCATGTAATTTCTGATACACTACTTCATCTAATTCAATTTGTTGTGACAACGATACCCCATCAAAACCTTTAACACGATCTACTGTTTCCAAAGATAATATGTCACTATCTAAATCTACTTTCACCTGATGTTTTTCTGACCATTCATTAATAAAAGGGATATCTTCTTCTCTGACACCAAAAAGTTTAATGCTTTTCATTGATCATTTCACTCCTATTCTGCTTCATATAAATGTTTTAATGATTGAATGCGTTCTGCCGCTTCCATTAAGCTATCATCATCCACTGCTAATGAAATACGTACATAGTTCTGCCCATGTTCACCAAATGGAATACCTGGCGCAACTAAAATGGACTTTTCTTTTAATAAATATGTTTCAAACGTTTCACCATCATAATGTTTAGGTGTTTTTAACCATAAAAATATGCCACCATTCATCGGTTCAAAAGGGATACCTGCTTCATTCAATTTAGCTGTAAACTTATCTCTTCGGACTTTAAATATTTCATTTTGGCTCACAAGGAAATCATCATAATAATTTAAAGCAAATGTAGCCGCATCTTGCAGTGCACCAAACATACCAGCATGCGTATGTGTTTGATATTTTTTCAATGCTTGTATCATATCTTTATTCCCTACAGCAAAACCAACTCTAAAACCTGACATATTATATCCTTTTGATAAAGAAAACACTTCTATTGCTAAGTCTTTAGCACCCTTTGATTGTAAAATACTTGGATTTTTATAATCAAAGCCAAATGCACTGTAGGCAAAATCATGAACAATTTTAGTTTTTGTGCCTTGAAATTGTGCAATTGCTTTATCAAATACATCTTTTGTAGCAACTGAACCTGTAGGGTTATTTGGATAAGTTAGATAAACTAAGCGTGTATTCAATAAGACGTCTTTATCTATCATATGCCATTGTGGTAAATAATAAGGTGGCTTTAACACAAGTGGTTGTGGTTTAGCATCTGCCAACAATACACCTGCTAAATAATCTGTATAACCTGGATCGGGAAGCAGCACATTTTCACCCGGATTAACGATACATGTAGGCAAAGCGACTAAGCCGTTTTTCGTACCATATAGAATACAGACTTCTTCATCCTTATCTAATTCAACATCATATTGTCTTTTATAAAAATCGACGATTGCTTGTTTGAATGTTTCTTTCCCATGAAAAGCGACATATTTTTGATTTTCAGGTTTATAAATGGCTTCTGCGTAGCAATCAAGGATACCTTTAGGCGTTGCGCCATCAGGTATACCTACGGCCATATTAATCAACGGTAATGGCCCGGGCTCTATTTTACGTCCCATCGTTTTACCAAAGTAACTATCCGGAATTTGTGATAACCGATCTGATATTACCATTAAAAGTCCTCCTTAAAATAAAAAACTATATGCCTCATAAGTGACATATAGCTCTCACATGACACTTATCTATCAAGTATTCCACTTGTTGAATGTAGCACAGTACTTATGATAATAGATAAGTCTGTTGCTGAAGTTTCAACGGGTCAAGTCCCTCCACTTCTCTGGATAAGTCACTTTATAATTAAATTAATATTAATTTTATCAGAATATTCTAACATGTCAATATAAAAAAAAGAGTGACTCAAGCGAGTCACTCTTATCTATATCACCAAACACAACACGTTCAGTGCTATAGATTTTACCACCAACCGTGGTTTTTACGGAATTCTAACGCTGCTGCTTCAGAACCGTAACGTTGTTTAGCGTAGTTTAACATACCTTTAGTTTGATCAGCTACTGAACCAGTACCCCATGATTCCTTAGTTTGACCTAAGCCTCTATATCCTGCTGGGTTAACCGCATTTGGATTACCACTTGATTCAGGCATTACAATTGAATTCCACATAGCTTCTGATCCACCAGCAGCTAAGAATTGTGCTTTAACTGATCCACCAGTTGAAGCCGCAGATGCTTGAGCTGTTTTATATGTTTGCGTAGCTGCACTTGTTTGTGCTGTTTTAACATTTGTAGTTGCTGAAGCTTTTGGTGCTTCTACTGCTGCTGGAGCAGTATATGATTGTTGTGAACGTACTTCACTTGCTGATTTTTCATTTGTGTTGACACTTACTTCTGAACTTACATCTTGTGTAGTATTAGGTGTTGAAGCTTGCGCACCAACTGCATGGTATTCCCATGACCATGTGTTACCGTCAGATGTAAAAGTAAACTCGTTACCACCTAGTACAAAATTGTAGTTATATGCACCAGCGTGTAATGGTTTTTGATCTAATTCAGCTGAACCATTTAATGCTAATTCTGCTAAATGTGCTTTGTCGATGTTTTGTTCTGAAGCGTGAGCTTGATTGTTGTCAGATGCTGCTGCATATCCTGTTACGCCTAATGCTACTGCTAATGATGAAGCTAAAATTGATTTTTTCATAATAAAATAAATCCTCCAAATTTAATTTTTAATAAAATATATTTTCGATAATTTTTTTGTCGTATTTGCTAAAATTCTTTAAATTTTATGTTTTGTTTTTTGACCATAGTTAATATACCATATATTTTTATCAATCATATTACACTTACATAACAAAACTTTACAAAAATTGTTCTTATTTGTAACATTGCAATCTTTTGTAATTGCTTTATACAACATTCTCAAATAATCAATTTTGCTTTTATTATTTATAATTATTGATATAAAAGAATGCTATCTCTTGATTTGCTTCATTTTTTATATAGTCTGAAAAATTACAAACAACCTTATTGTTACATAACTGTAACAATATATTTCGATACATTTTTTATATATTGGGATCATACTTGCAAATTATTTTGTGCAAAATTAAAAAGGCCTTTGATTTGAGGCCTTTTTAATCTTTTTACTTATATATTGATAATGCGCATTTTTAATATATTACAATAAGCAAATCTATATCTTCACTTATTTTATGCTAGGAACTTAAATACTTCTTTATCATATAATTTCAAAACTTTCATATAGAATATATGAATTAAGAAACCTATCATAAACGGAACGACAAAAAATGCGATAAATACATATAATAGATTAAGTAGTAATGGGTCTTCCATATGTTTAAATGCGCTGATGGGACCTACCAACCCAATAATACCAAAACCAGCAGATTCTTTGGTACCAGCAATACCTAACAACGCGCCAAAAAATCCAGTGATAATCGCATTGGTGAAGATGGGTAATAAAATAATAGGGTGTCGAACCATATTGGGAATCATCATTTTAACACCACCCAAAAATATTGTAATAGGTACGCCTGATCTGTTTATTTTCATCGTACCTGCGACGAGAACACCTTCACATGCTACAATGCCTAATGAGGCTGAACCTGCTGCTAAACCACTAATACCAATGGCTAGTGCTGTCGCCACGGTAGAAATTGGTGAAATAATTATAAAACTAAAGACAAGTGCAATAAGCATTGACATAATTATGGGTTGTAATTCTGTAAATGTATTAACTAAGTTACCAATACCAGTCGTAATTAATTGTATGTATGGCAATAACGTCAAACCAATCAAACCTGAAATAACACCAACGATTGTCGGTAAAATAATCAATGTCAGACTACCAAAGCGTTCACCGATTACCAATATTAAAAATACCGCAACTGCTGCTGTTATCATTGTATTAATCAAATCTCCCACGCCGACAAGTACCCACACGCCATCTTTAAATTGTGCAACACCACTTCCGACAAAAGCCGAACTAGCAACTACAGCTGTCGCTAAAGGCGTTAAACTAAAGCGCATTGCAATCAAAGCTCCTACCAATAGCGGAACTGTAAATTGAATACCTAAAACAACCTGTAGTAAAGATTCAAAAACGGCATATTTCGGCGCTAAAAGTTTAAATACCTCACCTAAAATAGCATTAGGTATGAGCCCAGCAACAATTGCAATTGCTACGCCAGATAATACATTATTAATAAATTGTTTCGGACTTACTTTGATCATTGTGTGCCTCCTATGTTGTGATAAATAAAATATACCATATTATCGCAATTTTCAGAATATTTATTTTTGTACATTCTATATAAAAATACAGTTAATCATATCATTACAATTTCCAATTCATTCCTTATGTTCACTAAACACAAAAATTGCACAAAAAAAACGGATAGACGTCCATTGCTTTTTAATGAACTTGTCTATCCGTAGAATGTCATTGCTTTTTAAAATAATATTTAGCGCTAATGTCGAAAGTAATTGTTATGTTCCAATACACACGTCGTGTTTGCTAAATCATATTGTTAAAAACATTTTATTTTGCTTCCATTAATTCACGCGTCAATACGAGACCTTGCGTTGCATTCTCAAAAAATTCTAGTTTTTGAAGTGTGTTTTCTTCTGGCAAGTGTTGCTCAAATTGCTCCCATATCCAAAAGGCAATATTTTCGGCTGTTGTATTCATAGATGGTAATGTTTCATTAACGAGTTGACCATCCAAATAAGTTGCGATTTGTTTATTATATATTTTATCGACTTCATTAAAATCTAATGCCAATCCAGTATCGTTTATTTTAGATAAAATTTCAATATTGAACTTATAGTGTTGATTGGCTAAATCTTTGTGCGCTGTTTGACTAAAATATATTCGATTATCACAAGTAAATTCATAATAATTTTTAATAAGTACTGCATTACTGCGATATTTAAATTGTTCAGGTGGTTGAACTTGATCAAAATTTGTCATATTAAAATCTCCTTTTCAACATTATATTTATCTATACCCTTTCAGTTAAAATATATGAGTTCCAATGTTTTTAATATTACGTTTTAGGCTATAGAAAAATAATTGAATTATTAAGAGTAAAGGAGCTTTTTATGACTATTCAAATACAACGTATTTATGAAAAACCACTTAAAGAAGGCGTACGCATACTTGTAGACCGCGTTTGGCCACGAGGAATCTCAAAAGATCAAGCTAATTTAGATCATTGGCTAAAAAACATTGCACCAACATCCGAATTAAGAAAATGGTTTAATCACGATCCTCAACTTTACGCTGCATTTAAAGAAAAATACGAGAAAGAATTGCGTGAAAATAACGATCAAAAAGAAGCTTTTAATGAATTACAAGATATTGTTGCTAACAGTAAACAAGATGTCATTTTGCTTTATGGTGCAAAAGATGAAAAACATAATCAAGCGGTTGTGCTACAACAATTATTACAATAAGGTGTGAATATGATGGCTCAATGGCATATCGACATAAATGATTCACCTGTCCAGACACTCATGCTCCAAGACGAGACCCTTGCAAAACTTATAAGACAAATTGGCAATGTAGAAATAACACTGCGCCCTAATCCGCTAAAATCGTTAATTCGTTCTATCATTGGACAGCAAATTACAAATACTGCCGCTTCAGCAATTTTCCAAAGATTTTCGGAAGCAATCCACAATCAATGGACTGTTGCATCAGTGTTAAATTTATCTGAAGTACAAATGAAACACATAGGTCTTTCTAAAACTAAAATAAACTACATTCAAAATTTGCTAGTGCATATAGAACAAAATAAACTCGATTTTACTAATTTACATGAATTAGATGATGAAACTGTAAAACAAGTTTTAACACAGGTCAAAGGTATTGGTCGTTGGACATCAGAAATATTTTTAATATTTACATTAAAGCGTGACAATATACTGCCTATTTTTGATGTGGGGTTACAGAGAGCTGCTCAATGGCTTTATCAAACTTCAAACGCTGAAAGAAAAAAACAACTCTCTCTATGTGCAAAACGATGGCATCCATATGCTTCATATGGGGCGTTTTATTTATGGGAAGCAATTCATCAAAATTTATTAAATTACGACTCTATTGACTCACTTTTAGACGAATCATCTTCGTAATACGTTGAGCTTAATATTTTAATTATAACTAAAATCATTCTATATTACGTTACGCTATCACTACGGTAACATCGCATTATTAGGATAAAGCGTGGATGGTATAATACATTTTCTCAACAATTATTTCTTATACAGACTCTCTTCACCATTAGGTAACGATTCTATAAATTTTCTAGGGTTTTCCGCATACTCATTTCCAACACCACCTTCCATTCTTTGAAAATGTAGATGCGGCCCTGAAGTTTGAGAACCAGTATTACCAGAAAGTGCAATGATTTTTCCAGCTTTAACTTTTTCACCAGGTTCCACTTTAAATTCATTTAAATGCATATACCATTGATGATGTACACCATCTTCTTCCATAATCTGCACTACTTTGCCACCTAAATCATTTTCAAAAGTTCTGGTTACTTTACCATCTGTCGCTGCAGTTACTGGCGTGTTTTTAGCTATGCCATAATCAATGCCATAGTGTTTACCGTCGAAGTCATTATATTTATAATCACCAAAAGATTCAGTCTCTCTACTTATATTAAAAATGCTTCTATCTGTCTTTCCACTATCTTTATTTCCATCATTTTGTTGTACTAAATTTTCTCTTACATATCGTTGTACAGTATCTATATTTGTTAATAATAGTATTAACGGCACTAATACAATAACTAATAATAATATCGTTTTAAATGTATTTTTCACTATCCGATTCACCTTTTAAATTATGATATTAATATCATAATAAATGCTTTTATCTGTATTTTGCTAATTATTCAACTTAAAATCATCTCATACTTTCGTATTAAATAACTGTAATGAAAATATTAAAACAACTTTTGCAATATAGATTTACTCAAGTCAAACACGAAAATTTTATATCATTAACATAAAGAAAACGTCAATTTCTATATTGCTGCGCTAGAAATTGACGTTTATTTTTAGTGACAAATACTTATATCCCATACTTTTCTTTATCGTATTAACAGAATTCAAAAAAACTTATCCCTAAGCTCTTACAAATGTTACAAATCAATATTTTCAAAATTTAGAGAATAATGGCTATCCATAATTCAGCTTACACGTTATAACTTTTTAACATATGTTCCATCAAAGTCCAAACACGTTCAACATCTACAGCCGTAGCAAAATATGCATTTTTTTCTTTGTTTGTGACATTATTTAAGTCGACTGACATTGTACCGTATGTGAGCGAACTTTGATGTTCTATGTCGATGTGTGTCTGCTGCATAGTAAATAAGTCAGGTTGCAATAAGTATAAAATTGTACACGCATCATGAATAGGACCCCCATCCATATTAAAATGTGTTTTATAAGTAGATTTGAAAAATTCTAGTAGTTCAACAACAAATTTAGATATTTTATTATCAATGCTACTAAATCTTTGAATTACTTCATCTGTTGCTAAGACCTGATGAGTCACATCTAACCCAAAAACATTTATGTTAATACCACTTTCAAATACTCGTTTAGCAGCTTCTGCATCCACCCAAATATTAAATTCAGCGGTAGGCGTCCAATTTCCGAAAGTGCCACCTCCCATAATTGTAATAGAATCAATTGATTGAGCAATACTAGGGTCTTTGATTAATGCAGTCGCAACATTTGTAAGTGGACCTGTTGCAACAATTGTTACAGGATCAGCGCTTTGTTTTAATGTCTTAATAATTACATCTGCAGCGTGATATTGAGTTGGTTTCAACGATGGCACTTCAGGTAATTTAGGTCCATCTAATCCCGAATCGCCGTGAATTTCCGAAGCGAAGGAAGCAGGTTTTATGAGTGGACGCGAAGCACCTACAGATACTTCAATATCTCGTCTTCCCATAACTTCTAATACATTAAGTGCATTTTTGGTGTTTTTTTCAACTGCTTGGTTTCCTGCTACAGTGGTCACGGCCAATATATCAAGTGTACTATATTTCGCACCTGCTAGAATTAAAGCTATCGCATCATCATGACCTGGATCACAATCCATGATTATCTTTTTAGTCATTTAACACACTCCAATCGTCTTATGTATATTAAATATGAATAAAATCAATTTTATCTAAGTATTATTTTGTAATAAATATTTTATCATTTAGCATCACTACTCTAATTACAACGGCATTGTTTCATTTATTAAGCTTTCTTTTTTTACTACTGTTAAACCTATCATACTACTTTTCTAGTGGTTTCGCTTTTTATTTTCCGAAAATTCACATAATTTTATAGAAATATCACATTTTTTGTATGAATTATGTTTGCTGCATTTAAAAAAACTGGTAAGTTAGTATCATTACACAACTTGAGGTGGTCTTTAATGCGAGCAATTTTAATTGGTATATTAGCTGCTTTCTTTTTTTCTATTACATTCATACTAAATCATGCAATGTCTAGCAAAGGTGGCAGTTGGCTTTTTAGTGCGTCACTACGCTTTATTTTTATGTTCCCTTTTTTGTTAATGATGGTTATTTGGAACCGTAAAGGGCGTCATCATATTATTTTATTGCATATTAAGCAAAATTTTTTCAGGTGGTTATTGTGGAGTTCACTTGGTTTTGTCTTTTTTTATGTACCCATAACTTTTGTATCAAATTATAGCCCAGGTTGGCTTATTTCTGCGACATGGCAATTAACCATTATTTCCGGTCTTTTTACAGCTCCATTTTTCTACACATATATACAACAAGGACAATCCACAATCAAAATGAGAGAACGTATCCCGTGGCGTTCACTTGCTACATCTAGCATTATGATATTAGGTGTTATCATTGTACAAATTCCGCACATTTCGAATATAGAATTACATATTTTCCTATTATCTGTCATACCGTTGATGATTGCAGCATTTTGTTACCCTTTAGGCAATCGTAAAATGATGGTGGTTGTTGGCAACGATTTAAATACGATCGAACGGATATATGGCATGACCTTAGTCACCTTACCATTATGGTTGATTATTTTTCTGATTGGAGTAGCTACTCAAGGGCTACCCTCTTCAAATCAAATCACGCAAACTTTTTTAGTTGCGATTTTCTCTGGTATCATAGCAACAACATTATTCTTCTATGCAACGAATATAGTGAAACATAACCAAACTAAGTTAGCTGCTGTTGAAGCGACACAAGCGATGGAAATCGTTTTTACATTAATTGGCGAAATGTTACTTTTAGGCTTAGCGTTACCAAATATGTTAAGTATTGTCGGTATTATTATCATCACATTAGGTATCATTATTTATTGTTTTTTAAATAGTAAAATAAATGATCGTAAAATAGGATTGAAATAAAATCAAAGCTAGTTATGTTAATTGACAACTTGTTCGTAAAGCAAGATAATTTGTCTAATGATAATAACAAATATAGAGGTGTAATTAATTGACTCATACTCATATAGATCCCCGTATTATAAGAACTAAAAAATTATTAATGGACGCTTTTCGTGAAATTGCAAAAGAAAAAAAGTTAGTATCAATTACGGTTAAAGATATTACCGAACGTGCCACTGTCAATCGCGCTACCTTTTATGCTCATTTTTACGATAAATATGACATCATGGAATATACACTGTCTGAAACAATCTTAAAAAATTTAAATCAATCGCTCAATATGGTTACAGAATTAAATGAAAAAGCACTGTGCCAATGTTTTATTACAATTACTAGTTATATCCAAGATACTCATGAAGAGTGCCGTCTAAATAGTGAAGCATATGGGGAAATTGTCGAGAAAAGAATTAAAGAAGAATTAGAAGATATTTTTTTAAAATTAATGTCTGATGAACACAAAGATATAGATAGAGAGACACTTGCTACAAGTGCACGTTTTCTATCATGGGGATTATACGGCATCGCTAAACATTGGTTCCATTCGAGTAATTTACCTGCTGAATCATACATCAACAAGTCATTACCCTTCATTACATCCCAACTTTCAAATCAAAAATAATTCGCACAATGCGTTTGGACAATGAAAATAGTTATGCTTTAATCATTCATATAGCCCCTCGTTAAATAAGTTATCGTAACTTATTTAACGAGGGGCTTAATTTATTTAAGTAAAATAAATGTTTAAACATTGTGATCATTGATAAATTCCAATACTTCACCTGTAATCGCTACTGCATTATTGCTTTCTCCTTCTATACCACCGTAATGTAGACCAATTAATTCATTATTTGCATTAAAGACAGGCGAGCCTGAGTTTCCCCCAAATGTGCTGGCACTATATGTTAATATACTGTCATTATTACTTATGACTTTACCCGAACTTTCCCACATCGTTGCTAAAGGTTTGTCACCTGGATAACCTGTAACTGTTATTGGATCATTACTAGACACAGTACTAGTTTCACCAATTGTGGCAGGTGTCACAACATCTCCAACTGACTGCCCTTCACCATTTTTATTAAAATGAACTAGTACTAAGTCAGCATCTCCAGGATAGGCTACCACTTCTTTTTCTGTAAATGTACCATACGGAAAACTATTTTCATTTTCAGCAGCAGGTGCAAATGATAGCTTTCCATTACCGTTATTTACTACATGCTTATTCGTCAATACTGTATTTTTACCAACAACCACACCAGTAGCGATTGTTTCTCCTTTTTCTATGTAGCCAATGGATTGGTAATGACCAGATTGAGTATTTTCAATTTGATGTCTATTTTCACCTGGTAGCATGACTCTTGGTGTGGCAGTACCTATTTGATTCCTCTCATTAGTCTGTTGCGAACTTTTCATAGTATCATTTTGATTTTGTGCTTGTGCCTCAGCATTGATAGTGCTTGATAAAAATAATAATGTGCCTATAATGATGCCGACTAATATGTTTTTCAACAAGACCTACCTCCTATTAAAAAATATTACTTTTTAAATTTACAGAATTTTAAGATTTTAATCAATTATTACTTAGTACATTAATTATGTGATTTAAACAACATATTGCTCACTTTGTCGCTTATACAATGAATTTATAAACATGTTGTTTGCATTATAATAAATCATGCCATATAATCTATCTAAACAACAAGTGTTACTTAGTTTACAGTCGTTGTTTAATTTAATTGAAGAGGAGGGATAGACGTGACAACAATTCAAACACACAATGGTTTTCAAAGAACTTTTCAACAGGAACATTTAACCTTAGGATTAATGTTACCCTTTGATGATCCTGAAAATATCGCATTGCCAATTGATCAACAAATAGCATTAGTTCAATATGCTGAAAAACTTGGATTCACAAGCTTATTTGTGCGAGATAATCCTTTATATAGTCCGCACCTTGGTAATGTAACGACAAACTACGATCCGTTTGTGTTTTTAACTTTCATCGCTGCCAACACATCCAAAATCGCTCTCGGAACATCTAGTATTGTTGCAACATTACGTCATCCTGTGCATATTGCTAAAGCATCTGCCTCTCTTGATTTAATATCAAACGAGCGATTGTTATTAGGGATTGCTACTGGAGATCGTCAATTTGAATTTCCAACTTTTAAAATCAATCCAAACGATCTAAGTCAACATTTTCAATCAGCTGTGTCATCTTTAAAAGAATTATGGCAATCATCATCACCACAAACGTCAAATACTTTATTTGAACTGTACGAAGATTCTGGCTTACAAGTATTACCAAAGCATAAGCATATTCCTATGTTCGCAACAGGATACGCCAAACAACATATTGATTGGTTAAAAACACATGTGGATGGTTGGTTATTTTATCCTCAACCTTTCCAACAACAAAAAGCTTTATTACAGCAATGGCATCAAAACGATACATTCAAACCCTTTATGCATCCTTTGGTAATTGATTTATCAGTTAATCCGAATGAACTTGTAAAGCCGATTAAAGGTGGTTATCGCCTAGGAAGAAACACTTTGTTAAACATCCTAAAAGCGTATGAACGTATCGGAACCAATCATATAATGTTGCAGTTTATAGCCAACGACAGAACTTATAAAGAAATATTAACAGAGGTCGGTAATGAAATTATTCCACACTTTCCACCTCGACATTTACAGGAGGACAAAATTTATGAAACTACTAGATAGAATTAACCAATTAGCAAACAAAGAAAAAGTGCAAACTTTGAGTGTAGAAGAAAAACAAGAGCAACACGTGTTAAGACAAGAATATCTTCAAATGATTCGCGGCCAAGTCGTTAACACATTTTCTACTTTAAAAGTTGTAGATCCTTTAGGTGAAGATGTTACACCTGATAAAGTTTATAAATTGCGTGAAGAAATGGGCACACTAAATTTAGATTAATAAAAAACCCGTCAAGTAAATGATACTTGACGGGTTTTCTATATAACCATTAAATTGAAACGTTTTAATGAGTTTGTTTATCATATTTTATACTTATCTTTTCATTTTAAAGGGTTGATGCTTTCTAACACATTTTAAGCTGAAATATTTGTAATGAAAGCAATGTGTAACATAGCTATATAACAACAATGAAGCATTTTTTCTACGTTTAATTATTTAATATGTTTTCCATGGATCGATCTACACTGCCCGCATACATACTTCCAAATTTCAGTAAATGTACCATTAATAAATACAAACGATAAAATTCTAGTCGTTCATTGGCACCTTTACTTAAAGGATAATGCTTATTATAGGAATCATAAAAAGTTTGAGTAAAGCCACCAAACACAGTAGTTATACCTAAATCAAATTCTCTATCACCATATAGTGGTGCCGGATCAAACAATGCAGGTTGACCATTTTCTAAGAACATATAATTACCACCCCACAAATCACCGTGCAATAATGAGGGTTTACTTGTATGGTCACTTAACGCAGTTACAATTACTTCCCGCACTTTATGATAAGTTTGTACATCTTCCTCTATCCATAAACCTTGATCTACCAATCTATCTTTTAAATGATCTAAACGACGTTCAACAAATATGGTCGTCCAACTATCAGACCAATCATTGTCGAATGATACATCACCGCCTTCATAAGGTAAATCAAAACCAAACTTGCCATCTGGCTGCTGTTGTTGATGTATTTTAGCTACCAATTCTCCAAGTTCAGCTTGGCTACCTTGGTTTCCTTCATTTAAAAAACTTAGCAAAAGATAGGCATCTCCATCGATTTCACCACTATCAATGACTATTGGCGCAGTAATTCCAGCTTTTTCAAACAAATTGAGACCAGCAACTTCTGCATCAAAAAAGGCTTTACTTCTCTGACGTTGTACTAATAAAAAATATGGCTTTTGAGATGTTTCTACGCGATAGGCTTCGTTAACGTCTCCACCGCTTACTGGTGCAATAGACTGTATATTATCTAATGGTAATTGTGATTGCCATTGTTTTTTCATAAAAATATCCCTCCATTATTCCATCACATCATTGTACTATTACCGTTTTATTTAAAATTTAATCAAAATCAGGGTCTTCTCTAATAATTTGAAGTTATATTAATATTTCTTATTTATACTAGGCATATGAATACTAAAATGCTAGTCTATTAAAGACATATATTTTCATCTACTACTAATTTAAACAAATGGAGCGATTACAACATGTATAAGTTAATTAAACCTATTTTATTTCAATTAGACCCTGAAAAAGCACACGGTATGACGATTAATGCCCTTAAAATCCCTCAAAAGTACACTAAATTGCTGCCAATACTCGAAAAATTATTTCATTATAGGAACCCTATATTATCTCAAAGCATCAAAGGTATACATTTTGAAAATCCAATCGGATTAGCTGCGGGATTTGATAAATCTTGTGAAGTTCCAAAAGCACTAGATAAAGTAGGATTTGGATCGTTAGAATTAGGCGGCGTAACACCTAAACCACAGCCTGGCAATCCTAAACCACGCATGTATCGATTAATAGAAGACCACGCGCTAATCAATCGTATGGGATTTAATAATTTAGGTATGAACAAGGCGTTGAGTAATCTAAGAAAATATAGTTACCATACGCCTATTGGCTTAAATGTTGGGGTAAATAAAGCAACGCCATATGAAGCACGTTACCAAGATTATATAAAAGTCATAGACACATTTAAAAATGACGTCACATTCTTCACCGTTAATATCAGTTCTCCTAACACGGAAAACCTACAAAGTTTTCATGATAAAAATGAATTTTCTCAATTATGTGCTGCTATACAAAATTATAAAACACAACATGATCTTAACGTACCTATTTTTATAAAATTAACATCTGACCTTAGTACAGAAAGTTTGTCTCGAATGCTCAAACCTATAACACAAACGTTTGATGGCATCATTTTAGCGAATACTACGCAAAAACGTGAACAATTACATTCCGTTAATCAAAAAGAAACTGGCGGGTTAAGTGGAAAACCTTTATTTAAGCGGAATTTAAAACTGATTGCACATGCCTATAAAGAAACGCAAGGTCAGTTTTTAATCATTGGTACTGGTGGCATTTTCGAAGTGAATGACGTCATCAAAATGTTACGTCATGGTGCATCGCTGGTTCAAATTTATAGTTCACTCGTATTTGAAGGGCCTGGATTAACTAAAACTATGAACAAACAGCTTGCACAATATTTACTAAGAAATGGATACAAACATATCGATGATATCATAGGATTAGATGCGTAAAATATTTTAGTTTTTCTTATCGAATTATTTATTATAAAATATTAATTGTGAAATTATGATGATTTTTTATTATATAGGGTAAACAATTACCGAAGGGGGCGCTACAATGTATAAAAATATATTATTAGCATATGATTTTGATAATTCTTTTAATAACGTTCCTAAAGAATTACAAAATTTAACTACCGGCGTTGACAATGCAAAAATCACTATTTTCAACGTTATACCTGAAGGTGATTTACAAACTTCGGTTCGCTATGGTGGCAAACATTTTGAAGAATTAGCTGAAGAAAAAGGCAATGAAATATCACCTTTTGTTGAAAAATTAGAATCACTCGGCTTAAAAATTCAAGTGAAGTTTCGTTCTGGCTACATTAAACAAGAAATATTAAGTGAAATCGAAGAAAATAGCTATGATATCATCGTTATGAGTAATAAACGGGCCAAACCAGACATAAAAAATGTACTGGGAAATGTTACTCATAAAATCGCTAATAGCGCAAATATTCCTGTACTTATTATAAAATAATTTAACATCATTAATAAAACTCATTATTCTATTAAGGAATAATGAGTTTTTGTCGTTATTTTAGTTTGTAATATCGTTATCTTGTTTTAAATATCGCTCGATGACTTGTAACACACCTGATTCATCATTGGAAGGCGCTTTGTAATTTGCGACATCAGCCACTTCAGGACTACATTCAGCCATTGCATAACTATTTGGAGTCAAAGCTAACATTTCTATATCATTATTTGCATCTCCAAAAGCTAGCAATTCTTGTGGTTGTATATCCCATTTATCTAAAAGTGTTTTAATCGCTACACCTTTATTCACTTTAGGTAATATTAAATCCAAACTATCATTTCCACTTGTAACTGGCTTTATTTCTTCACCATATTGTGCTTTCAAACCTTTCATTACTTCATCTAAAAGTAATGGATCTTTAATTCTAAGCGCAATCTTAACAAATTCATCTTGCTCAATAGTTTTAAAGTCAGAAACTTTCGTTATATTAAAATAATATTTATATAAAAATGATAAAAAGTCATTACCCACATCTTCTAATACATAAGCACTTTTAACTCCGCTTAACACAATATCTTCAATATGATAATGATTAATAATCAAATTTAAAACGTCAAATACCAATTGTTGATCAAAATATTCAGCTGCTTCTAATTTGTTATTTTGATACGTAACTGCACCATTTTCAGCTATATACGTTATCTGATGATCCTTACCTGAAAAAAATGAACGTAATTGTGCATATTGGTTACCACTTGCAATGATAAATTTTATATCTCTTTCCATCATGCTTTCAAAAATTTTATTGAAATAAGCTTCATCATAGGTATTATCCGATTTAAAAAAGGTACCGTCTTTATCTACTGCTATTGCTTTTATCAAATGTTACACCTTCCATTCCTGTACAAATCATTAAAAGATGGGTTATATAATAAGTCATTACATCACAATGACATTGAACAAATGACCATCTATATCACTAAATAAGGCCCCGTAATACCCCTCATGTTCCGTGCCTGTTTCTAGTACTTTTCCGCCTGCTTGTTCAACCAAGGAAACTAACGTATCAACTTCTGGTTTTGTTGAAACTGAAAGTGATACTAATGCTTCATTGTTACCTATAGATGAAAGTCTAGAAACTTTTTCAAATTGCTTTTTTTCTATCAGCATAATGATTTGGCCATCTTTCGTTTGAATACCTCGCATTTTATTCATCATGTCTTTATGTTTTTTGATTGTAAATCCTATCGTATCATAAAATTTTTCACTTGCTTCCAAATCTTGTACTGGTAAATTGAGCCATGCAGCATTAATTTCCATTAGCCATCCTCTCCCTTTTCAAATTTTTCAATGTATTACACACTTATAGTAAAACATAAATCACTTTTAAAAACATGACATTATCATTTTCTATTTCAATAGCACAAAGCTTCAAAATATTTATTTTAGCTTTCAATTACGGTAGACTCTAACCATTCTCATCCATGTTTGTCAAAGCGCTGATACACTTTAAATTAACTTGTTTTAATAATTGATCGTAAGTATTTAGTGCTGTCTGAGTTACTTTTTCTCCACAACCAGTTAGATAAATGTACATGGCGCGTTGGTCTTCTACACATTCTTGTCTATATACAAGTGGCGTCTCTGTATTTTCCATTCTTACAATAAGTCTAGACATCGCACTTTGACTTAAGTCAACCACTTTAATCAAATCATTGATTTTGTATTTTTTATTCTCTGACTTATAAATTTCATATAATACATAAAATTCTTTAATACTTAGATGATATTGTTCTTTCAATTTTCTTTCAATCATCGCTTCAATATAATGTATATATTTAGTCATTTTAATCCAATTATCCACTTTTTGTTCTTTTTTCATTGTATATCTCCCCACTAATCATACGTTTGAAAGTTTCTTTAGGTCATTTATTAATTAATTCTGAAATGATGTTGTACAAAAAACATTATTTCCAAGTGTTGCACTTTTTTCATATGACTACCTATATAAATACGTTGCTTTTATAAACTATATTATTCAATATTCTATAAGTTTCGGTATCTACTTTTTAGTTTAAAGGATAAAAATGTCGAACTAAAGACGTGATACTCCCAATTTCCACTTTTTTTATACATCAACAACATATAATTATAATATTGTTTATCTTGAGCATAATACAAAAAACCATTTTAGTGTACTAACAATTAATACTAATAAAATAAGTTCAATTCTATTAGTGTTTCAACTGTTAATAGTGACTAAAATGGTTTTAATTTGTTAAATTAACACGATTTATGCTTATTGCTTTTTCAATAATTGCTCTTTCAAATCTTTACGTTCATATTCTAAAGAGTAAGGATCATTTAACCAATAAATGCCCTCATCCACTTTAATTGTATGTCCATTTTTGACAGCCTCAGTACTTTTCCATAAATCTTTATTTTCAAAAGATAATTGAGTTCCTTTAGCGACTGGTGTAACGACATAATCACCTGCCATATCTGGAATTTCTTCTTCAGATATATCAGCTAAATCATTTTTCTCAGTAGCTTTTTCAACATTTTCTGGCATTTTCAAGCCAAATGCATCATACAATACTTCACTACCATGACCGTATGTCTTACCGAGTGCATATACTTTTTTATCAAAATCTTTGATAATTGAAACAGTTGTGTCTTCACCAATAGCCTCTTTTATTGTTTCACCGTCATTTTTTGTCTTTTTCTCCCATTCATCAATCCAGGCATTTGCTTGTTTTTCTTTACCTATTATTTTTCCTAGCTCTTGATGTTGCTCTTTGTAATCATGTTTCAAATAATCAAAAGCAATTGTGGGAGCAATTTTATTTAATTTTTTTAAATTTTTATCAGTATTATAAGTAATAATTAAATCTGGTTTTAACTTTGCGACACTTTCCACATTCTCTGCGTCTACTTTTTTAACGTCTTTAAATTTATCCTTTAATACTTTGCTATCATCCACGATGTTAGCTACACCTACTATATTCCCATCAAGTTGTTTTAAACCACCTGCATAAGTTGCACCAAGTACGACAATACGTTTTGGCTTTTTAGGTATTTTTACTTTATCTCCTGAATCTTGAACATACGTCTTTGTTTCTTTCTTGCTTTTTGATGACTCATTATCAGATTGATTACCACATGCTGCTAATACCAAAATAAGTGCAAGTAATGGTAATAATAATTTTTTCATTCCTAAATATCCCCTTTTCATATGTTTACAATTTAAACTGAGCTTAATTATATATTATACTTCATTTATATTGAACGAACCACAAATAATTGTTGATTGTGCATGAATGATGACTCAACTTAATATATAGAAAGTAGCGCTTTGGTATAATGGTGGCGTTCTTCAGAAAATAAATACGCAATCGGAAAATCATCGACAATTTCTCCATCTTTCATAACAACAATTCGCTCAACAAATTGATTTAAAAAAGCAATATCATGAGAAATCATAATGATTCCTTTGTTTGTTTGATCATGGTAGTCTTTCAAAACTTTTATCATTCTTTGTTCAGCTATCACATCTAAACTAGCAGTTATTTCATCGCAGATTAACATATCCGGTGCTAGCATTAATGTACGTATTGTGTTAAATCGTTGTAACTGTCCACCACTTAACTCGTCTGGAAACTTTTGTAATAATGATTCTTCTAAATGCATATATGACATTAAATATTTAAGACTTGCGCGAATATCTGCTGTTGATTGTGAACCTTTATAATATCGTATTGGTTCTTCTAGTGCGGTTTGTATTTTGAATTTGGGATTAAAACTATCGTATGCATGTTGAAATATCGGAAGCATACTTAGTCCTTGTGTTGAATATTGACCTTGATAATTGGTTAATAATCCTAACATTACATGAGCCAACGTCGTTTTACCAGAACCACTTTCACCAACAATGCCAACTTTTTCATTTGAAGCTATCGTTAAATTAATATTTTTTAAAATAGGAGCATTTTTATAAGCAAAGTTTATATGTTGCAACTTAATCATTTATGTCATCCTTCCTTAACTGACTACGCGCATCAAACAATTTAAGACTGTATGGTTTTACATTTCCATCCTTAAATGCTTGAACATGATTAAAGTCTATGACTTTGCCATGTTGAATGACGCTAATCCAATCACTAAAATCAAGCACGTGAGATAAATTATGCGTAATCATCAATAAGGTCACTTTATGAACTTCTGCTAAGTGCTTGATTAAATTCATCACATTATAACCTGTGATTGCATCTAATGATGCTGTAGGTTCATCGGCAATAATAACGCTTGGATTTAACATTAAAACACTGGCGATTTGCACCCTTGCAAGCTGACCACCTGATAAATTAAATCTATAACGTGTCATCACTGCTTCTGAATCTAAATCTACCCATTTAAGTGCTTGCTTTACAAATTTATTAGCTGCAGTTTTATCTACCTTATAATGCATTTTATAAATACCTATCAATTGCTTACCTAATTTTGTGTGATCATTAAAACTATGTGTATAATCCTGAGATATAAAACCAATTTCTTTTCCTAGTAAATTGCTTACACCAGTGATTGATTGTCCTTTGTAAACTAATGAATCAAAATGTGTCGTCAACATACTAGAAACTTGTTGTACGAGTGCTTTTGCAGTTAAACTTTTGCCAGAACCACTTTCACCTACCAAAACATTCACTTTACTTTTTCGTAATGTTAAATCAAGATGGTCTACGAGTCTTTGACCATTGATATCTGTGATGGTTAAGTTTGTAATTTCTAAAAGGTTATTATTAGCCATCAGCATCACGCTTTCTTTTTAAAAGTCTATCTCTCAATGCATCACCAGTTAAATTAAATAATAAAATAGTTAATGTGATTAAAAATGCGGGTACAATTAATAACAATGGGTATGAACTGATATAATCTCTACCTGCATTTAACATTGCTCCCCACTCTGGAGAAGGTGGCTGTGCACCTAAACCTAAGAATGATAACGAAGAAATATAAAGTATAATTTTCCCAAAATCTACGGTCATTAAAACAATCACAGAAGGCATCACTTGTGGGAAAAAATGTTTTAAAATAATGCGATGTGTTGGTACATTAAATAGCTTAGCCATTTGAATATATGGTTTACTTATTTCACTACTTACAATTGAACGTGTGAGTCGTGTGTAAGTCATCCATTTGATAATAGTAATTGCTATCACTAAATTCCATATACTCGGTTTAAAGAAGCTTGCCATAGCAATCATTAACACAAATTCTGGAATACTTAATCCTATGTCGATAACACGCATAATAATCGTATCAACAAGACCTTTTTTATAACCTGCTAAAAGTCCCAGTGGCACACCAATTATTACGGTAATCAACAAAGTGATTAAACTGATGATCAATGTATATCTTGCACCGACAATCACTCTTGCTAGTAAATCTCGGCCATAATCATCCGTACCTAGCCAATGTGTGCTACTAGGAAGCTCTAGTGTATGATTCAAATGTACCTCTAATGCACTATCTGTTGAAATAAAAAATTGGGCTACGATGAGTAACAATACATAAATACCAAACATATAAAAAATAAAATTCCCTTTATTCTTATGTCTCATTCAATATCACCATCCTGGCCCTGACGTTTTAATGTATCATTTATTTTGTTAAAACGACGTTTAGGATCAATACATAAAAGTAACAAATCACTAATCGTATTGGCCAACACCACAAAGAATCCAATCATGATAACAGCACCTTGTACTACTGGATAGTCCCTCGCTCTAATACTATCTACAAGAAAGTGACCAAGACCTGGTATCCCAAATAAATTTTCAATCACTACCGTACCACCAATCAAACTACCAACAGACATACCTAATACAGTAATCACGGGGACAATAGCTGGCTTAAACAAGTCTTTCCATAAGATGTAGTGCTCTGACATTCCTCTCAGTCTAGCCGCTTCTACTTCTTTAGATTGATATAGTTCAACTAAAGTCGAACGCATTAACCTTACATAATATGCACTCATGCCAATACTTAATGCGATTACAGGCAATATATAACCGGCGATAGAGTCTAAACCTGATGAAGGCAGTATATTTAGTTGTTGTGCAAATATATAAATTAATATCGTTCCTAAAAAGAAGGAAGGCACACTCACCGTAAATGAAGTCAATATTCTTATCCAAGTATCTATCCATGTATGATATCGTTTTGCTGCTAATATCCCCAAAGGAATAGCAACTAGAAATACGATAACAATCGTTAATACTGCAATAATTAACGTTGGAGGTGTGTAAAAAATCAATTCTTTAATCACAGGCTCTCCAGTTTGATAACTTGTACCGAAGTTTAACTGTATTATCTGACCTAACCATTGAAAATATTGCACTACCGGGGATTGATTGAGTCCTAATCGTTCTTTGGTAGCTTCAATTTGTTCACTTGAAACATTCGCTACATCTAAGTGCAAAACTTTATCAACAGGGTCTCCAGGCGTGAGTTTCATTAATATAAAAGTGATAGTAGAAAGGACAAACAATACAATGATCATTTGTCCAATTCTAGAAAGTATATGTTTTAATATCATTCTTTTTTATCAACCTTATAGTCAATAAGATAAATACCTTCTGGTGTTGAAGTTAAATTCTCTACATCCTTATTCATTCCAACGATATTATCGTTATAAGAAATATAACTGTTTGCGATGTCATCACTTGTAATATCAATGATTTGATTAGTAATGTTATTACGTTCTTCTTTGTTCACTGTTTTATTTAACTCATCTATTAATGCTGTGACCTTATGATTATCATAGCCACCTGCATTAATTGCGCCTTTTGGTTTGTAAGCTTGGTTAAAGAAATAACCCGTATCCCCTCTAGGAATTGTACCAAAACTGTAAAGTGAGGCATCCCACTGATCTTTATCTTTTAAATAACCCTGTATGTCATCCACATTACGTAATTGGATATCAATATTAGCTTTTTTAGCATCTGACTGAATTACTTGTGCAATTTTAGGTAATTCTGGACGTCCATTATACGTAGATATCGTCAGTTTTAATGGATGTGCTTCACTGTAACCTGCATCTTCCATTATTTTTTTAGCTTGAGCAATATCTTGTTTTTGCACATCTTTATTTTTTATAAAGTCCAGTTTTTTATTAAATGGTCCAGTTGCAGGTGTTGCATAGCCTTTTGAAACGTTATCTGCAATACGCTTACGATCAATGACTTTATCTAATGCTTCACGAACCTGCTTTGTCATTTTATCACTTGTATGATTGTATAATAATAATCCAGTTCTGAAACCAGAGACAGATGAAATTTTCGTCTTATCACTCTCTTTTAATGATTTAACTTTTTCAACAGGTACATCCGTAATAACATCTGCTTTTCCAGAATCTAAATCACTCGTGCGGGCATTGCCGTCTTCTTGATATGTAACATTGATGTGGTCTAGTTTTGGTTTGCCTTGCCAATAATCTTTATTTCGGTCCAATTGAATTTTCTGTGATTGCTTATAATCTTTAATTTGATATGGACCAGTGCCTACAGGGGTTTTATTTATATCTCCTTTAGCTTCAGTATCATAAATAGCTGAGAATGGACTAGCTAATTCTGAAATGAGTTCAGGATATGCAGTTTTAGTTGTGATTTGCAATTTTTGTCCATCCACTTTGATATCTTTGATTGGCAATGAACCTTTGACTAAATCACTTTTTTGAATGCTTTTCTCCAAGCTGGCTTTAACTGCTTCACCTGTCACTTTTTTTCCGTTTTGGAATTTAATATTATCTTTTAATGTTAAATCTAATTGAGTCGGTGATGTTTGTTCGTAAGATTTAACTAGCAACTTTTGAACTTTACCATCTGCTGTCGCTTTAAATAATGATTCTGCAGCACCTACCTTCACAGGTACATCTGTTTCATATGGTGCGATAGATGTCGTTTTCAAAGGTAATTCTATATCTAAAGTTTTTCCTTTAGACTGGCTGCTAGAGCCACTACAACCAGCCAAAATTACTGCTGTAGAAGCTAATACTGTGATGATTTTTTTCATAAACATACCTCTTTCCAACAATTTTTATTGAATAATAATCTATCCACAAAGCACACCCTCTTTTATTATACTTAGTTTGTACATTTAATTAAACTTCATGCTTCAGAGGTTACTTATTTTTGTACACGCATACTATTTCCTGCGAATAACATAATCCATGTAGCAATAATAAACGGTAAGGTAAAGACAGGTAAGCCAAATGGTGTTAGCAATGTAATCATTCCTGCGTGTATAACTACCGTGAGTAAGACACCAAGCACAATACTCATATATCGCGGAATTCTAGTTTTAAATGCCACTCCTAACGCTAAAACTGTAAGAATGACATTATAACCAAATAAACCATCATTAATCTGATCATGATTTGCACCGAGCACTGTAACAGCTGCAAAGCCAATGACGTTAGCAATCATTGCGTAGAGTCCTGCTTTTCTTGAAGCAATAAATATCCCAGTCAAAATGAAAATACCTGCTAAAACACTTTTTAATAAAAATACTTCACTAAAACCTGATAAAAAGGCACTAATAAAATCGATATGATGTCCGGAATATGTAATTTCTTTGACTGTATTAGGCAATATTTTTACATCTGCATTTACAAACTTGAATTGAAAAGACATTAATAAAACAACCCAGCTTACAAATACATATGGCATCGTTAACATAGGTACACCAAAAGGTTTGAAAAACTCTCTAAATGCAGATCCTAACGGCATCGTTATAATTATTGCAACGATGACTATCAATAAGCTATACCATTCAGGTACTAAAAATAACGTTAATGCAATTGCTGTCAATACTGGATTAAAACCTGCTAAACCACTATTAATCTCTTCGTCCGAGTAATTTGTATATTTAGCTAATAATAGTGATGTTAAACTAGCGATGAGGGCCATTAAACCGACTTTCCAACTACCTATAAATAGACCTATTAAGATAAATAAACCTGTCCATGCATTGTTCAACAATAAAACCTGTGCGATATTTTTTAATAATATTTGAATCGCATTCACAATGTCACCTGATTTCTATAAAATTTACGTTATTCATCTTATATCATACAACCTATAATTAAAAGCCTTTCAAATTTTACTAAATTCGCTATTTCCACACCTTTCCTTAATGTGTAATTCTTGTAGTTAGCCTAGCAACCCTTTATTATTAAAATGTAGACACATACACATTGGTATTGGTTTTAACAGTTTTGGAAAAGGAGTGAACAACGTGCATTTTACACAACGTGAGCAAGATAAGTTAATGTTAGTCATTGCATCCGATTTAGCACGTAGACGTCAACAAAGAGGATTAAAATTAAACTATCCTGAAGCAGCCGCTATCATCAGTTTTGAATTGTTAGAAGGGGCGCGCGATGGGAAATCAGTAGCAGAACTTATGAGTTATGGAAAACAAATATTAAGCGCAGATGATGTCATGGAAGGTGTTGCAGATATGTTAACTGATTTAGAAATTGAAGCAACATTCCCTGATGGTACAAAATTAATTACTGTCCATCATCCGATAGTCTAAAGGAGGATACATGATGAAACCAGGTGAAATTATTGTTAAACGTACAGAAATCGATGTTAACAAAGGGCTTCATGCCACAGTCATCACTGTAAAAAACACAGGCGATCGGCCTATACAAGTTGGTTCTCACTTTCACTTTTTCGAAGTGAATCCTGCATTAGATTTTAATCGTGAACACGCTTATGGCAAACGTTTAGATATACCCGCAGGTGCTGCAGTTCGTTTTGAACCAGGTGATGAAAAAGAAATTCAATTAGTAGAATATAAAGGAAATCGTAATATTTTTGGTTTCCACGGAAAAATAAATGGTCCTATAGACGACACACGTGTATTTAAACCAGATGATTACACTAAAGAATCAGAAATTATCGATGAGTCCAATTTATCAGAAGATAATGCTAATAAAGAAAGTGGGTATAAAAGATGAGTTTCAAAATGACGCAATCTCAATACACGAGTCTTTATGGACCAACAATTGGTGATTCAGTAAGACTCGGTGATACAAACCTATTCGCTAAAGTCGAAAAAGATTTCGCTACATATGGTGACGAAGCTACTTTCGGTGGCGGTAAATCCATCCGAGACGGTATGGCTCAAAACCCTAACGTAACAAGAGACGACAAAAAAGTTGCAGATTTAGTTATTACTAATGCGCTAATCCTTGATTATGACAAAGTAATCAAAGCAGATATTGGTGTGAAAAATGGCTATATTATGAAAATTGGTAAAGCGGGTAACCCAGACATTATGGATAATGTTGATATCGTTATTGGTGCAACGACTGATGTCATTGCTGCAGAAGGTAAAATTATAACTGCTGGTGCCATTGATACACATGTCCACTTTATCAACCCAGAGCAATCACTCGTTGCATTAGAAAGTGGCACAACTACATTAATCGGTGGTGGTACTGGAGCTTCTGAAGGCTCAAAAGCAACAACTGTTACGCCTGGACCTTGGTATATTCATCGCATGTTGGAAGCAGCAGAACAAATTCCATTAAACATTGGTTTTACTGGGAAAGGACAAGCTGTTAACCACACTGCCCTCGTCGAACAAATTCATGCAGGCGTCATTGGTCTTAAAGTCCATGAAGACTGGGGTGCAACACCATCTGCTTTAGATCACGCTTTACAAGTCGCAGATGACTACGATATTCAAGTTGCCTTACACGCAGATACTTTAAACGAAGCTGGATTTATGGAAGAAACAATGGCAGCAGTTAAAGACCGTGTATTACACATGTACCATACTGAAGGTGCTGGTGGCGGGCACGCACCCGACTTAATTAAGTCAGCCTCTTACTCAAACATTTTGCCATCATCCACTAACCCTACTTTGCCATACACACACAATACAATAGATGAACATTTAGATATGGTTATGATCACACATCACCTTAACGCTTCTATCCCTGAAGATGTTGCTTTTGCTGACTCTCGTATTCGTAAAGAAACAATTGCTGCAGAAGACGTATTACAAGATTTAGGGGTATTTAGTATGGTAAGTTCCGACTCTCAAGCTATGGGTCGTGTTGGTGAGGTAATCACACGTACATGGCAAGTGGCTCATCGTATGAAAGAACAACGTGGTGCACTTGAAGGAGACGGTGAATATAACGATAATAACCGTATCAAACGTTATATTGCGAAGTACACAATCAATCCTGCAATCACACATGGTATTTCAGAATATGTTGGATCTATTGATGAAGGTAAACTTGCAGACATTGTAATGTGGGACCCAGCGTTCTTTGGCGTTAAGCCTGAGATAGTGCTTAAAGGTGGCATGATCAGTACAGCAATCAACGGCGATGCTAACGGCTCTATTCCAATTTCTGAACCACTCAAGTATCGTAATATGTATGGACAATTAGGTGGTAATATGCAAAGTACTGCTATCACTTTTGTTTCATCCACTGCTTATGAAAATGATATTGGCAGAAGTTTAGGCTTAAAACGTAAATTAAGACCAGTTAAAAATATTCGTAATTTAACTAAAGCAGATATGAAAAATAATAGCGCTACACCTAAACTAGATGTAGACCCGCAAACTTATGAAGTATTTGTCGATGGTGAGAAAATAACAAGTGAACCAGCTACTGAGTTACCACTAACGCAACGTTATTTCTTATTCTAGGAGGATAAAGTATGATCATCGAAGAAATTAAAGGTAATATTGCAAATCTTGCGCAAAATGAAAAAAACAAACATGTTGAAAAAGTTTACCTTGAAAATTCTGACTTAGTGAAACGTATTCAACGTGTTACAACAGATCATGGTAATGAAATTGGCATTCGTTTAAAACAGCCAATCGATTTACAATATGGTGATATTCTATATCAAGACGATACAAATATGATTATTGTAGACGTCAATTCAGAAGATTTATTAGTTATCAAGCCACGTACATTACAAGAAATGGGTGACATTGCTCATCAGTTGGGCAATCGACACTTGCCAGCACAATTCACAGAAACAGAGATGCTTGTACAATATGACTATCTCGTAGAAGATTTATTGAAAGACTTAGGCATACCCTACAGCCACGAAGATAGAAAAGTAAACCAAGCATTTAGACATATAGGTCATTCACATGATTGATCACGCACATTTACGCTTATTCCAATTCTGTGATTCTCAATTTCCGACTGGCGCTTTCAGTCACTCATTCGGTCTTGAAACATATATCCAAAGAGATATTGTCCATGATGAAGCATCTTTTAAACAATGGCTTGAATTATTCTTAAATGAACAACTTTCATTTGCTGACGGCTTAACGATGCGCTTAGTCTACGATGCACTAAATCATCATAACACTGAAAAAATATTGTATTTAGATCGCATACTTTTTGTACAAAACCTGCCTAAAGAAACCAGACAAGGTTCAAAACAAATGGGTAATCGCATGGTCAAACTAGCAGCAGAACTTTACGATAGTGAATGGATAAAGTGGTATCAAACGCAAAACAAAAATAAAAAAGCAAAATTGCATCCGGCGATTTGTTTTACAATGCTTGGTCATTATTTAGGTGTCGATATTGAAATGATTATCGATTACTATTTATATCAAAATGTATCGAGTTTAACACAAAACGCAGTTCGTGCGATTCCTTTAGGACAAACTGCTGGTCAAAGAATCGTCCATGAAATGATTCCCTTTATGAAAGAAACAAGAAATCATATTATGACATTAGAGGAGTCACAATTAGGTATCACTGCACCCGGATTAGAAATCAACCAGATGGAACATGAGAACGTAAATGTAAGAATATTCATATCTTAGGAGGGCATTTTCAATGACAGAGACAGTTAAAATAGGTGTCGGTGGCCCTGTAGGTGCAGGGAAAACACAACTTATTGAAAAATTAGTGAAACAATTATCTAAAGAATTTAGCATAGGTGTCATCACCAACGATATTTATACAAAAGAAGATGAAAAGATTTTAGTTAATTCAGGCGTGTTACCTGCAGATCGCATTATCGGTGTTGAAACAGGTGGCTGCCCACATACAGCAATTCGTGAAGATGCTTCAATGAACTTTGCTGCTATCGATGAATTAAAAGAACGCAATGAAGATATCGATTTAATCTTTATCGAATCTGGTGGCGACAACCTTGCTGCGACTTTCAGTCCAGAGTTAGTCGATTTTTCTATATATATTATCGACGTTGCTCAAGGGGAAAAAATCCCTCGCAAAGGCGGACAAGGCATGATTAAATCTGATTTCTTTGTAATTAACAAGACTGATTTGGCTCCGTATGTCGGCGCTTCATTAGAACGTATGGCTGAAGATACTGAAACATTCCGAGGCAAAAGACCATTTGCATTTACTAATCTTAAAACAGATGAAGGCTTAGATAAGGTTATCGAATGGATAGATCAGGATGTCTTTCTTAAAGGTTTAGCTTAATGGCAAATGCACAGCAAAAATGGACTGGCGTATTAGATTTAACTGTTTTTAATAATGGTAGAAAATCTGTTGCGCGTGATATCTTTTTTGAGAAGGCATTAAAAGTCATACGCCCAGTCTACTTAAACGGCTCAGATATACCTACATTTTATATTGTAAATGTAGGTGGTGGTTATTTAGATGGTGACCGTTACAAAATGGATTTCACAGCAGAAGAAAATGCAAATGTGACTTTAACTTCACAAGGTGCGACAAAAATCTATAAAACATTAAATGATCATGTCGAACAATATCAAAGTTTTAAAATTAAAGACAATGCTTATATTGAATATGTCGGCGATCCTATTATTGCCTTTGAAAACGCTAAGTTTTTCCAACATAATACGTTTAATTTGAGTGCTAGCGGTTCACTATTCTATACAGATATACTGACACCCGGTTATTCAAAAGAAGATAAAGCCTTCACATATACGTATATGCATCTACTTAATGAAATTTATGTTGAAAATGAACTCGTAACATTTGATAATTTGTTACTTGATCCAACTAAAAATAAAGTTGATGGCCTAGGATATATGGAAGACTATACACATTTAGGTTCATGCTATTTCATACATCCTGAAGTCAATCAAACTTTTATAGATGACGTTTATGATTACATCAAGCATTATCATAAACTATATAATTGTCGTTTTGGTATTACGCAATTACCAACGCATGGTTTCAGCATTCGAATCTTATCAAATAAAACACAAATTATCGAGCGCATTTTAAATGCTGTTCAAACGTACGTTGCACAGCATATCTTTGACAGAGAAGTCAATTTCTTAAGAAAATATTAACCTTAATCATGTCGTATATTATGAAATAGTAATTCCAACCTCAAAGAGCATGAAACATACAATTTATACTCAATAAAAAGAACTTAGACAAACCCTGTGCAAATTAATGCGTAGGGTTTGTTTATTTTTATTTATATAGTTGTTTTTCAAATAGCAGTGGTCTTTCAGACCATTACCAACACTATTTAATTTATATATAATGTTCTTCGTATAATATTGGCAATTATTTAGGCCGAGTCCTGCGGTAAGCGCACTAGCCGAAGACTACAGGCTAAGGCAGTGCCCGTGGAAAGCGTGCACAAAAAAACTGCCAACAAAGTCGGAGACTTTGTCGACAGTCTGAAAAAACTTATAATGTTATAACAACTTTCATACCATTTACTTTAAATAATATTTAGCAACCATACGATACTAATGACTAACAATAAAATTGTCGCGATATAAATCGCTAACTTTTGCCCTTTTTTTAATGATTTTTCTTCATGCGTAAATAAGCTAAATAATGATCCATCTTTTCCCATTAGTAATGCAATAGAATAAATCAGTAATATAATCGCTATAATTAATACGATTAATGCAACATAAACCATGCGATTGGCTCCTTTCGGATTTCAATAGTTATTATTTCTTATCCGTACATTTTATCTTAATATTTACGCTACAAAAAATATATAGTTATTTCTAAATGATGTTTTACAAATCTTGTAATGATTTACCTTGTTTTTTTATTCTTCTCACCTTAAATGGTGCATAAATTAATACGATTATAATAATGATACCCATATAACCTATTACCGGATAGAAAAATGTCATTAAATCTGTAAAACCTGCAAAACTAATTGCAAAACCGATTAAAGTAAATATCGTATAAAATATTTTGAATTGTTTCGTCTCTATTTCAGTGAAACGTGTAGCTAATGAATAAAACATACCTAAACATGTATTAAAAATCATTAAATAAATAACAATTGACATAAACACGCCTAAAATAGGTGAAATATCATTGACTAGTCCTAACATTGGTAACGGTAAGTGGCCAACTGTTTCAATCTTAGAAAAAATTGCCAAATGGCTAATCATAATCATTAACCCTAAGACAATACCACCGGCTAAACCACCCCATGCAGCAACTTTACTATTTTTCTCATTACCTCCCATAACAATTGACATTGATGCACCTAATCCTACATTAAGCGAAACATAATTTACACCTGCGATAAACCAATGCGGAACAGCAGATGTATGACTTTTAGCCAATGCATCTAATTCGCTAAACGAACCTGACATCGTAAACAAACAATATATAGCAACAATAACAATACAGATAATCAATAAAGGTGTAATATTACCGATTACTTTAACAACGTTATCCACACGTAACATACCAAATACGAGTACTAATATAACCATAAGTGCAGTACCGTACACAGCAGGTATGCCAAATTGTTGTTCAAAATTTGAACCTCCACCTGCAAGCATAACAACACCAAATCCAAATAATGCAATAATGAGCACAATGTCTACTAACCAAGCAATGACTTTGCCAAACATTGTACCACCAGTCAATTTATGTATCACGTCGTTATGCCCTTCAGCTTTAAATATACTGCCTAACCATACTAGCATCATACCTACATAAGCAAATAACACGGTAGAAACAATACCCGCGAGTATGCCCACCGTTCCAAAGCTAGTAAAATACTGTAGTATTTCTTGCCCTGAAGCAAAACCTGCACCCACGATAATACCGATGAATGCACTACCTATTAAAAATATCCTTTTCATATAAATCCCCTTCGCTAAAGTTACATTGAATTTCATTTATAAGCATTCGCAAACGCCTATAATATCACTTCACTCGCATGCATCTTTGATATTGGCAAAGGATGCGCAAGTTTCAAATATGTTTGTGAATTTAACATACTATTTTCACAGGACCCTAATCCTGTACCCTTTTATCCTTACCATCCAAACCTTAGTACGATACTGAAATTTGTTTGAATTCAAAATTTCTGTACCTTTTATTTTAAATTTATAAATAAAGATATAAACTCAAAACATTCGAAATGCAAGCGTTTACATTTTTATGATAACTTACTTGAATTTGTTTATCAATTCCACATTTTCAATAAGTAATATTGAATTATGTACAGATTCAATCAAATTACTAACTTAAAATGTTTAATGTTGTTACAATAATATAGGCTACTATTAAATTTATACTTTAGGAGTGATTTTGTGGCAGAGGAATACATTTATAAAAACACCGTGCAACCATCTTGGATAGATAACAATAACCATATGCATGATGCACAATATTATTCAATTTTCAGTGATGTCGTCGTTGGATTTTTCGAATCAGTCGACTTATATGTTTCTTATCGACAAACACATGAAATTACTATTTTTAGTTTGGAAGCGCATATTTCCTTTTTAAAAGAACTCGTATTAGAAGATGACTTTTATGTTAAAGTACATATTTATGATTATGATGCGAAAAGAGTACATTTATTCCTGACAATGTACAACAATAATGATGAGCGTATTGCTACATATGAAGTGATCATGATAGGCGTTAGTAAAGTTACACGTCGTAGCATGGCATTCCCACAGCCTATTCTAGAGAAAATACAAGCAGCTTTTAATATGCAAAAGCCATTTAACGCGCCATCACAACTAGGTCATGTTATTGGCATACCTAGAAAATAGAAAAAAAATAAAAGTAGAACGGAAATCCAACTTTCATTTCTGTTCTACTTTCATTATTTTAACTAACCCTTTTTGCTATTTTGCTGTAAACATGTAGTAAAGACTTTCCTTTGTAAATAATAAATGGTTTTCATACACATCGTCATGTTTATAATTCAAATCAATTAAATAACCAATATTTAAATTGATCGTTTGAGCAATTAAACTACGTACAAAAAACTCCGATTCAACATGCCGCATTTCATTGCAACTTATCATCTTATTGATCATTGGTTTCAAATGAGAGACTAAACGCTTATTAAATACTTCTAATAACACCGACTGAAATGTTTTACTTGTCATCGCTTCATTAAAGAATACTTTTAACAGCATTCTATTTTCATAAATAAATTTAGAACGATTGTCTACAAATGTATTTATAAATGATTCCAAGTTGCTTGCGCGATTCAATTCACTTAAGAACTCCTCTGCTACAATAGGCGCTATGTTATCTTTTATAATTGGCACCAGACCTGCATAGAGTAATGATTCTTTATTTTTAAACTGTTTATATACTGTACCTTCAGCAACACCTGCCCGCTTAGCAATATCACTTGTACTTGTTTGTTTATAACCTTTTTCACTAAAAAGTATAAGGGCACTTTCAATCACTAAACGTTGCTTTTCAGTTAAATGCTCTAATTTAGGTACAATTTCTTCCACGATATCTTTAATATTCCGATTCATGTATGATACCACCTATATTTAAACTTTTCTATAACGCTTCATTCCTAAAATATTCAATATTAGTAATACTACAAAAATACCAAATAATACACCCAAGTTGATATAAATATCCTGCACACCAAATCCTTTTATCATTACATCTTGCATAGCTTGTCCGGTATAAAATAATGGCATCAAATGTGCAAAGTATTGTAAGCCTATATTCATCGATGATATTGGTATTAAACCTGCAAATAATACTTGCGGTACGATTACAAGTGGTATAAATTGAATCATTTGAAATTCTGAAGATGCAAAAGTAGACAACAGTATGCCAAACGTTAAAGCTACGAGTGCTGTTAATACTGTTGTAGCTAGAACTAACCAAATCGACCCCTCAACAGCTATATTTAATACATATATGGCATAAATAACTACTACAAACGTTTGAATAACACTAAAAATACCATATCCCATAATATAGCCATAAATAATATGGCTTCGCTTAATAGGAGAAGATAATAATCGTTCTAGCGTTCCTGAGGTTCTCTCTTTTAATAAACCGATGCCAGAAATTAAAAATGTGAAGAAGAAGACGAAAAATCCTATTAAAATTGGATTAATCGTATCAAAATATGTAGCATCTTTATCCCCATATAAATAATGTGTATTAATTTTTATCGGTTCACGATTCTCGGTCATACTTTGACCTGTATTAGCATTGTCAGGTATTTGCGATTGAACTTGCTCTAATGCTTTTTTTAATGATTTCGTATTTTCTTTCATTTGACTCATATTATGATTGGTTAACCACTTTTGGTTTGTAGAAGCCATAACTCCCTTATCTGTTGGATTATCATTAGCAAAAGTGACTTCTAACTCATGATTTTGCATGTGTATAAACCCAGTCAATTTATCTTCTTTTATCTTGTCATCTATATTGTTATGATTTTTAAAATTTTCAATCGTGATGTCTTGTGATTGTAATTCTTGTTTCAGTGATTCAGGAATATCATGAACACCTACCTTCACCCCATTTGAGTTGTCTGAAACTGTAAATATATAATACAGTAGCGTTAATATTAACAACGGTGCTACTAGCAATAACATCAACGTACGTATGTCTCTGATTGTTTGTTTGAAAATTCGTTTAGTAATATAAAATGCATTCATATTTAGTCCTCCATTTTCAAAAACACTTCTTCAATTGATTCAGCTTGATACTGGGTTTTAATATCTTGCGGTGAGCCCATTGCAATAATTTCACCATGGTTCATAAGTAATAGTCTGTCACAGCGTGTAGCTTCATCTAACACATGTGTTGTGACAAGAATACTTTTTCCTTCTGATTTTGCCGCATCCAAATCTTTCCATACCGCTTGTCTAAGTTTAGGATCAATACCAACCGTAGGTTCATCTAGTATTAATATTTTAGGATCTTGTAAAAAACTAATAGCCAATGACAACCTGCGTTTCATGCCTCCAGAATATGTCGATACCTTTTTATCTAATGCCTCTTGAAGTTTCACCATATTACTACATATTTCCACACGTTTCTTGATGTCTTTTCTTTTTTTTATGTATATACTGCCAAAAAATTCTAAGTTTTCTCTCCCCGTCAAGTCAGTATAAAGTGCATCACTTTGAGCCATATATCCAATATCACCTAAAATTTTTCTATTGGGCATTTCAACGTCATCTATCGTTACCCAACCTACATCAATACGCTCCATACCTAACATACATTGAATTAATGTTGTTTTACCAGTTCCAGATGGGCCAATTAAACCGACGATTTCACCTTTTTCAAAAGCAACATTTATATCTTTTAATACTTGTTTATCACCAAAAGATTTACTTAAATTATTCACTTCAATCATCTTTACACCTCACCTCACTAATAGTGAGTGAATACTCACTTTATTGTTATATTACACTTTGATATACTAAATGTAAAATCATATTATTTTTATAGCTTTTTGACATTTTGCTATTTAACTGTTAATTCCAAGTAGAACGGTCATTCTATTTAGAAAGTGTGAGACGATTGTCACAAAAGCGACAAGATATATTATCAACTGCTGAACGATTATTTTATGAATATGGGTTTCGTGGTATATCTGGTGCAATTATTGACAAACGGGGGCTTCGTTATGCATTTAATTTAGGTGTTATTGCACTTGCCCTCGCAACAATTGCCCTTGCTTTCACGCCAAAAATTTGGATCATACCATTTATATCAGCTTCATTATTTGGCTTAAGTTATATATTCTTAACTGGTGTGCTTTTAGTTTGGGGAATTAAAATATTTGTTAAAAATGCCTCTTTAGGCATCGGCATTCCCTTTTTAATGTTAGCTATTGGACAAGTTATTGGCTCTTCATTAGCAGGTTTATTCATTGATATGTTCAATTTTATGTATACATTCATTATTTACGGTTTAATTGGTTTCACCCCCCCTATTCATTTATCCTAAAGTCGAAGTTCTAGAAAGCAAACTACCGGATGGAGATTACAGTCAACTTCAACAACAAAACGCTGAAATTTTAACTCATGAAAGTATGAATGACACACACGATCAATATACACATCATCAATATTACTAATATATGGATGAAATTGCCTAGGAAATAATGATCGTAAACAAGAAAAAAAGACTTGGTTTATAAACTTCCCCACTAATTTTGTTATTTGTTAACACTAGTAGGAATACATTATTGCTATACTGTAAACTTAATTCTTACTTTTTTAGTAAGAATACTTGAAAATAAAAAATTGCTCTTGTATAGTGTTAATTATCAGAAAATTCAAATATATATAGGAGGGACAATGTATGTCTCAAAATAATTGGCATTTAGATACTTTATCTATCCATGCCGGTCAAGTAGTAGATGAATTCTCAAAATCACGAGCAGTACCAATTTATCAGACCTCAAGTTACGTATTCGATGATACTGAACATGCAAGAAAACTTTTTTCTTTAGAGGAACCTGGAAACATATATACCAGAATTATGAATCCTACACAAAATGTTTTTGAAGAACGCCTTGCTGCGCTTGAAGGTGGTGTGGGTGCCTTAGCCACATCTTCTGGACAAGCTGCGATTCACTTAGCTTTGTTAAATATTGTTGAAAGTGGCGATGAGATAGTAGCATCTTCAAACCTTTATGGTGGTACCTATAACTTATTTAATGTCACTTTCAAAAAACTAGGTATTAAAGTACACTTTGTTGATCCAAGTGATCCCGAAAATTTCAAAGCAGCCTTAACAGATAAAACCAAAGCAGTTTATGCCGAAACGATTGGTAACCCAAAAATAGATGTCTTGGATATTGAAAAGGTTGCTCATATTGCGCATGAACATGAGATACCTTTAATTGTTGATAATACTTTCCCAACTCCTTATTTATTGCGTCCATTTGAATATGGTGCTGATATTGTAATACACTCAGCTACAAAATTTATAGGCGGACATGGTACTTCCATCGGTGGTATCATTGTCGATAGTGGTAAATTTAATTGGAATAATGGAAAGTTCCCTGGTTTAGTCGAACCAGATCCAAGTTATCATGGCGTTTCATACGCAAATGATGTAGGTGAAGCTGCTTATATTACAAAAGCACGCGTGCAATTATTACGCGATCTTGGTTCTGCTGTGTCACCATTTAATGTACATGAATTTTTAATTGGTTTAGAAACATTACATCTTCGTTTAGAACGTCATTCAGAAAATGCACTTAAAGTTGCCCAATATCTAGAGAAACATCCTAAAATTTCCTGGGTGAATTATCCCGGCTTAGAAAGTAATGCATATCATGATCTAGCCGAAAAATATTTACCTAATGGCCAAGGTGCAATTTTAACTTTTGGTGTAGATGGTTCAGTTGAAGATATTGCAAAATTTGTTGAATCTTTAAATTTATTCTCACATTTAGCAAACGTAGGCGATTCAAAATCGTTAGTTATTCATCCTGCTAGTACGACTCATTTACAACTGTCACCTGAAGAACAAAAAGCATCTGGAGTTTTACCAGAATTAGTAAGATTATCGATTGGTACTGAAAACATTGAAGATATCATTACAGATCTTGATCAGGGATTACAAGTATTATAAAAATAAATACATTGCTTTTAGTGCAGAAAACAGAAATCTAAATCATTTAAAACGATTATGTCGACTCCGTTAATAAGGTAGATTAGTGAATATTCATTTGAACTAAAGCTTATGCAAAGTCCCATTAACTCAAATAACATGAGCAGTGGGGCTTTAATTGCCAATTAAATGTTTAAAGAAGTTGAGACAGTTGGTTTTCTTCAACAGCATAATGTCTATTTGTATGAGCATACAAATTCAATATGTTTTTATGTACTTACTTCACTTACTTCACTTACTTAACTCCTATAAATCTTTGTACTTCAATTTGCTAAACATCCATCTTTCAGACACCTCGCAAGGGTAACCTCAGACAACCCGAAGACTAACTTTAGCTATACACATTGTTTTAACTTCTGTAAATTTAATAAATTCTCTTTGAAATTACATATTAATATTGGGATAATAATGATAATTATTTATCAAGTCGGAGGTACGCTTTTGGATAACTACAAAGATAAAGTAACGATGAATGTGATACTGCTTGCTGGTAAAATTTTATTATCATCTGGCGCAGAAGTTTCTCGTGTTGAAGATACAATGAGACGAATAGCCATTTGTATGGGCTATTATAATAGTCAGGGGTATGTCATTAATGTATTTATCAATTTTTCATTAAGTGAAGAGCATGATACTCGAATTTTGCGCATTGATAAAAACAGTACAAATTTACTTAAAATATTTCAAGTAAACAACATTTCACGTAAACTCACAGGAAATCAGCTTTCTATAGAAGAAGCTTTTGAAGCGTTGAAAAATATTGATAGATCCAATTTAAGTATTCCATTATGGAAAAAAGTAATTGCTGCAGGTATTATTTCGTTAAGTTTTTTATACTTACAAGGCGGCACTTGGTCTGATGCAATTACTACGATTATTGCTGGTGCCATAGGGTTTTTAATCGTTGAGTATATGCAAAGTAAATCACTAACTATGTTTATACCTGAGTTTGTAGGTTCATTTATTTTAGGTGCTATCGTTATATTTGGATCAGAATTGTTTCAAGTCAATAAATCTTTTGGGCCAGCTATGATTGCATCCGTTATGCCAATTGTACCTGGTGTACTGATAACGACTGCGATACAAGACTTGTTTAGTAGGCATATGTTAATGTTCACAGCAAAATTTTTAGAAGCACTCGTTATTGCCTTTGCAATTGGTTCAGGTATTGCGATTGCTTACTTAATTTTTTAGGAGGTCACATGATGACAATTTTATTTACTTTTTTATGTAGCTTTAGCGCATCATACTTTTTTAATGTGATATACGATGCCCCTAAAAAATTATTTTTTCCAGCTGGATTTGCAGGTTCAATGGGCTATTTTGTCAGCTACATTTTAGAACAATCCTTTGAAATGGATAGTATATATTCCAGTTTGCTTGGCAGCTTAACTTTAGGTTTACTTGCACATATCATGAGTCGTATTTTCAAAGCGCCCGTTGTACTTTTTATGATTCCTGGCATCATTCCACTTGTCCCAGGGAGTATCGCTTTTAGAGCGACACAGCAATTGGTTACTTTAAATTTCACAGATGCTACCAATACCTTTATACGAGCGATTTTAATTGCTGGTTCTATTGCTTTAGGGCTATTGCTTTCTGATCAATTATCTAAAACATTAAACATACGAAAATATATTTTAATTAAACGCAACAGACTATAAATCCACTTCATCATTTTAGTCATCAAAAAATAGCGAGCATCTGAAACTTCCATTAAATCACTTCAGGTACTCGCTATTTTTATAAATCAGCAAACTTTTTTATTGTTCATTTACATAATAAAGACCAGTTAGCACATTTGATGCCAAATCACTTACTTTAATATGAAATGGTTTATTTTGGATTAAATGATGCCTTTGTGCATATGCTTCAATGTTTTCTTTATACGGTAATGCACTTTGTGTAACACCACCACCAAGAATAATATGATATACATTAAATATATTAAATAAATTCGTACACAGTTGTTGTGTTAGTAACACTACTTCATCCATCATATTATTGATATTTTCATTTTCTTTACTCATATAGATGTCGATTGCTTCTCTAGTACTTACTGTTCTTTGTAAAATATCGCTCGCTTTACGACTGATTGCTAATCCTGACAGTTCATTTTCAACACATCCAAACTGATGGCACACTGGACATTGATAATCGCTATTATTTTTAATAATAGTATGACCAATTTCTCCAAAATTACCATCGACGCCTGTAACGAGTTGACCATTTCTTATATATGCCATGCCTATACCTGTGCTAATTGTTAAGTATATGACATCTTCTGCATCTGTTTTTAAATATTGATATTCCGCTAATATTGCTGCATCAGTATCATTTACGAAACGTGGTTGAAATGCACTATGCTGCTTTATGTAATCACCAGCGTTAAAACCAATATATTTTTGTAGATTAGGCGGATTCAAAAACAATCCTTCTGTATAATCACAAGGTCCTGGCATCGCAATGTTTAACGTGCTTTGTGCTATATCATTATATTTTTTGCTAAATTCATTCGCTATATTAATAATTCTTGTAAATTCTACCTCTGGATGATTGACATCTGTCTCGAATTTTTGACTATCTATCACTGATAAATCTTGGTCTATAAGCCCTACAATGGTTTTCGTACCACCTATATCTGCACATATTTTCAACATATCCATACACTCCATCACTCATATTATTGCTTCGATTATAGATAAAAGAGGTGTAGATTAAATTAATTTGCTTTGGCACAAATCAATTCATCTCACCTCTTAAACATTATACATAACTTATGATTATTGTCATATTACCATTAAATGCTATGTCATGATCTTCTGTCGTTAATATAAAATGTGTTCCTTTTTGTAGTTTATACACTTCATCATTCGTTTCTACATTACCATTACCTTCAACAATGGATACAAGACAATACGTGCTTGATTTTTCATAATTTAACACACCATCGATCATCCAACGTTCAACCGTGAAGAAATCATTTGAAACAAATTGCGTATATGTTTGCTCTTGTACTATTTCTTGTTTGGGTGTTGTATTAGGTGAAGTAGCAGCAAGGTTGATCACTGCTTTACTTTGTTCTAAGTGTAACTCACGTTGGTTCCCATTGTTGTCTGTACGCTCATAATCATAAATTCTGTATGTTGTATCAGAAGATTGTTGTGTTTCTAGTATTAAAATACCTTCACCGATAGCATGTACTGTACCTGCAGGCACATAAAAAAAATCTCTGGCTTTCACTTTAACTTTATGAAATAACTCATCAAATTGTTGTTGGTCTATCATATCATTTAGTTCAGTTTGATTTTTAGCGTTAACACCGTAAATAATTTCAGCATCTTCTTGTGCGTCTAATATATACCAACACTCTGTTTTACCGTATTCACCTTCATATTTTTGGGCATAGGTATTATCTGGATGAACTTGTACTGATAATTTATCATTTGCATCTAAAATTTTAGTTAACAATGGAAATTTAGCATTCCCTGTGACACCAAAAAGTGCTTTATCCTCATTCCACACTTCTTCTAATGTCTTACCTTGATGCCTTCCATTTTCTATTATATTTGTACCATTTGGATGCGCCGAAATTGCCCAACATTCTCCTGTATACGCACTTGGAATATGATAATTAAATCTTTTTAGAGCTGTCCCACCCCATATACGTTCTTGAAACACAGGTTTTAAAAATAATGGCATTGTATGATACCTCCACTTAAATATCTTTTAATATATTATAAATCTGTTTACTATTTGTTGCATTTATTAAATTTTGTCTGGTCTCATCATCCATCAAAGTTCTTGATAATCTTTGTAATAATTTAAGATGTGTGTCACTGCTATCACTTGGTACAGTAATTAAAAATATCAATTGAGGTAATGTTCCATCTAAACTATCCCATTTCACGCCTTGCTTATTATTCATAACTGCAACAATTGGTGTTTTAACCGCATCTGATTTTGCATGAGGGATGGCTACGTTCATTCCAATAGCTGTTGTTGATTCCATCTCCCTCTTTAAGACATCAGATTTTAATTGTGATTGGTCTGTAATATAACCTTGTTCATTTAAATTTTCTATTAATTGATCTATCGCTTCATCCCTGGATAAAGTTTGTTCTGAAATATGAATGACTTTTTCACTAAATACACTTTGTTCTTCTAATGCTTGATTATCCGTCTTAGATGCACTATTTTTTGCTGTTTCATCTTTATTTTCTGATTGATCCATGCCAATTTCAATATTGTTCGTATCAACTGCAAGTGATGGTGTTTGTCTTCTTAAGATTAAAACAACACTCATTGTAACGATACTACCAATGATTACTGCTATAAAGAACCACAATATTTGATCAATACCGCCCAGCACTGCAACAATTGGACCACCGTGCGCAACTCTGTCACCTACACCGCCAATTGCAGCAATTACAGCAGCTACCATCGCACCAATCATATTAGATGGTATAATTCTTAACGGATCTTGTGCGGCAAATGGTATAGCACCTTCCGTAATACCGAACAATCCCATGGTAAATGATGCTTTACCCATTTCAATTTCACCTTTATTAAACTTACGCTTATTAATAAATGTAGCCAATCCTAAACCAATAGGGGGTGTACATACCGCAACTGCAACCATCCCCATAACAGCATAGTTACCTTCTGCGATTAATGCTGAACCAAATAAAAATGCTACTTTATTTACTGGGCCACCCATATCAAAAGCAATCATTGCACCAACAATTAATGCTAAAATAACAATATTTGTCCCTTGCATACTCTTTAACCAAGTTGTTAAACCTTCGAAAATGCTCGCAATTGGTGCGCCAATCAAGAATATAAAAATTAATCCTACAATCAATGAAGAGATGATTGGAATAATAATAATTGGCATAATAGGTGCCATCGCTTTAGGTACCTTAACATTCTTTATCCATTTTGCAATATAGCCTGCAATAAATCCTGCAACAATACCACCTAAAAAGCCAGCGCCTGCATCACTGCCATAAAAGCTACCGTCTGCTGCAATTGCACCACCGATCATACCAGGTACTAAACCAGGTTTGTCTGCAATGCTAACTGCGATATAGCCAGCTAATATTGGAACCATAAAACTAAATGCTAGAGAACCAATATTTTCAATAGATTTCCAAAAAGAATCATCTGGTATAACTAAACCTTTTGATGAAGCTTCACCACCTAAAGTTAAGGCAATGGCCATCAATAAACCACCAACTACAATGAAAGGTACCATAAATGATACACCATTCATTAAATGTTGATAGACCATTTGCATCCCGCTTTTTTGCTCTTGTTCATCATCTTTTTGATTCGTATCCCCGTTACGATCATGATGAATATGTCCATCTTTATCAATAATACGTTGAATTAATTCTTTCGGTTTATGAATACCTTCACGAACGCTTTCATTTATGATTAATTTCCCATCAAAACGTGACAAATCTACTTGTCTATCTGCTGCAATGATAATGCCATCCGCTTCCCTAATTTCTTTTGATGTTAAAACATTTTCTGCTCCAACACCACCTTGAGTTTCTACTTTTATATCTACGCCCATTTCTTGAGCTGCTTGTTCTAACTTTTCTTGTGCCATATAAGTATGCGCTATACCATTTGGGCACGATGTAATCGCTAATATTTTCATCCTCCTCATATTCAATTGTAAACGCTTTCTAAAATAGATAAAAAGAATAATTGCCGTTGCTAGTGGCAATTATTCTTTGATTAAATTTATAATGTATTGTTTTAGATGCTGCGTTTCCATAGTCATAAGATAATCGACATCATACTCATTTAAATCAGCGATCACATGTATTATTTTCTTCATTGCTGAAATTTCAGAATTAGCAATTGCTAAAAAGAATACTAATTTAACTTTATTTTGTTTCCATAGTAACCCATGAGGGCATTTAAATATAATGACCTGTGAACGCAACACCTTTTCAGGGTCACCATGTGGCATACTAATGCCATTCCCTATATATGTTGAAGCATATTTTTCACGTTCCAATGCACTCTTCATATAACTTTCCGTAATGGCATGTTGTTTCATTAAAAGCGATTGTGCTTTTTCAAAAATATGGGTTACAGTGACGTCATCTGTCATCTTTTGAACATCAAATTGAATTGCAGATATTTCATCCTGTTTTAGCACAGGATTTCTTTTACTATTAATAAATGATTTAATTTGTTTTATGTCATTATCTGAAAGCAAAGGGGATACCTCTATCACGTGTAATGTATCTGGTAAATCCTTGGTATTAATGGGATGCGTAGTAATCAGCATATCAATATTTGAAAAGTTGTAATGAGACATCCGCTCTAATTTTAAAGTATCAACAATATTTATATGATCATCTAAATTCGCAATTTTAACTTCCAACAAATTAGATATTCCTAAACCATAATAACAAGTTATCACAATATTAATTTCATCTTTTTTATTACGGTCAATGGACGATTGAAAATGTAATGCTAAAAAGGCAATCTCATCTTCTACTAGGTTTAGATTTGAATCTTTCTCCAGGTATTTTACAGTTTCATACAATGCATTAAAAACAAAAGGATAATATTTTTTAATCTCATCAGTTAATGGATTATTGATATATACATTTTTAGCAATACGCAAATACGCTCTACTAAAGTGTGCTTGAATATTTTCGCGTAAAATATTGTCTTGGGTAAAATTGATACCAACTATTTTTTCCATGTGCTTTATCATGCGTGCTACATAGCTTTCGACAAAGAGTGTTTCTATTCCCAAATCATATTTATTAAAATAATAGCTAATAAAAAAAGAAAATAACTTAGCAGTATCTTTAAATAAACCATAAGCTAATTTATGATTGATATCCTCTATACATTGCATTGCTATTTCTTCTGCCTCTTTATTTACCACCCATGAATCTTCGCTTGTTTTTTTCCTTTTTATAATAATAATCAAATGAATAAGTAATTGTTGAATACGCATATCAGAAGTAAACAGATGATGTTGTTCTAATCTGTTTTTAATAATATAACAGATAGATTTAATGTGCGCTTGAGGTATTTCATTAAGTATAAAAGCTTCTACTGTCTTTTCTTTATTAGATAATTGATTTAAATGTAATATCGCATTTCTGATATTCATTTCATTACCTATTATGGTAATACCTTTTTTCTTAATGACATCAACATCAATATCAAAAGACGCACACCAAGCTTTTATTCTATTTATATAATCATAAGCTTCCGTTTTTGTTATCACATATTCTGATTCTATTTGATCAATTGTATTTGGTTTTTGATACATTAATAATTCGTAACCGAGTTTCATTAATTTTTCATTTTCTTTCGTTAAAAACGAATGTACCAATGTCTCTAATTCAGCCTCATCATAATGGTCACCATTGAGTTTATACCCTTTACCTTTAACACTTGTAATCAAATGATTTATAATTTCGTTATTAATGTATTTAATATCATTTCTCACTGTTCTATTTGAAACATTTAAATAACTTGCTATTTCATCTGCGCTTAGATAATGATTACTGTTATTTAGCAATAACCTAATGAGTTTAGCATGTCTTACCAACATGATTGCACTGCGCTTTCTAATCGTTTGAATTTTTATTAAATTCAATATTAATATTTAAATACATTGTAGCCATACCCTCACATTAAAGCAAGAAGTCACACTAAGATACCTTTGATAAAATGATGTATAAATCATTTCGATTACATTTAATTATCATGTTTCACAAAAAGCAATATTTAATATGTTTTGTATATGAACACCTAAAATCTGTGTTTGATATATTTAAAGCTTGTTTGCACAATTACTAATTATTGGTTTTGAACGCTCATAAGTTTGAAAATTGGATAGCGTCTGAATGTTATTAAATATTAAAATAATACTAACCCAATAAAACAAAAATATGAATACCAAATAAAAAATGGCAATTTCTAGATAAAATCTAGAAATTGCCATCTTTTATTTGCTACGAGATACTTATGTTTCTATCTCTATACTAAAGGAAATTATTTTTGTGCTATATTAATTGTTTGTCTGATATATTGATATGCTTCAATTAGCTGTTGTTCTTCCTGCTCATCCAATGCTATAGGATACCTTTGGACAATGCCATATTGGTCAACTAATGTCGGTAAACTATACGCCCCATCATCTAGCCCATATTCCTGACTGATTGATGTTAATGGCATAATTGTACGCTGATTTAAAGCAATCGCTTGTATCAAAGCAGTCGTCACCTTGGAAATAGCTGCATTGGTCCACCCTTTTTGATAAAAAACATCCATTGAAACTTCATTTATAATAGACGTTATATGTGCCTTATCAATCGCTGGCGCTTGAATTAAAGCTTCATACTCTGATAATTCCATACCGTGAATACGTACTTTGCTCCATACAGGCACTGCATACTGACCATGTTCACCAATAACAAAAGCTTCAACATTTTTAGGATCAATTTGGTAATGCTGAGCGACAATAGTTTTGAATCTTGAACTTTCTAATGCTGTACCCGTCCCAATTATTTTATGCGATGGATAATTGACTTGATTGGCAAAATATACCATCGAATCTACTGGATTAGAAATTAAAATAATAATTGCTTCTTGCGTAACTTCAGCAATTTGCTTCATCACATTTTTTATAATGTCATGGTTATCTTGTGACAATAATGTTCGGTCGCCATCGTTTTTATCTGTTTGTATACTTGCGGCAATAACTATAAAATCTGCGTCAGCTAAATCTTGGTACGCGCCTGCTTTAATTCTCACATGACTGGTATTAAACAGTCCTTGTGAATGATTATGATCAAGCGCTTCACCACTAGCAATTTCTTCTTTGCTATCAATCAATACAATTTCTGAAAATAAATTCAAATACTGAACGTCTGTCAATACTTGACTGCCTACTCTACCAAGTCCAACAATTCCTAACTTAGACATGTCTAACCATACCTCCTCTGTTTGTTAAAATTTATATTAATAAATCAATGTTTTTATTTTTCATACGGTATAACATCTTCATTATATTCTTTTTTAATAAACTTTTTCATATCTTCAGATTGTAAAACTTTTAGTAATGTTTGATACTTTTTATCATCTTTATGACCTTTTTGAACTGCAACAATATTGGCAAATGGTGATGATTTACCTTCTATTGCAATAGCGTCTTTGTGTGGCGTTAAACCATTATCAATCGCGTAATTAGAATTCATGATGACAGCTGCGCCTTCTTTACTTTTATAAGTTTTAGGTAAAAATTCTGCCCCTTGTTTATTGTTAAACTTGAGATTCTTTTTGTTTTCTACAATATCTTCAAATTTGGCATCTTCAATTTTGACACCTTTTTTAATTTTTATTAACCCTTTATCTACGAAAAATGATAAGAAACGTCCTTCTTCAGCTGGATTATTAGAAACATAAATTGTAGAACCATTCGGGATGTCTTTGATATCTTTATATTTTTTACTGTATACACCCATTGGTGTCGTAAATACTTTCCCTACTTCTTCAATATTATAATTATGGTCTTCTCTTTCAGCCTTTAAATAAGGTACATGTTGAAAGAAGTTTGCATCCACGTCACCTTTATCTAAAAGTTTATTGGGTACTTTATAATCATTAACAACTTTAATTTCTAAATCATACCCTTTTTTCTTCATTTCCTCTTTCGCATGTTTCAGAACTTCACCATGAGGTGCTGGTGATGTAGCAATTGTGATCTTCTTATTCTCTTTATCTTTGGACGAACCACAAGCTACAAGTATTACAGCAAAACATACTAAAACAGTTAAACTAATGACCTTTTTCATAACATCTCTCCTTAACTTTATCTAAAAATAAAATTCACTCATTATGTAAAAAAATACTTTCTCTTAATAAAATAAAGAGAAAGTATGCACCTTCTCTTATCTTCGAAAGTAATCATTGTTACTTTCTGTGAATTAGCACCATTTCGTTAAACGATGGTTGCTGGGCTTCATCGGGCACGTCCCTCCGCCTCTCTAAATAAGAGTCAATCATATGTATTTGAGTTGTATTAATCCTAGCATTCCACTCATGTTTAGTCAATGAAATTTTAGAAAATTCTAATTTATTAATGATTAATCTAATATTAATAAAATTGTTCCATGTGAAACGAATACATTTACACTAAAAGTAGTGAACATTTAGTAACTCAGCTACTTAAACTAAGTAGATTTTTAAAATTACTAAACATAATAAAAAAACGTCAATCCCATTAGAAATTGACGTTTTTTGCATACATTTTTTATAATCTTTTCTAATCATTATCAAATATGATTTTCAAAAAATATTATATTTTTATACAGAAAAACTTAATCTTGGAACAAATGTTTCAAAATGAATACGTTCTTCTGGAATTTCAAGCGCTTGTAGATTTAACATCATTGAATTTAAGAATGAACTTCCACCACAAATATAAATTTCTGTTTCATCATCAAGATATGCCTCTAAATCTTTTTTTTCTATATAACCATCCTCATCACGTAAATGAGCATGAAATATACTTTTCTCTGATTTTGCGTTAATTGATTTAATTGTATCTTCAAAAGCAATATTATCGCTATCTGAAGTTACCTGAATAAATGTAGCAGATAAATTAGCTTCAACAGCTTCTCTATACATTGAAACAAGTGGTGTTACACCTACGCCAGAACCTAAGAATAATTGTTTTTTATCTTTATTTACTAAACCAAAACCACCTACTGGTGCAGATAACTCTAATGTATCTCCAATTTTAACTTCGTCATGTAAAATCGTTGAAACTTCACCTTCATGTTCTTCTGTAAAATCTTTTCTTACACCAAATGTTAAATAATCACGATTTCCATCTACAATGGAATAATGTCTTTTAGCCTGATAAGGTAATTTCTTATTTGAAATATTTACAGTAATATACTGACCTGGTGTGAATTGACTTAAATCAATATCCTCTGATTGAATCGTAAATGATTTAATGATTTCTGTTTCTTTTTGAATATCAGTGACTTCAAACGGTTTAAATCCTTCCCAAGCCATTTGGCTATAAACTTCTTTTTCTAAGCCAATAAATGCGTCTGCGATTGCTTGATAAGCTTTAATCCATGTTTGAATAATTTCACTATCATCAGTCAATCCAGTTACTTCTTGAATCGCCCAAATTAAATTTTCACCTACAATCGGATAATGCTCAGGTTGACTTGTAATGCACAATGTTTGTAGACCACTGGCATGATAACCGGAACAATTGGAGATAAATCATCAATATTATCAGCTGCAGCTAAGACAGCCATAGCAAGTGCTGAAGATTGTAAACCTTTTTTCTGGTTCGTTTGGTTAAATACGTTTTTTAATTCTGGATGCTCTTCAAATAACCTTTTATAAAAAATAGAGGTAATATTTTGTCCTTCGTCTTTTAGAAGTGGCACTGTTTCTTTAATTATCTTGATTTCTTCATTCGTTAACATATAATCTCTCCTTAATAGTAATTTAAGATAGATTAAGACAAAATAATTATATTAAATCACCTTATTCAAATAAATTACTAACATTTTTATTATCGTTTTAAGATATTAATGAAAACCTATCTTTAGCATACTATTTAAAATTTTTTTGTAAAATCAAGTGTTTGGAAAAAATGTTATGACTATAAAATTAGAGCGTATTTGCGGTTCTAGTATTTGTATATTAACAGATAGCATTGGGCCTAATGGTATTTCTAAAGAAGAAACTAATTTAGATTGTTGGATATATGATATTGCCCTTCAAAAAAATTATGATAAAAAAAGGTCTAAAAAGATACTTTAAAAATTAAAAAATAGCACAAAATAACAGTACTATGACCTAGTTATTTTGTGCTAAAAATGAATAACATATGCAAGCAGTTGTTTTAAAAGGATGGCTTAAAACAGTCATTTTTCAAACACCTTGTAATAAAAAATCTATGCCACTTAAGTGTGACCAAGCTAAGTGATAGATATTTTTAATTTTAACTTGTTTTCTATTCTTTTTAATTGGCATATCTTCTTTTATATTTTTTCTAGGAGCCTTGTTTTTTATAGGTTTTATTGGGCCACCAGATGCTTTCGAGCTAAACATTACACATTTACCCTTTAAATCTCTTATCCATCCATTTTCAAACCAACCTAAATGACTCCCATTAAAACCATATACTTTATTACATTGAAAATAAACGACTGCTCTACCATTAAAAAGATAAATATGGATATTATCTTCGGTATAGGCTGTAGCATCACCATTTTTGTCGTAAAAGTTCATTTTAAACCTTCTTTAATGCTTATTTTTATAGTTAAAAATATATTTTACAATTGAAAAATTCATTACAGTTAAAGCTATAATAATACTGTGAGTATTTGAAAGTTAAATTTAAAAACATTTTTTATTTTAAGTGTAATCCACCACTCACGGGGAAGTAATGTCCTGTGTAAAAACCATCATCGTCATTCACAAAAAAGTTAACTGCACGAACAACATCTTCTGGTTTAGCTATTCTTTTAGCGGGTGTTATTTCGGCAATACTTTTAATAATCTTAGTTTGTGATTTAGTTCGGTCTGTTTCTATCATACCTGGACCAACAACATTCGAAGTGATACCATATTCACTCATTTCAAGTGCTACATATTTTGAAAAAGTACTTATTGCAGCTCTAGAACTACCATGATGAGCTACATTATTTGACGGTTTTTCACTAGATAATGATCCTATATAAATAATACGACCATAATGATTTTGTTTCATAGTGCCTAAAACAGCTTTTGTCATATTAAAGGCTGCGCCCATATCTTCATTTAAATTTTTAGACATGTCTTCCCAAGTCATGTCTTCAATTGACATTGGTCTAAATAATGGACCAGCATTGTTTACCAAAATATCAACAGTACCGAATGATTTTAATGCTTCATTAACTACTCTCTGCGAGCCATCAATGGTTGTGACGTCAGCTTGCACAATAATGGCGTTGGAACCTAAATCTTTAATTTTTTCTTGGACACCTTCAACACTTTTTTCATCATTTAAGTAATTCAATACAATATTGACACCTTTTCTGCTAAATTTATAGCAATAGCAGCACCTAGACCTCTACCGGATCCTGTAACAATCGCAACTTGATTATTTATAGACATATTTTGTACTCCTTTGATTTAAATATTGTATTCATTTCCCATAGATATAGATATTCTATTCCATGTATTAATTTGTGCAATTGTAAATATTAAATCGGCATATTCCTCTTCGTTATAATTTTCACGAACGCGATTATAGAGCGCATCCGGAACTTTATGATTAGAAATTAACGTAACATGTTCAGCTAATTCTAGTGCCAATTTTTCAGCGTCGCTGTATATATTAGTATCTTCCCAAGCATTTAATAAATAAATTTTCTTTTCGTCTATACCTCGTTTTCTAGCATCTGTAGTGTGCATGTTTAAACAAAATGCACAACCATTCAATTGAGAAACTCTTATTTTTATTAATTCTTGCAATTTGTTGTCGATTGTATTTTTTTTCAATAATTTTTCCATTTCATACATTAATTCAATATTATCTGAGGCAATTTCTTCATAATTCATTCGTAAACTCATCTTATACACTCCTTATTTTTTAATGTAATTGATAGATACGTCTGTCATGATACTTAAATCTATTTCTGTTAATTTTTGCTCTATAAGCTCTACTATATTTTGTAAATTTGCTTCATCATTTTTATTAAAACGATGAATCGTTGGTGCATCTATATCTAACACGCCAATTATCATATTATCTACAAATATAGGTAATACAATTTCTGATTTACTGTTTGAATCACAAAATATATGATTTGGATATTCGTAAACGTCTTCTACATTTATTAAATTACGCTGTGTTACAGCATCTCCGCATACACCAGATTCCAATTTTAAATGTGAACAAGCTGGTTGTCCTTGAAAAGGACCTAATAATAATTCTTCATTTTTTATAAAATAAAAGCCTAGCCAATTTACATTTGGTAAATTTGAATAAAGTAAAGATGAGATATTAGAAAAAATGGTAATAGGTTCTACTTCATCTTCTATTAAAGCTACTAATTGCTTAGCTAAACTGCCATAGTTTGTGGAATTATTAGTCATTATGACTACTCCTAATTTTATTCTTTATTTTTTATAAGATAATCTTGTACTTCTTTTTTTATTCTTATAATCATTAGTGAAAAACACAGCCTGTGGTTTATCTAATTGATCATAATATGTGATTGAAAATGTTGGTATTTAAGACAATTTCTATATGATTATCAGCAAAAAATTCTCTTTTTCTAATAAAGGTATAGAAGTATTTTCATTATCTTGCATCCACACTTTCGTCAAAGGGGGATTATCATATGGCAATCGTTCCTCACTTTGAACAATTTTAATGCCACCTTGATACCCTTTTTATTTAATTTCTTTACTGCAAATATACTTACTATAGACCCACCTACAATTACAACATTATCATCCATATTAAAGTACTTCTTTATAAATTATATTTGTTGATAACGTCATGATTACCTGTCACAGAGATTGTTGCACCAGTTATATAACTTGATTTTTCTTCACAAAGAAAATTAATGACACGAGAAATATCTTCACCATATTCTTTTCTTTGAATCTCAAAATGAGATAATTCATTTCCTTTATGCTCAGCTATATTTTTTTCTTTATCATCACCTAAAATATCACCTGGACAAATTGTATTAAATGTTATTCCAAAACGCGCTTCTTCTTTTGATAAAGTTTGTGTTAATGATATGACACCTGTTTTTGCAGCGGCATATGCGCCTCGATATATCCAACCTGGTATATTTTGGCTTTGATCAAAACCAAATGTTATAACTCTCCCCCACTTATTCTTCCTCATAATAGGAATAACTTCTTTAACTAAAATGAAAAAACTTTTTAAATTACCGTCAACCATAGCATTCCATTCTTCATAAGTAGTATCGACAATGGTTTTCTTCCCCTTAATAAATGGTCCTGCATTATGAATTAAAATATCTAAGCGCCCCATAGTAGACATAATTGTTTGAATCATATTTTTTACATCATTTATTTTGGATACGTCTGCTTGGATTGCTATAACATTCACACCAAATTTATGCTTGATTTCATCAACTAATTTTTGTGCTTCTTCCTTACTTTTTCGATAATTAATAACTATATCAATTTCATTAGCAGCTAAATCAAGCGCTGTTTTCTTACCTAAACCTTTTGCACTACCAGTAATTAAGGCTACTCTTCTACACATAATTACACACCTTATTCTAATTATTTATTGATTAAAGTTAAAAATTCATTTCTTGTATTATAATTTTTATGAAATAACCCATGTACAGCTGAAGTGATTGTAGAAGATTGTTCTTTCTTGATACCTCGGCTACACATACACATATGTTTAGCTTCAATCACTACCATGACACCTCTAGGTTCTAACACCTCATTGATTGCTTGTGCAATTTGAGTTGTTAATCTTTCTTGTACTTGAAATCTTCTCGCATATCCTTCGACTACTCTAGCAATTTTTGATAATCCAGTTACCTTTTCATTAGGTATATAACCAACATGAACAACACCATAAAATGGAGCAAAGTGATGTTCACACATTGAATAGAATTCTATATCCTTGACCAAAACCATGTCGTCTTGTTTAACATCAAACGTTTTTGCTAAATGCGTTTTAGGATCTTCATTATACCCTTCTGTATATTCTAAAAAAGCTTTAATAAAACGATAAGGGGTATCGATGAGACCATCTCTATCAGGATCATCTCCACATAATTCTATGATGTTTCTCACACTTTCCATTGCAAGATTCATCTGTCTTTTTTTCTCTTCAACATTATTGACAAAATTACTTGAGATAAGATCATTTACTTTTTCTTCCAAATCTATATCTTCCATATCTACACCACTTTTTAATTATTATTTATGATCACAAATTGCTTGCTTAAGCTTGCCTTTATTATTTATCTAAATAATAGCAAAAACAAACGTTCTGCTTAATAAAATATAGATTTTCAAATAATTGATTAACATTGAAATTAAATTATTCGGGTAATAATTTAATAACTGATTAATATATAACATCGTTTAAATTTATTTTTTGACGGTTATTGGAGGAATTAAGATGAAAAATGTAGGCATTATTGGGGGCCTCGGACCTGAATCAACAGTGGACTATTACCAATCTTTCATTCATAAGTACCAAGACAGAAAAAACAGTAAAAAAACACTTCCTGAGTTATTTATTAATAGCATTAATATGTATAATATTTTTGAATATATTAATAACAATCAATTTGAAGAATTAGCAAACTATGTAGGAAATGCAGCAAAAAAATTAGAAGATATTGGTGCAGATTTTATAATTATAGCTGCAAACACGCCACATATAGCATTTAATGAAATTGAAAAAATGGTAAATGTACCAATGATCAGTATCGTAGATGCAACATATGAATGCGCAGATGAAGAAAACTTACAATCATTAGGTCTTTTAGGAACTAAATTTACAATGGAACATGATTTTTTCAAAAAACAATTCACCAAAAATAATAAGCATGTTGTCGTACCTAATGAGAATGAACAACAACTAATACACCAAAAAATTGTTGATGAATTGGAAAATGGTATTGTAAATCAAGAAACTAAAGAAGACTTTCTAAAAATCATCAGTCGAATGACAAAAGAAGACAATATTGATGGTTTAATTTTAGGATGTACAGAATTACAAATGCTTTTTGATAAAAATGATTTTAATATTCCAATTTTAGAAACAATGGATATTCATGTAAATAAAATGGTTGAGGAGGTTTTTAAATGAGAGAATTAATTGGTCAATGTGAAAATTGCCATAAAGATGTTTTTTGTTTAAATGGTTTTTTAAATGGCGTGCATAAAAATAATCATTTGTATTGTTTTGAATGTATTGATACTGTCAAATAATTATTTAATTAAACACTTTTTCAAATACTTGTGATGTCAATAAAACATGATTAAATATGATTAATAACAAAGTATATTCATCGCATCAATTTGATAAATTAAAACGTGAAATGGCTAACTTCTCCAGAATTCTTAAAAGTATTGCACCTAACGATTCATAGCGTTAATAATTTAGACTACTATCAATAATAAGTTGAAATCTCGATAATTAAGAATAGTATTAAATCTTTTCAATTAGCATAATATTAGACTTTAAAATTAATAAGCGACTTCTGAATAATAAGAAGTCGCTTTTAACATGTCGCATGATAACCTTATGAATTTTTATAGAACCGTAATTTCTATTGTAATAATAACGTTTACTTTACTGTTATGCATTTTTCAGTTAGTTGAGTTACTGATTTTATATTCATTGCTGTTAAGACAAAATCAACTTCTTGTTCAACTTGACTTATTACTCAAACATGACCTCTAGGTGGTGCTCAAATAATTTTCATAAAATCCCAGAAACTAAATCTATATTATTTTTCTTTGACTTTAGTTTTTATGTTATATCATAAATAAATTGTTCTGTTAGCTCCCATTTTTTATCTGCCACATGTTCAACAAATCTTGTATCATGTGAGGTAAATAAGATAATTCCTGGGTATTTATTCATAAACACTTCTAATGCTTCTAAAGTTTTAATGTCTAAAAAATTAGTTGGTTCATCTAAAATTAACATATTCGCTTTCGTTGAAAATAATACTGCTAACGATAATTTTGTTCTTTCCCCACCACTCAAAACAATACAAGAACGCTCAAGTGCTTCATTTAAACCCAAGTTATTTAAAATAGCTCTACTGAATGATTCTGATGAATCCGTTTCATCCATTAAATATTGCAACAATGAAACGTCACGCATGTCTTCATAAGCAAGTTGACGATAGTATGCCATTTGCACTTTAGGAGAACAATCGATCCCCTCTTTTTGGTGGTAAATAGCTTCAAGCAAAGTTGTCTTACCTACACCATTTGCACCTACGAGTGCTATATTTTTGCCATATGGTATTTGGAAACGTACTTGTGTTAGCAGTTTTTGACTTCCTTTAATCAATGTTAGATTTTGTGCAATGATTGGATAATTATTATAGATATCATAAATTTTTTTTTGTGGAAAATTGAATTCATGATAACTTTGTGGTTTTTCAACTTCTTCCAAATGTTCCATTCTTTTTTCAATATGCTTAGCTTGTTTTTGAGCAGCCTTCTCAACCGTGCCTTTTTGTTTTGATGCACTTAAACGATCTGGTGCTATACTTTTATTTTTTTGTTTTGATGATGCTTGTCCCATTTGTTGCGCTTGATTTCGTTTAGCTTTACTGGCTTGGGACAATCTTTGTTTTTCACTTATATACTGTTCATATTGACGTTGGTGTTCTAACTGTTCTTGTTCATATTGATTTTGATACTGTGTGTAATTACCTTTAAACACTCTTATTGTGCCATCTTCTTGTATATCCCAAATTGTGTCAGCAATTTGGTCTATAAGTGCTCTATCATGACTTACTATAATTAAAGTACCATAATAATATTTTAAAATATTATTCAGATAATCTTTACCAATTTTATCCAAGTGATTTGTAGGTTCATCTAAAAGTAATATCGGACTATAATTTGATATGACATTAGCCAATTTATATTTTGCTTTTTCACCACCACTCATACTGTCGGTTGTATGCATAGGGATATGGAGTTCACTCATTAAACTACCGTCTAATGTGTTAAAATCATTTTCCACATCCATGTTAAGCTGTTCAAAATATTGAATTTCGCCATCCGTTTCAACCGTTCCAGATTCTGGTTTTGTTTTTTGAGCAATCATATTTAGTAATGTGGTTTTGCCAGTACCATTACCTCCAATAAGTGCTATTTTTTCAAATTGATAAGCATAAAGATTTTCAATATTAAGGGATCGAAAATCTGTCAGCTTATGTTTAATTTGGTTAAATTTAATTGTGTATTTTTCCATTTTTATACACTCCTTGTATATTTAAAGGACGTGTACGCAAAAAAATGAGACAGGCTACTCCCGTCTCATTCACATCACACTTTCAAATATCTAAAGTTTATTACTGAAGTTTTAGTATTTAAAAGTGCTTATTATTCCTATCAAAGGATAAAAAATGACATACGTCACCCTATGAGTGTGTATTGCGGACAAGCCTTTTTGAATTAATTTAATTTTGTATTCAAAAAGGGTTATCTCAGTCTCATAGAAGCAGTCATTTTAATCCTCCTCGCTTAATAAAGTACTATCAAGATAACATTTCATTACTCTTTTTACAATATCTAACTAAGAATAAGGCTCATGAACAATCATCAATACGATTAAACATACTGTCCAGTCGATTACAGAAACTGGCATGCTATTAAGGTGATAAATATTATATATTATAAGGACATTGCTGTGATGCCGTTTTCTCTTTTCTTATTCATTATGATTTTTTTCTTTTCTAGGCGGCCACACAAAATATGAAATACTAATAATTAAGTCTATAATAATGACAATTGTCCAAATATGAATAACACCATCCATGGCTTCTGTACGACTTTTATCATTAATTAAATAAACAAGTAAATGTAAAATTCCTGTACCTATAATATAAGAAAGTAAATGTTTCAACCAACTTTTAAAATATTTTTTAGAATATGCTAAACCATCGAGTTTATAAGGTTTGGGACCTTGTTTCATTACATAATATCTAAATCTATCATCAGCCCAATTTATCATACTCTTCCCAAATACAAGAGATACTGAAATATAAACTGCAGCTATAGCATGCGGCATTTCAGCTGTTGCACCATTCATGAGATCTACTACTGTTGTTATAAGCAATATTAAATCTATAACAGGTGTAAGTGCTAGGAAGAAAAAACCTAGTTTTTGTTGTTTTAAGATATATCTTGTTACCAAACCAAGTAATATTACAACCCAAAAGGCAATTTCACAAAAAATTATAAGCCACACGATAAAATTCATGGGCTGTCCTCCTTCATTGCGTTAATCTAACTATTTCTTCATCTACAATTGTTTGAATATCATCGTTTGAAATTCCGTTTGGGTTAAGTAATTTATGCAACGCCAAACCGTCAATTAATGCGTGTAATTTCATAGAGTTAAGATGAATATTCAAATTATCCTTCAACAAATGTTCGTTTTTTAATAATGTCAGAACACTATTACATAATTGATCTATCCCATCATCAAGTGTACTTTGGCCATATTCATGTATGTCATATCGAAATGCCATCCATACTTCCATATCAGCTAATCTCTCTTGATCTAATGGTAATACCGATAATAAACTTGCTTTTGCTTTGTCTATTGTATTAAGGTTTTCGGACGTAAATATTATTTCAATTCTCCTCCTCACTTTTAATTCCACTGTAGACATTACAGCATTTAATAACTCTGAATGATTTGGAAAATAATATCTAATCTGTCCAGGTGTCATTTCAGCTAATTTCGCAATTTGTCTTACAGTAGATCCCTTAACCCCATTTTCTACAATTGAGTCGAAAGCGTATTGAATAATTTGTACTTTCTTCTTTTCGTGATTTATTATTTTTGGCATGTTCTCAGTCTAACATATTTTAATACAAGTGTGTTAAATAAAATCAACACCATCAAAACAGACAAATGTCACTTTATTTCCTTATTGAGAAGTCCATCACTATAAAGAAATAGGGCTTATTGTATAATTTTATCTACAACTTGTGATACCTAAAGTTCTTTACCATACATATCAAAATAATTGGTATCTTCCATAATAATTAAATCTTTTGAATCTAATGCGCATTTATTGGCGTTTTCGTTTTATTATTCAGATTTATAAATAATAAACAACATTATTGTTTTGATTTTAATGAAACCTTTTAGCTCTCCCTAATAGACACCTTAACGCTATGTTTTATTCAATGTTGTGTAATTAATTAAGAAATAGAAAAAGCCTTAACCATATCAGTGTTAAGACTTTTACAATAAAAATATACATTAATAGTATCTCATACCAATGTTTAGTTTATGCCACATTCTAAAAAATATCTAAATCTAGTTTATTGGATTCATTCCAACTTTCCATGTTTTATATATTAATTTCCCACCTTGCATTTTAAACTTTTCATTGCTCACACCGCGTTCAAAAGGTGCTGCAGTTTCTATATTAATATTAGGTGTTACGTTTAATAAGTTAGCATACCAGTCAGCCCAAACATTGCCTTTTACAGGATCATCATCTGCTACATTATAAATACCCGAATCAAAGTTTAAGGCCTGTATCGCGGTTTCAATCGCATCATCTATATGAATAAATGATTGAACCCCATCTGTGATTGAAATTTCATTATTCATAAATTGCTTATAAATCATGCCATCTTTGCCATACCAAGTACCTGGACCATATAATAATCCATAACGTAAAATGACGTAATTTTTTATTCGAGCGGTTTCTTTTTCTAATCCATCAACACCGTCTACTGTAATTTTACGATCACCTTTAGACTCGTAATCTAAAGGTGTATCCTCAGTTGCTAACCCATGACCACTTTCATATGCGAAGGCAATGCTTTGTGATTGGATATGTTCAACACCATGCAGAATTGCTGCATCAACAAGATTTTTTGTACCTTCTATTCTAACTTTTGTGTTGGCTGACATATCAACTTGTTTTAAATCAGTAATTTCATTCATAATAATGTCTGGTTTGAAATCACCAATACTATTTTCTATCGTTTCATATTCTAAAACATTACCAATATATGCTTTAATACCTGCATTAACTAGTTTTTCTTCACCCTTTTTAGACGTTGTTAATCCAGCTACTTCATAACCTTCTTCTAATAATCGTTTGGTCAATTTCGTACCAATAAGCCCTGTAGCACCAGTTACAAATACTTTTGTCATCATAATCCACCTTTGTTAATCACAATTTATAGTTATTTTTATGTTTCTTGACTGCATTTTATATACCTTTCAAGGTGACGATACACGTGACCTTGAAAAAATTATGAAACATCTAAAAGTCATGTTCATTATAAATATCAAATTGATGATATGTGCATTGTTCTATATTTCAAAAATTTGGTATATAACAATCATCACTTTCACTCAATGATTCATTTATTAAATATACCCACAGAGCGTTTAACAATAAACAATGAACTACGTTGAATATCGCTTATTTTGCAACTAACCAGACAATCCATTAAATGATCATCAAAAATTTAATGCCCTTAATTTTTCCATTCATTTCCGATGCGTAACTTTGAACTTTTAGTGGTATATAAATAACAATATGAATCATTACATAGATTAAGGAGTGTTTAAGATGCGTATTTTAGTCTTAGGAGCAGGTGGAATTGGTGGCTACTTTGGTGGTCGTTTAGCAGAGAACCATAAAAATGTTACTTTTTTAGTAAGGCCGAAAAGAAAATCTTATTTGGAAAGGAATGGCTTAGTCATCCATAGCCACAATGGTGATTATAGTTTCACCCCACAATTGATTACTAGAGAAAATCATGCTGAACCATTTGATGTGATTTTACTATCTTCAAAATCATATCATCTTGAGCAAGCAATCGATGACTTAAAACCATTTGTTGGGGATCATACAGTGATTATTCCGCTGTTAAACGGCGTTGCACATATTCCAAAATTACAAGCTGTTTTTGGTAAAAATAAAATTATGGGTGGTTATTGCATCATTGAAACTTCATTAAATGCCACTGGTGAAGTCATACAAACAAGTGATTTTGATAAACTTTTCTTTGGAGAATTAGATGGCACAAATAGTGAAAGAGCTAAATTGATAGAGGATACTTTCGCTAATACAAAATCTGAATTTATTTTAACTTCAGATATCGAGCGTGGTATGTGGCAAAAATATCTAATGATTACAGTATTATCAAGTGTAACTACAATGATGCATGCGCCAATCGGACCAATACGTGATAGTGAAGGTGGCACTGATTTTATCAAATCATTATATGAAGAAGTTTCGTCCATTATGAGAAGCCACCAAGTCCCGATTGATAAAACAATCGTCGATAAATATATGAAAGGACTTTCTAAGCTATCTTACCATTTCAAAACATCCATGCAGCGTGATATGGAAAAAGGCTTAAATATTGAAGCCGATCACTTACAAGGCTATTTGCTGAATTTAGCCGAAGAACATCAATTAGATGCACCACTGCTTTATGCTTCATATCAAAATCATAAAGTTTATAAAGAAATGCTTCAATAAAATCTTAAACGTAAGCTAAAAATTATATGGAGGCATACAAATGACATTAAATACGTACGCACATCCTTTTGATATCGCAACAAACTTAAAACCACAAGAAACTGGCGTTTATCATGGACATACTTCTTCTGATTATGCCAATATGGTTGGCCCTTTTGGTGGTGTGATTGCATCAACATTATTACGAGCAGTTATAGAACATTCCGATTGTCTTGGTAACCCAGTTTCATTTACTGTTAATTACGCAGCACCTGTCAAAGATGGATCATTTACCATAAATGCAAATCCAGTAAGAACCAATCGCTCTACACAACATTGGTATGTCGAACTGCGCCAACATCATAATATAGTCATTACAGCGACTGCAGTTACCGCAAAGAAAAGAGATACATGGTCTTCAACCGAATTAAACATGCCAGAAGTACCAAATGCAGAAAATGTAGACAGTTTATCATTAACAGAAGTTCCACCCTGGGTGAATCATTATGATATTAAAATAATAAAAGGTGTACCTAGAGCTTACACTAAGTCAAATCATGCAGATTCAGTTACATTACAATGGATGAAAGACAAACCAAATAGACCGTTAGATTATTTATCTCTTGCCTCAATGTGTGATGCTTTTTTTCCAAGAATATATGTCCGTCGTGAAAAAGTTGTACCAATAGGTACAGTCTCTCTTACTGTGTACTTTCATTCGGACACGGTAGCATTAGCACAGCACAGCAATAATCACGTATTAGGACATACGCGAGCACATAATTTTAATGATGGTTTTTATGACCAAACTGGCGAAATTTGGAGTTCTGATGGAGAATTATTAGCTACGACAACTCAACTTGTTTATTATAAAGAATAAGACAATACAAAAAACCTAGGCCTATGATTTTGCATAGCCTAGGTTTTTTTATGATTACTGTTCTTTCATCGCTTTTTGATTCGAACGTTTTTGTAGTAAAATTGACACCACACCGACAACAACAATTAAACCAACAATACCAATGATGCCCATATATTTCGCTACATTACCAAGCACGACACCCACTACTAAGAAATCTGTGTCTGAGAATGTAGTAGCAGCACCGCCTAATTCACCTAAGAATGGCAAGAATAATAATGGTAAGAACGTGATTAATAATCCATTTAATGCAGATCCAGCAATCGCACCTCTAATACCTCCGCGTGCGTTACCAAAGACGCCTGCTGTAGCACCTAAGAAGAAGTGTGCCACCACACCTGGAAGTATCACGACACCACCAAATAAGAATAAGATGAACATCCCAATCACACCTACAATAAAGCTGACAAAGAAGCCAATTAACACAGCGTTTTGTGCATAAGGGAAGACTATCGGACAGTCTAACGCAGGTTTCGTATTTGGAACTAACTTTTCAGATATACCTTTAAATGCAGGTACGTTTTCTGCAAGAATTAAGCGAACACCCGTTAAGATAATGAACACACCAGCTGCAAACGTAACACCTTGAATAAGTGAAAACACAATGAAGTTTTGTCCATCGCTGATTTCTGAGTGCACGAAAGTAGGTGTAGCAAACAATGATGCTACAAAGTAAAGCAATGTCATTGTTAAAGAAATACTAATCGTACTTTCTCTTAAAAAGCTTAACCCCTTAGGAAAATTGATATCTTCAGTCGATTTTGATTTACTTTTAAATAATTTACCTATTTCTCCAGCAGCCCAATAACTCAATGTACCAAAATGACCCAAAGCAACTTGGTCATTTCCAGTTATTTTTTTCATTGTAGGCTGTGCTAGTGCAGGTAGTATTGCCATAATTAAACCTAAAATAACCGCTCCAATAATCACCGTTAATGTACCTGTCACATGACCAACTGACAATAATATTGCTAAAAATGCGGCCATATAAAATGTATGATGACCAGTTAAGAAAATATATTTCAAGTTAGTAATGCGCGCAATAATGATATTCACAATCATCCCAAACACCATGATTAATGCTGCAGTCGTACCATATTGTTCCAAAGCGATTGATATAATCGCTTCATTATTAGGCACAACACCCTGCACACCAAATGCATGTTGGAAAATCTTGCCAAATGGTTCTAATGATTGTGTTACTACATTAGCACCCGCACTTAAAACTAAAAATCCTAGAATCGTCTTTATCGTACCTGATGTGATATCAGTTGCCGACTTTTTCTGGACAATTAATCCAATAAATGCAATTAAGGCAACTAATATCGCAGGTTGACTTAAAATATCGACGATAAAATCAAGAATTGGCTTCATAATCTTACCTCCTTATTAATGATTAAAGTATATTTAAATCTTTTAATTTTTCATCTAGTTTTTGCTGTAATTCTTCTTTATCTAATATATTATCTAATACAATGACATCACCTAATTTTTTTGTGTTTTCTTCTAAATCTCTCCCACAAATAAATAAGTCTGCCATATCAGGACTCGCACTCATAACATCACTATGTTCAACTTTTATATCTGATGGTGCATTTAAATTTTTCAGTGCTTCTTGTGCATTCATTTCAACCATAAAACTGCTTCCTAATCCGTGCCCACATACTACTAAAATTTTCATTGTCATCATTCTCCTTTAAATATATTTATAATTTCACTTGATGTTTGTGCATTCAATAAATTATTCACTGTCTGTTGATTGCCTAATGTCGTAGCTAAACTTCTCAATACTTCTAAGTGTCCTTCATTGTCAATAGCACTTAATACAAAAACCAATGAAGCATAGTGCCCCTCTTCTGAAAAGTTAATATGTTGATTTAGCTTTAACAAACTCAAACCTATCTTTTTCACATTATTATTCGGTCGAGCATGTGCAATTGCTATTTCTGGAGCAATCACTATATAAGGACCTAATTTTTCTACACTATGAATCATGTCATCAATATACGCTTGTTGAAAATAACCTTGTTCTTGTAAAGGACTTGCAGCTATATTAATTGCCTCACGCCAACTTTCAACTTGTTCAAGTACTTGCACTTTATCTGATGATAAAATTTCTAAAGTCATTTTTTCCCTCCTTATCGTTGACTCACTTCATTTATACAGTGCATAATTGCTTCAATATTTCCTGAAAGTAATATCTTTCTAGTTTTGTTATCCATAATCAGCTCACTAAGTTGTCTCAGGGCATTTAAATGAATTTGTGGTTGAGCGGTTGCTAATGTAACAATGATATAAACAGGATCATATTGTTCATGCCCAAAATAAATACCATTTTGATAGTGTGTGATACTAAAACCCACTGTCCCTTTAACGTGCGTTGGTTGCGCATGAATTAAAGCAATATGTGGACTTATAACCATATAAGGTCCAAATGCATCTAATTGTTCAATAATTTCATCGGCATAAATACAATCAACAATTTGAGCATCAACCAAAGTTTCAATACTTTGCCTAATGGCATCATTTCTATAAAGTGAAGGTTGTTGTGTTAAAATTCTATTTTCTGGTAAGACTTCTTTCAAAGTAGGCCCCAAACCTTTGATATCATGCACATATTGTTCTCTTGAATTATTGATGATTGTGTTAATTTGTTGTCGATCATCTTTATCTAAAAATGGAGAAACATTAAGAATAGGTATCGACGCATGTTCAAATGGTACTGTTGATATGATATAGTCAACGCCTTCATGTTTTAATAATGTTTCATCAATTTCGTAGATTGAATAAGCATCTACAATTTCAAGTTCAGGATAAATATGGCGCATTCTACTTCTCAATAATTGTGAAGTACCAATACCAGAACCGCAAAGTAGCACTACTTTTATAGCATTTGTAGTAATTGCAGAAATACGTTCAATCGCTGAAGCAAAGTGTAACGTAATGTATGCAAGCTCATCTTTGTTAAAGCAAATATGATAATTCTCTTCAACGCCCCAAATATGATTGCGTAATCTTTCTACGATGTGATGATATTGTTGTAAGATTTCTTCTGCTAGAGGATTGTTATGCGTCATATCAAATTTTAATCGGTGAATAGCTGGTCTCAGATGAACAATTAAACCATTTAATAATTTAGTATCGTTAATTAAATCTATACCTAAGTCACCACTCATACGTTCTATCAATTGTTCGGTTAGAATTTCTAAGTCATCGATTGTTTCGTGCTTTTGATTCATCTCTGAAGTTTTAGCACCTAACAAATGTAAGGTAATAAAACCTGCTTCACTTTTAGGGAATTGTATATCTAGCTTTTCTTCCAAAGATGCTTTTATGAGTAATGCCACACGAAAATGGTCCGTTTCTGCCAATTTGTTATATTCCATTTCAGGTATTTCAAAAACAAATTTTTCTTTAGTTCGATGTATTGCAATTAAAATATGATAAATTAATCCATCAATTGCACTTTGTACTAACTGATAATCCGCTTCAAATAATACCGACACTACCGTCAATCGAATCGTTTCTAAAGCTTTGTTCGAAAATAGCTTGTGCCCTATTTGATGTGTATGATTTTGAAAATATTCATGTACACGTGTCGCATATGCTTTGCGGTAATTTGTTTCCTCACCTTGTATGATAAATCCTTTATTTTTAATATATTCTAACTTTAAATCATAAGAAGATAACCAAGTTTGTACATTTTTTAGATCTTCAACGATTGTTCTACGTGTAACGGATACCATATCGGCCAACGTTTTAGAAGATGTTGGCGTATTAGATTCAAACAACTTTAATATGATATAACGTATTCTTTCTTCTTTAGAATAATGTATTGAAGTCGCCATATATTTTGGAACAATATCATTCAAGGGCATTTTAGATTTAATCATTATACCTGCATTTTTATTTCTAGAAATAGTTAAATCCAAGCGTTGTGCCATACTTTCTATATATTCTAAATCGTACTGTATCGTCCTTTCTGAAACATTGAATTGGATAGCTAAATGATGAATGGTTATGAACGTTTCACGTTCAAGTAAGAATGTTAATATATGATGCTGTCTCTTGCTTAACACATGAGCAACCTCCTTACATATTTATTGTAACCGCTTACTCGTACTTTTAGATGTGTAATCTCTTTCGTCTCATAATCCGAAAAGTTGCACATCTAACATAAACGATCACTTTTTCAAATTATAATTTATTGAATAATCATTTTATATAAAAAATATCGATTAAATATAAAAAAAGAGAATCCAACGTTAATGTGTTGCATTCTCTCCTCTATATCTTCACTTTTTTGATGTCCAATAATTTATAAGTATTTACTTCAAATGAGTTATTATTGCTAAACCGTTCTAAACCACAAGAAAAATACTTTTTGATATATTTAATTAATCTAAAATAAACCAATTAATATTTGAAAACTGAAATTTATATATTGTAGTTTTATTAGCGATTAATAGAACGTGCAATCATTGACAACGTGTGTCTTTCTCCACGCAATGCCTTACTTAATTCAAATATATTTTCCACAGGTGCTAAACCACAGAAACTACCATCACCAATATGTTGAATATCCACACCACATATTTTATTTCGAATGGCAAAATCTCTAATAGTACTTGGATCAGCGCTTTCTTGACTCGTACCAATTGCTGACATGACAAGTCCCCCTTCACGATGAACTTCTTTGACAATGTCTTTAAGTTGCGCTTCATCGAAACCTGGCACTGTACCCACTGCAGGTACTAGTATAATATCAGCACCCGCTTCAAGAAATTCCCTTACATATTCTCTTGTAATCACAGGTTCATCTACACCTGAACTATGCATTTTTCCAGCGATAATCAAACCAGAAAAATGATTTCTTGTATTTTGTATTGCTTCAACTATTTTCTTATTAGATACGCCAGTTGCAGGGTTTCCTGTCATACATATAAAGTTCACCCCTAATGCTTCAAGTACTTGAACCGTTTCAGGACTTGCTTGACGTCCTTCTGCAATTTCTAAGTGTTGATCATACATATTTGTTCCGTCATCAACAGGTTCTAAGTTCACGCCAATGGGTCTACCAACGAATTGTTTTAATGTTTCTATAACCTGTTCATGTTCTTCTATATTTTTCACTTTTGGATGAAACGCATCAAAGCCATTTAGTAAAATCAAATCGGCACCAAACGCACGCGCTATTTCAGCATTGGTAATATCTGGCACGACAGGCGTTTCTGTTACTATATTTTCAGATAAAACCACCCGTCCAGCACTAGCTTTAATACTCTGTTTCAATTCTTCACCTGTCATTGCTAGTAGTTCTGAAGCATTGTTACTTAATAATCGCTTAACCATTTGGATTCCACTCCTTAATATATACTTTAGTTGCCATTTTATTTATTATAACTACATTATATAATAATGATGTTCTTTTCCTTCGTAATAACTACACAGGATTACTCTACATTTCATTATACACACCCTCTACTTATTATTATTCTTTTTTAAATAAAAAACTACTTCTATATACATTTACAATCTTTTGAATTTTAATTTAGTTAAATTTCAAAACAGTAGTGTATCGTAAATATAAATGTGATATTATATTTTAATATACATATTACAAGGGGGAATCTTTATGCAGTGTCCAAAATGTGGAAATCCTATTGAAGCATCAGATTTATTTTGTGGAGAGTGTGGTACAAAATTATCTCATCAAACGAATACAACGAACGAAACTAAAAACAAACCGAACTACACATCTGAACAAGATTCAACGCAATCTAACGCAACACAAACATCAACACAATATTCAACACAGTCTAATCCTAAAACCGAGCAGTTTTCAAAGCATTCTTCAGACATTTTCAATGAAGCTAAAACATTCTTTTCAACCGCTTTTAGACATCCGGATAAAGAACTTGTGAGTCCCCACTTTTTTTCTTACAAAACACTTTTCAGTATAATTGTAGCGGGATTACTTTTATCCATCATATTACTAACAATACTGATACCTGCAGAAGTAGCATATTTCATGTCAAGTAAAGCAAGTGTTGTGTTTAACATTTCACTTTTCTTATTAATTGCAATTGCAGTACTATTTGGAATCACTTATGCACTAATCAAAATATTAAATATTAATTCGACGTTACATAAAGTATTTTCAGATTTCGTTTTAGTTAACACCCTATCTGTCATTGCACTTTTACTTGGTTTACTATTTTTAGCAATTCATGTTCCAAGTTTTGCAATATTCCTTATCATTATTGCTATATTATTCACTTTAATTGCACCAATATATTTAATTACGAAATATAGTCACAACCAACTTATACGTATGCCTGTCATTTATTCTATATTCATCTATATCATCATTTTGGGAATCATTTTACGTATTATAGTGGAAAGTACTGTTTCTAATACATTAAGTGATTTAAGTTCATTTTTTAATACAGGTTATTAAGGAGGATGTTTCAAATGAAGTATTGTAGTAATTGTGGTGCTGAAATTAAACCTGGTCAACGCGTCTGTACCCAATGTGGGACGCCTATTCAACAAAGAGCAACTAATCAATCACCTAACCATAAATCAAAATGGCCTCTATTTATTATTATTGCAGTGATATTAGTCATTATTATCGCTTTGTTTGTGGCTTATAAAATAATAGACGCGCAACTATCACCTACAAAACAAGCAGAAACCATTGCTAAAGATTTAAAAAACAAAGATACAGATCGTCTAGCTAGCCATTTAAAATCAAATGGTGAAGCTATTTCTAAAGATGAAGCTAAGGCTATTTATAAATATATTGACGAAACTGATAGCGTAGATCGTGTTGCTGACGAACTACAAAGTAGTGCAAAAAATATCAAAGAAAACAAATTAAACGAACAAACTGTCACTGTTGGCGATACTTCTCTAATCAATATCACCGAAGATGGGAAAAAATGGGGTATATTTAAAAATTACATTTTTAATGTTAATGAGGAACCTGTTTCTATTACTTCAGAAGAAGACACGACACTATCTTACAAACTTAATGACAAAACAACGCAAGTTAAGTTAAAACAAGGTAAGACGAAAACACTTGATGATTTTCCAATCGGCATATATGACTTAAAAGCAACGCAAAAGGTTGATAACAAAAAATTCGATGGTGTCATTCATATCGATATGTCAGAAAGTAATAGTGCAGATCTGCAATTCAAACAAAAACGTTTTACAGTTAGTATCGATTCATCTTTTGCAGATTCCGATTCACTTAAACTTTATATAAATGGTAATGAACAATCAGATTTTGATGAATATGAATCTGTCACTTACGGCCCTTATGCACCTGATGAAAAAGTCGAAGTTTATGCTACCACTGAAGTTGAGGGTAAACAATTCAAATCTAGTGTAGAAAATGTTTCAAGTCCAAATGATGATGAAGATGAAATTGACGTAGCTTTAACATTTGACGATGATGCAATAAGCGATTATGAAGATAAAATGATTGAAAAAGAAGCAGATTCTGATGACGACGATGATAGTACTTCCAATTCTGATGAAAAAGTAACACGTGATAATGTTATTGATAAAGTTGAATCTTATGAAGGGAGTACTTTGGATACAGATAATTATACTTATAAAGAACCCGAAAAAACTGGAGACGGTTGGGGATTCTCCTTCACAGATAAAGACGGAGAGTTAGCAGGTTCTTATAAAATTGATGAGGATGGTTACGTTACTGAATATGACGAAGACGGTGAAGAAGTCGATTCAGGATATTAACAAACCACAAATAGTAATCCAACTTGTTACTTGAAACGTGGCCATTACATTGCATAATTACTTAAACACACTATTTAAAGGAGTGGGATTGAAATCTAATTTTATTAAAAAGATTTCTGTCCCACTCCTTAATTTATATCTTTGTTAAAGTAAAACAAAATATCACCAAATGCATCACCTCAGTCTAAATGATGATGTTATATTTTAAAAAATTAAGTAATATATATGAAAGACTATTAAAACAAGCAATGTTTATACTACTAGAGTTGGGTAATTTAAAAGTAAGCAATTAATATCTAAATATATTTGAAGGTGAAAAAATGGCTAATAATAACTCTTTCAATGATTATCCTAAAATTTTAAAAATTGAAGATGATGGAAAAATTATTGCGTTAGACAAATATGGGAACGTTAATACGGATTTAAATATTCATACTGTGAATGACCAGCAACAACAAGATACCTTCGGAACGATCTTATACAATCCCTATCGTCGTACTGAAAAAAATAGCGAATCTTATAATGACAATAAGTACAATGATTACAAGTCAGAAACAAGCTACAATCAACGAGATCGCGAACGTGAGTTGCAGTTATTAGAAGAAAATAAAAAATCAAAACGCAAACAATTTTGGCTAGGTTTAGGTATGGTGGTTTTATTAGTTATCATTGTCATCTTTGCAGTTAGTACTTTTATGAATGGTGGCAATGATGATCAACAAACTGCAAATGAATCAAGTGAACAATCCACCGCCAATCAAAATCAATCGAATGATACTCAAGGCGATAATGTCAATTTCGAACGTCAGAACAATCAAGTTAAAGATGATATACAATCATTAAAAACAGATATTTCAAACTCTAATGAAGTAACAGATTCTAAATTACAAGCATTACAAGATAAGATTGATAGTTTAAAACAAGAAGCTGATTCTAATAAAACAAATCATTTAGCTGATAAATATCAAACTACGATAGATGATTTAAAACAGGCAAAAACCGAAAAAGATAATGGTAATACTGATAAAATGCAAGAAGAATTGGATAAAGTAAATAGTAAGCTAGATGATATAAAATCTAAATTTTCTTCTTTGTTTAATAAAGATGAAGAAGCAAATAATGATAACGCTGAAAGTTAGCATGTAAAATTAATATATGTTTTCAAAAAATATAAAATATAGATGATACTCTCAAAATAAAAACTGTCGACTAAGGTCTCACCTTGTCGACAGTTTTTTATTTATGTTCACCTACTGTCTGACATGTCTATCTGTTACCTTAATCTCTCGTTTCCCTAGCTTTTTATTAGTTATAAAACTATTAAATATATATCTTTTTATAAACACCCTCATTTCTATTTAACTTTATTAACGTTTGAAAATATACTTTCCACAATTCAAACATAAAATTATTGAAGTTCGATTATTAATTGAAAAAAATTTTCATTCAAACTAATTTAATAAATTACACGAATTATAAAAAGCCATAAAACTCCTGATTTCCAGCAATATGTAGCATATTCAAATTGATATTTCGCAGTTATATAGATATTACAATTTTACGAACTATTATATGTAAGCGTATACAATTCAGAATATTCATGCTATTATCTTATCAACTTAAACAAATGTTTAATTTGTAAACTTAAGTTTAATTTTGCATAAAGGAGGTTGCCATATGAATAAAAATGAACAAGCAGTTTTAAATCGTATTCAGGAGAATCCATTCATTTCACAACAAGAATTAGCACAGTCCATTGGATTATCTAGGCCAGCAGTTGCAAATATTATATCCGGACTTATTCGTAAAGAATATGTTTTAGGAAAAGCATATGTTTTAAATGAAGATTATCCAATTGTGTGCATTGGTGCTGCGAACTTAGACAGAAAATTTTATGTTCATAGCGACTTACAATTAGAAACGTCTAATCCTGTTACCTCAACGAGATCTATAGGTGGTGTTGCGCGCAACATTGCTGAGAATCTAGGCCGTATGGGAGAAACAGTCGCATTTTTATCTGTGAGTGGCAATGATAGTGAGTGGGATATGATTCACAAATTATCAACCCCATTCATGAATTTAGACCACGTTCAACAAATTGAAAATGCAAACACTGGTTCCTATACTGCATTAATCAATAGCGACGGTAATATGGAATATGGCTTAGCAGATATGGAGGTCTATGATTATATCACTCCAGAATTTTTAATTAAGCGTACACACTTATTAATAAAAGCAAAATGTATCATCGCAGACCTCAATATTTCAAAAAGTGCAATGGATTTTTTATGTGCCTATTCAGAAAAACATAGTATTAAATTAATAGTGATTCCAGTTTCATCCCCAAAAATGAAAAACATGCCTGATTCGTTACATGCTATCGATTGGCTCATTATCAATAGAGATGAAACAGAAACTTATTTAAATATGAACATACAAGACACTGATGATTTGCGTAAAGCTGCACAGAAATGGAATCAGTTGGGTGTTTCAAATGTCGTTATTACAAACGGTGTAAAAGAACTTATTTTTAGAAATAATGACGAAGAAGTAATTAAACCTGTCATACCTTCTAAGCATGTCGTTGACGTAACAGGTGCTGGTGACGCTTTCTCTAGTGCAGTCATTTTCAGTTGGTTAAATGATCTAGATACCGAAAGCATACTGACAGCAGGCATGATTAATTCTCGTAAAACAATTGAAACAGAATATACAGTGAGGCAAAACTTAGATAAAAAACAATTATTTAGAGATTTGGAGGACTATAAAAATGAAGCAATATATTGAATTTTCCACAGAAGTAGCACAAGCTAAAGCAGACAAGAAGCCCATCGTAGCCTTAGAATCAACAATTATTTCACATGGTATGCCATACCCGCAAAATGTAAAAATGGCTACGACTGTTGAAAATATCATACGTGAATATGGCGCTATTCCAGCAACAATTGCATTAATTGATGGAAAGATTAAAATTGGACTGGAAAATGATGAACTAGAATTACTTGCTAAAAGTGATAATGTCGCAAAAGTTTCACGTCGTGATTTTGCAGAAGTACTCGCTACTAAACAGATTGGCGCAACTACTGTTGCATCAACAATGATGAGTGCAGAATTAGCAGAAATTCAATTCTTTGTAACTGGTGGTATTGGTGGTGTACATAGGGGCGTTGAAAACACTATGGATATCTCAGCAGACTTAGAAGAATTAGGTAAAACAAATGTAACAGTAATATGTGCAGGTGCTAAATCTATTCTAGATTTACCAAAAACAATGGAATATCTTGAAACAAAAGGTGTACCAGTAATTGGTTACCAAACAGATGAATTACCAGCGTTCTTCACAAGACAAAGTGGTATTAAATTAAACAGTTCTTCTGAAAACCCAGACAACATCGCACATATTTGTAAAATTAAAAATGATTTAAATATTGAAGGCGGTATTGTCATCGCTAATCCAGTTCCGAAAGAAAATGAACTACCAAAATCATATATTGACGGCATTATTGAAGAAGCAGTTAAAGAAGCAGAAACGCAAGGTATTAGTGGTAAAGATTCTACGCCATTTTTACTCAGTAAAATTGTCGAAAAGTCTGAAGGCAAGAGTTTAAATACAAATATCAAACTAGTTGAAAACAATGCGGTACTTGGAGCTAAAATTGCAGTTGCTTTCAATAAATTGTAGGTGATACTTATGTCAATCATATTTGCCATTACTGGTATACTTTTTGCGTTATTCATCGCTTTTTTATTTAGCTATAACAGAAAGGCGATTGATTTCAAAAAACCAGTAATTATGTTAATCGTTCAAATCGTCATTGTATTATTCATGATGAATACGACTATTGGTTTAACGATATTAACAACACTAGGTTCATTTTTTGAAGAATTAATCAATATTAGTAAAGCTGGTATCGAGTTTGTCTTCGGCGGTTTACAAAACAAAGGTGCTTCAACTTTCTTTATTACAGTGTTACTACCTTTAGTATTTATTTCAGTACTAATCGGTGTATTAAACTATTTTAAAATTCTTCCGTTTATCATTAAATATGTTGGTATTATTATCAATAAAATCACACGTATGGGCCGTCTCGAAAGTTACTTTGCAATCTCAACGTCGATGTTAGGACAGCCAGAAGTTTATTTAACTATTAAAGAAATGATTCCTAAATTATCTAAAGAGAAATTATATACAATTACCACTTCTGGTATGAGTGCAGTCAGTATGGCTATGTTAGGTTCATATATGCAAATGATTGAACCTAAATATGTTGTTACTGCCGTTATGCTCAATATTTTCAGTGCATTAATTATCGCAAGTGTCATCAATCCATATCAATCAGATGATAGTGATGTTGAGATTTCCAACTCATCCACAGTTAAAAGCAATTCAAATAGTGATGAAACAAAGCCGAAAAAGGTTCCATTTTTCCAAATGATTGGTGATAGTGCTACGGATGGTTTTAAAATTGCCGTAAGTGTTGCTATTATGTTACTTGCATTTATCTCTTTGATGGAAGCAGTCACAGTGTTATTTAATTTTGTTGGTTTAGATTTCAAACAATTAATCGGCTTTATTTTTGCACCGATTGCTTTTATTATAGGTGTACCTTGGAACGAAGCAGTTCAAGCTGGATCACTGATGGCAACTAAATTAATCACTAATGAATTTGTTGCTATGTTAGACTTCCAAAAATTAGCTGGAGATTTAACACAACGTACACAAGGTATCATTTCTGTCTATCTTGTTAGTTTTGCTAATTTTGGTACTGTGGGCATTATCGTTGGTGCTATCAAAGGATTTAGTGATACACAAGGTAATAAGGTGGCTTCGTTTGCCCTACGCTTGCTGCTAGGTTCTACACTTGCTTCAATTATTTCAGCATCAATAGTTGGTTTAGTATTATAGTATTTTTTAAAAAAGTATGTACAGAAATCAAATTCACTTAAAATGATTTCGTCGTCCATTCCAGTAATTAAATAATAAAAGGCTGAGACAATTAAATTTGTCTCAGCCTCTTTCAATATTTATTAGTTAAAGAAACCTAAGATGAAGTCAGCGCCTTTAGCTAATGCGTCCGCAATGCTAGTTCCCATTGTCACCCAGTCAGCACTTAAACCTGCTTTTACAGCTTCACTGATTGCGTTTACGAAATCAGACATTTAACACACCTCATTCCTCGATATATTATTTGTTAAAGGTTGATTACCTTTAACTAAATTATAATAAAAAATATTAATATTGTTGTAAATATTTCTTAATTTGTAGTTTTTTATACCTAAGTGTTATTACAATACTTAATTTTTACAATTAATGTTTCCTAGTTGTCATTCAGTGATAAAGTTTTATATTATTTTTATAACGACAGAAATGATGAGTCTGAGACATAAATCCTAGAAAAATAGCACTCAGATGATTTAATTCAATTCATCTGAGGGCTTCTTTTTTTATTCAATACTTCGTATTGTTGGCTCTCTTTCTTAAGGGACAGTTTCAGTCTATAGTCTTCAGCTTGCCCTGTTACCTCAAGCGTCTCGCCAAAACACAACGTATTCAAATATCTTTATGACAAATGCCTTTCTAATCGCTGAACTTGATCTTGATCTAAAGCTTCGAATACTTCATTATCTACAATTACATCAACATGAGGGTGTTGATGTAATATAGACGCTGGTAATGCTTCAGATATATCCCCCTCTATTAATTGTGAAATGGCTTCTTTTTTATTTCTGCCCATCGCTAACAAAATAATACGTTTCGCACGCATAATGGATGCCAGTCCCATAGAAATTGCTTGCTTAGGAACATCTTCTATTGAATCAAAATAACGACTATTTGCATTAATCGTTGAAGAAGATAAATCTACAACTCTTGTGACACTTTCAAACGACGAACCAGGCTCATTAAATCCTATATGGCCGTTTTCACCTATACCTAAAATTTGTATATCTGCAGGGCCTTTATCTTTTAAATATTGTTCATACATTAAGCATTCTTGTTCTAAATTATCGGTATCTCCTTGTGGTATAAATATATTTTCTTTATGCCACGTTTGATGATGTTTAAATAACTGTTGGTACATATATGCGTGATAACTTTGTTCATTGTCTGCGCTTAAACCCACATATTCATCCAAATTGAATGTCACTATTTGATCTAGTTGCAAATTATTATTATTGATTAATGTTTTTAAATACTTGTAAACATCTGTCATAGTATTTCCTGTAGCAAGCCCCAATACTGAATCCGGTTTTAATTTCATTTGTTTTAACAGTTCAATCGCAACATATTGACTTGCAAGTTGTCGATTCTCCAAATTTAAAATATACATATACTCACCAATCACTTTCTACATATTACTTTTGTTTAATGATAAATTGAATATTTTATAAATTACACTTGCTCGCTTTCTAGCAATTCTTCTACTTCATTTTTTATCGTTGTAACATGTGGCCCATAAACAATTTGTACACCATTACCTTTCTGAATAATACCTCTAGCTTCGGTAGAATTAAGCACTTGTTTATTGACAGGTTCATCCGACTTTAACGTCACTCTTAGTCTTGTAGCACAACAATCGACAATATCTATATTTTCTTTACCGCCTAAACCCTTGATGATTGTTTTAGCACGTTCTGTCGTTTCAACGGTTTCTGTAGTTGCTTCCGCTTCTCTACCAGGTGTTTTAAAATTGAATTTTTTAATTAAAAAGCTAAAAATAACATAATATAAAATAAACCAAAGGATGCCAATTGGTATCACCCATAAAAAATTCGTCTTAGCATTACCTTGCAAAACGCCGAATAATAAAAAGTCTATAAATCCACCACTGAATGTTTGACCTATCGTAATATTAAATATGTCCGCCATCATAAAAGCTAAACCATCTAAAAATGCATGTATCACATATAAAACAGGTGCAACAAATAAAAAGCTGAACTCTAGCGGTTCTGTAATACCTGTTAAAAATGAAGTTAAAGCAGCCGATAACATTAAACCGCCAACGACTTTTTTATGTTGCGGTTTAGCAGTATGATAAATTGCTAAAGCTGCACCACATAGGCCAAACATCATTGTAATAAATCGCCCTGACATATAACGCGAAACACCTGAATAGTATTTCGTTACATCTGGATCACCTAGTTGAGCAAAGAAAATATTTTGAGTACCTTGAACAAGATGACCTTTGACTTCTAATGAGCCACCTAATGCAGTTTGCCAAAACGGTAAATAGAAAATGTGATGTAAACCAAATGGTCCCAACAGTCTTAATATAAATCCAAAGAAAAAAGTACCAATGACACCCGTTTTATCTACGATACCTCCAACGCCAAATATCCATCCTTGCACTGTAGGCCAAACAAAGAACATGATAACCCCGAGTATGATTGCAGAGATTGCTGTAATAATTGGCACAAAACGAGATCCTCCAAAGAATCCTAAATACGACGGAAGTGATATCTTGTGATATTTATTATGTAAGAGCGCTGTCATAACACCTGTTATAATTCCCCCAAACACGCCCGTTTCTACTGTTTGAATTCCAAGAACCATAATTTGTCCTTCTTCTGCCAAATTGCCTTTTGCTAACGTATCTGTAATGATCAACAACCCATTCATCGAAGCGTTCATAATCAGGAATCCTAGCATTGCTGCTAATCCTGCAGTACCTTTATCACTTCTAGCTAATCCTATAGCAACACCTATAGCAAAAATTACTGGTAAATTTTGAAATACAATATTACCTGCAGATGACATAAGGACAAATATATTCTGTAATAAAGTAATATCCAACACAGGATATGCTTTAATTGTATTCGGATTACTTAATGCGCCACCGATTCCCAACAATAATCCAGCTGCTGGTAATATAGCGATAGGCAACATAAATGATTTACCAAATTGTTGCGCCTTTTCAAACAACTTACTCATAGTCATCAACCTCCTAATTACCATAAATATACAATCAAAGAAAATATTAATCAATATAAATTACCATTATGAAAAACTTTTTCATAAAATAGATAACTATTTTTATTTTAAATACAAAAAACCTCACAAAGTCACTTTACTTTGTGAGGTTCTATATTTATTCAATTATGATATGACGCTAAAAAATATCTCCTAATGTTCCAGCCATAATTGCTTTGATTGAATGTAATCTATTTTCCGCTTGTTCAAATATAACAGCATGTTCACCTTTAAATACATCATCTGTTATCTCCATTTCAGTTAATCCATGGGTCTTATAAATTTGTTGTCCCACTTTTGTATGCACATCATGAAAAGCTGGCAAACAATGTAATACAATAACATCCGGATTCATTGTATTGACAAGCATAGCTTCATTAATTTGATATGGAAGTAATTTTTCAATACGCTGTGTTTGAACTGATTCATCTTCTCCCATTGAAAACCAAACATCTGTATATATTGCATCTGTTTTATAAACTGCTTGTTGAATATTATCAGTAATTAAAATATTACTATGAGATTGTGTTGCATAATTTTTAGCGAGTTGCTGAATATCTTGATCAGGCTGTAGCGATTGAGGGGCTGCAATATGGATATTCATACCTAATATTGCACCGGTAACTAATAAATCATGCGCCACATTATTTCTTGCATCACCGACATAAGTCAGTGTCTTACCTTGTAATGTACCTAGGTGTTCTTTTAATGTATAAAAGTCTGCAATCATTTGAGTAGGATGCCATTCGTTTGTTAAACCATTCCATACTGGAACTTTGGCATGTTGCGCTATACTTTCTACATCTTTTTGATAAAAACCTCTAAATTCAATACCATCATACATACTACCTAATACTTTTGCCGTATCCTCTGTTGATTCTTTGACACCTAAGTGAATTTCACCTTGACCAAAATAATCTGGAAATGCACCTAAATCATTAGCTGCTACGCTAAATGCTGAACGTGTTCTTGTAGATGGTTTTTCAAATAATAAAGCAATATTCTTACCTTTAAGATAAGGGTGTGGAATACCACGCTTTTTCTTTTCTTTTAATTCTCCGGTAAAGTCAATCAATGTTACTAGTTCATCTGCAGTAAAGTCACTCGTTTTCAAAAAGCTCTTACCTTTTAACAATGCTAGTTTTTTTAAATCTGTTGTGTACGCCCCAATTTCATCACTCCAATATTTTTATAAGATTTATATACATATTAAACTTAAATAGAGTTATTTTCAAGTATAAATATACCTTTTTTTGTATATTTTTAAATATTTTATAAAATCAACAACGTGTAAGCTACTTTGAAAACATATTTATATACAATCACGACCTTATTTGCAACGGTTAAGCAAGCAAAATTTCTGACAATAAACAACGTGGCAATCATTTAACTAAGTTGTGCTTTCTTACACTATATTTTAATGATATATAGTAAATTAATGATGTAATCGCTAGCTCATTGGAGGTGAATATATATGTTAGATTTACTATTTGCCACTATTAAGCAAATTGCTGCTCATTTTGTTTCTGGTGGTTTCCAAGAAAAATAATTCCCTTTATCCCACATCATCTCAAAATCATTGCATAATCATCCTTTAAAAATGAATAAAAATAGGCATACAATATCAAAATCCATCATTTTGAAACTGTATGCCCGTTTTTTATTATTTACTAATTTCAAATTCATACTATTAGGTATATCATGCACTAAACCAAGTACTTACTTTTTCATAGCTTCTATATAGATTATTTACGCTATGATGCAAAATTTTCAGTTTTCCTACGTTCTCTTTCTTCTGGGGTTTTTAAAAAACGTGTCATGATTGCACTAGCAACATATAATCCAAAAATTAAGTACATCATGCCTTTCACACCAATACTGTCATAAAACAATGCCACTAATCCTGGTCCTGCAAATACACAAAGTCCAGCTCCTAAATTTAAAATTGCCATTGCAGGCCCTTTATCTCCATCATGAACTAATGAAGGAACAAGCGCAGAAATAGGGACAAAGCCTGCTAAACACATTCCCCATAAAAATCCTACAGCACCGACAATAAAGACATTACCTGTAAATAATTCAGGGACAAAATACAACCCTAACGTAAATATCGCGCATCCCACACCACCAATATAGGAAATTGTATTTTTCCAGCCAATTTTATCACTCAACGCACCAAAAATTAGATTGAAAGTAATATTAGCAATAAAAATTGTCCCCCAAATATTTAACCAAGTTGTAGTTGCAATACCTTTGGAAGCTAAATAAATCGGCAAGAATAATGGAAAAGCATACTGCGCTGCTTGGTTAATGACTCTAACAACACATGCCACTGCAACACGCGGTTCTCTTTTTAGTATCGTTATACCTGCAAGCACCTCACTAAAGTGTTCTTTAAAGCTGTGGCCTTTTTCTTCAATAATAAACTGATCTCTATTTACAAACACTGCTAAAAATGTTCCTATTAACACCCAAATGATCGCAGTCCATAATGTAAAGAAATGTCCAAATAACTGAATCGCAAATGAAGAATAAAATGATCCTAGAACACTAAGCCCTCCTGTAAACACAAACCAAAACCATCCTACTGCAGCTCCTAAACGTTTTTGCGGAGAGCGATAAGCAACCCAAACCAAAAAAGAATAAGCAAATAACGGATAGCCAAAACCTCTTATTGCATAAGAAGGAATCATGATATTGTAATTCATCGTTGGAATTGCCAAACCAACGAATATTGCATGACCTATGATATATAACCCAGTTCCTAACAGCATTACTTTTCTTGGACCAATAATTTCTACCAAGACACCTGATAACCAAGAACCAATGGCTATCGTCACACCATAGCACGTTGTCAAAATCGCTGTTTGTTGTACGGACAGACCATGATCATGTAAATAAGGACTAATCCATGCTAACTCCAGACCATCCCCCATCATAAATATTAATACACCAACATATCCCCAAAATAACGTTGGAGGCATGCCCATTTTAGTTAATTTATCACTCATATTACGCACTCCTTATAAATCAATCGTTAATATTAGAATTGATTTAAATATTTTCTTCCAATTTTTGTGACTATCGTTTTGTAAACGCTTTCAAATATTATCATTATATTATTATATTTTTTCTAATAACGCAAATTTATTTTCGTTTATTTTCGTTTTAAGACATAAATGAATAAAATCAATAAATATAGGCTGTTAAAGTTAAAGAAAGAATATTTGCATAACACTTAATTTTTTAAAATTAAAAATATATTTTTTATACATGATTGAAAATTTATTTGTAAACGTTTACAATGAAAGTTATTTAAACATCATATGACTAGATGATTATTAAATTTTTATGAGGGAGTTTTATATAAAATGATGTTATTAGTTGCTTTCAGTGCAGTAATCGTACCTTTTTTATTTCTCGTACTCTTACGTATGTCTGCTTTAAAAGGAATGATTATTAGCGCTATCGTTGTTACAATCTTAGGGATATTTGTATGGGGGATGCAAGGTAATGTCGTTATTGCTTCAATACTTCAAGGTACACATAAAACATTAACGATACTTTACATTTTATTCGGGGCACTCGTTTTACTTAATACATTACGTCAGACAGGTGCCGTAAACCGTATAAATGCAGGATTCAAAAAAATTTCACCAGATATGCGTGTCCAAGTAATTATTGTCGCTTTCTTATTTGGTTCACTTATTGAAGGTGCTTCAGGTTTTGGTACACCAGCAATGGTTACGGCACCTTTAATGGTTGCTTTAGGTTTTAGACCTATGATTGCTGTTGTTACAGCTTTAATTGCCGACAGTATTGCCGTGTCTTTCGGAGCTGTAGGTACACCAGTTATTGTTGGATTGAGTACTTTAAAAGAAGCAAATCAATCTTTTTTCCAGTCTACAGCTGAACAAATAACTGTATTAGATTTATTAAGTGGTATTTTCATACCTATTATCGTAATCGCTACAATGGTGATTTTCTTTGGAAAAAACAAGAAACTAAAATCTATTATTGAAATTTTACCGTGGCTAGCTTTAATAGGTATTGTATATGCCGTGTCTGCCTTTGTATATGCACATGTATTCGGTGCAGAATTTGTCGCTATATTAGGATCATTAACTGGACTTGTAGTAGCAGTCTTAACTGCAAGTAAGGGGTGGCTATTACCTAAAACAGTGTGGAGAGATGGCTTAGATGACACATACGAAGCAGATAGTACGGAACATTCTATGAGTTTACTAACTGCTTGGGCACCTTATGTAATGGTTGTTATCTTACTTCTATTAACGAGAACCGTGCCAAGTATTGAATACTTCACAACACATGTCCTTGATTTTTCTTGGAATAATATTTTGAATTTCTCTGAAATATCATCTGAATGGCAATTTCTTTATTCACCTGGGACGATTTTATTATTATCTGCAGTTTTCGCAATTATAGTTCAAAGAAAATCTATTAAGGATTTTGGTAATGCAAGTTTAACGTCTCTATCCACAATAAAAATCACTGGTATTACACTTATTGCTACGCTCGCTATGGTGCATGTTTTTATTAACTCTGGTATGAATGCACATGATTTAATTAGTATGCCAGAATACATCGCCAAAAATATGGCCAACACTTTAGGTCCTATTTGGCTATTTGTTGCACCATTCTTAGGTGCTTTAGGCTCATTTATTACAGGTAGTGCAACTGTTTCAACGTTGACCTTCTCGCCTATTCAATTAAATATCGCCAACTCTATTGGTGGAGATCCATTTATTGTATTAGCTGCACAAATCATTGGCGCAGCTGCTGGTAATATGATTTGTGTGCACAATGTAGTAGCAGTGTGTGCAGTGGTTAATATGCCAGGCAAAGAAGGTAGTGTCATAAGAAAAACATTAGGCCCTGCACTTCTGTATTGTATTTTAGTTGGTATTAGTGCTTATATTATCTCATTATTATTCACTTAGTATAAGCAAGTCTGATATACAAACATCTTGAACTAACAAATCGGAGTGAAATATTGAAATCTAATTGATTTAAAACCATTTTGTCATCCTACTCTGACAAAAAGGCTGAGACAAGTTGAATTGTCTCAGCCTTTTCTTTTTATGAAATTTTATCAATCGCTATATTACTATATACACATATCAAATACCATTTCTAGTTTAACTTTATTTAGTTTGCAGCTCTTAAAGTGTTAATAATAAGAAAATGTTTATAATCGTAGACAAATCCTATAACGAACATAAGCGAAATATGTACTGCAGTATATATTTTAAAAAATTTAAGTTGTAGTAGATAGCGTTAAATGGCTTCTGAAAATAGGCTTTATTGTTACTTAAAGCGTATTATTTCATATAAAATTCTTATTATTATCATATTGATTATTATTTTGATAAAGTACAAGTAAATTATTTCTTATATTTATATGTTAAACATGAGGATTGGGTGGGGTTCGTTTATGAAAATTGAAAACATTAAATTATTCACTTCAGAGTTTGAAGAGACATTCCAATTTTATGAAGAAATTTTAGAATGTCCTGTTCGTATGATTAGTCGGGAAGCTTTTACAGTTGAAATTGGAGAGACTCATTTGTGTTTTCAACAAACAGACGATGATGTCCAACCATTTTACCACTTTGCAATTGACATTCCATACAACCATTTTTATGACATGAAACAGCATTATCAAAATATATTATTTTTATTGATGGAAGATGGTAAACATACGACTTATTTCGAATCTTTTGTTGCACATTCATTTTACTTTCAAGATCCATCTGGGAATGTCGTTGAACTCATTGCACGCATTTCTAATATTACGGATGACCCTGAATTTTCAAGAATTAGTGAGATTGGGTTCGTTTGTAATGAAACGACGGAAGTCTTTGAAGCATTATCAAAGTATCATTTAAATACATATGAAAATCAAACATTTGTACCAGATGATTTAAATTTTATCGGCGATCATTATGATGACAGTTTTATTTTACTGACGCCGGAAGATAATAAATGGCTATTCTCTGATCAATTTTCTGAAGCCCATCCCATGTGCATTCAAACAAATGAATTTAAGTTAACCTTAGATAACCAAGCTCAGTGGCATTTAAATGAACTATAAAAAATAATAAGCACACAATATCAATTTACAAGTTTTGATACTGTGTGCTTATTTTTTTATTACTGTTATATTATGGTTGATACTACGTTTATCGTAACTTTTGATATAATCCGTATTCCAAATACATTTATTCTTTAACTTGTGATTTGTCGCTGACAAATTTCTTTAAAGTTTTATTTAAGCCATCTTTCGCTTCTTGATCATAACCATAGCTACCATCTTCGTTTTGTGTGATGTGCTTATCTAATATAAATCTACCTTTATGAATTGTATCTGCACCTAGTTCTTTGATCACTGGATCAAGACTGTATTGGATTGCCAATACATGCGCAAATGTGCCACCTAAAGCTAATGGTAGTACTGTTTTACCAGTAAATGCTCCACGTGGTAATAAGTCTAAATATGTTTTTACGATACCTGAGTAAGCTGCTTTAAATACTGGAGATACTATAATAATACCATCTGCATCTTCTATCGTTTTATGCGTAGTATTTATTGATTCATTAGAGAAATCTGCAGTAATTAAAGCCTCAGCATCTAATTGATGTACATGAATGACATTTGTTTCGATGCCCTCAGCATTCAAATATGATTCCGCATAATCTATAATACCTGTGAGTCTTGATTTAAGTTTATTGCCGCCAGCAATAATTGCTACTTTTGCCAATATGATTATCCCCTTTCTATATAAAATTTTCATATATATAACTGTCATTTTCATTCTTAACTATTTAAAAAATATATGAAAAAACAAAATAATTTGGAACCAAATTCCACTTCTTTAGCGTATCATCAAATACGGGTAAAATCATAGGAAATGATTTGAAATATTACAATAATTATTTTGCATTCCTTTCGGTTTATATTCAATAATACATTCATTAATGCCACAATAAATGTATACATTTAATTTATAACATTGATTATGCATTTCCATGGAAATACTGATGTTTTATTCAAAGCTATATGTTGAATTACCTAAATCCATTTATAAATTACCACTTCTACCATTGCTTCACAAATTGTTATGACATTTAACTTTCCAATTGATGTATTACTTATATTCCTAACACATACTTAATTTTCAATATCACACGTCGAAATGTGTAATCGTACAATTACAGTTTATTTTGTTTTCATTATTAAAGATTTTACAATATAAATAATTTTGTTATATTCTTTTTTTAAAAATCGTTTCGCTTTAAAAATCATTTTTTCTAGATGTATACTTAATTTAGTCATACAAAGGAGTGATACACAATGAGTACATTTTCTAATAAAGAAAAAGTACAAATCCTATCAGATATTGTTGCAATTGAAACAGTAAATGATAACGAGATTGAAGTTTGTAATTATTTAGAGCAATTATTTTCGAATTATGGGATTGAATCAAAAATCCAAAAAATTGATGAACGACGTGCTAATCTTATTGCTGAAATAGGTGAAGGAAATCCAGTAATTGGTATCTCAGGTCACATGGACGTGGTTTCTGCGGGTAATAAATCTCAATGGACATACGATCCATTTTCACTTACTGAGGATGATGGATTTTTATATGGCCGTGGTGCAGCAGATATGAAATCTGGACTTGCTGCGTTAGCAATTGCACTTATTGATATTAAACAATCTCAAGCACTGCAAAATGGTCGTATTAGATTTTTAGCAACTAGTGGTGAAGAAATGGAACAACTTGGTTCCCAGACTTTATATGAACATGGCTATATGGACGACGTTGATGCATTACTTATAGCAGAACCTTGCCAAGATATCATGGTATACGCACATAAAGGTTCTATGGACTATCGTATAACTTCCTATGGTAAATCAGCACACAGCTCTATGCCGGTAATGGGCATAAATGCGATAAAACCATTGATTTCATTTATACAAGATATCGATGACGCTTATGCTAGAATTTCCAAAGAAGTACAAGGAAAAGCGTTAGATTTCACAAAATTTATTGATAGAATTAAACCTTCATTGCCTGCAACAACAGCACTTGAAGATGTAGAATCTGCACTGCAAGGTTTAGTTATAAGTAATACTTTAATTAAAGGTGGGGTACAAGTTAACTCTGTCCCTGAAGAGGCTGATGCAGATTTTAATATTCGTACAATTCCAGAATATGATAACGCACAAGTAAAAGCATTATTCTCAAACACAATTAAAAGTCATAATGATAAAGGCGCAAATTTATCAAGCAACTTATATTTAGACCTAGATCCAGTACTTACTACTGGTGATAATAGCTTAATTAATACCGCTCAGACTATAGCTAAATCTCTATTTGATAAGGACTTTATTGCCTCTCCAATCGGTGGCGTTACAGATGCTTCAAACTTATTAAAAAATAAAGATGAAAGTTTCCCATTCTTAGTATTTGGCCCTGGTATTAAACCACATCAAATTGATGAATGTGTAGAAAAAGATATGTATTTAAAATTCATTGATTTTTACAGTGAACTTTTAACAACTTATGCTAAAAATCTTTAGTTTTGATTTAATTAAATAATCTTTAGCTATATAAAAAAGCTCAGAACATAGTAAATGTCTGGGCTTTTTTATATATAGGGCACGAGATGACAGATCTGTAAACTTACTTTTAAAACTTCATCCTTGTCTGAGTGAGACAAAAGCTTCACTTTTAAAAAATTGTGTATATGCCACTCATGGTAAATATTATTTACGGATTGTAGTGCCTACATTATGGCCATGTTGCAGTTTTTGAATAATATGTGCTTCATTCCCTGCAGCAATAACCACTTTTTGGCATCCCATTTCTATTGCTTTTACAGCTTCTTGTACTTTAGGTATCATTCCACCATATATTAATTTTTGTTCAATATATGTTTCGATGTTTTTCGCATTCAGTGACGGTTGTACTTTTTCGTTGATTAAAACGCCCGGAATATCGCTCAATAAATAAATTGGTGCCTGTAAAGCTTGCGCAAGTTTGTATGCCAATGTATCGGCGTTAACATTATATACTTGAGACGTCGTCTGATTAGCACCTATAGATGCGATGACTGGTAGAAAAGATTGAGTTAAAGTTGCGATAACACTTGTATCTATATGAATAGGTTCGCCAACAAAACCATATTTTAGATCTAACGGTTTAATATCAAATAATTGAGCATCTATGCCATTCATACCAATACTTTGAACACCAAATTGATTGATTTTATTGACTAAACTAGGATTCACTTGTCCAATTAATGTTTGAGTCGTAACAGAAAGCACATCGTCAGTAGTAACTCTCAAACCATTTTTAAATTTTGATTCTACTTTTTGTAATTCCAAAGATTGATTTATAAAAGGGCCTCCTCCATGGACGATTATTGGATTATAACCTTGATTTTTTAATGCAACAATATCTTCAATTGTAGAATCATGCATATCCGTCAAAGTGCTTCCACCTATTTTAATTACAATGTAATCCATATCAAACACCTCTTAAGTTCTATACGACGCATTTATGCGCACGTATTCATATGATAAGTCACAACCATAAGCGGTAGCTTCTCCTTCTCCATCACCTACAGTAGCCTCTATAACGATGTTATCTGCTTCCAATTGTTGTTTTAAATAAGCTTCATCAAATGCCACCGACATGCCTTGTTTAACCACAGAAACTTGGCATAATTTCACATTGGTTGCATTAGGGTCTATATATTTTGATGCGTAGCCCATCGCTGTTACAATTCTTCCAAAATTTGCATCTTCACCATGAATTGCTGTTTTAACTAAGTTAGATGAAACAATGCTTTTCGCCATTTTTCTAGCCTCATGAATATCTATTGCACCTTTAACCTTAGCTGTCACCAATTTTGTAGCGCCTTCACCATCTTTTGCAATCGACTGAGCCAAATAACGTGCAACATAATTGATAGCATAAACAAATTTTTGCCACTCAGGATGATTTTCATCTAACGAATGATGATTAGCTTGACCATTTGCCATACATAAGACCATGTCATTCGTACTAGAATCACCATCAACGGTTATCATATTAAAAGAGTGATCTGTAGTTTGACTTAAACATTGATTCAATGCTTTACTATCAACTTTTGCATCTGTCGTTATAAAACCTAGCATAGTCGCCATGTTAGGATGTATCATTCCAGATCCTTTTGCAGTGCCACCAATTGTCACTGTTTGATTATCTATGTCTACTTTTACAGACAAATGTTTCGTGGTCGTATCTGTCGTTAAAATCGATTGATTAAAATATTCACTCTGATTAAACGAATCTTGTAAAACATGATCGACGCCATGTTTTATTTTATCCATAGGTAAAAACGAACCAATAACCCCTGTCGAAGCAATACCAACATGATGTGGTTCTATGTTTAATCGTTCAGCTACCCAACTTTGCGTATCTTTCGCATCTTGTATACCTCTATCTCCAGTGCATGAATTCGCATTTGCTGAATTAACTACAACTGCCTGCAATGTTTGATTGATGCTGATACTATCTTCAGTTACTTTAAGAGGTGCCGCTTTGAAACGATTAAGGGTATATACACCTGCTGCAGTTGCTGCTGTCGTAGAATAAATCCAACCAAAATCTTTTTTCTTTCTTCTTAAACCAGCATGAAAACCACCAGCTATAAAGCCCAATGGTGATCCTACGTCACCATTAATATCTACAGTAATTTGATTGAGTGTATCTATTGTTTCAATATCTTTCATCTCATCTCTCCTTTCGCATTTTGTTAAGGATAAATTGGTAACTGATTCAAACCAGTTGCCTCATCTAAACCATAAAGTAGATTTAAATTTTGGATTGCTTGACCACTAGCGCCTTTAACTAAATTATCTATCACTGAAACGATGACAGCTCTTTGATTTTTTTCATCTACATATAGACCTATATCGCAAAAATTACTACCATACACTTCTTTTGTTTTAGGGTATTCTCCTAAGTCTCTAATTCTTATAAATGGTTTATGCTCATAATCATTTTTATAAATAGCATGTAAATGCTCAGCTGTCGTATATTCGTTTAACTTCACATAAATTGTAGATAAAATACCTCTTGTCATCGGTACTAAATGCGGCGTAAACATCACATTACACTTCGTTCCTGCAATTTTAGATATATACTGTTCTATCTCTGGTTTATGTTTGTGGTTTCCAATTGCATAAGCACTAAAATTTTCATTCATTTCAGCGTAATGCACATGTTGTGCTAATGAACGGCCTGCTCCTGAGACACCCGTTTTTGAATCAATAATAATTGATTGAATATCGATTACATTTTGAGCAATCAGAGGATGTAAAGCTAATAAAATAGAAGTAGGAAAACAACCAGGATTTGCTATCAAATTTGTGCGTTGTGGATCTATTTCACTCCACTCTGCAATACTATAAAGCGCCTTATCTAAAAGTGCTTGTTCTGCAGCTGCTTCACCATAAAATGTTTGATATAGATTTCTATCCGTCAGCCTAAAATCCCCTGACAAATCAATCACTTTAATACCTTTATTAATTAAATTTGGTGCTAAATGTTTGCTGACATTGGAAGGTGTTGCAAAAAATATGACATCACAAGACGTCGCTTGTTCATTTAATTCAGTATAATTAAGTGCGATATGGTTTAAATGTGGAAATGTTTTACTAATTGGTTCATCAATCTTAGAATGTGAAAATACATATTTAATTATGACGTTAGGATGATGTTGTAATAAACGTATAAGTTCTACCGCACCATAACCGCTTCCGCCTACTATTCCAACTGTTATCATCTGTTTCATACCTTTCTGAATATTCGGAATTTTTAATGTGCTATTTTATTTTTTTTCAAGCACTTCTTTAATCACTTCAGCAATTTGGTTAATCTCATCTTCATTAATAACTAACGGTGGTGCAATTCTAATAACATTGCCTTGTGTTTCTTTACACAAAACACCTTTTTCTATCATTTCCAAGCAATAGGGCTGCGCTTGTTCTGTTAATTCAATACCGATAAATAACCCTCTCCCTCTGACATCATCAATGATTGGACTATCAATAAGTTGTAAATGGTTCAGCAATGTTTGGCCTAATTCAGCGGAACGTTCAATTAAGTTTTCGTCTAGCAAAACATCTATGGCTGCCATCGATACTGCGCATGCAAGTGGATTACCGCCAAATGTTGAACCATGTGTACCGGGTGTTAAGACATTCATGATTGTTTCATTTGCTAAGATAGCTGAAATAGGATAAAGTCCGCCGCCCAATGATTTACCGAGTAAATAAATATCAGGCTCTACACCTTCCCATTCCATAGCAAACATCTTGCCTGTCCTACCTAGTCCAACCTGTATTTCATCGGCAATGAATAAAATATTATGTTGATTACATAAATTACGCACTTCTTGAATAAAATAGTTTGGAGGAATATTCACGCCACCTTCACCTTGAATCGGTTCTAAAATAATGGCCGATGTATTATCATTAATCAATACTTTTAAATGTTCAATATCTCCAAAATCTATATAATTAATATTATCTAGCAATGGGCCAAACCCTTCTTTGTAATTATCTTGGGCAGATAAAGATAAAGACCCTAATGTACGACCATGAAAGTTACCTTTCATAGCAATGATTTCACTTTCATTTTCTTTAATACCTTTGACATCTGAACCCCATTTTCGTGCAATTTTAATTGCTGTTTCCACAGCTTCAGTCCCAGTATTCATAGGTAGTACTTTGTCTTTGTTTGCTAACTTGCAAATTTTTTCTTCCCATTGTCCTAAGTTATCACTATATAATGCACGTGATACCATAGTTATTTCCTCGCTTTGTGCTTGAAATGCTTCAATAATTTTCGGATGACAATGTCCTTGATTTACTACTGAAAATCCTGCTATACAATCAATATATCGCTTACCTTCAACATCCCATACTTGCGCACCTTTACCTTTGGCTAATGCTAATTTCAAAGGACTATAATTATTTGAACTATATTGATCTGCTAATTCGAATAACGCATTCATTAAATACACCAACCTTATTATTATTCTAATATTTGTATTAATATTCATGAATATTACACTTTTAAATATAATAAGTCAAAGGTTTATTTAAATAATTTTTTATAAAAATATATTTAAAGGCTTTAAAACAAGCAAAAAAGCATCTATCAAAATTATAAAATTTCAATAGATGCACATAAATCATTGTATACAATTTGCATATCATCATTTGATGTTTAAGATAATATTCGTACCTATCATTCAAATTATACATTCAGTCGTTTTAACAATTGCGGTAAAGGATATATTTAAGTGAAATGCCACATTAAATAACTAACAAAGGGGTATAGAGCGGAAAAATCACCATTTTTTATTCCGCTCATACTATTGTTACTTTACATAAACAAATCCATGATTAATACAATGACCAAACCAACAATAGAAGATGTAAATAATAAAAGCCCCCAAGTTTTAAATGTATCTTTAATCGTTATATTAAAATATTCTTTAAATAACCAAAATGATGCATCATTCACATGCGTAATCGTGTTACTACCAGCAGCAGTTGCTAAAACCATCAATACTGGATTAACATTAAATGTAGGAATTAATGGCCCTACAATTCCAGCTGCAGTTATTGCCGACACCACGCCTTGTCCTGTAGCAATACGAATAAGTGCTGTAATTAACCACGCCATGATAAGTGGTGAAATATTTGTATTTTGCATTATTCCCGCAATATAATCACCTACATTTGCTTTTAAAATGATTTCTTTAAATGCACCACCAGCACCAACAATAAATATAATCGTTGCTACACCTTTCAACCCACTTTCAAAAGATTTCATCAATTCATCCATCTTTTTACCTTTTCTTAATCCAAAGACAACAATTGATGTAAGAATTGCGATTATAAGACTAATTTCTGCACTCCCAAAAAATGATACAATTTCATGCCATAAAGTGTCTTTAGTTATAAACATACTTAATATTGTTGAAAGTGAAATTAAAATAGCAGGAATTAATGGTATTAATAAACTCATTCCAAAACTAGGCATTTCACTTTCACTAAATTCTTTATTTTTCTGTAACAATGGTGGCACAGGATAATTTAAATTTTTCATCATTTTTGGCAAAAGAATACCTGCAATTATCACGCCAGGAATAAAGACAATCATTCCTAAAATGTATACCATTCCCATATCAGCATGATAAGCATCTACCAATGCAGTTGGACCTGCTTGAGGTGGAAATAAACTATGAGAAAGTGTCGTTGCGGCAACCATAGTAATAGCTAATTTCATAAATGGTATTTTAGCTTCAACCGCAATACTGATCACTAAAGGGGCTAAAATCATAAAGGCTACTTCATAAAATACAGAAATACCAAAGACAGCGCCAATAATAATCAATGCCCAATGTACATGCTTTGCAAAAAATTTATTAATTAACGTAGTAGCTATTCGCTGAGCCGCGCCTGAGTCGACCATTAACTTACCTAAAATTGCACCAAATCCAATAATAAGCGCGAGACTACCTAACGTTGAACCTAATCCTTCTTTAATTGTATCTAATATTACCATCGGCTTCATACCGTTCAATAAGCCAACAGCAATAGCTGCAAAAATCAAAGAAAAAATACTGTTAACCTTTAATTTAATATTTAAGAATAATAATAACGCTACGCCAATAATAAGTGATATTATCGGTAAATGCTCACTCACAAATGACAATTTAAGTCCCCCAGTCAAACCAATTTTATGAAAACGTATTCATAAACATATATTATACACCTTTTATTTTAAAATAACAACGTTGTTATTTTAAGGGTTTAAGCTTCATAAAAATTAAGAAGCACTTGCAAAGCAAATGGTTGAAATTTACCTTGCGCGTGCTTTTTTAGGAGTGAATGGTCAAATTATCTTGAAACTAAAGTTAATTCTGATAACTTTCAAATTGCCATTGTTTATCTGATAATACTTTTTTATAAAAAGGATCGACACCTATGACTTTAATACAATCAGCCAGTGCCTCTACCTCATCTAAATGATGTGTTGTTAATATAATCAAACAATTTCGCTTCATTTGATTGAGTAAATTATGAATATCAAACCTTGATTTCAAATCTATACCTACCGTAGGTTCGTCTAATATGAGAACTTGTGGGTTGTTCAATAAACCAATTAATACATTTACTTTACGTTTCGTTCCTCCAGATAGACGAGAAACAGTAATGTCCAAATCATCAATATTTAATTGTTCCATATATTTTGTAATTAGCGCGTCCGATATTGCGTTTTTACATAAAGCTTTAAAACAATTGATGTTTTCTGCGACAGTCATATGCTCAAATAACGCAATATCTTGTGGTACATATCCAATCATTGCTTGTAATTGTTTTTTAGATAACTTTTTCCCAAAGTACGTAATTTCACCTTGATCGGGTTTTTCTAACCCCGAAAGCATTCTTAATAATGTCGATTTGCCAGCACCATTTTCACCTAATAGCACAGTTAATTGTTGATTTTCTAACTTCATATTTAGAGATTGAAAAATTGTTTTATTATGATATTTCTTCTGCACATGTTTTAATGCTATCATCCCATCACTCCTAAATTTGTATAAAGACATAAATCACACTCATGACAAGCGCATATATAAACGTCATAAATAACCTATGACTCAGTGTGTTAATTTTAAATAATAGATACGCAACACCTGCTTCAAATAATACAATGATGAAAAGTGATTTTAAATAAAATATCCATGATAGTGACTGATGAAACAATAATGCGCTTATAATTAATATCATTAGCAACAAAATTGCATGTATAAGTATGTATGTAACATACAATCTTAACTGACTAAATTGTACTAAAAAAATTCTAATCAACGGACCGTTCTGTTTTAATCTTTGGTGCAAAATAATTTGCACACTACTGATACACAACAATATCGCAAAAATAACACTCAATGATATAGAAGTTTCTGAATGTGACTTCACAAAATAATGTGCAATTTGCGATTGAGGTGTCTTGTCATCCAATATTTTATTCACTCTAGTCAAGGATGTACGATCACCATTATCATCTAGATGACTTTTAACGATGTTAGGTATCTGTTGTTCATATAATGACATACTTATAATTTCTAAAGTAATATCACCAATAAAATCATCTCTTCCATACAATAAAATGGTTTCTTTCAAACGATTGTCATGTAACTGTTGACTGTAATTTTTCGGTATTTGTAAACTTACAATCGCTTCTTTTCTTTCTATATATTCATCCAAATATGTTTCTTCTGCTGGCACTTCGATTTTAGTAATGTATTCGTTACTTGTGATGCTTTTGATTAAGCTTTTTGAAGCTTCTGATTGATCTAAATCTTGAACTGCCACAGGAATTTGAAATGATTTATTTAGCGTTTTATATACACCCCATATAGCAATTAAAGAGATTAATAAGATACAGATAAAGGCTAAATGTTGTTTCCACTGTTTTTTAACAACTATGAAGAAATAGGGTTGAATCATGAGCGATACCTCCCAATCACTATCAAGACTAAGATAAAAATTGATATAAATAGACTACTATAAAAAGTTATTGGTACATCTAAAATATAATTATTCAATACAATTTCTAGCATTTGATTTGTTACAAAACTAAACGGTAAGTAATCAACCATACCCAAAATAGAATGTTTAAAATAAATTGTTGGTATCGTCATCCCTGATAATACAATAATCAATGTACTCAATATAATTTTTAGTGCATAGTTCATCCATTTAAAAGCAATTAAATCAATAATGGTTAACCAAATAATAATCATCAAGACATAGTAACTAAGTTGAATTACAATCGTTAACCAATTATAACTTTCAAATTGATTAGGTATGGATTTAATCAACCAAAGCGCACCGAAAAATGTCCATAATCCTGTATAAAATAGCGTGAATATACTTCTAATCAACGTTAATTTTTCAAAAGAAAAATGATGCATGCTTAACCTTGACCACAACGCCGTCGTTTGGTTCATTTTTAAAATGGTAAATAATGACAAAGCGAAAATATAAATAGACGCTAAATAAGTCGTGATTACATAATAACTTACACTGTCATATATATGTATAGGTTCATAATCAAATGCACCAGTACGGTTTAGTCCCGTAAACAATAGATCTGTTAATAACATCAATGTATGATCTTTATCATTATGTGATGACAATGTTGTATAACTTAGACCGCCACCCATCGATAGCATGAGTCTTTGATATACTGAATCTGTTAACTGATTAATAACTAGACTTTTTGTAGATTGTTTATCATATGTATGTACTGAAATGGGCAAACTTCCATTTTTATAAAAATCATGTGTCATACCTTTTTCAAAAACATAATAACCCTCTAAAGTTTTATTTTCTAACTTTTTTTCAGCTACTTTTTGATTATACTTTTTTATGCTAATATCCTTCCCCAAATTGGCACCGTCACCTAGTGATTTCAATATGATTTGCGTTTCTGGAGACTGATCTTTATCAACAACACCAATTCTAAATTTCTCATTATCTTGATTTAATTGTTGAATCACTATTAAAGTAGCAAATAACCCTACAACTATAATTAATAAGTATAGTAGTAAATGCCATTTTTTTAATAAAAAAGAGTGGTAAATGCGAAACAATTGTAATGTTTTCATTTTACCACTCTCCTTTTAGTTATTTTTTAAAATCTTTTGCTAAATCTTTAACGATACCTTCTGTTTTTTTAGAAATTTCCTTTTGTAATTTTTTTAAATCACTATCGGACAATTCATTTAAATCTTTAGCACCTGATTTTTCAAATTTAATATCGTCTTTAAGTTTTGTCTCACCTTTGATATTAAATGTTACTGGTTGATATTGAACGTCTGTAGTTAATTTGAAATCTTGTTTTTGCGTATTATTTTTCACGTCGGTTTCTAAATTATTATGATATTCAAATTCAGTTTTGCGATAATTTGCATCGACGCTCACTTTACCTTTATCTGTACGTTTGTCACCATCTTGAGTTTCATTGTTTGATAGTTTTATCGTAGATTTCTTGTAACTTTCATTAGCTCCAATAGTATAATTATCTTTATATTTATCATCGTCTTTTGTTGATTTACCTTTCAATGATAGCTCAGTATCATCTGCAGTAATTTTATAATTCATAGCTAATTTGTCATCATCAATTTGATTCGTTCCTGCTAATTTTACCTCTGAATCATTTTTATCTTTAGCAGTTAATTCACGTTTTAAAATCAGATTATCTTCTTCCCAAATCACAGATTTAATACTTGGAAAATCATTTTTATCTTGATCTTTCACTTCTTGTATAGCTTCATCAATTTTATCTTCATAATCTTCTGTTTTGAATTGATCTTCTGCAATTTTTTTAATATCTTTATCTTTCTTAGCTTTTTCCAAAACTGATTTCACGATTGCTTTTGTTTCACCTTTGCTAAGTTTCAAAGTTACTTTCTTAACATCTTTTTCATCACCATCTACATCAATCGTAGCATTTTCTTTTTCAAAGTTATCTTTGTCTAATTTATCTATGACAACATCTGTATATTTACTACTTATTTTTTCTATATCTTTTTGTGAAATTTGAGACCCTGATAATAATGAGTTTAAGTTTAATGTATCATTTGTCAATACACTCTCTTTACCTGTTGTGCTTGATGTATCTCCAGTTATTTTTTCATAAACGTCTACAAGTTCGTCATTTTTAGCTTTGTAAATATCATTAAACAATGGTGATGCATAATATTGATTATCTTTGTCTGCTGCCCATTGAAACTTCCCAATTTCATTGTCAGCTATCGTTGGATTTAAAGCTAAAACTGATTTTTCTTTTTTAGGATCGTGTCCCACTGTCAATCCTATTTCAGAAGCATCCGCGACAGATTTAGGAATACCTGATGATTCTAATAAACTTTTTGGAACATCAGCATTTGCTTTTAAATCGATTAAATATGATTCATCTTTCATTTTATCTTGAAATTTAAATTCATTTTCAAATCGATCCTTAGCATATTCTTGAAATTGGTTAGCTGTTTCCTTTTCGCTCAATAAATATGTGTTTTTAGGTGTATTTTTGGTAATAAAGTAATAAGCGGCGCCCCCAATACCGGCAATTAAAAGCACACCAATTACAACTGAGATAATAATTTTTACTGTTTTAGACATACCCTTCAACCTCCCATTAACTTTGATTGTTTTAATAATACCACAAAAGGCTTAATAATAATTTATTTATTTGATTTTTCTTTTATTTTTTACTTGCGCTTTAAATTAATTACTAAACATTTTTAATAAATGTAATATATCATTACATCCAATCAATTGTGCACACAATACATATATAATTGATATTTTTACATCTTCTCTTAATTTGTAATATATTCATAACCAACGAATTACAATATGAGAATAAAATGAGCCTCAAAGATTACTTTCATCAGCAATCTTTGAGGCTCAATCTTAAGCTCTAAATTTTAAAATGTATAATTGAAAAACTGTGATTTCAGTCACTCTATGTTGTGCTATTTTTTTCATGTTTAACTTCTTTTTCCCACCATAATGCATCTTTTGGATTTTGAATCACGTCTTCGTAATCTTCCTGTGATTCTACATTAGGATATGATCCTCTTAAAGATTTATTAGATGTTGATTTGAACATTGTTACAAAGATAATTAGTCCAACTATATTTATAAACATTAAATAGTAGGAAGGTGCAATTTGTTGGCCGGTTGTTTCTACTAGTGTAGAAAGGATAAATGGTGTTAGACCACCAAAAATAGCAGCACCTATATTATATACAAGCGACAGTGTACGCAATCTAACTTTAGTATGGAACATACTTGGTAACACTGAAGGCATAACACCTTCAAATGTTGACATAAATAGTGCAATAATAAATAAACCTAAGACTACTAAAGGCAACATTGGGATACTCATTAACCAAAAAGCTAACACTGAGAATAAACTAAAGCCTACTAAACCAAATATAATCGTCCGTTTATTTCCAATTTTATCACTATACCATCCGAAGAAAAATACGGCTGGTATCATGAGTAACATGGTAATCGTACTTAATATTGAGCCCATCGTTCCACCTAAATTAATCGTCGTATTCAAGAACGAAGGCATATATGACAATACCATGTAATTAGCTACATTTAAGAAAGCTACACCAGTAAAACAAACAACAACATCTTTCCAGTAATATTTAAAGATATCTAAATATGAATATTCTAATTCTTTTTGTTCTTCTAGTGTAGACTCATAGGCTGGACTTTCGTCAAGACTTGAACGAAGTATAATACCTACAATACCTAATGGTGCTGCTATGATAAATGGAATTCTCCATCCCCATTCAGCCATCTGTTGGTCATTCAACAAACTATACATTGTACCAGCAAGTATTGCAGCTAATATATTCCCTGCAAGTGTTCCTACTTCAAGTCCGCTACCTAATTTACCTCTTGTTTTATCTGGAGATGTTTCAGCAATATAAGTCATTGCTCCTGCATATTCACCACCAGTGGAGAATGATTGAATCATTCGAACTACTAATAAGAGTATTGGTGCCCAAATTCCAATTTGTTCTTGCGTTGGTAACAAACCTAGCATTAATGTAGAGGCAGCCATCAATAAAATGGTTGTAGATAAAACGATTTTTCTACCATATTTATCTCCCAAATGACTAAAAAATATTCCTCCAATTGGTCTTACAATAAATGCAAAAGCAAAGACGGCAAAGGTTGACACAATTTGCATTTCTTGTGGTAAATTACCAAAGAAATTCGCACTGATAACTACTGCCAATTGTGCATACAATCCAAAATCAAACCATTCGATTGCGTTACCTATCCCCGTTGCTACTACACCTTTTTTAGCTTGATTAGAATCTACATGATTCACTTTTTCTTTTTTAAACTTCACAAATAAAAACACCCCTTATTTATTTCCATAGATATAACATAACCTTTACGCGTATATATAAACACTTTCATTCTCTATTTTCAGAATTTTCCTACTCAATGACTATTAATATAGCGTTCTTAAGATTTATGAACTTTTGTTGAATGAACTATTTCTAATAACTGAGTTTGGTATAATGATTAAAAATCATTAAATTCGGAGGATTACATTTTATGAAAAAAGTTTATTTTAACCATGACGGTGGTGTAGATGATTTAGTCTCACTTTTTTTATTAATTCAAATGGAAGAAATTGATTTGATTGGTGTCAGTGCAATTGGCGCTGATAGCTATGTAGAACCAGCTGTGAGTGCTTCACGAAAAATTATAAATCGTTTTTCATCAACGCCTATCCATGTAGCAGCATCGAAAGAACGCGGCAAAAATCCATTTCCTAAAGATTGGCGTATGCATGCATTCTTTATGGATGCTTTACCTATACTGAATGAACCTACTTCGCAACACTCCAAATTGCTAAAACACGCAGCATATGAAGATATTATAGAAAAAGTGAGCGCAAGCGATGAAAAAGTCACTTTATTATTTACTGGACCGCTTACGGATTTAGCTAAAGCTATCACTATCGAACCAAAACTCGTAAATAACATTGAACGCTTAGTATGGATGGGAGGCACATTTTTAGATAAAGGTAATGTTGAAGAACCCGAACATGACGGTACAGCTGAATGGAATGCATTTTGGGATCCTGAAGCAGTTAAAACTATTTTTGATTCAACGCTAAAAATTGATATGGTCGCTTTAGAAAGTACAAATCAAGTACCTATGACTTGGGATATCAGACAAATGTGGGCAAACGAACGTGCGTATACCGGTGTTGATTTTTTAGGTGTAAGTTATGCTGCAGTGCCTCCGCTCACACATTTCCAAACAAATTCTACATATTTCTTATGGGATGTTTTAACAACTGCTTACATAGGCAAACCAGACTTAGTAAAACAACATGACGTTAAAACTTCTGTGCATGTTGATGGCCCTAGTCAAGGAAGTACATATATCGATGAAGAAAATGGCCGATTAGTTTCTGTGGTACATCATGTTGAACATGATAGTTTCTTTAATTACATCACAAATTTAGCTAAGCAAGTAAAATAAATATATGCTTTAATTTTATAAGCAGTTAATAATCAGAAACTTTCTTCTGTTAAAAATGCAGGATCAATATGTGCTTTAGTGATTTCCTCTAAACGTTGTACGTTAACGTCACCTTGCTTTGTTTGATTTAACCCATGCCTATGAGCTAATTCATTATTATATTGATTCAATGGATACATTTTAAAATTTTGTTTCTTATTTTTATACAACGTAGGTTCTAGCTCATAATGTGTTACCAGTGATTTCCATTTGACCTGATTAATTTTAGTTTGTTTCGGAGACTTTTCAATATTGAACGTTAAATTGCCTCCCAGTACATTGTTTTCATCACCTGTTGCCTGACCATTCAAAAAATTTCCCAGGGAATAAGCCACTAGTGTTTTATGATTTTTTTTACCTTTAACCCACTTCACAGGTTGAATGACATGGGGGTGTGTCCCAATCACTACATCTACCCCAGCATCCGCAAACACTTTCGCATATTTCTTTTGTGTTTTATTTGGGTTATGTTTGCCTTCATTACCCCAATGCGCTGAAACAATAACAACATCACTTTGTTTTTTGGCCTTAGCTACATCTTTTTTAATTTGTTTTTCATCAAAATAATTAATGAAATATGGTTTATCAGATTGAATATCATTCGTGCCATATGTATAACTCAATAAAGCTATATTAATATCGTTTTTATTCATGATTTGAATTTCATCTCTATTATTTTGCGAATTGTATGTCCCAAAATATTCAATATCATCAAATTGTTTCCAAAGCGCAATTTCATTCATAAGTCCGCTCATCCCTTGATCTAATGCATGATTATTAGCACCGTTCACTAAATTGAACCCTGTATCAGATAAATCTTTTGCTATAGCTTCTGGCGTATTAAATCGCTTAAATCCGGACAAACCTTTACTATCTCCACCAATGGGAGATTCTTGATTTATATAAGCTATATCTGAAGCTTCAATATCTTTTTTTAAATGACTATACATTGGTTTAAAATCAAAATTTCCATTGTTCACCGAAGCATCATTATATACTTCTGGATGAATTAAATTATCTCCCACTGCATAAAATGAAACATTATGGTTCAAATGCTTAATATTTAATAAACAGCAGGCACTAACTACGATAAAACATAAAAACAATAAAGGAAGTAAAACTTTATATCTCATCACCTAAAACCCCTTCAATACAACATAAATTGTTGAAATGTTTTTCAAATTATAAATTCAATCGCTTCATATATTTATAAACTATTTATAGCATAACAAACTTTAAAAAGTTAAGCTTTTATTACATATATTCAAATGAATTTTATATTGTGTAATAAGTACTTTAAAAATAAACACGCGAACCCAAATAGGGTTCGCGTGCTTATTTTTGAGTATCAAATTTTTCGTCTAAACTCTTATCGTCTTTATTAATTTATAATTTTAATCCTTTTAAAAATGCAAATTCATATTTAGACAACGTTACTTACTTATCAATAATGACTTGTCTATTATCTAAATTATAACTAATAATTAGACGAATTTTATCAAAACTATATTTATTAAACATATTTTGTAACAGTTTCTGCTGACAATCTGTATGAGTCATGTCCAGGATTTTTAGCCTTTCCAATTGCAACAATCATTACTGGTTCAAAGCGTTCTGGGTCTAAATCGAATGCTTCAGCAATTTGATCTTTTTCAAAACCACCAATTGGATTTGTGTCATAACCATAAGATCTAGCGACGAGCATAAATTGCATTGCTGCTAAACTACTATCAATTTTAATAATATCATTCATTTCTGAACGATTTAAACTTTTATATAAGGGCAATATTTTTCCTAACATTTCAACCTTTACTTCTTCAGGCATATAACCATTTAAAACTGCATTATGATAAATATCTTCTCCATATTCATAATTTTGCATGTCGCCAAATATAATAACCATAGCTGCGGATGTATCATTTTGGCGTGTATTAAAACGAACAAGTGGTTTCAATTTTTCTTTCCCTGCTTCACTTTCAACCACTAAAAATCTCCACGGTTGCATATTCACAGATGATGGCGCTTTTGTTGCTTTTTGTATCATCTCATCCATTTCTGATCTAGGAATTTTAACTTGCTCATCAAACACTTTTACAGATTTTCTATTTAGTACAACATCTTCAAAATCATTATTTTTCATTTCAAAATTCTCCTTAGTCTTTTTTACAAAATCAAATTATACGCAATTTGTTATATTTTACAAATCATCTGTTTAAAAATTTAATGATTTTTAAACTTCGAGATCAACATTATTTTGACTCATGAATTTCCTATAATGAAGTTTTTGATTTATCAAAACAATGAATAAACTAAGAAAAACATTTTTCTCAATAAGTCTTATAAAGTATAATTAGAATTAACAATAGTTGATGTTTTGAATATATATTTATATTGTAGTAAAATAAATAAATCCGTTTTAACTCACAAACGGTGAAATTGCTTTTAAAAAAACACCCTATTATATTGAACATTAGCAGACGACGTGTGCTGTTCAAATAATAAATAGAGTTAATGGAAAAAGAGGTAAAATAATGAAATCTGTATCTGTTATTGTAACTTATTATAACTCAGAAGATTATATTGAAAAATGCTTAAACAGCTTAAAAAATCAAAGGTTCCAAGATTTTGAATTAATATTAGTTAACGATGGTTCAACTGATAGTTCAAAATCTATTGCAACTGAAACAATCAAAGATTGGAACATCTCAATTAAAGAAATTGATTTAACTCAAAACTCCGGGCATGCTTACGCGAGAAATATCGCGTTAGAAGCAGTAACATCACCTTATTTTATATTTATAGATTCTGATGATTATCTTGCATCATACGCGCTCGCTTTTTATATGAAACATTTAAATCAATACGATGCTTTAATTGCACCTATTCATTCTTTCACTTTAGATGTACCACAATACGTTGACCAAAATTTAGTGAAAGTGCAATATTTAAACACTAAAACAAAATCAAATCAGTTTCTGCGTAAACATTCTGTTTGTAACATCGTTTTTAAAACAGCCATCATACGTGGACATAATATTAAATTCAATGAAGATTTAGATATCTTTATCGATTGGTCTTTCGTCTTAGAATTCATTAAATATTCTAATGGCTTTGTAAGAATCAGTAGATTCCCTTTCTATATTAAAGGAGAAATCTATGATCCTTTCGAAAAACCGACTTTATCAACTCAAGATTTCAATATTATTTTTAATGACTATGTATATAGCTTTTCAGACGCTGTAAAACGTGCGCCTTTAAAAGAAAATAAAAAATTCATAAAAACTAAAATGAAGAATTTATATAGAGATTCTTTTGAACCATCATTAAGAAAAACACCAGAAAGATATGAATCAAATAGCGAACTTTTACCAAAAGTCACTAGGCAGTTAATGACTACAATATTCAAGAGTGAAAAACCCTTATTTATTTTAGAATCATTAATGCTTATGTTTAATAAGAAAACACCAGCATTTAAAGTTAATAGATTTAGAAAGCGTGCTCGCTTAGCCAAAAATGTTGTTTTACGTCGAAAAAATAAAAATCGTTCATTATATCAACTTACAGATAATGAAAACAAAGTTAAGCCGAATACAATCATTTTTGAAGCTTTTGGTGGTAAAAATTATAGTGACAGTCCAAAATATATCTATGAGTATATGATGAAGTACCATCCAAACTATGAATTTATTTGGGTCTTCAGAAAACCTGATCAAGTATATTTACCAGGACCTGCTAAAAAAGTTAAAAAAGGTTCACAAGCATATTATGAAGCATATGCTAGCGCTAAATACTGGGTAACAAATGCAAGACTGCCTTTATACTTGAATAAAAAAGCTAATCAAGTTTATATTCAAACTTGGCATGGAACACCTTTAAAACGTTTAGCAAATGATATGAAAGTCATCCGTATGCCTGGAACAACAACTGATAACTATAAACGTAATTTCAAGGAAGAAACAAGCAGATGGGATTATCTTATCTCTCCAAACGCTTATTCATCTAAGATATTTGAAACAGCTTTTTGGATGCCGCCAGAAAAAATACTTGAAATTGGTTATCCTAGAAATGATGTCTTAGTTAATCGTGCAAATGATCAAGCTTACATTCAAGAAATTAAAGAAAACTTAAACTTGCCTGAAGATAAAAAAGTAATTATGTACGCACCAACTTGGCGTGATGATGAATTTGTCAAAAAAGGAAAATATTTATTCGACTTAAAAATCGATTTAAATAACTTGCAAGAAAAAATTGGTGATGACTATGTTATTCTATTAAGAATGCATTACCTTATCGCTAACGCATTAGATTTAAGAGGTTATGAAGATTTTGCAATTGATGTATCAAATTATAGTGATATCTCGGAATTATATCTAATTTCTGACTGCTTAATTACAGATTATTCTTCAGTAATGTTTGATTATGGTGTGCTAAAAAGACCTCAAATCTTCTTTGCTTATGACCTAGATAAATATGCCAAAGACTTGAGAGGCTTCTATTTAGATTATCACAAAGATTTACCGGGACCTATTTATCAAGATGCTCATAAACTAGCAGAGGACCTACAACACTTAGATCAAATTGAAAATGACTATAAAGTTGAAATTAATAAGTTTTATAACGATTTTTGTTCAATTGAAAATGGTAATGCTTCTAAAGCAATCGCTGATTTAATTACCAAAAATCAATAAATATTGAATGAATGATGCAAAGCGCATGGATATACATGCTTATGCTCAAAATAAGAGCGCTAATCCATTATGGATTAGCGCTCTATTATTTTTAAAATCTTATACTTTTGAACGAGCATACGCTACTTGGGCAGAAGTACATTTCAAAATCACTGTAACTGATGCGCTATAGTATAAAGTAAACACATTTTTGTCTAAGCGTATTAAGCTTCATATATTAAAGAGAACACTATTTTACAACAGTTGGCCTCGATTCAACATATTAAACATAAACATCCCTTTCTCATTCACAATGAATGAAAAAGGGATGTGCTATATAGTCTCTTAACTTATAAATTATTTTACTGTTCCTGCATCTTTATCATGTACACCATGACGATAATAATCAATATGTTCAGGTTCTAATAGTTTTTTACCTCTGATTACATCAGCAGCTCTTTCAGCTATCATTAATACTGGAGAATGGATATTACCGTTTGTCGTGCGTGGCATAACTGAAGCATCTACAACACGTAAATTTTCCATACCATGTACTTTAAATGTATCAGGATCTACTACTGACATTTCATCAGATTTTGGTCCCATTCTACAACTACAAGATGGATGTAATGCTGTTTCTCCATCACGTTTTACCCATTCGATAATTTCTTCATCTGTTTGAACTTCAGGTCCTGGTGAAATTTCTCCACCATTGAAAGGATCTAAAGCTTTTTGAGACAAGATATTTCTAGCGACCTTAATTGCTTCTACCCATTCACGTTTATCTTCTTCAGTAGATAAGTAATTAAAGACAAAATCAGGTTTTTCAAATGGATCTTTAGATTTGATCTTCAAGTGACCGCGTGAATTAGAGTACATTGGACCAACATGCACTTGGTAACCATGTGCTGTTGGCGCTTTAGTGCCATCATATCTTACTGCAATTGGTAAGAAGTGGAACATTAGATTTGGGTAATCTACTTCATTGTTAGAACGCACAAAGCCGCCACCTTCAAAATGATTGGATGCAGCAGCACCTTTACGACCTAATATCCATTGCAAACCAATAAATGGCATTTTCAATTTATTCAAACTTGGTTGCATTGATACAGGTTGTTTACATGCATGTTGTACATATACTTCTAAATGATCTTCAAAGTTTTCCCCAACACCTGGTAAATGTAAACGAGGTTCGATACCTACAGAACGTAAATGTTCTGAATCACCAATACCTGATAATTGTAATAATTGTGGTGAATTAATTGCACCACCTGATAAAATAACTTCTTTAGCATTAACTGTATGTTCTTTACCATTTTTCTTGAATGTAACACCAGTTACTTTATTTCCATCAAAATTTAATTTAGTAACAAAAGCACGTGTTTGTACGTCTAAATTTTTACGTTTCATAGCTGGATGTAAATAAGCTCTTGAAGCTGAAACACGGCGACCATTATGAACTTGGCTATCAAAAGGACCAAATCCTTCTTGTCGGAAACCATTAACATCTGGTGTTTTATTATAGCCCGCTTCTACACCTGCATTGAAAAATGCTTGGAATAGTGGATTTGTTGCTGGACCTCTTCTTAACTTAATCGGACCATGATGGCCACGATATGGGTCATCTTTACTTGAACCAAATGTTGTTTCTAAACGCTTAAAGTATGGTAAACAATGTGCAAAATCCCAATTCTCCATGCCTTCAGGTTTTGCCCATTTTTCATAGTCCATTGGGTTACCTCTTTGATAAATCATGCCGTTAATAGAACTTGAACCGCCAAGCACTTTACCACGGGCGTGACCTACTTTTCTACCATCCATATGTGGTTCTTCGTTAGTTTCATAAATCCAGTCATAAAGCTTATTGCCTGCTGGATACATTAAAGCAGCTGGCATTTGGATTAATAAATCCCAAGGGTAATCGCTACGTCCTGCTTCAAGTACAAGTACATTATTAGATACATCTTCACTAATTCTCGCACCTAATACTGATCCGGCACTGCCGCCTCCAATAATAATATAATCATACGCTTCTCTCATTTTTATAGCCTCCTGATATATATTTCTAAGATTCATAGTTAATTTTAGTGATTAACGTTACGCTTTACCGAACCAATTCACAGGCTCTGGATTTGTGTTACGAAGGATATGTTTCTCAACTTGATACTCTGCTAGACCTTCTTTTCCAAGTTCTCTACCAATACCTGATTGCTTATATCCGCCCCATGGTGCTTGCGCAAAATATGGATGGAAATCGTTAATCCAAACTGTACCCATTCTTAATTGATTAACGACACGTTCTGCTTTACCAACATCGTTAGTAAATACACCACCAGCTAGTCCATATATAGAATCGTTAGCTAATGTGATTGCCTGTTCTTCTGTATCAAAACCTTCGATTGTTACAACAGGGCCAAACACTTCTTCTTGAACGATACGCATTGAAGTATCACAATCAGTAATCACTGTTGGTTCAAAGAATAAGCCATCTTGTAAGTCTTCACGTTCTGGTCGTTTACCACCTATTGCAATAGTGGCATTTTCTGATTTAGCTACTTCCATATATTTCTCTATTTTTTCTCTATGTTCTACAGAGATTACTGGACCCATTTCAGTTTCTGGGTTAAAACCGTCGCCTAATTTAATGTTTTTGATTCTTTCAATTAATGCTTGTTCAAATTGGTTTTTAATTTTGTTATCTACTAAAATTCTGGCACCAGCTGAACAAACTTGTCCTGCATGGAAAAAGCCACCATTTAGCGCTTGATCAACTGCAAGCTCAAAGTCTGCATCACCGAATATAATATTAGGATTTTTACCACCTAGTTCTAAAGCAACATTCGTTACATGATCTGCCGCTTGTTTCATAATGTGTTTACCTGTCTGAATACCACCTGTAAATGATACTAAATCGACATCTTTATGTGCTGATAGTGGTTCTCCTACTTCAGAACCCTTACCTAATACTAGATTAATAACGCCTTTAGGGAAGCCAACTTCTTCCATCAATTCAAACACACGGATTGTTGTTAATGGTGTAATTTCACTTGGTTTCATTACTAAAGAACAACCAGTCGCTAATGCTGGCGCAATTTTCCAAGATGCTTGAAGTAAAGGATAATTCCAAGGTGTGATTTGTGTTACTACACCTACTGGTTCTTTAACGACTTTACTTTCTGTATTTGGGATTGGAGAATCAATAATTTCTCCTCCATCTTTATCTGCTAACCCAGCGAAAAAGTTAAATACATTTGCAATATCGTCCATATCAGCATAAGATTCTTCTAATGTCTTACCTGTATCTAACGTTTCAAGTTTCGCTAATTCTTCACGATGTGTTTCGATTAAATTAGCTATTGCTCTAACTTTCTTACCTCTATTTTCACTTGTTTCATTAGCCCATGTTCCTTCTTCAAAAGCACGTCTTGCTGCTAAAATTGCACGTTCACTATCTTCTGCAGTTCCTTCTGCTACTTCAAGAATAACTGCTTGATTATATGGATTAATAATCTCTCTCGTTTGCTTATTTGAGCTTTCCACCCATTCTCCATCTATATATTGAAGACGAGATAAATGATCTACAAGTTCCATTAAAATTACCTCCGTTAAGTTTGTTAAATTTTTATTTAACGAATTTTATGAACTTTATGTTATCATAGTAGTTGAAAAAGTGTCAAATGTGTTTAAATATGATAGGGGTTTATACATGCATCTTTTGAGTATGGAATGTAAACTATAGGAACTCACTATTTATTTTTCACTTAACTATATATGGACTTGAACGGAGGTGGACAATTGGTACATTCGACCAACCCTGATTATCAATTAGAAGAAGCTAAGGATATCGTTATTAATGCTATAGGCGAAACCATGGATCTATATGGCATCAATAGAAGTGTAGGAAACTTATTTGGAACAATGCTTTTTGAAGACAGTATGACACTTGATGAAATGAGAGAACAGTTACAAATGAGCAAACCCAGCATGAGTGCTGGTGTTAAAAGACTTCAAGAATTTGATATTGTTAAGCAACAATTCACACGTGGAAGTAGAAAACAACATTTTGTCGCTGAAAAGGATTTCTTTAATTTCTTTAGTAATTTCTTTTCTCGCAAATGGCGTCGGGAGATTGTTATTAATTCAGAAGGCGTTCACGATGCAGTAGCTATACTTGATAAGATTATTGATAACAGCAAAGCAGACGAAGCTACAAAATCGGAAGCAGAAGAAGTTAAACAACAATTACTTGATACTTTGCCTTATTATGAATGGCTAGACAATTTAAGTAATGCATTAGAATCTGGTGAAATATTTAAATATTTCCCAATTCCAGAAAAAAAAGACTAACAAAAATGTTACAAGCTTATTTTTAACATTTTTGAATAAAAGCTGAGACAGTTCATTATGTCTCAGCTTTAAGTATGTGTTCATACGTATTGAAATATCGCGAATACACTCACTTTACAAAGTTTGTCTAATCGCAGTTATTATAAAAAAGCGCACTAAAATCTTACGGTAAAATAAGATTTTGGTGCGCTTGTTACTTTTTTATTCATCATTTTCTCTACGTTCTCTTACTTGTGTTATGCGTAACGAACGTCTTTCTACTTCTCTATATTTTTCTGCTCTATCTTCAAGTTTCAATCTATCTTCGGACAATGTTCTTAAGAATGAAATCATCATCATGACAAATATAGCCAACAGAGGGACACTTGCCAATAAAGAAGCTGTCTTTAAGACTTCTAAAGCTTGTTCCCCACCTACTAACATCAATCCAAATGGTAATAGACATAGAGCAAAAGCCCAGTATAATCTATTTGCTTTTAATGGCTCGCCTATGACTTTCTTTTGAGAAGCCGCAGCCAATATATAAGAACCTGAATCAAATGTTGTTGCTAAGAATAAGAATGCAGATAACAAGAATAGCACAATGATTAAATTAGGGAACGGCAATTGATGCATAACTTCTATAATAGTAGCCTCTGTGCCATGCGTATTTAAGAAATGTATCACATCGAATGAACCAGTGATTTGTAAATAAACTGCATAGTTACCAAAGATACCAAAGAACAGTGCACATCCTAATGTTCCATAAATGATTGTCCCAAGCACAATTTCTTTAAGTGTACGCCCTTTAGAAATACGTGCAATAAACAATCCTATAAATGGCGCATATACAATCCACCATGACCAATAGAAAATCGTCCATTGTTGTGGGAAATTCGTTTCTTTACGACCACCTATACCACCAAATGGTTCAATCCATGTAGCCATTTGGAAGAAGTTTTTAATCATGTTACCCATGCCTGTAATAGAGGTTTCCATGATGAATACCGTTGGTCCAACAATAAATACAAAGCCTAATAATACAAAAGATAAAATAACATTTGCATCACTTAAAACTTTAATTCCCTTTTTCAAACCAGAGTAAGAACTATATGCAAAGACAGCTGTAATTGTGAATAGAATAATACTACGCATCAACATACTGTCTCCTATACCTGTTAATTTTTCTATACCTGCAGAAATCATTGGTACACCAAGTGCTAGTGAAGTAGCTGCGCCACCAAGTAGACCAAAGATAAATAGAATATCAACTATTTTTCCTATAATGCCATCTGTCTGACCTCTTAAGATCGGACGCATTGTTTGACTGATTTTGTAAACTGGTTTTTTCTTGATAAAAACAAGATAACCAATTGCTAATGCTGGCAGTACAAATGTAGCCCAAGCAATTGGGCCCCAATGGAACATGCCATACATAGTAGCGTAATTCAATGCACTATCCGTCATTCCTTTACCGCCATGTGGTGGATCTTGATAATAGAATGCCCATTCAATAACGCCCCAGTATAAGATATCTGAAGCAATTCCGGCACAAAACAGCATAGCTGCCCAACTAAAATTATTAAATTCTGGCTTATCTGTCGCTTTACCAAGCGTTACATTGCCATATTTACCAAATGCGATGTAGAGTACAAATATTAACGTTGCAAGTCCAATCAATAAATATACTGAGCCGAGTGTACTCGACACGACATCATTTAAATGCGTTATTATGTCCTGACTGGCCTTAGGAAAAACCATCATCGGAATAACTGCAATAAGTAATATCAGTGAAGACCCTATAAAGGTCGTCCAATCCATTACTTTTACTCTTTCTTTTTTCACAATAGACACCCCTTATTGTTAGTAAAATATGTAAAAAATTTGCTAATTAGTATAATTTTTTAGCAAAACCATTTATTAAATTACAAACATGAGCCTAACGAACTTTTAATAATAATGCAAATTACATTCAAAAATCACAAACTCAAAAGATGAATAAATATATAATTTTTATAATATCCACAGTCTTGAAATTCGTTCTAATCACAGTGTTAAGTTTAAATTTAACGAAATTAACAAATGGAACAAACTTTCTTTTTGTATCATTATTCATAAATAATGTATTAATATTAGTTTTATATTTTTTCAAAAAGTTGTTATTTTCTTTTTGATATCACAAATTTAATACGTTTTTAAGTTGCGATAGATTTTAATTTTGTTAGAATAATATTGTTTGTTATCAATATTTGACAAGGGAGTTTATATCATGTGGCATTATTATAAATTGTATTGGCAAAATGCGTTTAATTTTAAAGGGCGTGCCAGAAGAAAAGAACTGTGGTTCCCATTTTTGGTCAATGTGTTAATCTCTATCCTATTGGCTATACTATTAGATCATATTTTCAAAATACCTATGTCGATGAGTGACGCAATTAGCGCTTTATTTACAATTATTATCTTTATTCCAGATTTTTCAGTAGCTACAAGACGCATGCATGATATTGGCCGAACAATGACTTTTCCAATTATATTTAGTATCTTTTTCGTATTATTTTTTATTGGTTCATATACCACATACGGCGAAGGCATATTTTTCAATATCTTAGAAGGCTTTTTAGGCATTGGCAGTATTATTTTCTTCATTTTAAATATCGTCGCATTCTTTTACATGATTACTGACAGTGACAAAGCAGGTAATCAATTCGGTCTACCACGTAAGTAATTAGAATAGACGCACATAAAGAACGGGACAGAAATCATGCTTTACAAGCAATTCCTGTCCCGTTTTTCTTTTTACAAAAAATATTAAGCCCATACTTTTCAGCTAAAATAGCTTATAATCCATATATAGTGTATTTATAATAAATGAGGTATTTATCATGAACAAAAATAAAATAATTAATTATTGGAATAAGCGTGCGTCATCCTTCAGTCAAGATAAACAAGCAGAACTAAAAAGTGTGCACGCAGAAAGATGGTTAGCTGAGATAAATCAGATTATAACAATTAGACCTGGTATGAAAATCTTAGACATTGGCACAGGTGCAGGTTTTTTGGCAATACTATGCCAGCAACAAGGCGCACAAGTTACTGGCATTGATCTTTCCCCTGAAATGATTCAATCTGCAAAGCAAAATGATTTACGTTTTAATATGAATGTCAACTTTCAAGTCATGGATGCTGAGCATTTACACTTTGACGACGCATGTTTTGACCTAGTCATTTCTAGAAATGTCACTTGGTTATTGCCAGATACAAAAGCTGCCTACCAAGAATGGTTACGGGTTTTAAAACCAAATGCTACACTCATTAATATCGATGGAGATTATGGAAAAGTTGCTTTTACCGATTATAGTAATTTACCAAATCACCACGCACATCATGCTTTAGAAGACACGATGTTAGCGGAGAGCGAAAATATAAAGCAAAGTATTTCAATTAATCACTACAGCCGCCCTCAATACGATTTAAATATCCTTAAGCAAATAAATACGAAGTCCATTCATGTAGATACGACTATTTATCAACGTATTTATCAAACACAAGATGAATTTTATAATCCAACACCTATATTTTTAATAGCACTAACGAAATAATATGTGCCAATGAACAATAAAACATCGCTTATCCTATTAAAATATGAATAATTCGTTTCACTTAGAGCCTACAACTTGCGTTGGCATCTATTTTTTATCATACTATATATGAATAAAAGTAAAAGGAGTGGTAAGAATGAATAAAGAACAATTTGATAAAGTAAAAAATGGCAAAGGTTTCATTGCTGCGTTAGACCAAAGTGGTGGAAGTACCCCTAAAGCATTAAGTGACTATGGTGTAACTGAAGACCAATATAACAGTGAAGATGAAATGTTTAAACTTGTGCATGATATGCGTACACGAATTGTTTCATCACCTTCGTTCAGTTCTGATAAAATCATCGGTGCAATTCTTTTCGAACAAACAATGGATCGTGAAGTAGATGGTAAACATACTGGTGACTATTTAGCTGATAAAGGTGTCGTTCCTTTCTTAAAAGTAGATAAAGGTTTAGCTGAAGAACAAAACGGCGTACAGTTAATGAAGCCAATTCCAGACTTAGATAAATTATTAAGCCGTGCAAATGACCATAAAATTTTTGGTACAAAAATGCGTTCAAATATTTTAGAATTTAATAAAACTGGTATTGATCAAGTCGTACAACAACAATTCGAAATCGGAAAACAAATCATCTCTGCCGGTTTGGTACCAATTATCGAACCAGAAGTGAATATCAATGCTGATAACAAAGCAGAGATTGAATCATATTTAGCAAGTGCAATCTTAGCAGAGTTAAATAAATTAAATGACGATGAACTCGTAATGCTAAAATTAACAATCCCAACTAAAGCAAACCAATATCAAGAATTAATCGCACACCCTAATGTGGTTCGTGTCGTTGCTTTATCTGGTGGTTATAGCAGAGAGCATGCTAACGAAGTTTTAAAACAAAACAAAGACTTAATTGCTAGTTTCTCTCGTGCATTAATCAATGACTTAAATGTCAATCAATCAGATGAAGAATTTGATAAAATTTTAGCAGATACAATCGACTCTATCTATGATGCATCAGTAAACAAAGCTTAATGATTAATCAGTAATACCTTTATATTTCCCAGGAAAAGTAGCAAACATAAAAAACATTTAAAACACACACTGACCTTTAAAAGTTAGTGTGTGTTTTTATATAGTAATGTTTAAATGCAGTTCTATCAACGATTTACAAATTCAACCTATATTTATTGTCCTCTGTACGCAATCTAACGTACACATATGTCATTTATCAAAATAGTGAGTACTTTATTAAAAAATGTTTGCACCCCGAATCTATACCTTATTTCATCAATACTTTCTTAGTAAGTAAAATCAATGTAACTTTATGAGAAATCGATAAATAGTCTAGCCATAAATAACAACAAACTATATAATTATATTAATTTGCTAATTACCAATGATTTTAAGGGGAGGAAATATGAAAAATTATTTACATAGATGGATCATTGAAGCGCTAAGTTATATGGCTTTAGGTTTATTTGGCTCTTTGATTATCGGCTTAATTTTAGAAACGCTTGGAGAACAAACATTACTACCACAATTAAATCTGACATTTCTATCAGAAATCGGTAAAGTAGCAATGTCCATGACGGGTGCTGCCATCGGTGTGGCGATTGCTTACGGTTTAGGCGCAAAACCACTTGTTACATTTTCTTGTGTTATTGTAGGTACCTTAGGTTATACGACTTTTGATGGGGGTCCAGTAGGCGCTTATATTGCTACAGTTATCGTTGTTGAACTGAGTAGATTATATGCTGGAAAAACTAAAATCGATATTATTTTATCTCCACTACTAACGATATTAATAGGTGGGTTTATCGCAAAAGCTTTCGGACCAGCATTAAATCAATTTATGACAGGCTTAGGTAAAATTATTATTGCATCTACGGAGCAACAACCTTTCATCATGGGCATCTTAGTTGCTGTTATCTTTGGTTTAGCTTTAACTGCACCGATATCTAGCGCAGCATTAGCGTTGATGTTAGACTTAAATGGTCTCGCTGCAGGGGCGGCAACAATCGGATGCGCTTCACAAATGATTGGTTTTGCAGTCACTGGTTATAAAGATAATGGTTGGGGTGGTGTGCTTTCAGTAGGTATTGGTACAAGTATGCTGCAAGTCCCTAATATCATTAAGCATCCAATGATTTTACTACCACCTACTGTTACCAGTGCGATTGTCGCACCTATTATGACAACGTTCTTTCCTATGACGAATAACGCTGCAGGTGCTGGTATGGGGACGAGTGGACTCATCGGTCAAATTATGACGATCAATACAATGGGTGGTTCTATACAGACTTGGTGCTTAATCATTACTTTCCATATTTTATTGCCAGCCATCATTAGTTTCCTTCTTTATAAACTTTGTTTAAAAAAACAATGGATAAGTCCTGGCGACCAACTAATTCACATTGCAAAGTAGAAATGATATTTAAAATAAGACAAAGCCTGAGACGCATAAATGTCTCAGGCTTTGCTTTATTTTGATTAATTTAATTATGCTTAAATTTCACTCATCATTTTCATGCGTAAGCTTTGCCAAAATCAACATAACTATTTTCAACAATAACGTTGTGATCATAGCTTTATTTCATTCTACTCTTTATCCACATGTGCATTTACAGGCACATTCGTAGTAGATTTTCTTGTTTGTGTTATATATAAAATCGCTGCTATAACATACCAAGCCAATACGATAAGCCATTCAGAAGGCCATGCCAACGATGATGGCATGCCTGGCAAATAGATGACTATAAACAAAACACTTAAAATAATAGCTATACTACCAACGAGTTTGCCATTTTTTATACGATAAGGTCTAGCTAAATCAGGTTGCACTTTGCGTAATTTCATAAATGAAATCGCTACGAGTAAATAGCCTAATACCACGCCAATACCGCCAGCATTAACAATCCATACAAGTGCTGCTCTACCTAAAAGTGGTGCAACGAACGCTAATACACCAAGAAATAAAATACCGTGTGTAGGTGTTTTATACTTAGGATGAATAAATGCAAACCATTTAGGAATCATGTGATTTTTTGCCATAGCATACAAAATTCTACTACCGCCAATGATAAAAGCATTCCAACTTGTAATTATGCCAGCTACACCGCCTAATACAAGTAAGACACCAAATCCACTATGGCCAAATAAGTTGGCCATTGCATCTGCTGTTGCCAAATTACTGTTGCTTAAAGCTTTAGGTGATAAGCCTGTTGCCACACCAAATACAATGAGCAAATAAAAAATTACAGAGGCGATAATAGATAATATTAAAATACCGCCGATTTTTTCGCAGGTGCTTTAACTTCTTCTGCGATTTGCGGAATGACATCAAAACCAACAAATAGAAATGGAATCATCATTAAGACAGACATTGTTCCACTAACGCCATTTTCAAATGGTTGTAAATTGTTGAAATTACCATTAAAGCCCGCTCCAAATACAAGCAATAAACCAACACCTACAATAAAAATTGTAAAAACAGTTTGCATAATTGCTGCAGGTTTGACACCAAAATAATTAAGTGAAGTTAAAATGACACTTCCAATCGAGCCAATGATAACCCATGTGAAATATACATCCCAACTTGCGATATTCCACATCAATCCTTGATGTTGAAATGGAATGACGTAGTCGATCACGGTAGGCAATGCAACCGCTTCAAATGTAATTACAGAGACATAGCCAAATAATACGGACCAACCTGATATAAAGGCAATTCCCGGAGTGAAGGCTTTTTTAACAAATACAAAGCCTCCACCAGTTTCTGGAATTGCAGCAGCTAATTCTGCATATGTAAGTCCGATAACAATGACTAAAAATCCACCGAGTAAAAATGCCACAATACTTCCTATAAAACCTGCTGTTAATACCCATTCTCCTGACAATACGACCCAGCCCCATCCAAGCATTGCGCCAATTGCCAAAAATAAGACATCAGTAATATTCATCGTCTTATTAAATTGAGATTTCATTTTACATACCCCATAACATTCATTGAATTAAAAGTGAATGAGTTTAAATTTCCAATATTGGTTTCAATCTAATCATCACTTTCTTGTTCGTTTAGATTCAAAGTTTTGCTTTATTTACGACTAGTACTTCTTCGCTTGCACTTTAAATACCTATGGATAAATATTTCGTTTCTAAATATGGCTCTATACCTTCAATGCCACCTTCTCTACCATAGCCACTTTCTTTCAAGCCACCAAATGGCGCATGGGCAGCTGAAGGACCACCATCATTCCATCCAACAACACCATATTCTAATTCATTATAAAGTTTTAGTCCTGTACGATAATCATTTGTAAAGAAATAAGAAGCTAAACCAAATTCTGTATCGTTTGCCATTTTTATTGCTTCATCTAAATCTTCATAAACCATAACTGGTGCAACAGGACCGAAAGTTTCTTCATGCATTACTTTCATATCTAAATTCACATTAGAGATAACAACTGGTTTTAGGAAATTTCCTTTTAATGCTTGTATATCATCCACTGTCCGTGATAATTTCCCACCTTTAGCTTGTGCATCTGTGATATGTGTCATTACTTTTTCAACTGCAGCCTTATCAATTAGCGGTCCAATTTTAACGTCCTCTTGAAAACCGTCACCGACAGCTAGTTCGTTAACTTTCTCAATCAAGCGCGTTGTATATTGATCAGCAATATCTTGATGTACGAAGATACGATTTGCACAGATACATGTTTGACCAGCATTTCTAAATTTAGAGGCAATGGTGCCATCTACGGCCGCTTCAACATCAGCATCTTTATGCACAATTAAAGGTGCTAAACCACCTAGCTCCATCGTTACATTTTTTACACTTTGCGCAGATTGTTCAATCAGTGATTTTCCTACAGCAGTTGATCCAGTAAATGTCACTTTATTAATCAGTTTATGAGAGGTGAAGATATCACCTGCATCTTTACCAGACGCAATAATATAAGATATCGCACCTTCAGGTATGCCTGCTTCATGTGCTAGCGCAACAAGTTTAATGGTTGTTAATGGTGTTTTGACAGCAGGTTTACAAATAATCGTACATCCAGCTGCCAATGCAGGCGCCATTTTACGCGTTATCATCGCTGCCGGGAAATTCCAGGGTGTAATTGCACCTACGACACCTACTGGAAATTTATCAATCATTATTTTTTTAGATGGCGTGTTTGCTGGTATCGTACGTCCATATACTCGCTTAGCTTCTTCGGCATACCACTTAACATAAGCATTAGCATAGATGACCTCCCCTTTGGCTTCTGCTAGTGGTTTTCCACCCTCAAGTGTAATCAGTTTCGCAAGTTCATCCTGATGTTCATCAATGAGATTCGCCCATTCATACAATTTTGCTGAACGTTCGTGTGCATCCACTAATTTCCATTCTTCAAATGCTTTATGTGCACGTTCAATTTTCGAATTAATTTCATCATGGCTCGTGTAATTCAAACGTTCTATAACTTCATTTGTAGAAGGGTTATAAACTTCTAATTGACCCATTTTTATTCTCTCCCTTACATTTATTTTTGTTATGAGGTATGACTTATCTATACCCTCTATTTAAAAATAAAATTTTAAGCGTTTGTATGTGCTTCTGTTATGTCCACATTTTTAAAAGTCTCAGATAATATTTCTAATCCTTGTTGTAATTCATCGTCTGAAATAACGAGTGGTGTTAAGAAACGTAAAACATTACCTTTAATACCAGCAGATAATAATAACAAACCATTTTCATTTGCCGTTTGAATAATTTTTCCAGTTAATGCTTTATTGGGTTCGCCAGTTTGATCATCGATGATTTCGCAGGCTACCATAGCGCCAAGTCTACGAATATTCGTGATAAATGAATGTTGTTCTGCGTTGTGATATAAGAAATCTTCAAGTTGCTTTCCAATTTTTTCTGCTTTATTGTTTAAATCTTCCTCTTCAATGATTTCAATGACTTTTAAAGCAGCTTCACACGCTAAAGGATTACCAGCATATGTGCCACCTAGTTCCCCTGGAGATGCACTATCTATGATTTCCGTTTTGCCAACCACACCACTTAAAGGAAATCCTGCAGCTAATGATTTAGACACAGTTATTAAATCAGGTTCTATATCAAAATATTCAATCGCAAATGTTTTTCCTGTTCGAGCAAAACCTGTTTGAATTTCATCCGCCACAAAAATAATGTCGTGATCTTCACATATTTTTTTAACTGCTTTCACGAATTTTTTGTCCGGAATAATAAACCCACCTTCTCCTTGAACAGGTTCCATCACGATACAAGCTACTTCACTAGGATCTACTGTTTCAACAAAGAAATCATGTAACTTATTAATCATTTGATCAATATAAGCTGTTTCGGATAAAGATTCGGATTTTTCTGAAATATTAGGATATGGTGCTTGGTAAACTTCTGGTGCAAAAGGACCAAACCCAAGTTTATAAGGTCTCACTTTACTTGTCATAGACATTGTTAAATTTGTACGGCCATGAAAGCCTCTTACAAAAGATACAACTGATTGCCTTCCAGTGTGTTTTCTAGCAATTTTTACAGCATTCTCTACAGCTTCTGCACCTGAATTAAGTAAAATCACTTTTTTATCAAAATCACCAGGCGTAATTTCAGTTAATTTTTGTGCTAAGTTGAGATAACTTTTATACATGATGACATTGAAACCAGGATGTATAAACTTGTCCAATTGTTCTTTTAAATGTTTGGTTATCTTAGGATGTGTGTGTCCAACATTTAATGTACCAATAGCTCCCGCGAAATCAATGAAACGTTCACCGTCTACATCTGTGACCGTAGCACCTTGTGCATAATCTGCCACATGCAGATTGCCGTTTCCAACACCACGTGCTACATATTTATCACGTTGTTTTTTATAGCTTTCGAATTGATTTGTCATCAATAACCCCTCCTCTTTGTCCCCACGTAAGACGCATGGTTTTCTAAAATTTAAGGGATTATTGGTATAGTGTAAAGTACCAGTTATGATAATTTAATGGAACCAGATCATTCCCAAACGACTTCCTTTAATCTCTGAACTGCCTGGGGAATCTGGTCTTGCTTGATTTTTGAAAAACCTATGATAAGCGTTTTATATGCATTATTTTTTTCAAGCGCTTTCACGGAAAATCGATTTAACGTATAAAGCTCAAGTTTCTTTTCTTTAGCACGCGATTCAATTTCTTGGTAAGAAAATGGTGTGTTCACTTCTATAATAAAATGCAAACCAGCTTGTGTATCTTTAATTCGAATGTCATTTTCAAAGCTATTTGATAAGTGTGTGATGAGTGCTTCTCGTTTTTTTCCATATATCTGATGCATCTTTTTCACATATTTTTCATAATAACCTTCTTTGATCATTAAATTTAGTGTAAGTGCATGAATCGTTGAAAAATCAGGAATCATATTTAAATTAAGGCAATCAAATTTCTTCACTAAATTTATAGGCAAAATCATATAACTCATGCGTAAACCTGGCATCAAAGTTTTTGAAAAAGTACCTAGGTAAATCACGCGTTCATTTTTATCAAAACTAAACAGTGAAGGTATATTATCTGTTTCATATTTGAATTCACTATCATAATCATCTTCTATGATATAACTTTGCGTTTGACTTGCCCAATTCAGAAGGTCAATTCGACGCGATACAGGCATGATTATCCCCATTGGAAATTGGTGTGAAGGTGTCACTATCGTGGCATCAGGTTGAGCTTGTTTAATATCTTCAATAGATATCCCCTTACGGTCTAAAGCAATCGGTTTTAACTGCGCAGATGTTTGATTGATTAATGTTCTAAACCTTGAGTATCCAGGGTTTTCCACTGCTATTGTGATTTCATCTGGTAATAATTGAATTAATTTGGTTAACAGTGTATTAGTTCCAGAACCAATGACAATTTGTTCCGGATGACATTGGATGCCTCTTTGATAAGACACTAATTTAGCAATCGATTGTCTTAACTCTATTGGACCTTTAATTTGAGGTATCGAAGACAATTCATAATCATAATTTTGAAATACACGTTTAACGAGTTTGGTCCATATTTCTACAGGAAATGCTGAAATATCGGTACTCATATGTGAAAATGAATAATCGTATGTAGCTTCAATATGATGTTCTTGCACATCCAGAGATATTTGCGCATTTGGATCGATAATCAATTTTTCTAAAGGCTCAATAAAATAGCCCTTTCGCTCTTCAGTATAAATATAGCCTTCAGCTAATAACTGTTCATATGCTGCTTTTACACTATTCACACTAATATTTAAATGTTGAGCCATATCCCTTTTTGAAGGCAACTTTTCATGACTCTCATATTTGAATGCGAGAATATCCTCTTTTAATTGTCTATATAATTGACGATAAATAAATTGACCGCTTTCTTGTTGCATCCAATCTCCCCCCATTTCACTTCATCCATTCTTCTGTTATTTCATATCACTCATTATAATGAAAACGAGGACGGTATTGAAATCAAAGCGTAAATTTGATTTCATATTCCGCCCTCGTCAGACTAATCTTATGATTTAAAAACAACAATATGCTATTGAAACTTCAGTGGCACAATCGATTGCTACATTGATAAATACATGCAATCGTATGCACTGTCACTTCAATGTTCTCTATATTTTTATAGAATTGGTGACGCTAATTTAGCAATCGCTTGTTTGAATTTAATCCAATTTGATCGCTGTTCATAGCGTTCTTCTGTCAATTCCTTAGATACTTTCATATCTTCTATAAAAGCAGCTTTAAGCTCTTTGACAATGTTTTCATCATACATAAATGCATTAATTTCAAAATTCAATTCAAAACTACGTATGTCCATGTTTGATGAACCTACACTTGCGACTTCATCATCAATAATCATCATTTTCGAATGGATAAATCCATTTTCATACGTATAAACTTTGACACCATCTCTAATCAATTGTGCGACACTTGTAATTGTGGCCCAGTAAACAAAAATATGATCTGGTTTATTAGGAATAATTAACCTCACATCTACTCCAACTTTTGCAGCTATACGCAATGCATTGATATAACCTTTATCTGGTATAAAATACGGGCTGTGCATATAAATAGATTTTTTGGCGTTCATGATCATTTTCATATAGCCAAATTCTATCTGATGCCAATTATCACTTGGGGCACTAAGCGCAATTTGCATCGGCACATCTCCACCTTGCTTTGCATTATCTGGGAAATACTTATCGTTAAACTCTAATTGTTCACGGTGTGATTGAGAATTCCAATCGTGGATAAAACTGAGCTGTAACGCGTCAACACCATCACCTTTAACCCTTAAATGTGTATCTCGCCAATAGCCAAAGTTTTCATCTAAACCTAAATATTCATCACCAATATTAAATCCGCCCACATAACCAGTCATACCATCAATCACTAAAATTTTACGGTGATTTCTATTGTTTAATCTAAAATTTACTAATGGAATTTTAGCTTGGAAGAAAGCCTCAACTTGTCCACCAGCTTCTTGGAATTTTTTAAATTTTGATTTATGTACCGTTTTAGACCCTACTGCATCATAAAGTATTTTAACTTCTAATCCTTCTTCAGCTTTTTGTTGCAAAATATCGACAATTTCAGAACCCAACTTATCTAATTTCAACACATAATACTCTAAATGAATATACGATTTTGCATTGCGTAAATCTTCTTTCATTTGGTCAAATAACGCATGCCCATCAGTATAAATATCAACATTATTATCGTAACTTAAAAATGTTGGTTCTTTCGTTAGCAATGTATTAACAATATCTGCATGTTTTTTAACTAATCGGTAATCTGAATGATTAATCTTGTTGGTAGCATCTGATAACTGCGTCTTCATTCGTTCCTTCATGTCATCTATCTGATTATGATGAAAACCTTGTTCACGTTTTTTTCGCACTGCTCGTCCAAAGAATATATAAATAACAAATCCTAAAATAGGTACTACAAATAGTAAAAATAACCAAGCCCAAGTCGCTGTTGCATCTCTATGATCCCTGTCTAAAAATACAATAATAAACGCAAGCGCTATATTAATAACAAAGAAAAATGCAAGTATACCTCTATAAATCGGGCTTACACTTGGATCAAAAATAAGTTGCATAATGACACCTCATCGTTTTTTATTAGATTTTAATGAAACTATATTCCTCATTTAATTGACGAAGATATAGTTCAACTTATCAAATCCAATTATTTTAAAAGCTCATTGAAAAACAAAACATGTTGTAAAATATCGTACAATATTTGCATTATACTGTCTATTGTTCTATTGTTTTTTCTATTGTGCGATTACGACCTGCTTGTGAGCCGAATAATGTGATTAATAGCGCAGTGATTAATAAAATACTTAATGAACCTATCCATTGACCTGTGACATCATGTAGTATACCAAACAGTAAAGGTCCTATTGCTGCAAAAAGGTATCCTACAGATTGGGCCATGCCAGATAACTTCGCCGACGTTTGACTATGTTCCGTTCTTAAACTAAAGAATGTATTCACAAGTCCAAACGCTAAACCACTTGCAACACCAACTAAAATCGTAGCAATTAAAGCAAGTTGCGGTGAAAATAACATTATTGAAACACCCACCACAAAACATAAACCAGTCATAAAAGTTAATAAAAATTGTGATTTCATTTTAGTAGCAAATATAGGGGTAATAAACGTTAACGGTATAATAGCGATTTGCATAATTGATAAATACATCCCCGCTTCACTGATAGTCATGCCACTTTGAGATAAATATGCTGGTAGCCAATTAATCAGAGAATAAAAAATAAGTGACTGTCCGCCCATAAGTATTGTTATTTGCCATGATAATGGCGACTTCCAAACATTGACACTCTCTTGAGGTAATGATGCCGTTGTTTCTTCTTTATTTTTCAATTGAAATGCCCATATAATAATTGTAATCAATGTAATGACACCAATCGCACTAATGGCAATATTATAATTAAACGCTTTGACAAACGGTGCCGTTCCATATGAAGATAATCCTCCAAATACGTTCATAACGACAGTATAATAACCTGTCATCACACCTATATGTAATGGGAACTTCGCTTTGATTACTGCAGGTGCAAGTACATTACCAAAACCAATACCAACGCCTATAAGGATGGTACCTATATATAACCATGAAACACCTGTGATAGAACGTACGATTACGCCAATCAGTATTAGCCATAAAGCTACAAAAATCGTTCGTTCTAATCCAAACCGATAACTTGTTTTTGCTGCAAATAGTGAAATGATTGCGAATGCGATTAATGGGACGACTGTAATTACACTAACAGCACTGTTAGACATCGCCAAATCATTTTTTATATCAGGTAGCGCAACTCCGATTGAAGTAATTGGCGCCCTTAAATTTGCACCCACTAACAAAATACCTATAAATAATAGCCAATTAAATGGTTTTACTTTTCTATAATTTTCCATTTTGCTCACCTTACATCATAAATTTTTCTAAACAACATTATATATGGTACAATATGTACGTTATAATGTAAATAGGAGCGATTCACATGTATCATATTCAAAATATTATTGCCAAAAATTTAGCAACTTATCGTAGTAAACACCAACTTAGTTTAGATAAAATGGCCAATCTGACTGGCGTTAGCAAAAACATGTTAAGCCAAATTGAAAAAGGCACATCTAATCCAACAATTACAACATTATGGAAAATTGCTAACGGGCTTCATTTACCCCTGTCACAACTGACATCAACAATACACGAGCCTGTAGATTTTGTAGATGAATCTGATATTATTCCTATTGTTGAAGATAAAGTTAAGATCTTTCCATACTTTCCTTACAATGAAAGAAAGCATTTCGAAATGTTTAAAATGGAAATTCAACCAGGTGGTAAAATGGTTTCTGATCCACATCATATACAATCTGAAGAGTTTATCATCGTTAACTCAGGTACTTTAAAAATTGAAGTTGGTCAAACTTCTTATACAATTACCAGTAACCAAGCTTTTCGTTTTAATAGTGATGTAGCACATCGTTACTATAATCCAACTGATGAAGTTGTTATACTCACCGCCACTATTCACTATCAAGCACAATAGCAATCAAATTAAAATCTTATCCAACATTAGATACTATCAATGCTACATACACAGTGGAAAATAAAAATATATCAAAAAAGCATGTAACGGCAGTATCATATTTGCGCTTGTTATGTTTACAACGTTCAACATCAATAATTATCTTATTCCATTTGTCATGCACCAAGAACTTCCTGAAATCACAGCGTTAAGTGCCCAATTACCTATGACTACAATCATTGCAATAATTACAGGATTGATCATATATATGATAGCCAAATCCAAAATCATTCGTACATATATAAAATGATGATTTAATTTTGAAAGCAGTGTAAAAAACTCAGCTGCTTTTAAATATTTCGTCGCTTCAATGAATCAGCTTACGTACCATTTCAAATAAAAAATGCAAATCTATTCTAAAGTAAAGCCCCTCAGTTGATAGCATTAAATAGCTATGCAACTTAAGGGGCTCTCTTCAAAAATGAAAATGCATTTTTTATTATATGAAGTTATACTTTAATAAACATCTCTTTACATTTAATCAGATTAAGATGCATGTCCGTGAATATTTATATTCGAATTGCAACTTTAGTTATTGTGGAAATGTGTAACTTAAATCCCAACCGATATCGTATTTATTAACCAACTTGGCATATTTCGCTCCCCAAAACATAGTGTCTAACTCCATTTGAACATCGCCTTCGTCTTTCAATTGTTCATACACTTCTTCGATTGCTGTTTCACTATCAAATTCCAAAACAATATAAACATTTCTATCTTGTAACATTGTGTCATCGTCTTTGGGTATATCTGACAACATGAATAAGTTTCCATCAACGTCTAACTGCGCATGAATGACACGATTAGGATCATCTGCAACACTTTCATTCGCTTCACCATACGTCATTGTAGCTTTAATTTCCCCGTTCAGCGCCTTACTATAAAATGCCAAAGCGTCTTTACATTGACCGTTAAAAAACAAATACGGCACTGTCGATTTCAACATAATGTCCCTTCTTTTTAAATATTATTTTCTAATATCAAACATACCCTTTAAACATAAATTTAGACAACTGAAGTTTTAATAATACCTTTGAATTCCATACTTAATTATAATTTTCATTCTTATAAAAACTTTTCAATATAAAATGCTGACTCTTCAATTGATTTGAACTCCGTATTAATGACTGTAGCATTTAATTTAGCAAATATTTCTTCGGCATACATCAACTCTTCTTTAATTCTATCGACACTATTATAATCTGTAGGTCCATGTAAACCTAAAACTTTCACACGTTCCGTACGAATATTTAAGATATAAGTAGGACTCGCTGTCAGACCAAATACTTTTAAATTTTTATTTCTAAAGACCTCATCTGGAATATCAACTTCTGGAACTAAAGGAATATTAGCTATTTTATAACCTTTATTCGCTAAATACATACTTAAAGGCGTCTTTGACGTACGAGAAACACCTAAAATTAAAGCGTCAGCTTCTCCTATATCCGTGAAATGTTTACCATCATCATATTTAACAGAATATTCCATTGCCTCAATTCTTTTAAAATAGTTGTCATCCAACTTGCGCAAAGCACCACTTTCTAAAATAGGTGAACAATTCGTATGTTCTTGAATAATGTTAATTAAATCAGACATATAGTCAACATACGGAATTTGTTGTTCTTGAGCATATGCCTGCCCCTTTTTATTAAATTCTGGATTAACTAAAGTCGTTATAACAACTGCACCACGCGCTTTAGCCAATGAAAGTACATTGAGTAGTTCATCTTGATTTTTTATAAAAGGAAATTTTTTAATTTCTATACGCGTGACATCTGGAAATTGTGTTAATGTCGCATGAATCATTCGCTGTGCTGTTTCACCTATAGAGTCAGATACAACGAATAGCGTTAGCTGTTTTTTTTCATTATCATTTAACACGCAATCTACCGCCTTCGACTTCACTTTGAGCAGTTGATAATAAGGCACCTGGCACTCTAAATGGAGAACATGATACATAATCCAAATCTAGTTGATTAAAGAATTGAATTGATTTGTGGTCACCGCCTAATTCTCCACATACGCCAATTTTTATCGTTGGATTTGCCGCTTTTGCTTGTTCTGTTGTTTGTTTAATTAACTGTCCAACGCCATCTATATCGAGTGTTTGGAATGGATCTATCGTTAATATGCCTTGTTCTGAATAGGCATTAATAAATTTACCAGCATCATCACGTGAGAAGCCAAACGTTAATTGTGTTAAATCATTTGTCCCAAAACTAAAGAAGTCACATTCTCGTGCTAAATCGCCAGCAATCAGACATGCTCTTGGCGTTTCAATCATCGTTCCAATCATGTAATGAACGCTTGCTCCCATTTCAGATTGTAAAGCTTCAATGCGTTCAACAACTTGCGACTTTAACGTTGTAAATTCTGAAACAGTAGATACAAGCGGAATCATAATCTCAGGTTGACAATGAATGCCCTGTTGTTTAAGTTTCAATGCACTTTCCATAATAGCTTCTGCTTGCATAATATAAAGTTCAGGGTAAGTAATCGCCAAGCGACATCCACGATGCCCTAGCATAGGATTAACTTCATTTAAACTTTCAATATAATGTTCTAACTCTGAAACAGTGACATTGAGTTGACTTGCCACACTATTTTTTTCTTCAGTTGATTTAGGTAAAAATTCATGTAAAGGCGGATCAAGCAAACGAATAATTGTTGGACGTTCTCCAGATAACTTCAAGATAGTTTCAAAATCTTCTTTTTGATATTCCTTAATTTTATTTAAAGCATTAATTCTTTTATCCTGTGTATCAGATAAAATGAAACGTCTCATTTCAATTAAACGTTCAGGACCAAAAAACATATGCTCGGTACGAACTAAACCAATGCCCTTCGCACCAAATTGGTAACCTGCTTGAATATCTTGTGGTGTTTCGGCATTCATGCGTACATCTAATCTTGCTATTGCTTCTGACCATTGCATAAATTGTTCAAAAGCTTTACTTCTTTCAGCTTTAATCGTTTCAACTTCACCTAAATAAATATCACCTTTAGCACCATCAACTGAGATAATATCTCCTTCATTTAATGTTCCATTAGGATATGTTACTTTTTTATCTATAACATTAATTTCAACGTCTGAACATCCAGTCACACAACATTTACCCATTCCTCTGGCAACAACTGCCGCATGAGAAGTCATACCGCCATGTGTTGTAACTATCGCTTCACTTGCGACCATACCTTCTATATCTTCAGGCGAAGTTTCAGGTCTCATCAATATCACTTTATCCCCTTGCTCTGCTTTCAATTTTGCAGTTTCCGCAGAAAATACGATTTCACCACTCGCAGCACCAGGGCTAGCAGGAAGTCCCATTTTCGAAACAGCTGTAGCTTTCTCAAGGGCATTATCATCAAAATTAGGATGCAATAATTGGTCAATTGATTTTACTTCAACATTCATAACTGCTTCATTTTTAGAAATTATACCTTCTTCCACTAAATCTACTGCAATATGAATCGCTGCATTAGCAGTTCTTTTACCACTTCGCGTTTGTAAAACATATAATTGCTCGTTTTCAATAGTAAATTCAATATCTTGCATATCTTTATAGTGTTTTTCTAATTGTTGGGAAACTTCTATAAATTGTTGATGGACTTGAGGCATTTGTGCTTTCAATGTACTGATATCTTTTGGCGTTCTAATACCAGCAACAACATCTTCCCCTTGGGCATTTAACAAGTATTCACCAAATAATTTTGCTTCACCAGTCACTGGATTACGCGTAAATGCAACACCTGTACCACTTTGTGCACCACTATTACCAAAGACCATCTCTTGGATATTAACTGCTGTGCCAATATCGTGTGGTATTTCATTTAATTGGCGATATACACGTGCGCGATCATTATCCCATGATTTAAAAACTGCTTCAATTGCTTCTGTTAATTGCACAATCGGCTCTTGTGGGAATGGTTTATATACTTCTTCCAAATAAACACCTTTAAAATAATCACATATTTCTTCTAAACCTTCAGCTGGGATATCTGCATCATTTTGATAATGGTGTTGTTCTTTATATTGATTAAAATATGTATCAAATGACGTCATCGGTATGCCGTATACTACTTCGCCAAACATTTGTAACAGTCTACGGTAACAGTCATATGCAAAACGTGCATCATTTGTCTTTTCTGCTAAAGTTTTAACATTAATATCATTCAGCCCTAAGTTTAAAATAGTATCCATCATTCCAGGCATGGAAATTTTTGCACCACTTCTTACAGACACTAATAAAAGTGATTCTTTAGAAGAAAATGATTTTTGTGTACGTTGAGAAAATGCTTCTAATTGCTCATGTAATTGTCCAATTAATTCATCTGAAAGATGAGCGCCTTGCTTTAAATACTCAATACACGCTTCAGTAATAAGGGTGAAACCATCCGGTACAGGTAACCCTAAACGTTTCATTTCAGCTAAATTAGCCCCTTTACCTCCCAATAAATCTTTCATAGCTTTGTTACCTTCATCAAATGCATAAATATATTTCGTCATACAGATTCACCTCAAATTTTTAATATGTCATACTAATTATTATTGAGTATGTCATATTACTTTATAAAAAACAACCAAATTTTTACGATTACTTTTATCGTTCACTTTCTTTAATCTGTTCAGTTAAATTAAATCCATATAAAAAAGCCCTAAGCAATACGATTTTACGGTATGCTTAGGACTTTTAATTTTTAATGTATGACATAATTAAAATAAAGATACATTTAACTTTAATTACTAAAAATATTTTTAATTTTGTTCCAATCATTTTTGTTAAACTTTTTTATAAAACACTCCGATTGTTTTCGTTATTAACACCATATTGCAATCTGTAATTTGACAGCATCAGAGTACTTTTTAGGATTTAACCCTGTTTCTTTTTCACATTTTTCTAACCTATACAATAAAGTATTTCTATGGATGTACAATTTTTTAGAAGTTTGCGTTATATTTAAATCATTTTGAAAGAAAGCTTTTAGTGTATCTATACTCTGCTGATCCACATTACTTAATATCCTTTTTTTAAATCGTTCTCTTATATTTTTATCAATTTGATATAAAAGTGTTTTTTCTTCCACATCTTTAAATGAAGTCACGGTCTTTCCATTTTCAGCTAACATAAACACCAACTCACACTCTTCATATGCATTTCTAAAGTCTTTTAATCTTTTAAACATAAGACTTGAGGCAATTTGGACTTTCAGCTCTAATTTTTGAAATATTTGGTATATATTATTGATTTTATTATCTAAAGCTTGCATCGAATGAGCAGTAGCAAGAATAACGATGCGGTTATAATTCGTAAATGCAATTGTAAATGAACTAGCATCTATCCTGCTCGTTAATGAACGAACAATACTATTTCTAGAAAATATCTGTTTTTCGATATCGATAATGATACATTTTCTATAAGTTAATAAATCAATATTAAGTTGTTTCATTAAATATTGAATAAAGGATTTTGATGATTCACTTTTTAATAACTCCTCTATAAATAATTCTTGACTTCGTATTTGTCCCTCCAATTCGTACGTAAAATAATTTTGATAAAGTAACAATTCTGTAGACATTTTAACTAAGTCTGCTACATGTGTTATTTGATTAGGATTACCTGTAATACCAATAACACCAACGATATTATCTTGGAAAATTATGGGTAAGTTTATACCTGCCTGAGTACCTTTAAAATGCAAACTATCTTCCTGGTTGATTACCACTGTTTTTTCTTGTTTCAACACTTCAATAGCACCTTCGTGAAGCGTACCGATACGACTTTTATCGAAAGATGCAATAATTACTCCATTAAAATTCATAATATTAATATTAGTTTTGGTTCTTTTAGCTGTTTCTTTAACGATTAGCGTTGCCATTTCTTCAGTCAATATATCCATTTATCTCACCACTTGTTATTTATATACAAATTCAAAGTATTATTTTTGTATAGTTTAACCCTTTTTTCAATATAATAAAATCGTTAAACTTAAAACAACACATTTTAGAAAGCGCTTTCTTAAAAGGAGAAATTCACAATGGAAATCATATTAGCACCTGATTCATTTAAGGGAAGTATGAAGGCAAGCGAAGTAACAAAGTATATGAAAGATAGCATACTGGAAATTTTCCCTGAATCTACCATTCATGATTTACCAATCGGTGATGGTGGTGAGGGCACAATGGAAGCATTAGTAAATGCAACAAATGGGACGTTTACTACGGTCAGTGTAACCGGACCTCTTGGTGACAAAGTAACAGCTCAATACGGGGTTCTAGATAATCATACTTGTGTCATAGAAATGGCAGAAGCTTCAGGATTAAAGCATTTGGCCCAAGAGGCATTAAATCCTTTATCTACAACAACATATGGTACAGGTGAATTAATTTTACACGCTTTGAATCAAGGATATAAAAATTTCATACTGGCGATTGGTGGTTCAGCTACAAATGATGCTGGCGCTGGCATGTTACAAGCTTTAGGGGCAGAGTTAAAAGATAATCAAAATCACTCAATAAATTTTGGGGGTGGCGAACTACAAAGTTTAGCTCAAATTAACTTATCAAATTTTGATCCTCGAATAAATCATTGCAATTTTATTATAGCAACTGATGTTCAAAATCCATTAGTAGGACCTAATGGTGCATCATTTATTTTTGGGAAACAAAAAGGTGCATCTGCACAAAATATGCAACAACTTGATGATAATCTCACGCATTGGGCTAATCTAGTTGAACATACCACAGGCGTTAGACTACACGATTTACCTGGTGCTGGTGCAGCAGGTGGTTTAGGAGGTGCATTCAAAGCGTTTTTCCCAAGTTACTTTAAAGAAGGTATTCAGGTAGTTATGGAATATATACAATTCGAAAAATACTTAAAACAAGCAGACTTAATTCTTACTGGAGAAGGAAAAATTGATAAACAATCTTTTTATGGAAAAGCACCAATCGGCATTGCACAATGTGCCAAAAAATATGATATTCCAGTTATTTTTATAGGAGGATCAGTAGAAGTTGATGCAAAAGACCTAAAAGACAGTGGAATTCTCAGCGCTTTTAGTTTAAGTAACGGACCTATGTCATTAGAAGAAACATTTTCAAAATCGGAAAAATTGATAAAACAAACAACCAAGAATATTGTAAAAACATTTTTCCATAACCAATAACATATTAAGGGGATGTTAGTTATGAGAATTAAAGATACAATAGAAAAAATTCCTGGAGGATTGATGGTAGTCCCATTACTTTTAGGCGCTACTATAAACACCGTTGATCAATTACATTTAAGCCCTATAATGAATCTACTTAAGTCACTCGGTGCACCCAAAACTGAACAAGGCTATTACGAAATGCTTCAAATCGGGGGATTTTCACAAGAACTATTCAAAGATAGTGCACTTGTCTTAATTGCACTTTTTATCTTTTGTGTAGGAAGTCAAATGAATTTAAAAATTGGCGGTAAAGCCTTAAAAAAAGGTATGCTATTAACAACAACAAAATATTTTTCTGGGTTAGCGGTAGGACTCTTATTAGGCTCAATATTTGATCCTTGGAGTGGATTATTCGGTTTGTCTACAATAGCTGTAATTGCAGCAATGACAAATAGCAATAGTGGTATGTATGCTGCTCTAACCAGTACTTATGGGAATCGTTCAGATGTAGGTGGTCTGTCCATACTTGCTATTAATGATGGACCATTGTTAACTTTGATTTCATTGGGATTTATTGGTACAACCTTTCCAATCATTTCATTTATTTCTGTACTTTTACCTTTAAGTATAGGTATGATATTAGGAAATCTTGACCCTAAAATATCAGAATTTTTACGTCCTGGTTAAACCATACTCATCCCCTTTTTCGCCTTTTCTTTAGGTGCTGGTATGAATTTAGCTGAATTCTTTAATTTTTCCGTATTATCAGGTGGCTTAACGTTAGCACTATTGACCTTTATTTGTACCGCATTTACTGGTATCATTGCCTTTAAAATATTTAAAGAAAAGAGTGTAATTGCACCAATTTCTGAATCATCTACAGCAGGTAACGCTGTATCTACACCTGCTGCAGTAGTTGCTGCTGCTTCTACAGCGCTCGCAAATGGTAATCTGAGTCAAAGTGAGTTTGCTATGATTGAGAAAGTAGCACCTATCGCGACAGCACAAATTTCAATTTCAGCTATTACTACAGCAATATTGTGCCCAATAGCAGTCATATTGGTCGATAGGTATCAAAAAAGTAAAGGAATATATGGAACAAAGGAATATGTTGCTCACTCGGCCAAAACACATTCTAATGCGCAAATAAACACACGCTTTTATAAAAGCGCTTCATATAAGGAGGAAGATCGACCTTGAATACAGAGATATTATATGGAAAGTCAAACCTTAATATAGAATTACCTGAAAATAGCGTCTTAATAGAGCCAAAACCTATACCTGCACTCGATAATGATATACAAGCCATACGCGATGCATTAAGGAATCCTATCGATTCGGATCCGCTTGAAGATTTAGTACAATCCAATCAAACAGTTTCAATCGTTATTAGTGACATCACTCGCCCTACGCCAAATCATATACTTGTACCACTTATTGTAGAGTCCCTTGCACATGTACCTTTAGAAAATATTGTCATCATCAACGGCACTGGTACACATCGAGATCAAACCGAAGATGAATTAATACAAATGCTAGGTGAAGATATCGTAAACAACATTAGAATTGTACATAATCATTGCAATGATAAACAAACTTTAAAAAAAGTTGGTCATAGTAAATACGGATGTGATGTTTACTTAAACAAAGATTATGTAGATTCTGATTTCAAAATTGTAACTGGCTTTATAGAACCACATTTCTTTGCTGGATTTTCAGGAGGTCCAAAAGGAATTATGCCTGGTATTGCAGGTATAGAAACAATCATGACATTTCACAATGCTAAAATGATCGGTGATATTCGTTCTACTTGGGGGAATATGACAGATAATCCAGTGCAAGATATGACTCGAGAAATTAATGCCATGTGCAAACCTGACTTCATGCTCAATGTAACATTGAACAAAGAAAAAGAAATTACAGAAGTCTTTGCTGGAGAACTGTATAAAGCACATGATTTGGGATGTGCTTATGCTAAAAAACACGCTATGTTCAAATGTGACCATCGTTTTGATGTCGTTATCGCATCTAATTCTGGTTATCCACTTGATCAAAATTTATATCAAACAGTCAAGGGAATGAGTGCTGCTCATAAAGTGGTTAAAGAAGGAGGCAGTATTATCATGTTATCTGAATGCAGCGATGGTTTCCCAAATCATGGTAATTATGCAGAAATACTGAAGATGGCAGACACCCCAGAAGCACTTGTCAAAATGATTAATGACCCAAACTTCGCCATGCTAGACCAGTGGCAAGTACAAAAACAGGCTGTGATTCAGACTTTTGCAGATGTGTATTTATATTCCAAATTAACTGATCAACAAGCAAAAGATGCTATGTTACATCCTGTTTCAAATATTGAAGCAACATTAAAATCTTTAGAACAACAATATGGAAAAGACATGAGTATTGGAGTTATGCCACTAGGTCCCCTTACTATACCGTATGTAGAATCATAATTTTCAATGAGTCCAAAAATATTCAAGGAGGAAATTTAAATGATGACTAAATTACAAGATAAAGAAGTTAAACTTGAAATGATTTTAAAAGAAATGGAAACAGTCGTTATTGCTTTTTCAGGTGGTGTTGATAGTAGCTTAGTCCTAAAAAAAGCAATTGATGTACTAGGTATCAATAATGTAAAAGCAGTGATAGTTAAATCAGAATTATTTAGAAACGAAGAATTTAATCAAGCTATTCAACTCGGTAACACGTTAAATGCAGATATCTTAGAGACTGAAATCGAAGAATTAAAAGAACCACACATCATTAAAAACACACCCGACAGTTGGTATTACAGCAAATGTTTATTATACGCAAAACTAGAAGATTTAAGAAAAACATTTGGATTCAATTATGTGTTAGACGGCATGATTATGGACGATATTTCAGATTTCAGACCTGGTCTTAAAGCGAGATCTGAATATGGTGTGAGAAGCATTTTACAAGAAGTTGAACTTTATAAAGAAGAAGTGCGAGAACTTAGTAAATCAAATGGCTTACCTGTTTGGAATAAGCCAGCACTCTGTAGCTTAGCTTCTCGCATTCCATATGGTGAACCACTTAGTTTCAACAAAGTTAATAAAGTTAATGAAGCGGAAAAATTTATTTTGAGTTTAGATATTAATAACGTTAGAGTACGTTATCATGACAACATTGCGCGTATCGAAGTTGATGAAACGGATATTGTTCCAATTATTCAACATAGAAACCAAATTTCACTACGCCTTAAAGAACTGGGTTTTGACTATGTCACAATTGACTTAGAAGGCTATCGTACAGGTAGTATGAATGAGGTCATACAATCTTAATTTTAACGCTATAATATAAAGGTGGTTTAACTATGACAGGTAAATATGATTCCATTGAATCATTATTGCAAGCTGTAAAAACAGATCAACTATCAATATCTGAGGCTAAAGTAGAATTAAATCAATATGATGAATTAGGTTTTGCAAAAATTGACCTGCATCGTAGAAAGCGCCAAGGATTTCCAGAAGTAATATTTGGCGAAGGTAAAACTGAACAACAATTAGTGAAAATCATCCACTCATTAATATTACACGAAGAAACAATATTAATTACTCGTGTCAATAATGAAAAAGCCAATTTTATTTGTGAAACATATCCTCAATTGGTATATCATGCAACAGCACAAATCGTTTGTACATCATTAGAGCATATTACCAAAACACAACGTCAAGCTGCCATCATTTGCGCTGGCACGTCTGATCTTCCTGTAGCGGAAGAGGCTGCTATAACAGCAGAAGTAATGGGGATATCCGTAAAAAGGTTTTACGATGTTGGGGTCTCTGGTATCCACCGACTTTTCGCTCATATTGATGATATTCGCAACTGCAACGTATCTGTAGTAATAGCTGGCATGGAAGGTGCGTTAGCAAGCGTAGTTGCTGGCTTAGTTGACCACCCTGTCTATGCCGTACCGACTAGTGTTGGTTATGGTGCGAATCTAAATGGTGTCACAACATTGTTATCAATGATTAATTCATGTGCACCTGGTTCTAGTGTACTTAATATTGATAATGGCTTCGGTGGTGGTTATAATGCTGCTATGATTGTCAATATGTTGGAACAACATTCAGGGATGGAGTGAATGATATGACAAATACAATATATTTAGATTGTCACGCTGGTATTGCAGGTGATATGTTGCTATCTTCTCTAGTAGATTTAGGTGCAAATATAGCTTACATTGAATCTCATTTACAAAAGTTGCCACTTAATGATTTTAAGCTGCGCTTTTCTAATCAAAACAAGCAAGGTATTCAAGCTAAGCATCTAAACATTGATTTTAGTGAAACGACACATCATAGAACAGCTGCTGATATTACAAATATGATACAGGATAGCGATTTACCTGAAAGAGTTAAAGTACGAAGCCAAAAAGTCTTTGATACGATTGCTCATGCAGAAGCTAAAATTCATGGGATGTCCGTCGAAGAGGTGCACTTTCATGAAGTAGGCGCAATGGATTCCATTATCGATATTATCGGGGGCTGCCTTGCTTTAGAAAATTTGAAAATTGATGAATTACACGCTTCTCCAATTCCAACAGGTGGAGGTAAAGTAAATATCGCTCATGGATTATATCCTGTTCCTGCACCTGCAACGGCAGAAATTTTAAAAGGCATACCGCTCGTTTCTTTTGATATTAATAGCGAATTAACGACACCAACCGGAGCAGCTTTCATTAAAGCATTAACATCTAAAATTGGCCCTTTACCTTCTGTCACAATAGAGCAGATTGGTTATGGATGTGGCACCAAAGACTTTGATTTCCCAAACATATTGAGAGCAATTCAATTCAAAACTAAAGATAATACACCAACGCAAGTCCAAGTAATAGAGAGTCAGATTGATGATATGTCTGCTGAAATGCTAAGTTACTTTCTTGAACAAGTTTTAGAAGATGGTGCATTAGATGCATACTTCACACCTATCACTATGAAAAAAAGTAGGCCAGCCACTCAAATCACAGTCATTTGTAAGATAGAAAATGCGCAATTTTTCGAAGACTATGTTTTAAAAAATACATCGACATTAGGTATTAGAAGTTACACGGTTAATCGTAAAGTACTCCATAGACAATTCGAAACAATTCATACAAATTATGGAGCGATTTTAGTAAAAACAGCAATGTTAAACGGCAAAATAATTAAGGCAAAACCAGAATTTGAAGATGTGCGAAACGCCGCAATTCAAGCCAACAAACCATTCTTACATGTATATAATCATATTAATCAAGAGATTCAAAAACATATACAGATTGATTGAACTACTTAAAAAGTTATGACACATAAATCCTAATATAATAAGCCTATAACTGAGATTCTGTAAAATTCAGTTATAGGCTTATTTCATTTTAGCATTTAATATGATTAATTATTTTTTGTGTTTTCTGGCTTTTGAGCATCCGGATTGGTGTATTTTGACGGATTGTAATCGGCACCTTTCGTATAATCAGCAGAAGCATCCCATAATAAAAATTCATTTATATCATGATCTTTTAACGCTTGTACTTGTGCAGTTACTTCTGTTTTGTCATAGACTTTATACTGCCCTTCTCCTAAATAAGATGCTGTAAAATCTTGAAGCCATGGACGAGATTTAACCTTTTTATGATCGATACCTTTGAGTGCTTCTTTTTCCTTATCAAGATAACGATCCACTGTTTTATAAGGTTCTGTATCTGGAGCTTCTAATCCAAAATCACCTGGACTCCAATGAGAAGGATAAATCATCGATGAAATGACATCTACATTCTTTGCGATTTTAGGGAAACTTTGCCCAATACCTGGTGTTTCTTTAACAGTAGCTGCGTAACCAAAAACATCAGCGGATGTTTGAACATCGTATGATTTCAAATCTTTACGTGCTGTTTTTAAAAAATTAGTAATCGTATCCACACGTTGCTCAACATGATTTAAATCACTATTTTTATATTTTCCATTTGAATACTGCAGTGATTTATCCTTATTTTCAAATCCCTCAGGAAATCGAACATAGTCGAATTGTACTTCTTTAAATCCTGCTTTAGCCGCTTCTTTTGCAACTGCAATATTATAATTCCTTACTTTATCATTAAAAGGATTTGAAAAACTATCTCCACCTTCATTTTCCCAAACATTACCATCAGACGTTTTAAATGACCAATCCGGTTTTTTTTGAGATAATCTAGAATCTTTAAATGTAACAATACGTGCAATTGGATAAATATTGTTTTTTTCCATCGCTTTCATGATTTTTTTCACATCAACACTATTCACTGTATTACTGCTAATCAATTTATTGTCACTTTTAAAGTCCATCGTTATATTTCCTTCATCATCTTTAACATCAATTACCATGGCATTTAATTCTGTTTCATTTATAAATTGAATGAGCTCTTCAAAGTTTTTACCATTTGCTGAATTAGGTGTGACATAGATACCTTTCACACCGTCTTTTGGATAGTCAATATCACTATATGTATGCTTATTCGATTTGCTTGTGCTTTCTTTTCCTCCATTTGTTTCTTTTTCATTGTTAGAACCACTGTTACAAGCTGACATCATTAATACAGCCACAAGTAGCATCACTATAAATTTCCAAACCCTCATTAAATTATCTCCCTTCCCCTTAATCATTTCAACGACAAAAACATTTCAATGACAAATAAGTATTACGCTACACATATTATAGTATTTTAATATTTTAAACAACGTAATTTCAAAACTTTTATTTACAAAAAAGACAGAAATAGTGATCAACTGACGTATTGACGACTTATTTCTGTCTTTTAGCTGTTATTTTTAATATTATGAAATCAACTGTGTTCAAATTTTATTTAATTGAAGGTCCTATGCTTAAATTTGCACTCGTTAATGCTTGCTCTAAGACATCTAGTACATGAATACTGTGTTCTAATTGTCTTGTTGCAAATATAGTATTTTGTTCCCGAATCACTTTTTCGATTTTCACAAATTCTTCATACATTCGATGCTTGTGTGCATTTACTTGATAATACTGTGTACCACCAGTGTGATATTTTAATTCGAATGCATTCAACTCGTTTGTAGGACCTTTAAGATTAATTGTAGCTTTGTCTCCTTGAATATAAGATTGATTATCAGAACTAGAATCTTTAGCTCCGATACAAACCACTTTCATATCTTCATATTCTAATTGTAAGATTCCAGAAGTATCGATATTTTTTTCAATATTTGCAAAGTATGTCACTTTATTAGGTTTACCAAATAAGCCTACTGCTAAATGGATATTGTAAACATTTATATCCATTAATGCGCCTCCGCCCTTACTTGGGTCAAATGCTGGTTGAATAATGTCATTTTTAAAATCATCAAATCTTGAAGAATACTGAGAATAGTTAAACTGAGCAATTTTGCAATTCCCAATTTCTGGTATGCTTTGCTTTAGTACGTCATAATTACTTAAATACAAATTTGTAATAGCTTCAATTATAATCACATTTTGTTGCTCGGCTAAATCTTTTAGTGTGATGAGCTCTTCTGCAGTTAATGTAAATGGTTTTTCACAAATCACATGCTTATTTTGCGCTATTGCTTTACGTGCGTATTCAAAGTGAAGATGATTGGGAACAGCCAAATAAACAGTATCTATCTTTTCATCTTCTATAAACGCTTGATAATCTTCATAGACTTGTTTAATATCAAATTGCTTTTGCAATTGAGCTACATTCTCAGGATTACGTCCAGTAGTCACTATGCTTTGTATATGAATTTCAGGTACCTCTGACATCACTGGCAATGCTTCTTTTACAATTTTTCCGGCTCCAACTATACCTATATTCATAAATTTCCCCTTTTTTATCATAAAAATTTATTGTCTATATTGAAATAACTATGACTTTTTCGAATCAAAAATCAAATCATCCATTACGATCATAAAGGCTGTAATATTTATCTGTTCAGCCTTATAATGCATAATACGTCATAGTTTGTTTGTCCATTTTATCATCTGTATATAATTATATTTGAATGTTTCAGGACAATTTTAAATGTTGAGTTAATATCACTTTATTACGTGGTCTTGTACTATTTCCCAAGAAATAACTGCTTGTGTACAAATCATTTACCACTACATTGATTTTAGCAAATGTTCACTCTTGTTATTAACTTAAAATTAATTCAACGAGTTCTTCTGCTGACGTTTTACCGAAATAGTAAGGAATATCAATTTCACTTAAAGCATCAAGCAAATCTGCTTTAACAACTCGAACACCAATAAGTTGCTGTTCAACTTCTTTAATCTCACCTTGTCCGAAAAAATCACCATAAATACGACATGCAACAATACGACCTTGTTCAACGGCTAGTGTGATATCAATGGTGCCTGCAGCTAATTTCGCATCTCTATTATATTCATAACGTGGAGAACGTCCATAGTTCCATTCCCAATTCTTGTATTTTTTTGCCACCATTTCATCTATTACATGCCAGTCTGCTTCACTTAATTCGTAACGTTTAACGTCATTGATATCGTCTAAGCCCAATAATTGTTTAATCATTAAGTCTTTAAACTCATGTATAGTAATATTTTGATATTCAATTGCTAAATTGTCACGAATACTTCCAACTCTCGACCTAACAGATTTAATTCCTTTAGATTCAATTTTTTTACGGTTCGGTTTCAACACTTTAATCATTGCTTCGTAATCAACATCTAATAAGAGTGAGTAACCACCATAGATACGTCCATTGATCAAAGTCATTGCAGCACCAGAAATTTTCTTTCCATTAATCTCTAAATCATTACGCCCACTTTGAACGACTTCAGTAGCACCTAAATTATGTAACGCCTTAATTGCTGGCTCATAAAACTTTTGAAAATCACCATATATCGAATTATCATTTTGTAAAAGACAGCACATATTCACAGCACCACGATCTACATAAACTGCGCCACCTCCAGTTTCACGACGCATCACTTGTATACCGTGTTCATCTATATAATCTTGATTAATCTCTACTGCTGTATTTTGAAAACGACCTATTTCTACTTTTGGATCGCAATAATAAGGTAATAAAATATCATCATCTAAAAAAATATTTTGACTTACATAGACTTGCATTGCAGTATTAACTGCACCGTCTGTTATATATTCACCATTTCGAATCGGTTCAATTAAATACATAGTTTTCTCCTACTTTGCTAATTTATTATTTGCTTCTAAAACTAATGTCGAAATGTCATCCGTTAAATGTATTGTTCGTTCACGTATATTTTGAGGTATCCTATATGCTTTTTTATTTAATGTCATAAATAATGCATCAGAATTCTGTCTTGTCATACGTTGAAAAGGATGTTTCACAAACTGAGGTGTAGTATAACCAATACCGATTTCTAAATATAGGACTTTTCCTTCCTTATGATTTTCAAGAAACTGATTGTAACGAGATAATTGTGCCTCAAAATCTGCATCTTCTACCATACCGACTTGTGCTTTTCGCTTATTAATTTCCATAGGTGCATCACATTTGGGACAATGTGGTACAAGTTCGCGCGGCACTTCCATATTTGATTGCTCTTGGATCATTTGACGGATTGCCTCATCGTCTCTATAGGTTTGTGGATGACAATGTTGACTACACTGCCATAGAATATATTCACCTTGGATATGAAATACTTTGTCCAAATCATAACCAGCAACTGCAAATGCATTATCTGCATTAGTGGTAATAATATGATGCGCTTTGTTTTTTAGTATTTCTTTCAGCGCAACATAGGATGCACCTACTGGTTGATCTAAATAATTCAATGCAACAAATCTACTTTGAAATGCCCAGTATTCTTGCCAACTTTCAAATGTATGAAGACTTGCTTGCAACATATCAAAAAATCCATATTTTTCTATAAAATCCGGAAAATTTTGGGTAAATCTTTTTCCTATATACGTAAACCCATCTGAAGCAGACATACCTGCTCCTATGCCTACAACTACTGCATCTGCTTCATCTATAGCTTGTGCTAATACATCAGATTGACTACTTTGATTTGTTGACATAACACGCCATGTTGTTTCAGTCATAACGTTTTAGCTCCTCCTTATATAATTGTGCATCTGTATCAGTGAACACGTTAAAAATAATCTTCGTATCATCCATATGATGCTCTTTTTTATAATCCAATACAGTGTTAATGGCTATCTTTGCAGCTTCTGCTTGAGGAAAGCCAAACACACCTGTAGAAATACAGCAAAACGCTATACTTTTTAGCGAATGTTGTTTTGCAATTTCTAAACAACTTCGATATGCGCGTGCCAACAAATCTTTATTCATATCAGATACAGGTAATTTGCGAACTTGTGGCCCTACTGTATGAATTACATATTGGGCTGGCAAATTATATGCTGATGTTATTTTAGCTTTTCCTATACCTTCTTTTTTCCCTTGTGCTTCCATAATTTCATGACATGCCAAACGTAACTGTACCCCAGCTTTAGTATGAATGATGTTATCAATACAATTATGATTAGCTTCAAAACAACCTAATAATTGACTGTTTGCTGCATTCACTATCCCATCTACTTTGAGTTGAGTGATATCTCCTTGCCATAAAAATACATCATCACCAATCATTGGCGACAATGTATCAATATGAGTAACATGTTGACGATTCATCGTTTGTAAAAATGCATCTTGTACATCTAAATAAGTGTCAGCAATAGGTCGAGGTAATCTTACATTGGCGAGCCCTCTATACATTTCCCAACGTGATGTTTCATCTTCCGGTAAATTTAAAGTTGTTTCACCATGTGCTTCACGCCATAAATATTCAATTAAATAAGATAAGCGCTCTTGTTGTTGCATATATTATGCCTCTGGTAGTGCGTTAAATGCTGCTTCATCAACATTTTCTAATTTAACTAACCAATTCTCTTCTGGTTTTTCTGAATTCAAAATTGTTGGTTCATCTTCTGCTTTTGTATTTCGTTCTACAATCGTACCAGCTAATGGAGATTGAACATCTAACACTGTCTTAGAAGCCTCAATACTTACTATTTCGTCATCTACTTTCACTTCATCGTTACCTATAAATTCTACGTACCCAACTGTACCTATATCGTCTTGTAACTCTGGCGTCATACTATAAACATATTGTGCGCCTACTTTTTCTACCCATAAATAATTCGCTAATTTTTTCATAATAAATACTTCCCTTCATAAATAATTTATAAATATATTTCTGCAAGCAATTCAATAGCTCGACAACGTGCTTCAATACTCGGTATCAAAGGCACTACCATGATTTCATCTGCATTAAAATCTTGTATCATGCGATCTATTTGTGGCTTCGCACTTTCTTTGGTGCCCACAATGATGCGTGCACGACTTTGAGCTATTTGTCGCTCATCTTTCTCTGTACAATGATAAGATTGTGCTGTTTCAGGCGAGGGCATACGTTCAAATTCAGCAAACTGTTCCTTACCTAATAACCATATATCTAGACTTCGGCCCAAAGTTTCCGCTTCTTCTACTGTATCAGCTAATGCAATAAAAACAGTAATCATCACAGATGGCGCCATATTTAATGACGATGGTTGAAATGCGTCTCTATACATTTTCACACTATCTTTTGCTTTAGCTATTGCTTTAGCATTAGGTAATAGAAAAGTACCTAATGTATAACCTATACCTTGTGCCCCCGCCTTTTTAGCCGATGCTACACTGGTGCTCAGCAACCACATGCTGGGCATGAATTTCGTACTTGGTTGTGCTACAACGCGATGATGTCGCTGCTGCGTCTGTTGTTCTGTTAAATAATGTCTCACATCTTCAATAGACTGCCCGTAGTCTAAAAAGTGTGATTTTGTTTCATTCATCGCCGATTTCACTTGAGCAGTACCTGCATTATTGCCAATACCTAAATCGACACGTCCAGGATGAAGTGCTTCTAACATACGGAAGTTTTCAGCAACTTTATATGGGCTGTAATGAGGTAACATCACCCCACCTGACCCCAGAGAAATGTTTTTTGTTTTATTTAAAATTTGCATCATTAATAATTCAGGACTACTACATGCAAATGCTGGTACATTATGATGTTCTGTTAACCAAAAACGTTTATAGCCGAGTTTGTCAGCTAACTGTGCTAATCGAACAGTATCTTGTAAAGCTTCTTCGGCAGATTTGCCTTCGTCAATCACAGCATAATCTAACACATTAAATTGAACCACTTGAATTACCACCTCCACCAATCATACATTATACAATACGCTTTGTTAACGATTGTTCTTAAAGCAAGTATATTTGAGTATCTTATGACTTTCAGTTAAGATAAATGCAACGTAACATCACTATACACTCTACTTAATACAACATGCGTCCACTTTAAATTGTCTACACCTTATAGGATAACGGATATAGAGAATTTTTGTTAGATTTTGCTTAAAAAATTTCTACTTTTTAATCGTTTTGACCCTTTTATATTTAAGTGTTACTTTAAAATTATTAATAACAACGAAGATAGAGGTTATAATTATGAATATGAATTACAATGCATTATTAAAGCCACTAACATTGCCAAATGGTATTGTCTTAAACAACCGTTTTGTTTTATCTCCAATGACAACTAATTCTTCTACACAAGACGGACATGTCACAGAAGCAGATATTAATTATGCACGACGTCGTGCACACTCAGCACCACTTCAAGTTACTGGCGCCGCTTATATTGAACCTTATGGACAATTATTTGAATATGGTTTTAGCATTACTGATGATAGTTGTATTCCTGGCTTAACAACTTTAGCTAATGCTATGAAACAAAACGGCAACAAAGCAATACTACAACTTACGCATGCTGGTCGTTTTTCAAATCAAGCTATTTTAAACTTTGGTCAAGTATATGGTCCAAGTGCGATGACCTTAAATTCTCCAATTAAGCATGAAGTTTTATCTATGACTACAGACAAAATCAAATCCGTTATACAACAATACGCAGATGCAACATCACGTGCAATTAAAGCAGGGTTTGATGGTGTTGAAATTTCAGCTGCACAACGTTTATTAATCCAAACTTTTTTCTCGACTTTCTCTAATTTAAGGACCGATGAATATGGTAGCCAAAATTTAGAGAATAGATCACGCTTTGAATTAGAAATATTAAAAGCTGTTCAAAATGTTATTGATCGAGAAGCACCTTCACAGTTTATTTTAGGTTATCGTGCCACACCCGAAGAAACACGTGGTAGTGATGTAGGTTACACTGTTGATGAGTTTAACCGTCACTTAGACTGGGTGTTAGAAACTGCCGACATTCAATATTTAGCGATTGCAAGTTGGGGACGTCAAATCTATCAAAATAAAGTACGTTCTGAAGGAAAATATAACGGAGAATATGTCAATGCGGTCGTTTATAAATATCTCAACGGACGCATTCCACTCATAGCTAGCGGAGGTATTAATTCTCCTGATAGTGCTTTGGATGCCTTACAAAATGCGGATATGGTGGGCATGTCATCACCATTCGTCACTGAACCAGACTTCGTTACTAAATTAAAAGAACAAAGACCAAATGACATTGATTTACATGTAACTCTGGAAGATATAGATGAATTAGCTATCCCTTATGCTGCTTTTAAAGATATTGTAAAAATGATGGATTATGGTGAAGGATTAAAGAAAGAAACTCGAGATGAATTGCGTAAACTTGAAACAAATTATGATGAAGTAAATTATAAAGAAGTAGATCATAAAAATGGGACATAAGACTTCCACGATATAAAAATTATGATTCTAAAAGCACACACGATGAAAATCATCATACATGTATTCAACAAATTCAATACTTAATAACTAGTTACAAAATGCACTAAGATGCGCTTTGATATTTGTTTTAATCATATTTTGTTAAACATTTTTTAAATAAGCAGGCTCGAAAATTAATGTTCAAATTTCCGAGCCTGCTTTTTAATACTATTTTCACAAAGTGTATTGGCAAATGTTTAATATAAACCTTTTAATTCATTACTTGTGTCAATAAATATATTTTTAACTTGTTGATAGTTACTCAATGCTGCTTTATACGTTTCACGACCAATACCTGATTTTTTATAACCACCAAATGGTGCGCCTTCAGGCACTTGGTTATACGTATTTATCCAAATTCTGCCTGTTCTAACTGCTTTAGCAATATTCAATGCGCGAGTAATATCTTGTGAGAATACCCCACCTGCTAAACCATAGTCAGAATCATTAGCAATTTTAATCGCTTCTTGATCGTCTTTCACTTTAATTACTGTTAAAACTGGACCAAAGATTTCTTCTTGCGCTAATTTATTTTGGTTATCACTAACTGCAATCAGCGTTGGTTCTATAAAGTATCCTTTATCTAATCCATTTTCAACAATACGTTTGCCTCCAGTTAACACCTCAGCATTTGACTGTTCAGCATAATCGATATAAGACAATATTTTATTCATCTGTTCATCACTCGTTTGGCTGCCCATTTGAGTATCTTCATCTAATGGATCACCAACCTTAATATTTGAAAATGCCTCTTTTAATCTAGAAATTAACGTGTCGTATATACCTTCTTGAACCAATAAACGTGAGCCTGCACTACATACTTCACCTTGATTAAATAATATACCGAGTTGGATACCTTCAACAGCTAAATCTAAATTTGCATCATCCAAAATAATATTGGCACTTTTACCACCAAGTTCTAATGTGGCAGGGACAATACGTTTTGCACCTGCATCGGCAACTTGATAGCCGACATCTGTTGAACCTGTAAATGATAATTTATCTACACCTTCATGATTAAAAATAGCATTACCTGATTCTGAACCTTTACCAGTTACAATATTAACCACACCTTGTGGCAATACTTCTTGAAAAATCTTTCCTGCTTCTAATAAACTTAAAGGCGTTGAGGAAGATGGCTGAATAACAATTGTATTCCCTGCAGCAATGGCTGGTGCAATTTTCCATGCTGCTAAGAGCATTGGGAAATTCCAAGCTACTACAGCACCAACAACGCCAATAGGTTCATGACGTACGATACTCATAGTATCTTTATCAATATCATTAACCGAACCTTCATGTGTTTCAATAACACTTACAAAATAGTTAAAATGTCTTGCAGCGTATGGTATATCAATCGTTGAAGTTTCACGAATCGGTTTACCATTATTCAAGGTTTCCACTGTTGCAAGTTTATCTTTATTTGCCATCAATTTTTCACTGATTTTTCTTAATAAATTCGCACGCTCTGTTTTAGAAGTTAAACTCCATGATTCAAAGGCGCTTTGGGCTGATGATACAGCTTTGTCGATATCCGTTTCGTCAGCTTTGGAAATATTTGATAGTATCTCCCCTGTAGCTGGATTAACAACTTCTAATGTTTCTCCACTATTACTTTTTACAAATTCACCATCAATTAACAATCCATAATTCTCATCAACATAATCTTTTATATTTACTGTCATGACAATCTCTCCTTTGTTTTGGTGTTATTGATAATAACTTTATTTAAACCTATAGTTAACCTAACGTCACAATTCCATTGTAAACGAATATGTGCTGTTTTTAAAAAATTTCCAATTATCACCCGTTTTGTTGGGCAAAAGCTTTACCTATCGCATCTAATTTTTCTGGTGCATCATGTACATCCATGTGCACTTCTACAAAATGCATCATGTTAGGAGTTTGATTGATTTCATTTAATGCTGTTGCTAACGCATTACTTGTTGTAACATCATGTATCTTAACTTCCGTATCTTTCATACCAAACACGAACGGTAACTGTTTGTAGTCCCACATTTTGATATCGTTGTATGGTGCGCTTTCACCATGAATTTTACGTTCCACTGTATAACCATCGTTATTTATTACAAAAATAACTGGTTTTAAATCCTCACGTATGATTGTTGATAATGCTTGAACAGTTAACTGTAGTGAACCATCACCAATCAACAGCACATTTCTACGTTGTTTGTCTGCAATTTGTGTTCCTAAAGTCGCAGGTAAAGTATAACCGATTGAGCCCCATAATGGTTGTCCTATAAATGTATTATCTTTAGAGAAAAGTAAGTCATAAGCACCAAAGAATGATGTTCCTTGTTCAGCAAGTATAACGTCCTTGGGTTGAATAAATTGTTGCATTAATTTGAAATATGTTGACTGTTTTAATGGCTCATCACTTAATTCAACTGTTTCGTTGGTTAATTGATAACGCGGATAGCTTACGTCAGCCGTATAATCAATTTCCAATAAACTATCTAGTAAATCTGCAAGTCTTACTTCTTCATCGCGTAATTCATCTACTTTGAAATGATGATGATTAATCATGATTACATTTTCTAAATTGAATTTATAAGAAAATCCAGCTGTAGCAGAATCCGTAAGTTTTGCTCCAATATTCAAAATTACATCACTATGATCTACATAAGCTTTAATTTGTTCATCTGCGATCTTTCCATCATAAATACCCATATAATATTGATTTTCTTCATTGAAAGCCCCTTTACCTAAGGACAATTGAGCAACTGGTATATGCGTTTGGTTAACAAATTGTTCTAGTTTATCATGCAGCCCAAAACTATTGATTTCATGACCAGTAATAATTAAAGGCTGCTTCGCATTTTTCAATTTGTTTTCTATTATGTCTATATAACTGTCAACATCTTGTTTGACTGGCGCCGTATATTGATACGGTGTTTGTACTTCAATATTTACAGCAGCTACATCGATAGGTAAGTGTATATGCACGGGACGTTTTTCATTAATTGCTGCATTGATTAATCTTGGAATTTCAGTTTGTGCATTTTCTGGAGTAATATATCCTTGTGCTGTCGTGATAGGTTTATACATTTTTCGATAATCATCAAATGTGCCTTCACCTAATGAATGGTGAACATATTTACCAGCACGTTCAACTTCACGAGTTGGTGCTCCTGTGATTGCTATGACTGGTACACGTTCTGCATAAGCACCTGCTATACCGTTAACCGCACTTAGCTCTCCCACACCAAATGTTGTTACCATAGCACTAATGCCTTTGATTCTTGCATAGCCGTCTGCTGCATAACTAGCGTTAAGTTCATTTGTGTTACCAATCCATTCCATATCATCTCGATTGATAATATCATCTAAAAATGTAAGATTAAAATCACCAGGCACGCCAAATACTTTATCAACACCAACTGAGCGAATTGCATCCATCAAATATTGTCCTACTCTTTTTTGCATACATCATTTCTCCTTTAATGTGTTTCATTTTCATTACACATTAAATATAACTTGTTAAATAAATTAGGTCAAGTTTGTTGACTTATTTATACCTCCAAACAAAATAAAGAGACTTGCTTTCTAAAATCTAGAAAACAAACCTCTGATATAAATAATTGTATTCAGTAAATGTAACTTCGCTATACTATTGACAAAAATACTTAAAAAATTATTCTTGGTCGCCTTTCAAATATTTTACTGATTGAAATCCTTCTCTATACGAAGCAAATTCTTCCATAATTGCATACCAATCATTGCCTACTTTTTCTTGAATTTCTTTAAACATATCATTTTGCGCTTTATTTAATTTACGAACTAAGTTCCGGCCTTTTTCTGTTGGATACAACGTTTTAATACGCTTGTCCTCTGGCGCTTGTTTTTCTACAATGAATGCCTCATCTCTTAGTTTTTTTAAAGTTGCATGGCTACCTTGTTTTGAAATTTCTAGATTTTTCAATAAATCTTTAATCGAGATACCAGGGACTTTTTCAATAAAAAATAAAAATCTATGGTGTTGGCGATTCAAACCATAATCTTTAATGATTTCATCCGCTGTCGTAATAAATGTTTTATATGCAAAGTAAAATAGCAAATTTTCATAGTCATTATTTTTTATTTCCATAAGTCACAATCCTTTTTAAATATGTCTTAAAATTTTGGGAGGTAAATTTATTTCAACGCTTTAATAAAACGTTCAACGCCGTCTTTAGCAGTTTGGGGTGCGCAAGCCACATTCATTCTTAAAAACCCTCTGCCTTCTTCACCATACTTTGTCCCAGGTTCAAGCGCGACTTTACCTTTTTCTAGTAATTTTGTCATTATTTCTTCTTCAGTCAAGCCAGTTTCTCTATAATCAATCCATAACAAATAGGTTGCTTGAGGCTTTTTAATCTTTATTTGTGGTATAGCTTTGGTAATTTCTGAAATAACATAATCCATATTTGAAGAAACAATATTTATGAGCTCATTAAGCCAATCTTCTCCATGGTTGTAAGCAGATTCTAGTGCAGCTGCTCCAAATGGACTAATACGGTTAACACCTAAACCATGTGCCGTAAAATTAGCCGCTAATGCTTGTCTAACATCTTTATCAGGCGAAATAATCAGAGCAGCATGAATACCTGCTAGATTAAATGTTTTTGTAGGTGCAGTGCATGTAATGATTTTTTGTGCTTCTTTATCAGATGCTAATTTATCAAGAGGAATATGTTGATAACCTGGAAATACCAAATCGGCGTGGATTTCATCTGATAATATTAACACGTCATATTTAACACAAAGTTCAATCACTTTTTTTAAAGTGTCTTTAGACCAAACAATCCCGCCTGGATTATGCGGGTTGCATAAGATAAACATTTTTACGCCTTGCTTCAACTTTTCTTCAAAGTCTTCAAAGTCAATCGAGTAATTTCTATCATCTTCTATCAAAGCACACGTAATTAATTGTCGATTCATACCTGAAGGTAAATTGGAAAAAGGTGGGTAAACTGGAGGCGTGATTAAAACACTATCTTTTGGAGCCGTAAATGTCTCAATAATTGACGCTATCGCAGGAACTACGCCAGAATGCGCAAGAATCCAATCTTTCCCAATATGCCACTCATGACGTTTGTTAAACCAAGATTGAATTGCATTTTTACAGTGTTCATCTAAATAAGAATAGCCAAACACGCCGTGATCGACACAATTTTTCAATGCATCAATTACTGGTTGAGGTGCCTTAAAATCCATATCTGCAATCCACATTGGCAGTATGTCTGAAGCATCATCAATATGATACACATCCTCCATCGTATCCCATTTAACTGATCTCGTCTGTTTTCTATTAACAACTTCATTAAAATTATAAGTCATTACAACCACTCCTTTATCTTAAATCACTTTACTGTTGATTCTTTTTCTCAAAAAAACAATATAACCCAAAATGACATATACCACGGCCAATGACACAAAAATAATTTCACATATCAACATGAATTGTAATAAGGTATGTATTGGGCTCGGAAAACGCATATGATACATAAAATTAAAATAAGCAGTCGCTGTTGTTACCCATGGAAACGTTAAAGCAGCAAATGAAAATTTAAAATTGATAGCCATTAACTTAGGAATAAACGTTAATGAAACTACAAAAAGTAATTGGGATATGATAAAGCCAAATATCGTCAATATGAAGTCATCAAATTTTGCACTAATTAAAAAGCCATTAAAACAAAGTGCTGCTGGAGCCGCTATGATGACTGCCATTGGAAATTGGTTTTCGTTATATAAGCGCCAAGTTTTTTTGATTAAAATAATCGCTATTAATATTATAAAGCAAAAAGTTGCTATATATACCGTGAATTCCCCTAAAACTGGATTAAATTCTTTTGCAGTTTCAGATATTACACCTATTCCTACAAATGTGACAAACCAACTCGTATTCGGCAAAACAGTACCTTTGTTAGGTAATATTAGATGATAGTAAATGAAACCTACGATAATGATGAATTGGATGATAATCGTTAACCACCATAACCATATTAGTATACCTAGATTGACGTTTAAGTGATGCTTTATGATGTAAATGATTGTCATTAGAGCCATTGGAAAAGTTGGGAAAGTAGCACAGATATTACGATCGCTCAATTCATCCCGTACTGTATTGGGATATAATATGCATTTTTGTATAAATAACAATAAAATGATACAACTCAATATAAAAAATAACACCGCTAAGCCATGCCAAGTCATATTAAACAGCAAATTACTAAGCGACGCGATCCCTAATGCTAATCCACAAATAGCTGTTGGTAATACTTTTATCAATTTATAAAACATAATTTTTAATCCTTTTATATTATATAGTTATATGATTACTATACTATGTCCATACTATTTATGTGTAAAATAAGATTATTATTTCATAACCGTTTTTTCATTTGACTTAATTTACTATGCCTTTATCTGTACATTGATTCAATTGGTACGCATAGTTGAATGTCTCATTCATATCAGTATATTAATCTTCAATAACGTCTAGTCCTTTGTCTCGCAATTCCTTTATGCTTTTGAGCATTTGATTAATTTCGCCATCCGAATGTCTTTCCCATGCGCTTAATTCCGCGACAATTTTCAGTGGTTCACTAGAGCGATAAGAAAGCGTTGGATTGCCAGGAAATTTTTTATCTGTGACATTCGGATCGTCTTCGAACTCTCCTAATGGTTCAACAACATAAATATGCTCTTCTGCTATATCTTTAGACAAAGCAACTGCAAGTTCAGCTCCCCATTTTGCTGCTTCTAATGTACCAGTGAAATATATATGATTCATAATTCGGTCCTGATAATTAGATTTATACAAAGGATATAATAAATCACCAATCTCCAATTTAGCTTTCGTCCCATGTAAATATAAATTTTGCCCAAACTGCGCTTTTGTACTGTTCATCGTGTAGCCCCCTCATAATCATTAAGCTGTTAAATTATTATATGCAATATCTATTGGAAAATACAGACTATAATATCTGAAATTCTCATAGTATAATTAAAGCAAAGGACATTTTAAATTTTTATAACTTTATATCATTTTTGAACAATTGCTAATTATAAAAAATAATGAATAACATAGCGGTATTTAAAAAACTTCTCCTTTTTTTATATCTAAATAAAAGCGGGGCTACTAAACTTCAATTCGTTTAGATAGCCCCGTTTTATATACGATAATGATATTTAACTTACTAAGCATTAAACCCACTATTTAAATGGACTAACTCATCTGCTTTATCTGTAAAGACGCCGTCTACGCCCCAATTTGACAATTGATTTGCCCTCATTTTACTATTTACAGTCCATACATTTAACTCATAACCTGCATTTTTAATTGAACGCACGCGTGCTTGACTCAGTTTTGCATCTTCTATATTTACAATCGTTGATCCACAATAATCTAAAAGTGTTCTCCAATCACCTGTAAAAGCTGCTGCTTTAAAAAGAACTGCCCGCTTATATTGTGGCATTAATTGCTGTGATAATTTCAATAAAACAATATTAAAACTAGATAATAAAACGTCCGAGCTTGAATTTAATGCTTTTAATTTTTCTGCAATTTGTTTAACCATACTTTCTGATAAAGCACTGCCATTTCCACCAGTTACACCCTTTAATTCTATATTTAAATTCATTTTATATTTATTAGCAAATGCAATCACATCATCAAAAGTCGGTAATTTTTCTTCTGCATACTTTGCATTAAACCAATTACCAGCAGATACATCTTTGATTGCATCATAATTTAATTGTGTAATTTCACCTATCATATCTGTTGTTCGATCTAAAAAATCGTCATGAATAATGACCAGCTGTTCATCTTTTGTAATTGCAACATCAAGCTCAATCCATTTTAATCCAGTCACATTTGCTGCTGCTTCAAATGCTGCCAACGTATTTTCAGGAGCTTTACTTGATAATCCTCTATGAGCATAAACTGTAAACATATCATCTTCCCTTTCAATGTGATTTCAGTGTAATTATGATATGTCATGAACCATAATTCAAATTATCTAAGTTATTATCGACAAAAAATCATAGTTTACAGTCGAAAATCAAACAAAAAGTCGCCTTCTACATCCTTAAAAGGATTTCAAAGGCGACCAATATGTGTCGTATATTATGATTTTGAATTTACATATGAAGTTGGATCAACAGAATATCCATTACCCACGCCACCTGACATACGTTGGAAATGTAGATGAGGTGCAGTAGAATTTCCTGTGCTTCCTGATAAACCAATTTGTTGTCCTTCTTTAACTTCTTGGCCAGATTTAACATTTAAAGAATTCATATGCATATACCATTGATAGTTATCACTGTTTTTCTCTTGGATTGTAACTTGGTTACCACCACCATAATTACTCCAACCACTTTGAATTACAGTACCATCTGCTAGTGAATAAACAGGTGTATTTTCATCCATAGCATAGTCAACGCCATAGTGTGCACCACCACCATGGTAGCTACCATAAGGTTGTAATTGACGGTTTTTAGTTAACCAATTGGATGAATGCGTACTATTATTACTACTACTGTTTGACGCTGCTTCTGATTGTGTATTGTTTTGTTGTGGTGCAGCTTGTTGTTGTGGTGTTGAATCATTACTTGATGTAGCGTTTTGTTGTACATCATTAGTACCATTATTTTGTGTGTAATTCGTTTCATAATTGTTATTTGTTGATGCGTTATTTTGTGTATTATTTTGTACATTATTTGCTGTATTGTTTACGTTATTAGAATTACTTTGTGCTGTTTGTTCAGATTCAGTGCTTTGGTTCGTTGTTGCACTATTATCAACATCATTGTTTTGTGATGGTTGGTTAATGTCATAACCTTCTGATTGTACTTCTTCATGACTTTGGTCATCAGTGTAGTTATTATCATCTGAAGCATTTACATTTTCAACGTTTGAAGTGTTAGCACTTTGATTATTCATTGGGAAATAATAGTAATGATAATTCCCTTCATTATCTATTAAATAGAAATAATATTGTTGTTGATCAAACATAGATTGATCCCAGTTTCCATCTAATGTGTGATGATAGTTCCCATTATCATCTTGATCGATATAACCATAGTTAAAAATATCACTATTCGCGTGATTGCTTGTATATTGTGTATTTGATTGATTGTTTTCTGAAGCGTGTGCTTCTCCCTGTGCGACACCAATTGCACCTAAAGATAACGTAGCAATTGTTGCTGTAACCATTTTTTTCATAATTAATAAGTCCTCCCAAAATTTTTACATACATAATAGTATCAGAGAAACTGTATAAAGAGAATAGCAGAAACTGTTTTTTAATTTGTTAGTAATTTGTTTGTGATGTAACGTAAATTTTTTGAAAATTCCTTCTAGATAAGCAGATAGCGTTTCCATTACTTTTAATTGAACCCTATACATCTATATTACAGTTGTTGTAAATCAACTATAACAGTTAACTTTTTACACTTAACCTCCTAATTTCATATCCATTTTTTCTTAAATATTACAAATTACTTTATCAAAAATTAAAAACAGTGTCTTTTTGGTATGCTATATTACGTGCTAACATAGAACTATTAATTAAAAGTGAGGGATTCAACATGTATGAAGTTCATAATAATTATGCAGTAAAAGGATCAAAGACATATATTAAAGTAATTGTGGCTCTTTTTATTTCTGGATTCACCATATTTTCAATACTTTATAGTGTTCAACCATTAATCCCTCATTTCACAAAATCTTTTAATGTGAGCGAAACAAAGGCAAGTTTAGCTTTATCATCAGCAACTTTAACACTTGCCTTTGCCATGCTATTTTTCGGAGCCATATCTGAAGTGTTAGGCCGTAAACCTATAATGATTTTTTCCGTTCTTTCTGTATCCTTACTCGCCTTAATCCAACCATTTTTAACAGATTTCAATACCTTTTTAATTGTACGATTGATACAAGGCATATGTTTAGCTGGTTTACCATCAATCGCAATGGCATATATTGGTGAAGAAATTTCTTCGCACAATCTACCTGAAGCGATGGGTATTTATATTAGTGGAAACGCTTTTGGTGGTGCCTTTGGAAGAATATTCACCGGCTTTATTTCAAGTATTTATGGATACCAAACTGGCCTAATTTGCATAGGTGTTATCAGTGTCATTGCAGCCATTTTATTTACATTTTTACTACCATCATCTAAACATTTTGATAAGCAGCGTTTTTCTGTCAAAGCATTATTAATTAGTTATTATAAACATCTAACAAATATTCGATTACTCAAACCTTTTATGATTGGCTTTCTGCTACTTGGTTGTAACATAGCTGCCTTTAACTATATTGGTTTCGTGTTATCAGAAAAGCCATACAATTTACATGATAGTATCATTAGTTTTATATATTTATTGTTTTTAATAGGTATGATTTCCTCAATACTAAATGCAAAATTACGTACTAAATTAGGTACTTTAAATGCTTTAAAATTTAGTGTTTTATTGTTAATTTTTGGTATTAACATCACTTTATTACCACCGCTAACATTCAAAATTATTGGCTTAGCCTTTAGTGTTTATGCTTTTTTTAGTGGTCATGCAATCGCAAGTGCAGTAGTTACCAGTCGTGCGGAAGATCATAAAGCACAGGCTTCTAGCCTCTACTTATTGTTTTATTATATGGGGTCTTCTGTAGGAGGTACTTTAGCCGGTGTGTTTTATAACTATATTCAATGGCCAGGTGTCGTTTTAATGATTACTAGTTTTATGATTATTGCATTCGTTATTTCGCTTACCATTAAGCAAAAATAGGCTTGAAAATCTAAAATTTTAGATTTTCAAGCCTTTTTATATATTCAAACTTTTACTATTGTATTGTTGTTTCCATATTAGATTCAAATTCATCTAATAGTTCACGTGCTTCGTCAGTCGTATTTGTGCTCATCAGTTGATGTCTTAACTCACTTGCACCCCTGATACCACGCACATATATTTTAAAGAATCTGCGCAACGGTTTAAACAAGCGTGTTTCTTCTTGTGAATATTTGTCGAACAAATCAAGATGAAGTCTTAACAAGTCTAAAAGTTCTGCACTCGTATGTTCTCTTGGTTCTTTTTCAAAGGCATAAGGATTATGGAAAATTCCTCGACCAATCATAATGCCATCAATACCATGCTTTTCTGCCAGTTCAAGTCCTGTTTTTCTATCTGGAATGTCACCATTTATCGTTAATAATGTGTCTGGTGCAATTTCATCACGCAGTTGTTTTATTTCGCCGATTAATTCCCAGTGTGCGTCTACCTTACTCATCTCTCTACGTGTACGAAGGTGGATGGATAGATTCGCAATATCTTGTTTGAAAACATGTTTCAACCATTCTCTCCACTCATCAATTTCAGAATAACCTAATCGCGTTTTAACACTTACAGGTAGTCCTCCTGCTTTAGATGCTTGAATAATTTCAGCTGCTGTTTCTGGGCGTAGTATTAAACCTGAACCCTTACCTTTTGTTGCAACATTCGCAACTGGACAACCCATATTCAAATCAATACCTTTAAAACCCATCTCTGCCATACCAATACTCATTTCACGAAAATGTTCAGGTTTATCTCCCCAAATGTGTGCAACGATGGGTTGTTCGTCTTCTGTAAACGTTAAACGGCCACGTACACTGTGTACACCTTCAGGGTGACAAAAGCTTTCCGTATTTGTAAACTCAGTGAAAAAGACATCAGGTCTTCCCGCTTCACTGACCACATGACGAAAGACTACATCTGTTACGTCTTCCATAGGCGCCAAAACAAAAAATGGACGCGGTAATTCACGCCAAAAATTTTCTTTCATATATTTTTTAACCTTCTTATCTATTATTATCTCGAATTTTTATTCATGACGATATTACCACAAAAATAAGACTTATACAAAAAGATTTAAACACTCCAAAAAGCAACTCCCAACTAAGACTCATTACTTAAATAATTGAAACGTCACACACAATCACTAAAAAGTCTATTGTACGCTTGAAAGACTCAGAAAGCAGTTCAAGATATACACATGGAAACAATCTATACTATTATTTCTTCATATCTTTAGCAAAAATATCAAAGTTATAAGACAAATTTCATTTAATTCCTAGTCCGATAACTATACATACTACTAAATAAACCTACACATAAAATAACAGCAGCAAAAATCAATGCTGCATTGAAGTTCCCTTCGTTTCCAATTAATAACCCAGATAATGCAGGTGCAATCATTTGTCCCAAACTGTATATAACAGTCAATATCGCAACTAAGTTCAATCTACTATTATTCTGATACATTAAAGCTTGTGCTTTGGACATAAATAATGTAGTAAGCCCTAAAAACGTTGAACCAAATAATAATGAACTTAATATTAAACTCAACATACTTTCTGATAATATCGGTAAAATAACACTTATTATTTGTAAAATAAAAGCTAAATACGTTGCCTTACCATGACCTAAAACATCGGCCAACATAGACCAAAGAATAGTTGATGGTATTGCACCTAATCCAACAAACATCCAACTTAATGCCGCATAATCTGACAACGAGGGTATTGATTTAATAATAGCCACTAAAAAAGTGCCCGTAATAATATATCCGGCTCCTTCACAAAAATACGCAATGGAAAAGCCCCAAATAAATTTTTTCTTCAATTTATTAGATACATCAGCTTGATTTTCGTTTGTTTTATGACTTTCGTATTCAGCAACATCATTTTCACGCATACCAAATATAATAAAAATCGCCATGATTAATGAAAAAATACCGAGCAAAACCCAAGTCGATTTCCATGTATTAACTGAAGTAAATAAAAAAATAAAGATACTACTTGTAAAAATGCCTAACCCTACACCACTATATAGCAAACCAGAAATACGTTCTTTTCGAACCATTTTTAATGCTTCTAACGCAACATTCGATGCCAATACAAAAACAGTACCACTAGAAACACCAGCAACAAATCTAAAAATTGCCCATGAGATATAACTATCAAAAACACCCATGAATAGTGTTGAAATTATATTGATAATTAAATATATTTTAAGATCCACTACCTTATTAAATACAATAATCCAAATTGGAATCATTGCTCCAATAAGATAACCTAAGTAATTATATGTAGCTAACATACCAGCACTTGGATTATCCATATCGCTATTAAGCTGCATAAAAGGCATAATGGGGGTATATGCAAAACGTCCAATTGCCATAACAATAAACAAACACAACATACCTAAAACAAGTTGCTTATACGCTCGTCTCATACTTTACACACCTTTCAACAAATCAATTACATTATACACTTTTTATGATATTTACATATCCCTTTTATTAATAATTAATAATATTATCTTTAACCCCCTTTTAATTTTGAATTAGTAAGTATAAAATAGGCTTTATTATTATTTTGAATTTTCAGACTTTTTGTTAGGAGGATTGTTATGAAACAACAAAACATTCTTTGGAAAGATTGGAGATTACATGGCATTGTTTTAATCATTATGATCATTTCTGAAGTAATCGGCGCACATAAAATACCATTAGGCATAACATCAATCCTTTTATTACCAGTAGTTTATGCAGTATTACTCGGTTTGGGCGTGTATTTCACACCCATTATCAGTAAAAGACAAGCTAAGAACTCTGAACCAATGGTCTTTATTTCTGTAGCATTACTCATAGCAAAATTCGGGGTAGAGGCTGGACCTGCACTTCCTAAAATCATTGCTGCTGGACCCGCTTTAATACTTCAAGAAGCCGGTAATTTAGCTACTATTATTATTTCATTACCGCTGGCTATACTTTTAGGTTTACGCAGAGAATCTATAGGCATGACACATTCAATAGGAAGAGAGCCTAACTTAGCACTTATCACTGAAAAATATGGTATCACTTCTCCTGAATGGCGAGGCGTCATGTCCATGTATATATTCGGAACAATATTTGGGGCAATATTTTTTAGTGTTTTCTCCGGTATTCTAATCTCTGTTTTACCATTTAGCCCATTAGCATTTGCAATGGCGACAGGCGTAGGAAGTGGTGTTATGACTGCTGCTGCACTAGGCCCCTTAGTTGAAATGAACCCTGACCAAGCTAGTACAATCACAGCATTTTCTGGTGTGAGTAATTTACTTACATCTGTCACAGGGCTTTATGTAGGGATATTAATTGCTCTACCATTAACTCGAAAATACTACAGCTTTATTATGCATATCAAATCAAAATTCACAAAAGATAAGGAGCAATGATCATGAATTCGAAAGTTACAAACTGGATACTCACATTATGTGTGGTAGGCATTATTTCACTCTTTAGTAATTGGATTGGTTATAGTGTAATGCCCATAGTAGCTTTACCTGGCATCCTTACGTTAATGGGTATTGCATTAATAGGTTTAATCTTACGTGATATTGTTCCTCTCAACATACCTAGTATTGCTTATATTGGTATAATTGGGCTCATCATTACAATACCTGGCATACCTGGGTCATCACATATTGTTGAATGGACTGAAAAAGTAGATTTGTTGTCATTAGCTACACCAGTTGTTGCATATGCAGGCGTTTCTATAGGAAATTCGTGGGCCGATTTTGCTAAGTTAGGTTGGAAAACAATTGTCGTCGGTATCGTAATCTTACTCAGTACATACGTAGGTTCTGCCCTTGTAGCAGAAATTGTTTTAAGAATTCAAGGTTTAGCATAATTTACACATAATAATATCCCCATACAAACAATTCAACCTGTTGTTTATACGGGGATATTTAAAATTAATCATTCTTTTAAATATAATAAATAAACACTATAAAGTTCAATAAAAAGAGTACAATAGCTGGAATTGCTTTTTTAATTGGGTCCTTGCCTAAGAAAATCAATGAGATTGCACCAACAAACATCGTTGCACCTAATAATATACTTGATAATAATGCAATCACGCTATACAACACACCTATCAACATGCCCAAGCCACCTACAAATTCAAAAATTCCTGTAATTTGATTAAAAATAGGTGGGTAGTCAAGACGCGCAAAATCTTGTTTCATTGCACCAGATAAAATTTTAGACCCTGTCATGATAAAAACTATTCCCAAAATGATTTGCAATATAATGATAATAATACTCATTTTAACGACCCCTTTTCATTTTTATCTTAGTCACGCGCTACCAAACCAGAAATCATATAAGGCGTGATGCGTTTAATATAATCTTCAGGTAACATTTCATTATTCTTTTGATACCATGTTTCAGCAGCTTTATAGATACTTGCACTTATCATATTTGCAGCCAATTGTCGTGTGCTATCATCTTCAAAATCAATATCAGCCAACAATTTATACAATACATTTGCAATATGTTCTTGAACAATATGATCTATCGTCTCTGGATAACTTCTATGACATCTTCTATTTAAAGACAATTGAAACTCTGCCACTACTTTAAAGATATCGACAATTGTTCTTTCATTCCATGGATTATCTTTAAAATATTCATAATTTAAATTAATTAATAGTTCTTCAGCAAGCGCTTTTTCTAACAAATCATAGATATCACTAAAATGATAATAGAACGTAGCTCTATTGATAAGTGCCTCTTGTGTAATATCTTTCACAGTTATACTTTTAAAATCTTTATCACTAGACAATTGGATAAAAGCTTGCATAATAGATTTTCTCGTTTTAATGACGCGCAAGTCTGATTTTGATTGTACCATTCGACTCCCTCATTTTCTCCCAACATTAGATACTAAATGTTGAATATTCAACATTTCCTACAATTTGTTGGTACTTATTATTCATATTACTACTTATCATAAGAGTATATCAATTTAATTAAACTACGGAGGTACAATTATGAAAAAAATATGGTGTGTGATATTTATTCGGGTGTTTGCAAACCGAGTGGAGAAAAAGAAATAGAAGATATTAACTTAAATAACCAAAGTCCTAATTTAACTTTATATTATGTAACTGATCCTATGTGTTCACATTGTTGGGCTTTCGAACCAATTTCAAATAAACTATTAGTACAATACGGTCATTTGTTTAATTTTCAAATGATTATGGGCGGCCTTTTAGAAGCTTGGGGGGATGGACCTATTGACCCTGCAAATGGCATTTATAAACCAGCTGATGTGACACCACATTGGCAAGAAGTAGGTCAATATTCACGCATGCCTATCGATGGTACGATTATGGAAATAGATCCTGTGCAATCTTCATACCCAGCATCTCGGTTGTATAAAGCGATTCAGCAATTAGATTCTCCAGCTACTGCTATTGAATTTATTAGATTAGTTAGGGAAGCTGTTTTCGTCTTTAACCAAAATATTTCTGATGACAAAATACTTAAATCAATTGTACAAACTTTATATAAAAATAATAAATCAATTAATATTGAAACTATTTTTGATTTAGCAAATAGTACGCAAGGTCAGCAATTACTATCAAACGATTTTAACTTGGTACGTGAATTAGGTGTTCGAGGTTTCCCTACAGTTGTCATAGTAAATAACGATAACCAAGGTGCTAAAATTGTAGGCGCTAGAGATTTAAATGTTTATATAGATACACTTAAAAAACTTAGCAGCAATGAAAAAACCGTTTCAAAACCTTTGCCAGATTTAGAATTATATTTAAAAAAACAACATCGCTTATTTTCTAAAGAAATTGAAGTTATGTATGACATTAAACAAGACGAAGTACCAAATTTTGTTAAACAAAATTTAAATCCTTCAGTTTACATAGCTAAAAATATACTTGGTGAAAATTATTATGAATTTATTTTATCGTAATATGTCACAACCTTACTGACGTTGTGAACGAAACAGTTGACGGTCATAGAACACTATATGTACATGCACAATTAAAATGTGAGTAATTCATAAAAAACGTTAATTTAAAGTGTCAATTACGCAATTATATCGCCTTTTTAGTTTTTCAAATATTCATTGTAATTAAAAGTTTCTATACTATTAGTTACAATGATATTTTTATTTAGCTGCGTTTCTAAGTATCTACTCACTTCACAAACTGCATTTATTTCTAATGATTCTATGTCATTCATTTCAATTACTACAAAGTCTAACTCTTTAACACTGTGATTCGTTTGAGAAAGTATACTATAAATATGTTGTAGCAATTCTTCATTATATTTGTCTTTCGAAATTGCTACTACTTTTGAATTAATTGGTTCTTGATTTTTATTACGTAAATAAAACAATGTATTACCTTTACTATATTGAACAATAATATACATACAATAACCCCGTTTTATTATTTAATAACCTGTAATTACTATATACACATTACGTACAATTAATAAACAATTTTTAATAAATCACACTCTATTTATTACAGATTTCATTTGAATAATAATCAACATATGCTCTTTTGATTTTCAAAAACACTTAATCGTTCATATAGAGTTCATAATCTTACCTTATATTAAAATTAAACATTCATTACAGGAGGTCGTTAAAATGAAAAAATTAATGTTCAGTTCAGCATTTTATACTTTATTAGGCATGCTCAGTGGTCTATTTTATAGAGAGATGTCAAAAGCAGAAAATTTTAGTGGTTATTCGCAATTAAATGTAACGCATACACATCTACTCGTATTAGGTACAATCATGTTTTTAATATTTATGATGATAGAACACCAATTAAAACTTACTCAGCATCATACTTTATTTAATTATTTCTTTTATGTTTATCATATCGGGGTATTATTAACGGTTGCTATGCAATTTGTTAATGGTATAGCAACTATGAAAGGTTTTGAAGTGAGCCCTGCTATTGCTGGCATTTCGGGATTAGGTCATATTGCTATTTCCATTGCTTTCATTTTATTCTTCGTATTATTGAATAAAAGTATTAATGTCAATTCCAAATAATAGTAAATATAGTTAAAGGTCGAATCACGTTTCTAAAAATAGAACGCAATTCGACCTTTTGATTTTATATTAACAATAGTAAAAATCCTAAAATTGTAATAAATAAGTATATCCATTTTTCAAAATTATGATAAGTCGTGTGATTTATTAGATACTTTCCAATAATGACTGAAATAATCAAACAAGGTATGCTCAACAAAAATAAGGATACCGTTTGGCCAGTCCATATCCCTCCAGATGCTTGTCCAATCACTACAAATATCGCTGTAATTAAAAAATGTGCTTGTACCGTACTTCTAAAATCTTTAATATGCCAAGGTGACATTGTGCCATAAATTACAACTGGTACACCGTGTGAATTATACAAACTTCCTAATATACCTGAAATCATACCTGTTAGGCTCGCCCAAATGTTAGATTTCAATATGATATTATATCTATTTTTAAAAAAGGTAATTTTTCCAAACGCATATACACCATAAAGTATTAAAAATAGTCCTAGCATCAATTGTATATAAGAGGTTGTAATATGCTGTAAAATCAATATGCCAATTGGAACACCTAATAAGCTCCCTAACAACATCAATAATAATACTTTAATTTTTATATTCCTATAATCTAAAAATATATTTAAACTTGCTACCATTAGTCCAGCTAAGCCTACCAGTGAAATAGATGTATGTAAGTTTAGCCCTATCAATGTTAAAAGTGGCATGCTCACGAGTGCTTCCCCAAAACCAAAATATGTTCTGACTAAGCCACCTAAAAATATAGCAATTAAAATGTAAACTAAAAATAAATCCATACTTTAACTCCTGATTTAGTTCGTCATCAATACATGTCATATTTCTTCCACAATGTTATTTATTAATATTTTTAATTAATGCTTAATGATAATAAAATTTCAGACACTATTAAAATAATTATACCAAACTTTAATTCAGATATTTAAAAATCAGACCATTCTTCATAGTTCTATCATTCATAAACTTTCAAACTTGCTTTTTTTGTAAAAAGGAAATATATTATACAAAACTAGTATATTTTTTATACCAAAGGTGTTTAATTTATACGATAGTGGTTATGAGTATTGAGAAGTTTTATTACTATTATACTGATAACACGAGCAACTGAAAAGTTTATTACGAGGAGGTATATATATGAATATCGTTGGTCACCATCACATTTCAATGTATACAAAAAACGCTCAAAAAAATAAAGACTTTTATACTCAAGTATTAGGACTAAGGTTGGTTGAAAAATCAGTTAACCAAGATAATCCTAAAATGTATCATTTATTCTTTGGAGATGAAATTGGTTCTGCTGGCACGTTATTAATTTTTTTTGAAATACCACTTTTAGGGAAAAATCGTCCTGGAACTGATTCTATCTATCGCTTATCATTACTTGTTCCTGATGAAAATGCTTTGAATTTTTTTAAAGAAAGACTAAATCAATTCAAAATTACATGGACATCATTAGATTATTTAAATCAGCCTGCTATTACTTTTAATGATATAGATGGTTTGGAGATTATTTTATTAGTTAATGGCAATTATCATACACCGAATGCTTGGAGAAAAAATCCGTATAGTGAGATTCCCGAGCAATACCAAATTTTAGGTATGGGCCCTGTAGAACTAAGAGTTAAAAATGCTCAAGCCACGCTCGATTTCTTAAAAAATAGCTTGTCATATACACTTAGAGAAGATGTAAACGAAACTGTTATGACTTTAGATCAAAATGGATTATATACTGATTTTGTTATTGTAGAACAACAAGGTGAACGTGCTAGACCTGGTCAAGGTTATGTGCATCATATTGCTGTTAATACACCAAAAGATAGTGATTTAAATTCAATTCATAAAATAATAGAGCAACAACCTGAAAATAATTCAGGAATTATAGACAGATACTTTTTCAAATCTTTATATTATAGACAAAATCGTATTTTATACGAATTTGCTACGAATGAACCTGGATTTACGGTAGACACAAAAATAGAAGATTTGGGTAAACATTTAAATTTACCAGACTTTATGGAAGCACAACGAACAGAAATTGAAAATAATCTACATGAATTATAGAAAGGTGATTATATGGCACATTTAAAAATGAATGAAAATACTCCATTGGAATTTGGGCTCTACTCATTAGGTGATCATTTATTAAATCCGCATAATGGAGAAAAAGTGAGTTATGAGCAAAGAATTAATGAACTTATAGAAGCTAGTCAATTAGCTGAACAGGCTGGTATTGATGTATTTGGTGTCGGTGAAAGCCACCAAGAACATTTTACAACACAAGCACACACAGTAGTTTTAGGTGCCATAGCGCAAGCCACTAAAACAATAAAAATTTCCAGTTCTTCCAGTATTATAAGTGCTGCAGATCCTGTAAGAGTATTTGAAGATTTTGCTACTTTAGACTTAATTTCACATGGCCGAGCTGAAATTGTAGCAGGTCGCGCTTCACGTACAGGTATATTTGATTTATTTGGATTAGACTTGAATAATTATGACGAACTTTATGAAGAAAAACTTAATTTATTAATGGAATTAAATAAAACCGATAAAATTACTTGGTCAGGCAAATTTAGACCTGATTTAAATAACATGAAGATCTTCCCACGTCCAATTGATGACACATTACCTATTTGGCGCGCAGTTGGAGGCCCTCCCGCAAGTGCTATCAAAGCAGGTAGGCAAGGTATACCAATGATGATTACAACACTCGGCGGTCCAGCAATGACCTTTAAAGATTCCATTGAACAGTACAGACTCACTGCACAAGAAAATGGTTTTAATCATTCACCGGAATCTTTACCAGTATCCACAGCAAGTTTATTTTATACTGCTAACACAACTCAAGATGCTTTGAAAGAGTTCTACCCACATCTAAATGTTGGAATGTCATTTATTAGAGGTACAGGTTATCCAAAACAACAATTTGCAAAAGCTCCTGATTATAGAGATGCTTTAATGGTTGGTAGTCCACAACAAATCATCGAAAAAATTCTGTATCAACATGAATTATACAATCACCAACGATTTATGGCTCAAATTGATTTTGGCGGTGTTCCGTTTAATAAAATTATGAAGAATATAGAACTTATAGGTAATGAAATTATTCCAGCTGTAAAAAACATTTAAGAAAGTAGGTCAATGATACTATGAATATTGTATTACTATCTGGCTCTAGCGTTGGTTCAAAAACACGTACTGCCATTACTTATTTGAATCAAGCACTTAATAATCAAGATGATACGCATCATGTTAATTTTATAGATTTAAAAGAGTTAGAATTGGTGTTTAGTGATGGAAGAAATTATTTAGATTACAGTGGCGATACGTTATATCTTACTCAAACTTTGATGAATGCTGATGTCATTTTCATCGGATTTCCTATCTTCCAAGCTTCCATTCCAGGTACATTGAAAAATGTATTTGACTTACTACCAGTTAATGCATTTAAAGATAAAATCGTAAGTATAGTTGCAACTGCTGGATCACCAAAACATTATCTCATCCCTGAAACACAACCCAAAGTGCTTATAAATTCAATGAAACTTTTTAAGTTTCAAACTTAATGTTCTGTGTTTTTATCACTTGTTAAATATCTTCTATAAACGATCATTAATCCTAAAATTCCAAATAGAATTTCGAATGCATAAGGGTTCTTTTTGTCTAATCCAGTATACGGTAAATTCATATTGAAGTTATTTTCTTTATTTGGATTTTCAAATGATTTTTTATTTAATACTTCAAGGTTGTGACGATTATTTTGAACATTAAATTGACTTAAATTTATGCCTAGCGATTTGCTATTTATAGTCGCTTGTTCGTCATTATCAAAATGACTTGTATTATGCTTATCTTTTACTTGCTCCGTGTCCAATGCCTGTTTCTTACCTAATATACTATTATTATCTTTATCATTTACTTTTGTTACTGATGTGATGTTATCTAATTTAGTCTGTAATCCATCAATATTTGCTGTACCGCTTGGTAAGTTACTTATTTTTTCTTTTGCAATTCGTCTTATTGAATCCAATTTTTCTATGAGTTTGTCTAAATCAGCTTGCTCACTAGGAGTAATCAGACCATCTTTTCTAATCTCTTTTATCTTATTAATGATTTTTGTTTGTGCTGCTTTAGCGTCTGCAATTGCTTTTTTGGCCTCTGAAACTTGTTTTGTATCTAAGACACCATTACTATCTGCGTCGTTCACTTTTGGTGATGTTACAGATGTAATTTGTTCTAGTTTTCTTTGTAACTCTGCTTTTCCTGCTGTGCCATTCGGTACTTGGGCTAGATTACTTTTCGCTGCTTGTTTTTCTTTATCTAATTTTTGAATCAACTTATCGATTTCTGCTTTCTCTTTTGGATTTACTAAGCCATCTGATGTAATATCGGCCAGTTTATTATCTACTGCTGCTTTTGTTGATTCTACTGCTTTGATTGCTTTGCTTATTTTTGAGACTTGTTTTGTATCTTGTACACCATTACTATCTGCGTCGTTCACTTCTGGCGATGTTACAGATACGATTTCGTCTAATCTTCTTTGTAATTCTGCTTTATCTGCTGTGCCATTCGGTACTTGGGCTAGCTTATCTTTCGCTGCTTGTTTTTCTTTATCTAATTTTTGAATCAACTTATCGATTTCTGCCTTTTCTTTTGGATTTACTAAGCCATCTGATGTAATTTCGGCCAACTTAGTATCCACTGCTGTTTTTGCTGATTCTGCTGCTTTGATTGCTTTATTTACCTCTGAGACTTGTTTTGTATCTTGTACACCATTACTATCTGCGTCGTTCACTTTTGGTGATGTTACAGATGTAATTTGGTCTAGTTTTCTTTGTAACTCTGCTTTTCCTGCTGTGCCGTTCGGTACTTGGGCTAGCTTATCTTTCGCTGCTTGTTTTTCTTTATCTAATTTTTGAATCAACTTATCGATTTCTGCCTTTTCTTTTGGATTTACTAAGCCATCTGATGTAATTTCGGCCAACTTAGTATCCACTGCTGCTTTTGTTGATTCGGCTGCTTTGATTACTTTTTCTGCCTCTGATAATTGTTGTGTATCTAACACACCGTTACTATCTACATCGTTCACTTCTGGCGATGTTACAGATGTAATTTGATTCAATCTTGCTTGTAACTCTGCTTTACCTGCTATGATATTCGGTACACTATCTAGTTTCTCTTTCGCTGTTTGTTTTGCAGTTTCTAATGATTGAACTAACGCGTCTACTTCAGCTTTTTCATCAGGAGTCACTAGGCCATCTGATGTTACATCTGCTAATTTATTGTCCACTACGGTTTTTGCTTGTTCTGCACTCGTCACTGCTTGCTCTGCTTCTGATAATTGGTTTGTATCTAGCACACCATTACTATCCGCATCATTTACTTCTGGTGATATTACGGATGAGATGCTATCTAGTCTTGTTTGTAAAGTAGCTTTTCCTTCAGTGCCATCCGGTACACTATCTAATTTTTCTTTCGCTGTTTGTTTTGCAGTCTCTAAAGTTTGAATTAACGCATCTACTGCTGCTTTTTCATCCGGTGTTACCAAACCATCAGCTGTAACCTCGGCCAACTTAGTATCTATCGCTGCTTTTGCTTGTTCCGCATCCTCTATTGCCTTGCCTGTTTCTGAAATTTGTTGGCTATCTACATTACCGTCACTATCTACATCATTCACTTCTGGTGATACTACGGATGCAATTTGATCTAATCTATTTTGTAACTCTATTTTACCTGCTGTGCTATTCGGTACACTATCTAATTTCTCTTTCGCTTCTTGTTTCGCTGTTTCTAATGCTTGGATTAATTGATCTACTGCGGATTTTTCTTCTAGTGTTACTAAACCATCGGATGTTACATCTGTCACTTTTGTATCCACTGCCGTTTTTGCCTGTTCGGCATTCACTACTGCTCGCATTGCTTCGGACAGTTGATCAATATCTAAGACACCGTTACTATCTGCGTCTGTTACTGTTAGTGAAACTGCTGATGTGATTTGATTCAACCTTGTTTGTAATGCATCTTTTCCAGTTGTACTATTCGGCACACTATCTAGCTTGTCTTTTGCTATTTCTTTCGCAGTTTCTAATGTTTGAATTAACGCATCTATTTCGGCTTTTTCATCCGGTGTTACCAAACCATCTGCTGTGATCTCAGTCAATTTAGTATCTACTGCTGCTTTTGCTTGTTCAGCATCCTCTATTGCCTTGCCTGTTTCTGAAATTTGTTGGCTATCTATGTTACCGTCACTATCTACATCATTCACTTCTGGTGATACTACGGATGGGATTTGATTCAATCTATTTTGTAACTCTGCTTTACCTTCTGTGTTGTTCGGTACACTATCTAGTTTCTCTTGCGCTGTTTGTTTCGCAGTTTCTAATGTTTGAATTAACGCATCTACGTCTGCTTTTTCTTCTGGTGTCACTAGACTGTCTGATGTGATTTCAGTCAGCTTCGTATCTACTGTTGTTTTTGTTTGTTCAGCATTGTCACTGCTTGGTCTGCCTCGGACAATTGGTCTATATCCAAGACTCCGTTACTATCTGCATCATTTACTTCTGGTGATGTTACAGATGCGATGTTATCCAATCTTGTTTGTAAGTCAGTCTTGTCTGCTGTGCCGTTTGGTACACTATCTAACTTTTCTTGCGCTGTTTGTTTTGCGCTTTCTAATGTTTGGATTAACGCGTCTACTTCAGCTTTTTCTTCTGGAGTTACTAATCCGTCCGATGTTACATCTGCTAATTTACTATCTACTGAAGCTTTCGCTTGTTCTGCATTCATCACAGCTTGAGTTGCTCCAGACAATTGATCAGTATCTAATACACCATTACTATCTGCATCATTTACTTTTGGAGATGTTACAGATGTGATATTATCTAATCTTGTTTGTAGATCGTCTTTTCCTGCGGTACCATTCGGGACATTATTGAGTTTCTCTTGTGCTGTTTGTTTCGCACTTTCTAATGTTTGAATCAATGCATCTACTTCGGATTTTTCATTTGGAGTTACTAGACCATCTGCTGTAATCTCAGTTAATTTCGTATCTACTGTTGTTTTTGCTTGTTCTGCATTCACTACTGCTTGCGATGCTTCTGATAATTGTTCTTCATCTAAAATTCCGTTACTATCTGCATCATTCACTTCTGGTGATGTTGCAGATGTGATATTATCTAATCTTGTTTGTAGATCGTCTTTTCCTGCGATACCATTCGGGACATTATTGAGTTTCTCTTGTGCTGCTTGTTTTGTATCTTCTAATGTTTGAAGTATTTGATCTACTGATGCCTTTTCGTCTGGAGTTACTAAGCCGTCTGATGTTACATCTGCTAATTTATTGTCCACTGCGGTTTTTGCTTGTTCCGCACTCGTCATTGCTTGCTCTGCCTCGGACAATTGCTCGGTATCTAACACACCGTTACTATCCGCGTCGTTCACTTCTGGTGATGTTACAGATGTAATATTATCTAGTCTCGTTTGTAACTCTGTCTTGCCTGCTGTACCGTTTGGTACACTATCTAACTTCTCTTTTGCCCATCGTTTCGCAGCTTCTAATGTTTGAATTAACGCGTCTACCGCTGCTTTTTCATCCGGTGTCACTAAACCATCCGCTGTAATTTCTGTCACTTTTGTATCAACTGCTGTTTTTGCTTGTTCAGCGTTCGACACTGCTGCAGATGCTTCTGACAATTGATCAGCATCTAACACACCATTACTATCTGCATCATTCACTTCTGGCGATGTTACGGATGTGATGTTATTTAATCTTGTTTGTAGCTCATCTTTTCCTGCGGTACTAGACGGTACACTATCTAACTTCTCTTTTGCTGTTTGTTTCGCAGTTTCTAAAGTTTGAATTAACGCATCTACTGCTGTTTTTTCATCTGGAGTAACTAAGCCATCCGCTGTAATTTCTGTCACTTTTGTATCAACTGCTGTTTTTGCTTGTTCAGCGTTCGACACTGCTGCAGATGCTTCTGACAATTGTTCTGTATCTAACACACCGTTACTATCCACGTCGTTCACTTCTGGTGACGTTACAGATGTAATATTATTTAACCTTGTTTGTAAATCAGTCTTACCTGCTATAATATCTGCTACATTATCTAATTTTTCTTTCGCTGTTTGTTTCGCAGCTTCTAATGTTTGAATCAACTTATCTACTGCTGCTTTTTCGTTCGGTGTCACTAAACTGTCTGAATTAACCTCAGTAAGTTTTGTATCAACTGCAGCTTGGGCTTGCTCGGCATTCGCTACTGCTTGAGATGCTTCTGATAATTGTTCTGCATCTAAGACTCCGTTACTATCTGCATCGTTCACTTCTGGTGATGTTACTGGTGTAATATCATTTATTCTTTTCCGTAATACATCTTTATTTATGATTCCGTCCGGTAGAGCGTTTAACATTTGCATTGCTGATGATTTGGCTTTTTCAATATCTACATTCATTTTATCAATCTCAGCTTTTTCAGTTGGTGTCACTAATTGATCTCGAGTTACCTCGACTAGTTTTGTTTCAGCTTGTTGTTTTAATTGTGTTGCTGCTTCTATAGCATCTTCTACTTTTCTTATTTTTGCTTTTTTTAAAGCTTCATTTATTGTATCTGCTACTTCTTGAATATTAACAGCTTTGTTAGTAATATTTACGCCCCTTAACACATTTGGATCTAAAGTATCACTTAGAATATAACCAAATAATTTGTCTTTATTTACATCAATATATTGGTTGGCATCAAATGAAATGTAAAATTTAACTGTGCCTCCTGAACCGCCACCTCTATCTGGATCTCCATTTCTACCACTGTCTGGACGTGTATATGAATAATAACCTAAATGATCTTGTTGCAGAATAATTCTTTGTCTGCCTTCATAAACTGCTATAACTTTTTTTATTTTTTTATTGAGACTATCATTAGGTCTTATTGCATAATTTTCAAATCTGTATGTCCCTCTACCTTTTTCTTTTGACAATTCCATTGTTGCAATTAACGCGTCGCCATCATGTAACACTTCGTCTTTTACGATACCAAAATCATTTTTAGTTACATCATTTTGATTTGTAAACGTATAAATACCTTGATAATTCGGATTATCACGATTAACAGTTAAGTTTTTCATTTTATATAGTAGTTCGTTTATATTTTTAGCTTGGTTCGCTGTAAGTTTTCTATTTCCAGCTACAGAATAATCTCTATTAAAAATTCTGTCATAAGCAGATTTATTATTTTTTAATGAAGTTTGTCTAATAATATTTCTCAGAAATAGTTTTCTTTCTTCTTCGGTTAATTCTGTTCTATTTTTTTCTACTTCATTAAATGCTGTTGTAATATTATCTCCCGCTCTTAGAGAATTATAAGATAATCTAGGCCCAAAATAATGATAATTATTGTGTGTTCCATTATAGTATCGATTTCTATCGATACTTCTGACTACTCTAGTTTTTGGAATATATTGCTTTTCTGGTTGTCTGTCATTTTTGAGATTTTTTTCATTCGTACTCAAACTTTTTTCTGCTTCGTTTTTCTCTATATTATTGTTTAACTCTTCAACTTTCACTTCAGTAACTCTATTTTCCATAGAAGTCAAATTTTGATTGATTTGTCTTTCGTTTTCGTTTAATTTTGATTCACTTTTTATTGCAGTATCCGTTTTTCTGAGCTTTTCGGTACCCGTTGGTATTATATCTGTATCTGTTTTTTCAGTATCTAATGATTTTATTTCTTCATCATTTTTAATAGTTTCAGGTGTTTTTTCTTGTTTATCTTTTTGTTTATCTGATTCTTTTACATCTGAATGCTTTGGTTGTTCTTTATTTTCAACAATAGCATTGGCATTGGATTCTGATTGTTGCTGAGTTATATTAGTGCTATCCTGAATTAATTTTGTATCTTTCGAAATACTTTCTTTTTCTATTTCTTTATTTTCAATTTCAGCTTGAGTTGGTTGCTGTATCGTGTCATTATTTTTTTCTTTTTCTAGTATATTATCAAAATTTGAATCATTTTTTGTATTCTCTATATCTACTTTAGGAGGTATTTCTTTTACTTCTTGTTGTTCTTTTTGTAAAGTATCAGCTTGGGCTTCTTCGCTGTGGTTAAAAACTAAAAAACTACCTAAAAGCACTGAAGCAGTTCCAACCGTAAATTTACGTATGGAATATCGATTTTTTTTCCTAGCCATATACTCTTTAAATATCCTCATTGTTATCTAACTCTCCTTTTCGATAGTAAAATCACTTTTTGATATTATTAAATTTAATGCAATTTATCCTTCTTTAATCATTATAATTTTAAATTTAATACCCAACACTACTTATAATGCGTCAGTAAAAAATTTGAATTTTTAAGTAAAATAGTGAGATTAATACGTTTTACCATCAAAAATGATTGTTAATAAACATAAAAAAGACACATAAAAACAGCAGTTTTTATGTGTCTTTTATTAGTTATTTATTATTTAAAGTTCATTCGATACATGTACTCGGTTTGAATTTTAATTCAAACGAGTTATTGCTAATCCTTCAGTTGGCTCAAAAATCGTCATTTCTTTTTTATTTAGTAAGTCTTCTGATAAATGTAATTCAGTAATTTTATTAGAATTATACCATTTAATATAAAATGTGCGTGTCGTTAAATTTAATACGGTTTGATACAAGGTATAATGTAACTCATTTTCTTCATCTCTAACTGCACCTTTAGGTATACTCATGATTTCCAATAATTTAAATGCATTAAGTATGTCTTGTTCTGGACTATTTGTTGCTTCTTCTAAATAATTTTTCAAGTAAGCAATGCGAATAAATCTCTCTGCTGAAGTATATCCACCTGGTAAGCCATACGTGCCGCCTTCATTTCCCAACGATTTCAAATTAATATTAGCAAACTTTTTTTCTTTTGGCTTTTGGGGTGTAATGTTTATGTAATTCTTTAAATTTTCATAATGCCAATTTAAATCAGGGTTGTTAGTCAAAACGGCAACTGGATTGTCATTAACCACTATTTGACCTTTATTAAAAGTAAGCTCTACTGTTCTACCCGTATCATCAGAAATATGATAATGTAACGGTGGAACTTCAGAGAGGTCATTCAGAGTATGCGCCACAACATTGACAGATTGTGCATTTTTTATTAAATCAGCTATGTTTTTGTTATAACCTAGTATCCAATTTATCACTTCATTTTGAGCAATATTCATATAGCCTGCTTTAGTTTCATTTGCGTAAGAAGCGTAGCCTCTGAAATATTGTACTGAAACGCCAATGCCATGCTCATTAACACCGTCCCCAAATAAAAAACCTTCCATATCACTGCCTGAACCTACGAAACCATATAATGTTTCACCTTTATACTCTACACGTGATTCCCAGTAATAGTGACGTGGTTGAACTGCTGGGTTGCCTTTTAATTGATAAACAAAATCCATTGTTCGACCTAATATAGCTTGATGATTCTCAGACATAAATGAAAAACCTGTACACATTGCTTATACGCTCCTTTAATAGCACTTTACTAAATCTATTTTTGTCTTCATTATGATTGTAATTAACTTTATATCATAATAATAGCAATTCGCTTAAATTTCAGGAAATAGTTATGGAATCACAACATTAAATTATATATTCATGAATTCTACCACTAGCTAGTGATTTTTGCACATCGATGACACGCTGATTTAATGAACCTTTATAAGGTAAATTGGGTTTGTATAAGTGATGAATGAAAGGACCGTCCACGAGTACATCTATATTTTTTAATAATTCATTTCTTTGATATTGATCATTCCTTAAGTATTCAAATAAAAATCCTGTCCATACCCATAAAGTTTTTTCATGACCAAAACGTTGTCTAAATGCATGAGCACATTTGAGTGTTATGTCTAAGTTGCAAAATGGCTCCCCACCTAAAATGCTTAAACCTTCTATATAATCCGGTTCACAATTTTCTATTATTTCTTTCAAAATTTCATCATTAAATTTTTCACCATATTTAAAATTTTGTGCTGCTTTATTATAGCAATTTAAACATGCAAATGGACATCCTGAAACATATAAACTACATCTCACACCTTCGCCATCTACGAAACTTTGTGACTCTATTTTGGCAATATAACCTTGTCCATTTATGATATTTAATATTGTCATATCGATTGATCTTTCATATGTTTTACTCTTGCACAAATTTCTTTATGTCTACCTTCGATTGTAGGACGTTGCACTGGATTTCCTAAATAACCACATGTCCGTTTTACTACATCTACGGTTTTAGGATCACTATTTCCACATTCCGGACACTGATATCCTGTTGGGGTTGTTTTAAAATCACCTTTAAAATCACATAAACGACAATGATCTATAGGGATATTTGTTCCTAGATAACTGATTTTGTCATATGAATAATCCCAAACCGCTTCTAATGCTTTAATATTATGATCTAATTTTGGATATTCACAATAATGTATGTAACCACCGCTAGCATAAAATGGATAATCTTTTTCAAAATCTATCTTTTCAAACGGTGTAATATCTTTTCGCACATCGTAGTGGAACGAATTTTGATAATATCCCTTGCTCGTAATATCTAATATATCTCCGAACTTTTCTTTATCTAATCTGCAAAAACGATCTGTTAAAGACTCACTTGGTGTACTATAGATACTAAACCAAATATCGTAGCGTTCTGTCCATTCCAATTGATAAACTTTCATAGCTTTTAATATTTGAAGCGTAAATGCTTTACCTCTTGCTGTTTTTTCCCATTCAGGGCCATAAAACACTGTAGCTGCCTCATACAAACCTATATAACCGATCGACAGCGTGGCACGTTTATTTTTAAATAGTGACATTACACTATCTTCATCACTTAAATAATGTTTAAAAGCACCATTTTTATATAAAATAGGGGCGTTATCAGGCGTAGCTTGTTCCATACGTTTAATGCGATAAACTAATGCATCGTGCATAATTTGCATTCTCTCATGAAATATTTCCCAGAACTTTTCCATATCACCATTTGATTCTATAGCTATCCTAGGTACATTAAGCGTAACTACCCCTAAATTACATCTTCCATTATTTTCTGCTTCACCTTGCTTATTTTTCCATTCTGGTAAAAAAGAACGACAACCCATTGGCGCTTTAAAATCACCTAAAATTTCTACTGTTTTATCATAATTTAATATATCTGGGTACATTCTTTTTGTAGAACACTCTAACGCTAATTTTTTAATATCATAATTAGGGTCATCTTGACTAAAATTCACCCCTTTTTTAATGGAAAAAACGAGTTTAGGAAAGATGGCTGTAATACGATCTTTTCCGAGTCCTTTTATTCGTGTTTTCAATATAGCTTGTTGAATTTTTCTACTATATTCATCTATACCTAGGCCAAAACCAAGAGTGACAAATGGCGTTTGTCCATTTGAAGTATAAAGTGTATTTATTTCATATTCTAGACTTTCAATTGCGTCATTAATGTCTTGTGTAATTTGATGATCAACATAAGCATCAATATGTGTATCTTCAACAAATTGTTGCGCTAATTTTCGATGTTTTGCTTCATTATATTTTACGTAGTCACTTAATAATTCATCTACTCTATCAATGGTACAACCCCCATACTGACTACTAGAAACGTTAGCGATAATTTGAACTAGCTGAGCTGAAGCTGTTTGAATTGATTTTGGAGATGTTACAGATGCATTGCCAATTCGAAAGCCATGTTTCAACATATTTTTAGCATCGATCAAACAACAGTTAGTGAGTGGTTGGAAAGGGTGATAATCTAAATCATGGAAATGTATATCACCACTTTTATGTGCCTCTGCTATATGTTTAGGCAATAAGTAATCTAAAGCATATGATTTAGATACAACACCTGCTGTTAAATCTCTCATCGTAGAAAAAGTGGCACTATCTTTATTCGCATTTTCGTTAATAACTGTAGGATCTTTTGTAATAAGTTTCGTCAAATCTTGTTCTAATTTATTCATTTTACCCCTTCTTTTCTATATATTGTATATAAACATAATTTATACCACAATATATAGTGTTTCAATGTTAAGAAGGGCTGTTAACAAATATGTCATAAACTTGTTACGATTTAAGAAACATTAATTTTTATTCTAAAATTTTTGCTTTTGAGAAATGTAAACGTCCTATTTTATGCTTTTAGCAAAATGCGTATATAATGCATGCGCTTGTGCTTCATCTTCTAATCCATAAACATTCATACGGCCATCTTTAAATAAAGTAATATCGGTGTCGTTATAAGAAAGTAATTTAGCAAAACTATTTGCTTTTTTAATTTTTGCAGGTAGATAATGCGCATATTCAAACATTTTTTCATCGAAACGAAGCAAAAATGTATCGCCACATTGAGACTCTACGTTTGTAGGCTGAGGTTGATTAAGTAAATCATATTGCTGATGTACACAAATACTACAATTGCTATTTTTAAGTTGGTTGATATTCACTGTATGATACTGAATTGAAAAAGTATCTATCGTTATTAATTTTTGAGAGAATCCAGCTGATGTTAGCCAACGCAATAATTCTGAGACTTCCATGCTAGCTACTTGGTATATGACTGTAGGCAACACACCATTAATAGAACAACTTTCTGCAGATTCAGGTATTTTATCGAGCACACATTTTAAACATGGTCCTTTATAATCAATGCCATAAATGGTGCCTTGACTTCCAATTGCAGCCCCATAAATCCAAGGTATCGAAAATTTGTGGCATGCTTCGTTAATCAAGTACCTAATTTTAAAATGATCCATTCCATCCATGACGATAGCAGGATTAGAGTTTCTTAAAATGTGTTCAATGTTGGTGCAAGTTATTTCTTGGTATAATGCGTTGATTTTAATATTAGAATTTATATCTAATAAATGCTTTTTTAATGCTTCTACTTTAGGTACCATCATTTGTGCATCATTTTCAGTATAAGTGGCTTGCCTATGTAAATTTGATATTTCTACAATATCCATATCAATTATTGTAAGTTCGCCAACTCCCATACGTGATAATATTTCTGCACAATGACTTCCTAATGCTCCGGCTCCTACGATCATCACGTGTGTTTGTTCTAGTTTACGCTGACCATTTCTTCCAAAATTTTTATAACGTATTTGACGAGAATACCTTTCCATCATAAAAATCCGATTCCTTCTGTTGGACTTGAAGCTTGAGCTGTATACTTAACTGGTATTCTTCCTGCCTGATAACTCATTCTTCCTGCTTGAATGCCCAACTTCATAGCTTCTGCCATCTTCCCTGGATCTTTCGCACTTGAAATTGCTGTGTTTAATAGAATGGCATCTGCACCTAATTCCATAGCATGGCATGCATCTTTTGGTGATCCTACACCTGCATCGACTATTACAGGTACATTGGCGCGTTCAATAATATAACGTAGATTTAAAGGATTATTTATTCCTCTTCCAGTACCAATAGGTGAAGCTAGTGGCATAATTGCATGCACACCTAATTCTTCTAGACGTTTGGCAAGTACAACATCATTTGAAATGTAAGGACACACTGTATAACCTTTTTCTAGCAAAACTTTGCATGCCTCATATGTTTCTAAAGGATCGGGTAGTAAGGTTTCCTGATCACCTATCACTTCTACTTTAATCATGTCACAAAGATTGGCGTGGTTAGCAATTTCTGCAATTCTTATCGCTTCCTCAGCTGATGTTGCACCAGCAGTATTAGGAAAAGTAACAAAGTTTGATAAGTCAACTTTTGCTAAAGGATTAGGTAATTTCTCATCATATAAGTTCATTCGACGCACTGCAAAAGTTAAAACCTCTGTTTCAGACGCGTTTATAGCTTCCTTTTGAATGGCTTCTGTTTCAAATTTACCAGTACCTAATAACAATCTTGAATTAAATTCAAATTTACCTATTTTAAACATCCTATCCGCCTCCTACAAATTCTAGTAATTCTAAACAATCTTTATCATTAACGATATAATCTTGAAATTGGTTTTGTTTAATTAATTTTTTATTATGTTCAACAATCACTCTCTTTTCGTCTAACCCGAGTGTTTGCAATATTTCTTGTATATTCAAAGGGTTTTCAAATGTGAAATTATCACCATTAATAACACAATGCATCACGATTCATTCCTTTCTCACTTATTGATAAGTAAATAATTAATCTTAGGTTGCTTCATAATTTAACCATGCTCTGTGTAAGGCTTGTACTGTTTTTATCGAGTGATTAAATATTGATATACCTGCGATACCTTGAAATCCCTTAGGTAAATGAGACATCGTTTTTAAATTAATACCACCTAATGCGACTACAGGAATATCACTTTTCAATGCATCATTAACCTCAGTTAATGATTTAGGTGCTAACCCTTTTTTAGACTTTGTTTCAAATACGTGCCCATAAAGTACAAAATCCAAATTTAAATCCTCTGCATATTGGATCGCCTGGCGACTGTGTGTAGACATACTTATTTTTATGTTTGAACAATGTTGTTTTAAAGCACGGATTTGCTCATCATTTTCTCTAAAATGTATACGTGACAAGTCGCAAGATTGGAGTACATGATAATCACTGTGAATAATAATTTTATCTTTCGGAAAATGCCGTTGCTTTAGTTGGTTTATCCATTCTATCGTCTCAGAAGTACACATCGGTGATCTGACGATTAGGTAATCTATATAAGGTTCAATTTCGCAATAATTAATGCTATCTTGCTTGGTTAATTTATGATAACTGGTAATCGCAATAATCACTATAATCACTCCTAAAATAAAAAAAACGTTATTTTTCCAAATAGGAAAAATAACGTTAATGTGAACGGACAAATATGGTTTATAACGCCACTTTTCCTACGCCAGTACAAACTGGATCAGGTTCAAGGAATTCTAGCGTATCACGCTAGTCTCAGCCTTTTTATCATAAAGGCACTTCCAGTGGTTAAACTTAGCTCTATTTAATTAATGTGAATTTTACAATTAATTCATGTTTAATTTAACGTAAAAACTGTATTTTTTCAACCTTATATATTTTCAGCTTATTATTTTCTAGGAAATATCATGACCAATCATGCATGATTGTTGCTATAACATAATTTTAGTGAGAGATTTTTAATAATTCCTTTGTTATTTCTTTAGTCTCATCGTAAATTTTTTGGTATATTGCAAAATATTTCATATATTGCATATGATGTTCTACACTGGGTTCAAATACTTTATCATATCGAATAAATTGTTGAACCATCTCAGCGACATCATTAAACCACCCTACACCTTTTGCTGCTATCATTGCTGCACCCATACTTGGTCCTTCTTCATGCTTTAATTTATATACTTTAGCGTTAAAGATATCTGCTTGTAACTGAAGCCAAAAATCACTTTTAGCCCCACCACCGATAGAAATCATTTCTTTAATTTTTTTATCATTTTTACGTAAATAATAGATAGATTCATATAATGCAAAAGTGATGCCTTCAATCACAGCACGAGCCATATCTTTATTATTATGCATATGACTTAAGCCAATAAAACTTCCTCTAATTTGACTATCACCATGGGGTGTACGTTCCCCTGATAAATATGGTGCATATATTAAACCATTACTCCCTAGAGAAGATTGTTTTGCTTCATCCAAAATTTGGCTATAAGTTAAGCTTGGCGTAATGTTTTTTTGAAACCATTTTAAACTATCACCTGCAGCTAATATGACACCCATTGCATAAGATTTTTGAGGGAGCACATGATTAAAGTGATGTATATTGTGACCATAAGTCGCTGTATTCTCAGAATCACACGCTAATATGACACCCGAAGTACCAATACTACATAGTGTGTCGCCCTCACTAATAACGCCTGCTCCTAATGCGCCACAGGCATTGTCTCCGCCCCCAGCATATACTGCGACATCTTTATCTAAACCTAATTCTTCTGCAATTGAAGTATTAAGGTACCCTACAAAATCTTGGGATTCAATTAAATTTGGACAAAGTTGGTAAACACCATAATAGTCACAAATATTTTTATTCCAGCACTTATTTGTTATATCCATTAACAATGTGCTTGATCCATCAGAATATTCCATATTTATCGTATCTGTGAATTTAAATCTCACATAATCTTTAGGCAGTAAAAAGACATTTGCTTTGGACCAAATCAACGGTTCATTTTCTTTAACCCATAACAACTTCGTTAATGTAAAACCTTCTAAAACAGGATTATCCATTACATATTCACCAAATTGCTGTTTTATTTGTTCACACTGAAAAGTGGATCTTGTATCATTCCATAAAATGGCATTTCTAAGTGGTTGAAATTGATGGTCAAGTAACACTAAACTATGCATTTGACCAGAGAATGATATACCTTTAACCTTCATACCTGCTAACTTTTTCGAATTCAATAAGTACCTTATACAATCTTTAGAGGCTTCGTACCAATCTTCTGGATTTTGTTCACTAAAACCTGTTTGTTGATTAATAACATGAATTGGTTCACTAGTAACATCTAAAACGTCACCTTTTTTATTAATAGCAATGGCTTTAACAGAACTTGTACCGATATCTATGCCTAATACAATCTCTTTCACATATACCATCCTTTGATTTATAGTTATTTTTAAACTATTTATTTTCAATGTCATTCACGTTATATTTATAGCACAATATATTTGAAAATAAAAATTGTTTTTATAAAGAAAATATTTTCAATTCAATTTTTATACATCAAACAAGTAACAACAGTGAATGATATAACATTTTATGTTAAGAAATGTAATGATACTGTTTTCAATGTTTTAAAATACATTAGCTATTTTTAAGTTCATTCAAATTTATTAAAACTAAAACAAAAAAGCACTGAGATATTTTTTCTCAGTGCATAAAAGTATAAGTAATGATAATGCATGTAACTTTTTAAGTATCTAAAATAGTAATTTAGAAGCGTAAATAACAACCACCACAGTAATTGAACTTAATAAAGTAGATAAAAAGACAAGCTCTGCTGCAAGTTCTGGGTGATTGTCATACTCCTGAGCAATCACAGAACTATTTACTGACGTCGGCATTGCTGAAGCGATAAACAATGTTTGCGCAATCACGCCTTCAATACCCATGATTTTTATAATTATTAATGCGATGACTGGTCCAATCACTAAGCGTACAAATATAAAAATATATGATAATGACCACTTAAAAGTAAAGTTTATATTGGCAATTTGTGCGCCTAACATAATTAAAGCAATTGCAATCATCGCATCCGCTACATAGTTAGCTGGCGTCCAAATAAATTCTGGTATAGGGATATCAGCATAATTTAAAATAATTGCAAACAGCAAAGCGTATAATACTGGCATTTTAAAATACCCTAACATCGCTTTCAATTTTCCAATTTGTGCAGACTGTATTGCGAAAATACCATATGAAAAAGTGAAAATATTTTGTAATGATAAAACGATTACTTGTACTGACATTGCTAGTGGATCACCCTTGAACACTAGGTCATTGACTGGCACACCATAGTTTCCAGAATTAAAAAATAATACACTATTGGTTAGCGTTGTAGCCTCGCCCTTATCCCTCTTGTTTATTATAGTTAAAACTTTCCCTACTATATATAAAAAAATGATGTATATTATGAAAAACACTACAATATACAATAATAAACGCAGTTCAAAATTTGTTTTATAAAATTTTACAAAAATAAATCCTGGAACAAACACATAGATATTTAATTTAGCTAAAGTCTTTAAATCTAGAGTGAACTTTTTCTGTAAGATAAATCCCAATGCTATCATTATAAAAATAGGTAATAACACACTCTGTAATATATAAGCCATTTCACTCATCCTAGAACACTCCCTCGTATGAAACTATAACACTAGACATATTCATTTGTATTTAAGCTAAATTTAGATATCTGATTTTTAAAACTATGTTGTTTGTATACTTTAAAAATATAAAAATTAGGAGTGAAATAAAAATTGATAAATTAGAAATCAATTTCATATTTCAACTCCTATATCGTATCAATAAAAATTCTAAGCTTTACTAAGATTACACTATTTTAATTTGTACATCATTTAATGGATTTGCTTTATTATTTAAAAGGGATTTATAACAATAAGATAATATATCATTCGTCTTTTCGGTTATCTTCATCGCTATTAGTAGTATTATTAATCTGCTTTTGTTCATCGCTATTATTTTCTTGCTTTCTTTTGTTTCGTTTTTTTTCTTCCAAAATTGACATAACTATAAAACCAACAACTAATAACGGTGTAAGTATACCAATCATCATCATCATTTAGCTCACCTCATTCGTTCATTTCAATTTAATGTCTAAATTAACCTTTACTATCAATTTACATGTTTTTGTTACCTTCCTCAATAGAACAGCCTATTTTATTATATTTTAATAATTATCTCTATTCATTTTTCACTTGATATTACACCAATTCGTGTTCGACATTCTACTTTTTGCTCGCTTATCTGTCAGAAATGTTACTTTAGTTGCTCACATTGCATCTTTTATAAAAGCTAATAGTCTTAGATATATTGCTAAATCATAACGATAATTACCAAAATAATTGTCATAATGAAAAGCTGAACATATTTTCAATTATTTAACACTTCAATATTATTCACGAATTGTTCGGATTTATTACTATTTTGGTGCACCATCATAGAATATATTATAAACAGATGCAAAAATTATCCATTTTTTTAGTTTTAGAATTTTATTTTATTATAATTACGCAACATTAATTGACTTATTAAATTTAAAAAGAGTACTATTTAAATAAATGAAATTAAATTTAAGTATATCTACATTTCCTGAACGAATTTATTGTGTATGCTCTCAAACCTTAATACTTAATCTGATTCTCATTTTACTATAAATCATTGCCAATTTTACTAGCTAACATTTAAGGAAAGGAGGGGTTTAATGAATTATAACCAAATCATTTATGATGAAGGCGATAAATTAGAACATTTAAATACACCTAACTTTTCCAATATATATTTAGTCATTTTAGGTATGATTCATTTCCAAAAAGTAAAATCAAATTTTATATTTCATCGAGGAGATGTATTTGTAGTATATGATTTTGAAGAAAACCTCATTATTCATCGAGAAGGTATGCTTGCTTGTATTTCAGTAAATAATTTAAGTTATCATCGGTTCACCTTAATAAATCAGGAAAACCTTCTAGAAAAATATAAATTAAGTAAATTGATTACTGAAACCTATATTACAACTTTAAAAAATATTTTAGAAAACAATTCATTTAATGGAGATATCGGAGTTATTAAATTAATCAATTACCTCAATTCATCTCAAGCAAATATATATGGATAGTTGACTTACTCAAATAAATTAATTAAAAATGTTGTAGAATATATTAACCAACATTACAAACAACCATTAACGCTGAATTTAATTGCCAAAAATTTTTACGTAAACAGTAGCTATTTGTCTAGAGAATTTTCAAAAAAAATGAATATTTCATTAATCAAATACATTAAAAAAGTTAAAATCTATAGTTTATCTAGAGAGTTATTAACAAATGGCAATAGTGAATCAATTTGGGTAGACTATGGGTTCCGTTCATACAATACTTATTTGAGAGATTTCAAAAATGTGATGCAAATGACACCTAAAGATTTTATAAAACAACATTATTCTAAAAGTACAAATACAAAGATAGAACCACATCAATTATATAACCAGCTCCAATTAATTTTGGATACGATTAAATCTGAATAAAATACAAAAAATCCAAGTTTACCTATCAAAGGCAAACTTGGATTACGAATTAATATTTATATTTATTATCCTCATCATCATCGGAATAATTTTCTTTGATTTTTTGTTGTTCGTTCTCTTTTTGATCTTCGGATAATACAAATGAGTTATTATGTTCATTTACTTGTGATCCATCTTTGATATAGGGATTTGCATCATCTTCTTCATCTCTACTATAAATTGCTTTTTGTGGCTTTCTCACAAGTAACATAATACCTGCTACTAACCACAATATTGCGGTAATCCAATTACCAATTAATGAAATAACACCAACAATGATTAATAGAATACCAGCAGCTTTTGCTTTTTTACCAATTAACACTGCACCGATGATTGCTACTATAAGTAGCACAATAGACAATATAAGACCTGCAGTTACCAATCCACTTAACATATTAATAACCGCTTCTCCATTTTCATATGTGATCGAACTATCGTCTTCCATCATTGCTTGTATCATTGCATTTTTATTATCACCATTTCCAACTAATGGTAAGAATATCGCAAGTACAATTACACCTAGTAGTTGTATACCAATACCAATCCAGGCAAGTATACGTTCAGCTGTTCTTTTCATTATGTTTCACCCCTAATCAAAAATTTATGTTTTTTAGTTAATATCTGTTTAGAATTATATCATTTAGTATACGCATCCTGTTGCTACAAGTCCATGTATAACACATTTAATTTCCTAGGTAATTATTTACTTTTTCTAAAAGCTTCATCTATTCGCTCCAATTGATTTACAAAATCTTCTATTTCTTCAAGTGAAAATTGGTCACCTAAGCGATTTTTTACTGATTCTGTCATTGCAGAAGTCGCTTGCTTTAAAAATGTTTCACCTTCTAAGCTTAATTGAACTAATTTTATTCTTTTATTATTTGAGTATGCTCTTTGCACATAGCCCATTTCTTCAAGTTTACCTATTCTTTTTGAAGCAGCTGTTTTAAATATATTTTGCAGCCCAGCCAACTCATTAATCGTAACTTGACCTTTTGTTTGAATAATTCTCATCGCTTCAATTTGTTCTCTTGAAAGTAAGTTTGTGAGAGACGATTCGTTCACCATTTCAATAATTTCTTTGTTTAAATACAACATCACTATTTGAAATTTGGTTATCGCTTTTTCAATCGATGCATCTACATCATTCATAATCTTATCCCCCTTTATAAATTACTTAAATTCGATAGAAAGTGGTAACTTATCGCGCTTATTGAACCATAGTAGAACTAAATATTGTAAAATCATCATTACGACTATGATACCGATAAGTAACGCTACAACAAATCCAAAGTCAAAGTGACCTGCATTAGTAAATATCGCTTCTCTGTATCCTTGAATAGCGTAAGACATTGGTGAAAATGGATGTATCCATCTATAGAACGTTGCAGAAAGTTCTATTGGGAACATACCTTCACTTGCACTTAATTGTAAGATTAAAAGAATCATTGATACAAATAGTCCTATTCTGTCTAAGAATAATGTTAGGAACGATGTAATTGTAATTGCTGCAATAGCCCATAATAAACCTACTAATATAAATTTCCATACATTACCAACTGACATGTTAAACACAAATAATACCCAACTACTCATAAATAACGCAGACAACGCACCTTGAACAATATATAATGCAAATTTTCCTAAAGCTTGTCTCACTGAAGTTGTAGATTTATCAATAGTTTTTCTCAATGGATAAATAGCACTAAACGATAGCGCACCAACAAATAAACTAACACTTGCCATATAAGGAACAATCGTTGCACCGTATTCATCAGCATTCGTTGGATTATTTTCTTTTACTTTTGTAACATCATTGAGTGCTTTTTCATTTTCGGATTCAAATGAAACATTATTTTGTTGACTAACTGCATCATCAATTTTTGATTTTAATTCGTCATTATTTGCTTGAAGTTCTTTCAGCCCATCTGTTACCTGTTGATTTCCCGATAATAATTTTTGAGCTGGTTGACCTACCATTGGTGCCATTTGTTGAATACCATCTGTTACTTGTTGATTACCATCAATGAGTTCTGTTTCTGCATCAGACATTTGTCCTAATGCTTCTGATGTATCTTGATAACCTGATTGTGATTTTTTAGCACTAGCGAATAATTCACTCAAATAGTTAGATCTTATATTATCTTTTATAGATTCAGTCACTGTATTAATAGCTGAATTTGCAGATTGACTTCCTGTATAACTAGAACCAGGATTTACCTTAGTTTCTAGATTTATTTTTTTAGGGTTTTCATCTAAAATTGTCGTTGCATTTGATGAGGCATTTTTGGGAACAATAATAGTTCCTACACTTTCACCTCTATTCAATTGTTTATTCGCTTCTTTTTCAGAAACGACTTGAAAATCAAACTTATCATTATCTTTTAATTTATCTACTAAATCATCGCCAATAGTAATATCTTTATTATTAAGCGTTGCTTTTTCATCGTGGTTTACAACAGATATTTTTAGATTTTCTGTCTTATCGTATGGATCCCACATTGAACCAACGAACAAAGCTACGTATAGCAACGAAATAAGTGATATTGCAATTAAAGATACCACTAACATTTTATTTTTAAATATAAATTTAAATTCATTCAACATTTTTCCAACTACCTTCCTTTAATTGTACATCCCATGTACTATAAGTTAAAAAAAGACTAAAACAAAAATATTTGCCTTAGCTTAACACGCATGACCAGCTATTTATAAGGGTGAAATCACTTCAGTACACCCCGTGTACTTTTTATATATTACGCTTCTTAAATTTAAATGTCAAACCTATTTTCCAAAAAATTTCATGGTGATTTTGAACAAAAATATATTCTGAAAATTCTGTATTTACTGTTAATTTTATTCTTTATTAATGCTATGATACTTACTATCACTTTAAATTAGGGAGGGAAATTATCATGTGGAGTGAACCTATTATTTCAGCAACTGCTTTATTTGCTTTAATTGCTTTGGGGGAAGTTATTTCAACATTGACAAAAGCACGAGTACCAATGCTTTTGACTGCAATGGTCAGTTTTTTATTACTTAAATGGGCAGGTATATTTCCTGAAAATATTCTTGATTTAGCTATTTTACCTTCACTAGGTGCACTAGCTATAGCACCTGCCATTATGCATATGGGAACGATGATGCCTTTATCAACGCTAAAAACACAGTGGAAGGCAGTGATTATTTCACTTTTCGGCATTATAGGTTCAACGACTATGATTTTAATCATCGTATCTTTAGTTTATGATTTTCGTATCGCCGCTTCTGGTGTTGGTCCTATCTCAGGTGGTATTGTTGCATTACTAATTACAATTGATAAGTTAAAGGAATTAGATTTAAGTTATTTAATTGTTTTACCAGCACTTGTGCAAGGTCTACAAGGTGTTATCGGGTTACCATTAAGTTCAGTAATCATGAAACGTTACGGTAAACACTTTTTGCAACAAGAATCTAATAATTTACAAACTGATACCCGTGAAGAAGCATCAACGACTCGAACATCAACAACACATACTTTACATGATAAATATCCTATTTTACAAAATAATACTTTAAGACTATTTATTATGTTTGTATTAGCTAGTTTAGCTTTTTTAATTGGAGAAGTGACCCCAATTCATTTTACACTTATCAGTTTATTCTTTGGGATTGTCGGGCTAAAACTAGGATTATTTGAACAAGCAGAATTAGAAAAAAACAAGTCGTTCACTTTAATTCTTGTTATTATCATGCTGATTGTCATCGGTTCTATGGGAGATATCACACCACAAGATTTATGGCATCACCTACCAGCTATCTTACTTATTTTATTAATAGGTACGATAGGTATTTTAATCGGAGGAGCAGTTGCTGCAAAATTGATTGGTTGGCGTTATACAAAGGCACTTCCAGTTGCGTTAACTGCATTGTATGGTTTCCCTGGAGATTACATGCTATGTGAAGAAGTGAGTCGTAGTTTAACCAAAAACAAAAAAGAACATGATGCACTTTTCAAAGAATTACTTAGTCCTATGTTGATAGGTGGATTTACTTCCGTTACGGTAGCTTCCGTGATTTTAACAGGTATTATTATGAATTTTATTAATTAGGAGGAATTTTAAATGCTTATAAAAAATATAAACCTTATAGATGGTACTGGTAGCGCTATACAACAAAACGTTGATGTGATTATTCAAGATCATCGCTTTAAGACTATTGGACAGAATTTAAACCATGAAAATCATGAAATCATCGATGGTACCGATAAATATTTATTACCGGGCATGATAGATAGCCATGTTCATATCATGGAAGAAATGAGACCATTGACAGATAAATTAGCTACGCCATTTTCTTATACATTCTATCGCGCTATAGATCATCTTAAACGTACAGTAAATTGCGGTATCACTACCGTGCGTGATGCACTTGGTGCTGACCAAGGGATTAAAGAAGCTGTACAAAATGGTTTGATACTCGGACCACGCATGCAAATTAGTGTCAATGCATTAACGATTACTGGTGGCCATGGTGATAAATTAACGAAATCTGGTATAACTATGCCAAGTTTTATTGAAGATTATCCAGGTTTACCTACAGGAATTTGTGATGGCGTTGAAGAAGTACGTAAAAAAGTAAGAGAGATGTTACGTGCTGGTGCAGATGTAATCAAAGTTCATGCAACTGGAGGTGTAACAAGTCCAACAGATCATCCAGACTTCACACAATTTTCTATTGAAGAACTTAAAGTTATGGTTGAAGAAGCACAATTCAGAGGTAATAGAAAAGTTATGGCACATGCACAAGGTCTACAAGGCGTTAAAAATTGTATCGCAGCAGGCATTCATTCTATAGAGCATGGCATTTACCTAGATGATGAAGCAATAGAAAAAATGAAGGCACAAGGTACCTTTCTCGTACCGACTTTACTAGCACCTGTTTCAGTTATTGAATTTGCAGATGAACTTGGTATGTCTGAAGGTTCTGTTGAAAAGTCAAAAGAAGTTTTAGAGGCACATACAACAAGTTTTACTAAAGCTGTAAACGCAGGTGTAAAAATCGCCATGGGTACAGATGCTGGTGTCTTTAAACACGGTACCAACTTACGTGAATTAGAGTTAATGGTTGAACATGGTATGACACCAATGCAAGCTATAGTAGCATCCACTAAAACTGCAGCAGAATGTCTAGGTTATGACAATGAAATAGGCACAATTGAAACAGACAAAAAAGCTGACTTTATTATCGTAGATGATAATCCATTAGATCGTATTGGGATATTAAAAAACCCTGATAATATTAAAATTGTAGGTATTGATGGTGAAATTGTGAAAAGATAATGCTATCTACCATTTATAAAAACAAAGCCTCATTGTATATCTACAGAATGATTGAAGATATACAACGAGGTTTTAATTTTGAATTCACTTTGCTTTATCATTATTTATATTTATTAACCAGTGCTTTAGGTAAATGACAGTAATCATTTGGAAATCTTGATAATCTGTCTTGATGTGTTTCTGCGCTTTTAACATAATTAGTCAATGGTAATACCTCTGTGGCAATAAGGTGATGGTCTTCAATTGCATCTATGTATGCTTGTGCTTCTTTTAAATGTTTTACGTCTTCACTATATAATCCTGTTCTATATTTCAAACCAATATCTTGGCCCTGTTGGTTTACACTATAAGGGTCAATAATTTCAAAAAGATACCCCATTAAATCAGTAACAGACACTTTTTCAGGATCAAAAGTTGTTTTAATTACTTCTACATAGCCGTCGTATTCTCCATCAAGGGTATGCGTAATACCATTTGCCCTACCACCTTCTGTTTGAATGACACCTGGTAATGTCTTAACAAATGCCTGAACACCCCAGAGACAACCTCCTGCTAAATATACAGTTTCCATTCTATCCCCTCCTGATTTAATACATTATTTAATAAAAGTATAGACACCACAACCATATGATGCAAATGCTCATATATTTATGATTTATTTTTTGTTAATAGGGAAAATTTATATTAGAGAATAAGGAGGTATTATATGCCTAAAGTTAAAGAAAGATTATTAGAAGATATTGAAGAAAAGCCTTCAAGAACCGACAGTGATTTTAATTCTGAGAAAGAAATGCAACAAAATGCTTTTGAACGATTAGGCAAAGATGTAGTGATTATAGAAACACTTTCGATCATGAATATTGTCTTTGCAATCAGTACAATTAGTTTAGTAGTTGCACTTATCTTTACAAATAAAAATAAATAAATTTATATACATGCTCTTTTCATTGATAATAACAAACTTGAAAAGAGCATGTTTTTTATTAATAACCTAATATTCTTCAAAAAATTTTTGACAATATTTAGTTTTACAAAATTTTTAAATTGAATATTGTACCTTTTTTGTTACAATATAGTGAGGAGAATTTCGTCCTTTTATAAAAGCATATAACAAATATACATTCATCATATCATTATGGATTGTAGCCGCACGATACTATCAAACTATTAATTTTATATAAAACTATTATAAACAGAAAAAAATTTAGAGGAGAATTGAATTATGGATTACAGAGTACTATTGTATTATAAATATACAAATATTGAAGACCCCGAAACATTTGCTACAGAACACTTAGATTTTTGTAAAGATTTAGAGCTTAAAGGACGTATCTTAGTATCAACTGAAGGTATTAATGGTACTGTTTCCGGAACAGTTGAAGCAACAGACAAATATATGAATGCATTACAATCAGATGAAAGGTTCAAAGGAATTACTTTCAAAATTGATGAAGCAGATGGTCACGCATTTAAAAAAATGCACGTTCGTCCTAGAAAAGAAATTGTGGCATTAGATTTAGAACAAGATGTTAATCCTAAAGAACTTACTGGTAATTATTTATCACCTAAAGAGTTTAAAGAAGCATTATTTGACGACGACACAATTGTTATCGATGCGCGTAATGATTATGAATATGATTTAGGACATTTCCGTGGTGCTATACGACCTAATATTACTCGCTTTAGAGATTTACCAGACTGGATTAAAGAAAATAAAGATCAATTTATGGACAAAAAAATCGTTACTTATTGTACTGGTGGTATTCGCTGTGAGAAATTCTCCGGTTATCTATTAAGAGAAGGTTTTGAAGACGTAAGCCAGCTTGAAGGTGGTATCGCCACTTATGGAAAAGATCCAGAAACAAAAGGTCAGTATTGGGACGGTAAAATGTATGTATTTGACGAACGTATCAGTGTAGACGTCAATCAAGTTGAAAAAACAGTTGTAGGTAAAGAATGGTTTGACGGTACGCCTTGTGAACGTTACATCAACTGTTCAAACCCTGAATGTAACCGTCAAATTTTAGTATCTGAAGAAAATGAAGCACGTTATTTAGGTGCTTGTTGTCATGAATGTGCTGAACATGAAAGTAATCGTTATGTTAAAAAACATGACATTAGTGATGAAGAAAAGGCAAAACGCCTTGAAAATTTTAAACAACTTGTATAATACAAATATGCGTTGAAATTATGTGTAAATATTTTATAATTTTAATATGTATCAAGCTAACTAAAAAATGGCAATTTCTAAATAAAATTAGAAATTGCCATTTTTCTTTTATTAGGTGCACAACTTACCAGAATTACGCGCAAAAATTGTGTTATTTTCTACATTGTTCATTGTTTTCACAGTGGCCATTGTCATCTTTTTATCCCGCATCTTATTTTAAAATTTGATAATAGAAACACATTTTCCCTATAACAAACTAGAATAAAAAAATACCAGCCTCTTATTTGTAAATGAATGACTATTATTACCAAACTTTTGTAGTTAATTTGCATTTATTTTCTTATTTATGCTTATTGTAATTTCATAAATCCATTTCCCAGGACATCTCGCACATCATGGATAACTAAAAAGGCATTTTCATCATGACGGTTTACAATCTTTTTAATCCTAGCTAACTGATTTTGAGGGACGACGACGTAAAGTACATTAGTTTCTTTTTGTTGATATCCTCCTACACCATTTAACAGTGTAGAACCACGCCCCGTTTCTTCATTAATTTGTTTACTAATGTTCGCGTTAAAATCTGAAATAATAGTAATTGCTTTTTTAGGATTAAATCCTTCTATTACAAAAGACATACTTTTTTCAACGATAAATAACATAACAATTGTATAAAGTACATTTTGAATAGGTAAGACAAGTAAGAAAGATAAAACAATCAATGAATCAAGAATAAATAATGCTTGTGACGTTTTAATTTCACTATATTTGTTTATGATTTTTGCAATAACTGATGTACCACCCAACGTACTACGGGCAGATATAACAAAGCCTGTACCAATACCAATTAACACTCCTGAAAAAATAGTATTGATAAAATCTGACTCTAAATTCAAATTAAAAGATTCAGTAATTCCCAAGAAAAATGAACTCGCAACCACAGTAATCAACGTATAAAGTGCAGTTGTTTTACTTAAATATTTCCATCCTACACCAATTAATATGATATTAATAATAAGCGTCGTCAATGCTGGAGAAAGGCCTAAAGTATATTTCAGATTTAAGGAAACACCGACTGTGCCGCCTTCTCCTAAATTTGAAGCTAAAACGAATGAATTAACACCTATTGCAATTAAAAAAGTACCTATAAGACAAAAACAAATATTTTTTAGATGAATTTTATATTCCATTAAACTCACACCCTCTCTATAAATGATTTAAATTTTTGAACACCATTTTCTTAACTATACTTCGTTCATTTTCTTTCAACACAAAAAGAAACTTCTTAGCAATGCTAAAAAGTTTCAGAATTACAATTTTAAACTATAATTTTTTTAATACAGAAGACATAATAATAAAAATACTTAAGTTTTTCAACGTAGGCGGGTTATGATTATTTATTGATATATAATATTTACTTCAATTTATCAAAAGTTATTTTATATTATGTCCTTATTTAATCATTACACATATTTTTTAAAAAATTAAAATCCCTAGATTCTATAAAAGAACCTAGGGATTGATGATTCAATATTTTAAAATTGAATATTATCTTATTACGCAGTAACCCATTGTGAAGCACCTTCAGATTCATATAAATCCATTGCTGCTTGGTCTTGTACTGATTCTGGTGCTTCTGTTGGAGATACACCTTTATATTCAGCTGGTGCTACTGAATCCCAAGTGCTTTGTAGGAATTGGTATTTACCTGCTGCACCTGATGATGGGTTAACAGCGTTAAGGTCACCACCTGATTCACGTTGCGCGATTTGTTTCAAGTGATCATTTACATCTACAGATGAACCACTTGATCCTTCACTTGAACTATCTGTTGATTGTTGTGATGAAGCTGATTCTTGTTGTGGTTGTTGTGTTTGCTCAGTTTGTGGTGCTTGTTCTTGTGCTGGTTGTTCTGATGAAGCTTGTTGTGGTTGTGTTTGTTCTTGAGTTTGTGGTGCTTGTTCTTGTTGTCCTGCATCACTTGTTGATTGTGCTGATGCTTCATTTGATCCGTTTGAACCTTCACCATAGCTCCATGACCAATTTGTGCCATCAGATTCAAAGTTATAATTTAAATTATCTTGATTAAAGTTATAGTTATAAGCACCTTCATGTATTGGCTCAGCATTCAATTGTTGCGGATTGTTTTGTGCTTGTTGAGCTAATTGTGCTTGATCGATACCTTGTTCAGACGCATCTGCTGAATTTCCTGCTGCGATTCCTGTTACGCCAAGTCCTACTGCTAATGTTGAAGCTAATACTGTTTTTTTCATTATTAATAAATCCTCCTAAGAGATTATACTTTTAAATATTTAAATTTGTGTTTTCTGTTTTGCAAAATTACTTTTATCAAATTTGCTAATCCCTACTGTAACATCTTAAAAAAGCTTGTGGGTTACAGTGAAGTTAAAAAATATCTAGAATTTTTACGCCCTAATTACATTAAATACTTAATTCAATTCCATTCAAAAAACCATCACGTCAACCATGAAATATAATATTGCTTTTACAAATATGTAATAATTATGTAATTAGTGTGAAAATAATATTCACTTATATCATTATAACTGGTTACATTTTATGACTTTTAAATATAAGAAATATTGAATTTATATCTAACTGCTGATAATATCTTAATTTGGTTTAATTTTAATAATTTTATTTTAAAATTTATGAAAACCTATCAATATATAAAATGTTGGAGGAATTAAATGTTCGACAATATTCTTTATGAAGATAACCATTTATTAATGGTAGAGAAACCAATTAATGTTCCTGTACAAGAAGATAACTCAAGAGATCAAGATTTATTGTCCATTTTAAAAAATTACATAAAAGTCCAATACAATAAACCAGGTAATGTATACCTTGGACTCGTACATCGTCTTGATCGGCCCGTTGGAGGCACAATTGTTTTCGCTAAAACATCCAAAGCAGCCTCTAGGTTATCTAATGAACTTAGAAAACAAAAATTATATAGAACATATCTAGCAATTATCCATGGTATACCTTCAAAAAAAGAAGGTGAACTTCGCGACTATTTATGGAAAGATAGAAATAAAAATATTGTTTATGCAGTTGATTCCAAGAAAAAAGATGCTAAAGAGGCAATTTTGAATTATAAAGTTATCAAAACAATTAACAATAAAACCTTGGTTCAAATCCAATTGAAAACAGGTCGTTCACATCAAATTAGAGTACAATTCGCAAATCAAAACTTACCATTATATGGTGATCAAAAATATGGCCAGAAATTTAATAATCCCGGACAACAAATTGCACTTTGGGCATCAAAACTCAGCGTCAAACACCCCACTAAAGATGAAATCATTTCTGTAACTTCTACTCCAAATAAAGGTATTTGGAATGACTTTATATAACATACTTCTTAAATAACCGTAAATTCATCCAATATATTAATATAAAAAAGCTATGAAAGAATCTCTACTAAAAGATTCCTTCATAGCTTTTATTAGTGTTTTATACTTATATTTTTAATTAAAATTATACTTCAGATTATGCAGTAACCCATTGTGAAGCGCCAACTTCGTTATAAAGTTTTACAGCTGCAGCATCTTGTACTGATTCTGGTGCTTCTGTTGGAGATACACCTTTATATTCAGCTGGTGCTACTGAGTCCCAAGTACTTTGTAAGAATTGATATTTACCTGCTGCACCTGATGATGGGTTAACAGCTTTTAAGTCGCCGCCTGATTCACGTTGAGCGATTGCTTGTAAATGTGAATTAACATTTACTGAAGAACCACTTGAAGCTTCATTTGAGCTTGATGATTGAGTTGAAGCTTTTGTAGTTGCTTCTTGTTGTGGTTGTTGTGTTTGTTCAGTTTGTGGTGCAGTTTGTTGAGCTGGTTGCTCAGTTTGAGTTTGTGCTTGTTGTGGTTGTTCAACTGTTGAAGTGTTAGCGCTTGAACCTTCACCATAACTCCAAGACCAAGTTTGTCCATTTGATTCAAAGTTATAGTTTAAACCATTATAATTAAAGTTATAACTATATGAACCTTCTTGTACTGGTGCTGCATTTAATTGTTCTGGGTTAGATTGTGCTAAATTTGCTAATTCTGCTTTATCTACACCTTGTTCTGCTGCGTCAGCTGAGTTACCTGCTGCGAATCCTGTTACACCTAATCCTACTGCTAATGTTGAAGCTAATACTGTTTTTTTCATTTTTGATTAAATCCTCCTACAAGTTTGTTTTTTATATTTTTAAGATTTATTTTTACTGTGATATTGAAACCAACTATTTTTTGTAAAATTCAATGCTGTTTCAACCAATTTCCAGTAAATACTATAACATCCATAAAAACCTTGTAGGTTACAGCGAAATTAAAAAACCCCCGTGCATTTTACATAATAATTACATAAAATTGAATGAAAATTAAAAGATATTTTGTAAAAAACCTATTGCTAAAGTGAATAAAGTGCTTTTTAAACTTATTTTTTCTGTAACATAATTGTAATTAGTGTGACAATTATTCTAGTTAGTCAATTTGCTATTTTATATATTTAAAAAACCGTTCAATGATTAAAATTGAACGGCCTCGCCATTATATTCATTATGATAATGCTATTTTAATATGCGCTAAATGATGTTCTTCGTGCCAAGCTAATTTAGCAACTTTAGTTGCAACAGATATTTCTCCGCTTCCTCTTAATGTAAATGTACGATTCAAATCACTTTCTGTTAAATGATTGCCAATAGCTATAATACGTTCATTTATACCCTCTAACATTTTAAGGGAACTTTCTATAGGCAGTTGACTATCAGCAAGTTTTGCCCACTCATCTTGAATAAAAGGATCAACAACTGGATTCGTATCTGTTAGCGCTAATTTTAAGCGTTGAAACATATTTAATTGGGAATCTGCTATATGATGAACGAGTTGTCGCACAGTCCAACTTTTGTCTCGATATTGCTTGTTTAATGCTTCATCATTTAAATGAGCTACAGTTTGCCTCAGTCTATATGCATACGACTCAATTTCACTAAGCCATTTTTGGATATCTTCTAATGTTACTTTATTTGGCACTTCTAATTCACCAATTGGAAATCTAACATCCATATTAATCACCTTTTTTATTTATTAAATGTTTAATAGCATCTTTAATTTTTCCATTAGTAATGCTATTGCCTATTTATGACTATTTAAACTTTCATACTATTTATTGTAGAAGTTAGGAATGCATCTACTCATATTCATAACAAAAGTATTCTCCCTAGTTATTACCATAAAATTTATAAAATTAATGATATGACAAATACATAATTAGTAAATTTTTATGAACTTTCCTAAATTATAATGATACAACTTAATAAAATTTGTAATATTATTGTGAAGGATTTAACAAGGGAGTGGAAATTTATGAGTAAAGATTCATCTACCAAGTCTACATCTAATTTCAAGCCATTTTGGTTAATCACAAGTATGATTATCTTAATCACGATTTTGTTATTACCTACACCAGAAAGTTTACCACTTATGGCTAAAAGCGCATTAGCAATATTGCTATTTGCAGTCATATTATGGGTAACTGAAGCAGTGACTTATCCAGTTTCTGCGGTCATGATTGTTGGACTCATTATTCTATTAATAGGTTTCAGTCCGGTACAAAATTTATCTGAATCGCTAGGCTATCCTCAGTCAAATGGTGAAATATTGAAGGGAGATTCACTTTTCGGAACAGGTAATGCTTTAAAACTTGCTTTTAGTGGGTTTTCTACCAGTGCATTAGCTTTAGTTGCAGCTGCTCTTTTTTTAGCAACAGCTATGCAAATTACACAACTTCATAAAAGACTTGCACTAATTGTACTTTCCGTAGCAGGCAATAAGACAAATCGTATCGTTATTGGAACGATATTAGTGGCAATATTTTTAGCATTTTTCGTTCCCTCTGCTACTGCACGAGCAGGTGCTGTTATTCCTATATTATTAGGAATGATAACAGCATTCGGCGTTGCTAAACAAAGTAAATTAGCTGGACTTTTAGTTATCACAGCTGTACAAGCAGTTTCTATATGGAATATTGGTATTAAAACTGCAGCTGCACAAAACATTGTCGCAATTAACTTTATCAATGATCAGTTAAATGCTGATATATCGTGGGGACAGTGGTTCTTATATGCTGGGCCATGGTCCATGTTAATGTCAATTGCGCTTTATTTTATCATGCTTAAAGTCATGCCCCCAGAAGAAAAAGAACTTTCGGGAGGCAAATCATTAATTCAGCAACAGTTAAAAGCTATGGGACCTATAACTTCTAAAGAATGGCGTTTAATTAGCATATCCATCATTTTATTAATACTTTGGTCTACCGAAAAGATATTACATCCTATTGATTCATCTTCAATCATTTTATTAGCATTGGCTATTATGTTAACTCCTAAAATTGGTGTCATGTCCTGGAAAGAAGCTGAAAGTCGTATACCTTGGGGAACAATTATTGTATTTGGCGTCGGCATATCTTTAGGAAATGTACTATTAAAAACTACAGCCGCCCAATGGTTGAGTGATCAAACCTTTGGTGTCATGGGTTTAAATCACTATCCCCTTTTAGTAACAATTGCATTAATTGCACTATTCAATATTTTAATACATTTAGGTTTTGCAAGTGCAACAAGCTTAGCATCAGCGCTAATACCTGTATTTATTTCACTAACTACTACGTTAGATTTAGGAAATCAGTCTATTGGATTTGTACTCATACAGCAATTCGTTATCAGCTTTGGTTTCTTATTACCCGTAAGCTCACCACAATCAATGTTGGCCTATGGTACAGAAACATTTACTGTTAAAGATTTTTTAAAAACAGGGATACCTATAACCGTTATTGGCTATTTACTTATTATTTTATTTAGTGCCACTTATTGGCATTGGCTCGGATTAATTTAATGTAAAAAATTATTCTCTATAATAAACTCGACATTGCTAACATTAGCGAGTGATTGAACCATTATAATGAATAACAGGCTGGGACGATTAATTTGTCACAGCCTGTTAATATTAATGAAAGCTATATAAAATGTTACAAACACTCTATTATGTTAAAACGCGTTTTGATTAAGCCATTGACCGCCGTCCATTGTCATACAAGCACCATTAATGTAATTCGCTTCTTCCGAAAATAAAAACTTAGCTAATCCTGCAATTTCTTCTGGCTGACCCATGCGGCCTAATGGTACACTATCCAATGTTTGTTGGCGTGCGTCTTCTGATAAACTAAGTTTTCCAGAGCCTCCTGTATTATCTATAGGACCTGGAGCAATAGCATTTACGGTAATGCCATACTTTGAACCCCACTCTACAGCGAGCGTTCTTGTCATAGCTAACACACCCGCTTTTGCACTAGCAGAATGTACAACACCCGGCCCTGAACGCCATGCATATGTTGCCACCATATTGATAATACGTCCATGATACCCTTGTTCAATCCATTTTTTTCCAACAGCCTGTGTGCAATGCCAAGTTCCATTTAACACAATATCTACGACAGAATTCCAACCATTCGTCGATAGTTCTTCCGCAGCACATATAAAGTTGCCAGCTGCGTTATTCACCAAACCATCTATCTTTCCAAAAGTATTAATGGCTTCATCCACTGTATACTGCACGCGTTCAACATCACGAACATCCATATCAATACATAAAATCTGTCCTTCTCGGTGTTCGATTTCTTTTTTAGTTGCTTCTAAACGTTCTAACGATCTACCTGTTATAATAACGTTCGCACCTTCTTCAGCAAAACGTTTCGCCATTGCTTTCCCCATACCACTACTTCCACCTGTCACCATTATCACTTTATCTTTCATTATAGAGTCTCCTTTATCAAACAAATTAGTAAGCGCTTACATTTTATTGATAAGTATAACAAAGTTTCACTGATTTTTCTTATAAAATGATAAAGACCTATGATTGATAAACATGATTTTATATCTATGTTTCATATGAAACATTTTACTGATTAAATAATTGAAATGTTAAAAGTAAGTGCAAAAACACAAATTAAGACCTCTAATTTTTATTTCTAATCTATTTATATTTTATTAAGGCATATTTGATTGAAATTTATAGAAATTATAATGTAATATTACTATATAACAATTATTATCACTTACTTTTAATGATTTATACTTGAAATATAGGGTAAATTATTAAAAGTATGCTCACATATTCCAAATAGGAATGTGTTATATGATTAATATGTATTTTTACATGTGAGAGTCGCGTAATATAATAGTAAATAAAGACATAAGATGAGTGACAATGTATGACAAATTGTTACTGATGTTATTAAGAATGAAAGGTGAGGAACTATGGCTAAAACTGAGTCAAAAGACGTCATTCTTATTGGCGCCGGTGTATTAAGTACTACTTTTGGTTCTATGCTTAATGAGCTTGAACCAAATTGGAACATTAAACTGTACGAACGTTTAGATCGTCCTGGTGACGAAAGTTCAAACGAACGTCATAACGCAGGTACAGGACATGCTGCACTTTGCGAATTGAACTATACAGTTCAGCAACCTGATGGTTCAATTGATATTGAAAAAGCAAAAGAGATTAATGAACAATTTGAAATCTCTAAACAATTCTGGGGCTATTTAGTTAAAAATAACTATATCGAAAACCCTAGAGAATTCATTCATCCATTACCACACATTAGTTTTGTAAGAGGTAAAAATAACGTTAAATTTTTAAAAGACCGTTATGAAGCAATGAAAAACTTCCCTATGTTTGATGATATCGAATATACCGAAGACATTGAAGAAATGAGAAAATGGATTCCATTAATGATGCAAGGTCATAGCGCAAGCGATATTATGGCTGCCAGCAAAATTAATGAAGGTACTGACGTAAACTTTGGTGAATTAACTCGTAAAATGGCGAGAAACCTTGAAAAAAATCCAAAAGTAGAAGTTCAATACCATCATGAAGTACTTGATTTCAATAGACGTAACGATGGTAAATGGGAAGTTCAAATCCGTAACGCAAATACTGGCGAAACACAAACACAGTTAGCTGATTATGTATTTATCGGTGCTGGTGGTGCTGCTATCCCATTACTACAAAAAACAGGTATCCCTGAAAGTAAAAACTTAGGCGGATTCCCTATCACAGGTCAATTCTTAACATGTACAAATCCAAATGTGATTGAAGAACATGGTGCCAAAGTGTATGGTAAAGAACCACCAGGCACACCACCAATGACTGTGCCACATTTAGACACACGTTTCATTAATGGCCAAAAAACATTATTATTTGGACCGTTCGCAAGTATTGGTCCTAAATTCTTAAAATATGGTTCAAACTTAGATTTATTTAAATCTGTTAAACCAAGTAACATCACAACATTATTAGCAGCGGCAGCGAAAAACTTACCGCTACTTAAATATTCATTTGACCAAATTTTAATGACAAAAGAAGGTTGCATGAACCACTTACGTACTTTCTATCCAGAAGCACGCGATGAAGATTGGCAATTATATACTGCTGGTAAACGTGTTCAAGTGATTAAAGATACTGAAGAATATGGTAAAGGCTTCATCCAATTCGGAACAGAAGTTGTAAACTCTGAAGATCATTCCGTAATTGCATTACTTGGTGAATCACCAGGAGCATCAACTTCTGTATCTGTTGCATTAGAAGTATTAGAGAAAAACTTCTCTGAATATAAAAATGATTGGGAACCTAAGATCAAAAAAATGATTCCTTCTTATGGTAAATCATTAATTGAAGATGTTGATTTAATGAGAAAAACACGTCAACAAACTTCAAAAGATCTTGAATTAAATTATTACGAATAAACTTTTGATTGCTTAAGTGTAAAAACTAAAATGAACTGAGATTAAGATGGCGTTAAACACCTATTTATGAACCTACAATAACAGTTTATTTTCAAAACACATCTTGAAAGATGTGTTTTGAAAAATTTTATCATCACTAAATGTTTATTGGTTCTTTAATCTTTGTTTCATTGGTATTTTTTAGAAATACTTTGTTATCATTGATTCACTTAAAGGAGCGAAATGTATGAAAAAATTATTAATTGTTGTGGCTGTAGGCGCTTTAGCATTTGCAGGTCTTAAACGCTACCAACAACATGTAAACAAAGCACCAAATATTGAATATTAATAAATCATGTAAGCCATCATAGGTAAAAGTTACCTATGATGGCTTTTTTGTTATTGTTATATAAAAAATACGATTATAAATGTTTTTGATTATTTTCCGCGTTATATATTCCCTTTGTTAAACCCACTTCTACACATTTTCACAATCACATTACTATATTTCCCTTTTGTAATATCTAACGATCCAATTCGATTTCCACCTATTAATTTTATCGTTAATCGATAAAAAAATATTGGTTTTCGATATATTTTAGTTATAATGAAGTTAACAAATTAAAAGGAGCGCCAATATGTCTACAATTAAAAGCAAACATTTTAGTATTTTAGTCAAAACGTTAACTATTTTAGCAACTATCGCTTTGGTCTTAACATCTCTTAGTATGTTACCAATTATTATCGCAATTATAGCGCTATTAATCATTCCTTCCTCGTTTATTAACTCACAATTAGATAAAGCAAATAAACCTTTTTGGGTAGATTCATTAGGACTAAATTCACATGAAATTACAAAACATGACCTAAATAGTATTACTTTTCCCAAACCATCTGTTATATTAATGCTATTATTAATAATTGTATTAATTGCAATCTATATTCTGGTGATTACATATGTCAGAAAATGGCTTAAAAATGTTAGCAGAGGACAAATTTTTACAGATAAAAATGCAAACATCATTATTTTAATTTCTTATTGTTTTATTGTATTAGGTGTATTTGAGGCATTTATTGAATTGGCAAGTAATTTTATGGTTTATAATTTTTTAGGGCAAAATGCTAAATTGTATGCACTGATAGATAAAGATATCGAAACCTTTGCAGATTTCTTTTTTAATTTTAATTTCACACTTATTTTAGCGGGTATCGTTATTTGGATTATAGGAAATGTTTTTAAATATGGTGCATTCTTACAAGATGAGTTTGATTATACCGTTTAGGAGATAAGATAAATGATTGTAGTTAGATTAGATCGAATATTAGCCGATAGAAAAAAGAAACTCAGTGAATTAGCAAATGAAATTGATATTACTGTAGCAAATTTATCGAATTTGAAAACAGGCAAAGCAAAAGCAATACGTTTTTCAACATTAGATGCCATATGTAAAGCGCTCGATTGCCAGCCTGCAGACATTATAGAATACACAGAGTCTGAGGAGTAAACCAAAATTTATTTAAATTCACAAGTCATCTTATATTTATCACAGTTAAACCTTTGGCTTAATCCACATAGCAGTTAGGCTCCCGCTTGTATTAGTTCAGACTAACCGGGTGTCTAAGATTATATTGAAACAGAAAACAGGAGTGGAACATACTTATTACTTGTTCCACCCCTGTTTTTTAATGTGTTTTAATATTTAATCCTCTATAGCGATTGAGTGCACCACAGAATTCTTGTTTTCTCGGCAATGCTAAATTACCAGGATGTCCTTGATGCGGTGAAATGATATCTAACCCTTTTTCACTAATCAAATCAAAAATTTTATCAGCTGCTTGAGATATCGTATCTTGTTCATTCAACAAATTACTTTGATAATAATCTATCATGGTTGCTATGCAATTCGTTTGGCTAGCATCGATAAGTTGTTCTAATCCTGAAATATTAATTCGTTCTTTACCATATAAAATCGTATGCATACCTTTTACTTTAAAACGTCGATCTTTACCTTTATTTGAAAAACTAGATTTCAGTGGTATTCTTTGCGAAGTTTGTCCGAATTGGCATAGTGACGCTTCATCTTTTGAGTGACTATCTTCGCTAGCAATTGCTTTAGCTTTACGAGTAACGTCTTTTAATACATATTCATCCATCATTAATACTTGATCAGCCACATCGAAGTAATCGCCAGAACCTCCTACAATTAGAATTGTTGAAACATGATAATCATGGTATAGAGATTTTACTTTCATAGCGAAAGGCGTGATGGGCTCTTTTTCAGGTGCGATTAATTTTTGCATTCTGCTATCTCTAATCATAAAATTTGTTGCAGACGTATCTTCATCTATTAATAATAACGAAGTTTGAGATTCTAAGGCTTCTATAACATTTGCTGCTTGTGATGTACTACCGCTCGCATTTTCAGTAGAAAATTGAGTAGTATCTTTTTTACCTGGTAAATTATTTATAAAAGGCTCAATATTTACTTTTTCGATACTTCTTCCATCTTCAGCACGGATTTTCATCGCATCGTTACACGTAATAATGAGTTCACGTCCATCACCTGGAATATGGTGATATACACCACGCTCTAAAGCTTCTAGTAGTGTTGATTTACCATGAAATCCACCACCAACAATGAGTGTAATGCCTTTAGGTATGCCCATACCGCTAACTGTCTTTCCACTAGGTAAATTCAATTGAATTTCAAATTCTTGTGGACTTTGGAATTTTACAGCACCGGGTAAAGGTGTGTCAGACACGCCACTTTTCCTGGGTAATATAGAATCATTCGCTACAAATGCAACTAAATTCTGTCGTGACAGTGCATCGCGTATAAATACTTGATCTATCATCGTAGTCACTTGATCATTTAATGCAGCACGATTGATATGTTTATACAATAATGCTTTTTCTACTATTTCAGGTAGTAAATCTATGAAAATATGATGGGCAACTTTTCCTAAAATTTTTCTTCCTGCTGCTGGTAACCCTACTTCAAAACGAACTTCAATTTCGCTATGAGTAATGACTACAGAAGTACGTTGTAATATTTCTTGGCCACAGTGATCTATAAAAATATCCGGTCTCTTTTTAGAGACTTGATCAGATTTAAGCACTTTGCTAATACTTTTGCTAAACGCCCTTGTTAAAAAATCAGATACAGCAATTTTTTTATTTTCTGTATCTAATAATTCATCAGGGATATTGGCAATATGACGCTGCATTTTGGCACGTACTTTAGATGGTGGTGCGTAAGGATCTGCTTGTATATGATCTATAATTAAATGGAATTTATCAAAAGCATATTCACCTTTAAGTCGTTTATATGCACCATATTTTTGTCCATCTAATGATTTTAATAACTTTCCGAATTCCAATGTATTTTTCAAAAGGAACACTCCTTCAACATAGGTTAATACTCTTTTATTTCATACCCAGACTACCGAAGCAGTGAAACTAACACTAGTAATAAATGTTATTTTTCTTTTCTTAATAAAAGGAATACTTTTTAAATTAAAGCCACTCGTTTTTTCCTTTTCACCATCTTGTGTATCGTCATTAATATTAATTTTCATGAAAAATGCCCACAAAAAGTTAGCTTTTTATTACTACTTTTTGCGGGCATTTTTAAACATATAATCTACTTATTCAAATTTTAACTTAAATTGAAACTGGATACGTTTGTCGTTTAATCGGTACATTTCACTTAATTCTGGTCCACAACTATTGGAGCCTATTCCGCTTTGCGCATAATCAATATATATATAAGTATTTTCTTCTACTAATTGATCTTTATGCATCGTGTGTGTGAGTTGCTCCAATGAGTAATGTGTTGCATTAAAACTGAATGGTTGATCGCTCGTTACAATAATTTGATGTTCATTATTAGAAATTTTCGCGAATGTGGTACCATTATGACTGCCTGATTCTTGTGGTTTGATATGATTACTACCATTTTGTGTTACTGTTGTATCGAAGTAATCTAAATACGTTGCTACACCTTTATCGGAATAACTACTAAATGGCCCATTGCCGTAGTATTTCACCGCTTCAAATGTATGTGGTAATGTTATCTCCAAGCCAAATCTAGGTAGGAATGGGCCTGCAATATCTTTCACCAAATCATATGTTATATCTATTGAACCATTGCTTTGAATGGTCCATACCATTTCCCCTTGTAGAATAGGAGGAACCACATCATGAACAATCACTATTTCGAAATTAATACTAACTGCATTATTATTTTCTTCGATTTTATAATTTCGTACACGTGTGTAAGCTTCCGCATAGCCCATATATTCCCAATCTTTTCTAACATTAATATCATTATCTGTAGGCGCACGCCAAATCTTATTTTCTGTCGGATGATTGACTATGATATTACCTTCATAAACAACAGAAATTAAACTGCCATTTGATTTATTAAAAGTATAAGTATAACCGTTTGCTAACACTGTTATAGAATGACTATTTTCTTTATAACTAACTGGTACTTCTTGTACGTCTAATTTGTTTTGTAATATTTTGTTTTTATTAGTGGATTGACGTTTATAGACGATTTGATCTTTTCCTAATTCAAAATGATCGTGGCGTAAAGGCTCTTCACCTTTTAGTTTATAACGTAATAATACATCACTTAATTCAGTTGTTTTAATATAATCGTTTAAATCTATATCTTGTGTACTATGTGGTTCAAAGTTATCAACCTTAATATCAAACAATGCTTTGTCACCATTTAAATATGTTGCTGTAGCTTCGATAGTTAAATAATTTTCCACACGACTAAAATCTAGTTGATTACGTAATTTTAATATACCATTCGCTTCTTCTATTACTCTAACTGGTCTATGTTCATGTTTAAATTCATAGTAACCTTCATGCGGTGTACGATCTGGGAAAACTATGCCATCCACACAGAAATTTCCATCATGAAGTTGCTCTCCAAAGTCCCCACCATACCTAAAAATAGGCTTACCGTTTTGTTGACCAACTTGAATACCATGGTCACACCATTCCCATACAAAACCACCAATAAAACTATCATATTCTTCCACTAGCTTTTGATATGCATGTAAGTCACCTGGCGAATTACCCATGGCATGTGCATATTCACAAAGGATAAATGGTTTATCTAAATCAGGGTCTGTAAGATATTTTTGCTCAACTTCTTCAGGCGAAGCATACATTCTACTAATCATTTCCACATTGGATAAATCATATGATTTTGATTTATCTCTATGGAATGTCCCCTCATAATGAATGGGACGTGTGGCATCTATTGCTTTTGCGCGTGACATAGCTGTAACCATATTCACACCAAAACCTGATTCATTTCCCATAGACCAGGCAACAATAGAACTGTAATTTTTAAATGGGACGATAGATGCTTCAATACGTTCTACAATTGGTTTTTCATATTGTGGATCATCTGTAATAAGATTAAAATAATCTGTATTTTCTTCCCCATAAAGCCTCACTACACCATGCGTTTCTAAATCAGCTTCACTCATTACATAAAATCCATATTGATCAGCAAGTTCATAAAACAAAGGTGATTTAGGATAATGCGCTGTACGAATGGCATTAAAGTTACCTTGCTTCATTAGCGTCAAATCTCGCATAAATTGTGTTTCATTCATTACATATCCTGTTTGAGGATCGCTATCATGATAATTGGTCCCACGAAATTTAATTGATTGACCATTGATATAAAACTGATTATCTTGTATTCGTATTTCTCTAATTCCTACTTTTTGCGTAATCACCTCTGATTTAGTAGAAAGCGTAATAATATAAAGTGTTGGTTTTTCTGTTGACCACAATTGCGGTGTTTCAATTAAGAAACTATGGTCGTTGGAAATTTCCGCTTCTTGCAAAAGGTCACCATCGGGACCATATAATCGTATTTGAACTCCATCCAAATTTTGTTTATCCTCTAATTTCACGTTGATTATCCCTTGGCTTTGCACTTCATTAACACGTGGTTCAATTTTAAAATCATTAATTCGTGATTTCGCACGTTTTAAAATATAAATATCTCTGAAAATACCTGAATGGCGAAACATATCTTGATCTTCAAAATATGTGCCATCAGAGTATTTTAAAACAAGTACTTGAATCGTATTAGTGCCAGAATGTATATAGCTAGAAATATCAAACTCAGAAATTGAATGCGATATCTGACTGTAACCTATAAACTGATCATTTATCCATAGATAAAATGCATTATCGACACCTTCAAAATTCAAATGATAATCACTTTGTTCGTCGTATTCAGTGACTTCAAATGAACGAGTATAACATCCACAAGGATTAGATTTAGGTACATATGGTGGTTCAAATGGTATTGGATATTGTGTATTTAGATATTGTATTTGATCATATCCATATAAATTCCAAACTGATGGTACTGGCATGGTCTGTGACATATCCATATCATGTTTATTTAAGTAATCTTCTATTGAATTAAAATATTTAAAATACCAGTTTCCATTTAATAATGTGACATTATTAGTCTGATATCGTGTTTCCAGGCGGTAAGCAGATTCCTCTGGTTGATAAGGAATATAAAATGCACGTCGTGGCAAGGTGTTTACATGTTGAATATCTATATTTTCATGAAATTGTTGCTCTAACATAAAAAGTTCCCCCTTATTTACTCATACGTTCTCTATGCTCTCTTTGACGTTTGTATTGTAATGTTTTTTCAATATCTGTTAAGAAATCACCTTTTAAATGAAAGGCTTTGTGATATAAAAATGCCGCTAAGATGACGAAAATAATTGGCAACACAATAATAAGTATGCGTAATCCATTGATGGTTAGTGCTGTTTGTTCTTCATTTGGTGTGTAGCCAAATATTGATAAACCTACACCTACAATTAATGCAGCTACTGCTTGTGAAGTTTTCGTTAAAAATGTGTTCGTAGAAGTAATGACACTTTCGTTACGTTGGCCAAATTTTACTTCTCCATAATCAATAACATCTGCCAAAGATACTGTTGTAATACCAATCATAAATCCAGAACCAATGCGTAATAACCCTGCACCCACAATAACGGTAATGACACTTTGTGGTACGATAAAACCTGAAATTAAAATAAATAGTAAACCAATAATTATAAGTGAAATTGCTGTATTAAAAGCTTTTGTTCTACCTACCCATTTAATAAAGCGTGGCAAAGTAAGTAAACCAATCATCTCGCAAAGAATCATTGCATTAAAAATAGCAAATAAATGTTCCGCATTAACTACATATTTAAAGTAATAAATGATGGATCCATTCAGCGTTTGTAAGCAAAGGTTAAATGTAAGCAATACTCCCATAATTGCTAAAAGCTCTTTATTTTTAAATAAAATTCTACCAATATCTTTAAATTGTACTTTAATACCTGTTTGTTGTTCCATTTCTTTATCTTCAGGTACTTTCCATACAGTGACACCTATTGTAAAAATAAAAACCATACTGCAAATAATCGCAAAAACAAAAATACCTACTGAATCACTACCTTCACCAAAAATACCCCCTAGTTTATGTATAAAAAATAAACCAAATGTACCTACTGTAAAGGCAGCTAAACTTGCGAAAAATCTCGGTATTACTGATACTTCCTCACGTTCTCTTGGATTATGTGTCAAATTAGGCAACCAAGACCAATACGGAATATCCATCATTGTATAAGTCATACCCCAAGCAATATAGATAATCGACACATAGATATACATTGCCGTTTGTGGTAAATCAAAATTTGTGAATAATAAAATCGTTACAATAGCATTTATTATTGTCCCAATCACTAACCAAGTTTTAAATTTACCAAAGTTATTTCTTGTATTATCAACAATGACACCCATGATAGGATCATTTATTGCATCCCAAATTCGCGCAACAAATAACATTACACCGACAAATGCTGGACTCAAACCAACAATATCAGTAATGTAAAACATTAAAAATACGCCAACAATATTAAATATGGCATCCTTGCCAATAGCACCGAATCCAAATGAAAATTTTTGTATACCGGTCAAATGTCTGTCCATTTTCTTCACCTCTGAATTTATACATTTTAAAGCGCTTTCATTATTGTTAATACTATTTTATCAATAGTTTATGAAAACTATGAATAGCATAATGATGACGATATATGGCAAAATGTTGCATTTTATATTTAAAATGTGTTTATATAAATTAAAGATTATTTATTTTAAGAGGTATGTTGGATGCAAATATTATGGAAAAAATTTCAAAAAAAACATATTGACGCTAATTTAATAGAATGTGGTATTGAAATTGGTGTGCCAAATGTTGGATATAAATATTCAGTAATAAGAGAAGCTGTTTTGCATATTGTAACGCATGGTGAAGGGGTATTTATATATAATGGTAAAACACATATTCTAAAAGAAGGTGACATGTTTTTATTGGAAAAAGGTATGGATGTAGAATATAAACCTTCTTTTTCTAACCCATGGACATATTATTGGATTGGCCTAAGTGGGAAACAGATTTTAGATTATTTACAACGATGCTACATCGTAGATAAACATGTTATTACAGATAAAGAGACATCTAGCATAAGACATATCGTTCAACAAATATGTGACTTTTCAAAATCAATTGAAACAAATAATTCTAAAGATATTTTAATTATGCAGCATTTATATAGCTTAGTTTATCAATTACAAAAGCAATTTCCTAAAACATTTTCAGTCAATGTTGATATTATTAATGAAGATATTCAAAAAGCAGTAGCTTACATCAATTCAAATTACCAAAAAGATATTATGATTGTAGACGTAGCAAATCATGTCAATATGACACGTAGTCATCTATTTAGACTATTTAAGAAAAACTTAAATTGTTCTCCTAAAGCATATTTAACTTATATCAGAATGTATCATGCTTCTCAGTTATTAATCCATAGTAATATTTTAATAAATGAAATAGCACTCCAAGTTGGTTATAAAGACCCGCTTCTATTTTCTAAAACTTTCACAAAACATTTTAAAGTTAGTGCTTCTGAATATCGTAACCAATTTGCTAACAAATAAATTTTAACTCAACGGGAAAGGTGATCAATTGAAAACATGCATTCCAACACAAAACAAAGCTACGTACAGTTAAATAAGTCATCACGTATAATCATCCCATTTTTCAAATTTTAACAATCTCACATAAAAAAAAGCTCTAAAACGATTCATTAAAAACCGTTTTAGAGCAATGATATAACATATCTTCAAAAAATTTCTATACTGGGGTTTTAGGAAGGAATTTCTGTACGTTTTGTACTGTGCTTTCTAATAATAGCTGCAATCAGTGCAGAAACAGCACCGAAAATCATAAATCCGATAAACATCCACATCGTTGTATCTAATTGAATACTTCCATGTAAATATAAAATTTCTCTTAATGAGTTTGCATAATGTGCAAATGGATTCCAATCGACAATATATTTTTGATAAAAATCAGGCAACATTTGTTTTGGCAATGTTACTAATTGCATACTGAAAAACATTAATAAGAAAAAGATTGGTACAGATTTCAAACCTAACCAAGTCATCGTACCTAGAATTAATCCGACAAATCCCATGATTGCTAATGCAATAAATGTAGCTGTTGTATTAGGCGCATTGAAATTAAAATCTAATACTATTTTCATAAAGTACACATATGTGAAAGCTCCTACAAATGCCGTAACAATGGTCATAGCAATTTGCCCTAGTGATGCAATAATGCGGTGTTGTATCGCTATGTTATTACTTGTTCTAAATGCAAAGAATAGTAATACCGAAACAATAATTGATCCCATCCAAACAGGCATAAACATTAAGAACGGACCATTTCCACCTGCTTGATGACTATTTACTTTATTTACTTTTTCATTATCTACTTTAACTGGGTGCGTTAAACTTTGAATATCTGATGGTTTCAAATCAATGTTTTGCTTTTCTAAAATATCCAAGCTTTGTTTGGTAATTTGTTGGTTCATGTTATCACCCATGCCTTTTAAAACTTGAGAAGACATTTGTGAAACTTGTGTTCCTGCACCATCATTGATAAATGTTTTAAAACTTGCTTTTTGAGGCTTTATTTGTTGATTCTCGCCAGATTGTGACATCTTTTCTTGCATCTTTTTGGCTTGTGCTGCTGGTATTTCTCCAGATTGAACTTTATCTTTCATTTCTTCTTTTTTAGCATCCATCACGACTTTTTGTGTTTTGCTTAGCGCATTTTTTGAAAAATCATTTTCTATAACAGCTGCTCCAAAATATTTTTGTTCTTTCATACCTTGTTTTAAATCTTTTTCATTATCAACTTGAATCCATTTAATCGTATTGGAATTACTATCTAGCAATTTATCTTCTAAATTTTTACCTATATTAATCTTGTTACCTTGCATATCAACACCTTTATCGTTGTTAACAATTGCAATTGGAATATCTTTGGGTTTAGGGTTAAATGCTGGATAAAAAGCGACTGAAAATATTACAAATATTAGAATAGCTGCAATCGGTGCAAGCCATAATAACTTATTTTTAAAAATATTCATTTATGATTCCCTCCTATTTAATAAACAAAGTGTTGAATATTTATCACATTGTCCATTATAATAATTACTAAATGATATACAATATGCAATGATGTTCAATACGTTCTTTAATGAACACTTTTGATATAAATGTCTATTAAATACAAAGGAGATTCAACATATGGCGGAAGACAGACGTGTTAGAAAAACACAAAATGCTATTAAACATGCTTTTATACAATTATTAAATGAAAAAGATTTAGATAAAATAACGATTAGTGATATTACACACAAAGCTGATATTAATCGCGGCACTTTTTATCTCCATTACGAAGATAAATATATGTTATTAAATAAAATGGAGAATCATTACATTGAAGAATTGTCTAAAACATTAAACACGAAAGATAAATTTTATGTAGGTATGGATGCAGAAGCGTTTGCACGTATTTTTACTGAAGAAAAGTTAAAAAGAATTATCCTTCATATCAATACAAATTTTGAATTCTATAAAACCATATTTATGTTAGAAAGAAGAAGTCAGTTAGAAACAAAAATAAGCCAGGTAATGTATGAAAATATGAAAAAACATTTAGTCACAAAAGATACAGTTGATGGCATTCCATTAGACTATTTTCATAGTTATGTAGCAGGTGCATCTATTTCTTTCATTAAATATTGGGTGAAAGATAATCGGAAAATTGATCCACAAACTTTAGTAGATAGCCTATTTAAAATTGTTTTTTATGGCCCGTTACGGTTAATAGCAAAAGAACAATACAATATAAGTGAACAATAATAGATATAATCTTGCAGCGTGGATAAGAATAACATTTATCAAACAGTTTAATGTCCACTACTTCAAAATGAGTTGAATGCCTATATTTCATAATATCAAACAAAACGCAGCCGCTTAAAAATAAGAAATATATTCGATTCAACTCTTTTTTTACATATTTCTTTTTTGGTCATAGTATATTAGCACATGAATATTGAACCCTCTTCAAAAAATAGCTGTAATTTAATTCATTTTTATCTAACACCTACAATTATTTATACCTTTCACTTGCCCCCCTCTAAAATCCAACAAATTTATATCATTTTTTTATTTTTAACGATAGTCTCTTCCATAACATATTAGGTAATGCTAATATGTTATATATTAAGTTTTACTAATATGAGGTGTTCAAAATGAATAGTAATGATTTTACATTACAGGCACGTTTTTTACATGGACTTTCTAATAAAGTGAGATTAACTATTTTAGAATTATTAAAGGTATCCGAAATGACTGTTAATGAAATTGTTTCAAGCTCAAAAATGAGCCAATCTAGCATTTCTCAACACTTAGCTTGTTTAAAAGAATGTGGTTTAGTAACCGCTAGACAAGATGGTAAATATATTTATTACCAAATTAAAAATCCATATATTTTAGAATTATTGAGCCTGGTAGATCATATCGTAGAAGAAACAAAAGATGATATTATCACTTGCAAATACCATAATAACTTAAGAATGGATGATGCTAATGAATAAATCGTCTGATGTTTGTTGCACTAACACTTGTCAAAATACGAACAATGAAAAAGTGTCGGAAAATATAACAAACGAATCCGATACATTACAGAAATTTACTTTTCAAGTTAATGGTATCGATTGTAGTTCTTGTGCCACAACGATAGAAAAAGCACTCTTACCATTAGATGATGTTTATAATCCAAAAGTTAACTTCTCTACTGGCAAATTAACAGCAGAAGTGAGTACTACAGATACGACTAACCAAATTGTAAAAACAGTCGAAAAACTAGGTTATGGGATTCAAAACACTCAATCACAATCAACACAAACCACTTTTATTATCAAAGGCATGGACTGTGGGAACTGTGCTAAAACCGTTGAAAAGCATGTGTTGAACCTCCCGTATGTTAAAGATGCACAAGTTAACTTTTCTACAGGAAAACTACAAGCCAGTATGGATGGACAAAATGAAAAAAATATAATAAAAGAAGTAGCGAAAATTGGTTATACTGCAATTTTACAAAATAATAAAAAAGATAATGATCAGAAGTTAAGATTATTTATCAAACCCATCATTTCTGCCGCATTCATTTTACTTGGACTATTAATGTCAATAACATCACTACCAATTGAAATTTCTAATATTTTATATACAGTTGCCATATTGGTTAGCGGACTTAAACCATTTAAAAGTGCATTTTATTCACTAAAATCTAAAAGTTTGGATATGAACGTTTTAATGACTGTCGCAGTTATTGGTGCTATGCTGATAGGTGAATTTTTCGAAGGTGCTATTGTTATTTTCCTATTCACAATTGGTACTTTATTACAAACAATTTCGATAGATAAAACAAGAAACTCCATTCAATCACTCATGGAATTAACACCTAATACTGCCAACTTATATACCCAAAAAGGTATTATCTCTAAAGACTTACATGAGATTCACGTTGGCGATATTATTCTTGTGAAACCTGGAGAACGCATACCATTAGACGGCACCATTACTGAAGGAACGTCTAGCTTAAATCAATCACCTATTACCGGAGAATCTATACCTGTTGATAAAACGACGAATGATGATGTTTATGCTGGTTCTATTAATGAAAATGGTACATTAAAAATTAAAGTTGCTACATTAGTAGAAGATACAACACTTTCAAAAATCATTGAGATGGTAGAAGCAGCACAAGAAAATAAAGCACCTGCACAAGCGTTTATAGACAAGTTTTCAGAAATTTACACACCTGTTGCTTTTGTATTAGCACTATTAGTAATGCTCATACCACCTATGCTTACATTAGGCTCCTGGGGTGAATGGTTCTATAAAGGACTAGAGTTACTCGTCATCGCTTGTCCATGTGCGTTAGTCATTTCAACGCCTGTTGCTATAGTGACGGCAATCGGTAACGCGGCAAAAAATGGTGTACTTATTAAAGGTGGTAATTATTTAGAAGCATTAGGTTCTTTAAATGCAATAGCATTTGATAAAACAGGAACACTCACTGAAGGAAAACCTAAGGTAACAGCTGTTAAACATATGGAAAGTGATGTACAAACATTATTACAGCTTGCACTTAGCTTGGAAGCTTATTCAACACATCCTATCAGTAAAGCTATTGTTGACTACACCTCTAAATTAAATATTACACCAAAACATGTTAGTGATTTTGAAAATATGACTGGCAAAGGTATAAAAGGTAAAATAGATAATCAAACCGTTTACGCCGGAAATCAAAGCTTAATTGAGACTATCAATCCTAAAATCAAAACGCATGCATCAATGTTTAGTGATTATGAAAAACAAGGTTACACCATCATTATCATATCCTCTACGACGACCTTTTATGGTTTGATCACTATAGAAGATCCATTAAGAGAAAACATAAAAGCAACTATTCATCAGTTGCAAAAATACAACATTAAAAATACCGTTATGTTAACTGGTGATAATCAAGAGACCGCAAACAAAATTGCAGCTCTTGCAGGCATTCGCGAAACTTATGCAAAATTAATGCCTAAAGATAAATTATCAGCAATTGAAGATTTACAAAAACGTGGTTATCGAGTTGGTATGGTTGGCGATGGTATCAATGATGCACCTGCACTTGCTCAAAGTGATGTAGGAATTGCTATGGGAGGCGTTGGTTCTGATACCGCAATGCAAACAGCAAATATTGTTTTAATGTCAGATAACTTACAACAACTTCCAAAATCTATCTCAATTAGTAAAAAAGCTAAAACAATTATTAAGCAAAATATTTACTTTTCAGTAATTATCAAATTGATTGCTTTTATATTGGTATTTCCTGGGTTATTAACTTTATGGTTAGCTGTTCTAAGTGACACTGGAGCTGCTATCCTAGTTATTTTAAATTCATTGAGATTATTAAAATTTAAAAAAGATAAGCAAAAAGCGAGCACTTAAACTGTGCTCGCTTTTTATAATTTTTATATTAATACAAACTTTTTTCCTACTAAAATAAAATTTCATAATAAGATTAAAGAATAAATTTTGACTATTGAACACCTTCTCAACTATATTTAATATGTAAGCATTCGAAATCATATAACTAAGGGAATGTTTTATTATGAAAATTACTAAAATATTAAATAATAACGTTGTGCTATCTAAAATTAATGGGAATGAGCGCATCGTCATGGGAAACGGCTTAGCATTTGGTAAGAAAAACGGCCAACAATTAGAACGTGATAAAATTGAAAAAGTGTTTCGCTTAACAAGTCAAGATCAAGAACGCATGTTAACTTTATTAGATGAAATCAATCAAGATGTCCTTTTAGTCAGCGAACAAATCATTAAAGAAGCTAATAAACTTTATGATTCACCTATTTCAGAATCGATATATATCGCATTAACTGACCATATAAATTATGCCATCGAACGCACACATGAAGGTTTTGATATCAAAAATCCATTACTTTATGAAATACGCACGCTTTACCCCAAAGAATATGACGTAGCCCGTGATGGATTACACAAAATCAATCAATATTTCAATGTAACGTTGCCAAAAGATGAAATTGGATTTATTGCTATGCATATTGTGAATGCTAGTTTAGATGAAAATATTGCAAATATTTATGAAATTACTAAAATCACTAAAAGTATTGTTGATATTGTTCGTTATCATTTCAATCTCTCTATCAACGAAGATGAACTCAATTATTCTAGATTTATGACACACCTTAAGTTTTTTAGCCAAAGGCTAATTAATCAACAGTCTTTAAGTGAAGTTACAGATGAAAACTTACTTGATGTTTTAAAACAAAAGTATGCTAAATCCGATGTTTGTGTCGATAAAATAGCAGATTTTTTATTCAAACATTATAACCACAAAATATCTAAAGATGAACGTGTTTATTTAATCTTGCATATCGCAAGACTGTTAAAATAGTAAATGTAAGCGTTGACATTTATTTTTATAGAGACTATACTGTGTTTAAACTTATATATTGTTACTTTTGACGTTGCTATCAACGTTTGGGGTTGTAACTTTAAGTAGGCAAAACCCAGAGTAATGCATTACGAACCTTTTGTGTAGGGACGTATGTGTATTATTCTGGGTTTTTTTATTTTTTAGCTTATTACTTGTTTTCAAACTGCTTTAATTTCATTGAGTGGCCACTCAAAATAACATTCAAAAACATGATGTAGCTAGGAAACTAATTAAAAATTGAGGTGAATGAACCAATGAAATATGAAAATTTAGCACAAGAAATTGTTGGAAAAGTTGGTGGTGAAGAAAACATCAACTCGCTTACACATTGTATTACACGCTTACGCTTCAAACTAAAAGATGAGAGCAAAGCCGATACAGAATTTTTAAAAAATCATGATGAAATTGTAACAGTTATGCAATCTAGCGGACAATACCAGGTTGTGATTGGTAATCATGTTCCTGATGTTTACGATGCAATTACTAAAGTGACTCATCTTGATTCAGCTAGTGATGATCAATCACAAGAGAAAGGATCAGGTAACATATTAAATCGATTTATTGATTTAATCTCAGGTATCTTCCAACCGATTCTTGGTATTCTTGCAGCTGCTGGGATGATTAAAGGTTTTGCTGCATTATTCTTAGCACTTGGCTGGTTAACAGAATCATCTGGAACATATCAAATATTATTTGCATTAGGTGGCGCGTTATTCTATTTCTTCCCAGTATTTTTAGGTTTTACTGCTGCCAAAAAGTTTGGTTCCAATCATTTTATTGGCATGGCTATCGGTGCAGCAATTGTGTATCCAACCTTAGTTTCTGCAATGGAGTTTGGAGCAAAAGGCGCACATACACTTTTCGGTGGAACAATTTTTGAAGTCGAATCAAATTTATCTTTTTTAGGAATTCCAGTAATTTCTATGAATTATACATCTAGTGTTATTCCTATTATAGTAGCTATCTATTTTGCGAGTATTTTGGAAAGAAAATTAAAACGTATTATTCCTGATGTTGTCAAAACATTCTTTGTCCCATTTTTCACCTTGCTAATCATTGTTCCGATAACATTTATCGTAATCGGAACAATATCTTCATGGGTTGCTAATTGGATTGGTTCAGGAGCAATAAACATCTATGGCTTAAGTCCTATATTAGCCGGTTTGCTATTAGGTGCATTTTGGCAAGTCTTTGTCATATTTGGTATTCATTGGGGTCTGGTTGCAATTATGATCAATAATGTTTCTACGTCTGGTTACGATATCATTAACCCCTTAATATTCGCCGCTTCATTTGCTCAAACTGGAATCGTTATTGGGCTTTTCTTAAAAACTAAAAATACTAAACTAAAATCGATATCTTTACCAGCAGCTATATCTGGCATTTTTGGTGTAACAGAGCCTGCAATTTACGGTGTTACTTTACCAAGAAAAAAACTCTTTATTTATAGCTGTATCATTAGTGGATTATTTAGTGGGTTCATAGGTTTCGCAGGTACCAAAATGTATTTTATGGGAGGCCTTGGTATCTTTGGTTATACTACGTTTATTGGAGAAAGTGGATTGAACTTTGCATTCTGGGCAACTATTATCGCTTCATTGTTAGCCGTATTAGTGGGTAGTATCGTTGGGTATCTTGTGCACTCTGATAAAAATGAACAAGAAGTCCAAGCTACTGCACCAGAATCAGAACAACAAAAGGATGATGCCAAAAATAATGCATCAAGCGCTTCAGTTGATGAAGCTATTACTGAACCAAAAGATGATTTTATTGTATCTCCTGTCTCTGGTGAAATGAAAAACCTTGAACTTGTAGATGACCCTGTATTCTCATCTCTTGCAATGGGCAAAGGGATTGCTATTAAACCATCATCTGATACGATTATTGCACCATTTGAGGCAACAGTAGAAAGTTTATTCCCTACTGGTCATGCAATCGGCTTAAAATCCAAAAATGGTACAGAATTGCTTATCCATATCGGCATCGATACCGTGAAACTAGACGGCTTAGGTTTTAAGCCACTCGTAAGCCAAGGAGATACAGTTACAGTCAACCAGCCACTTATACAGTTTGACTCACAAAAAATACAAGAAAATGCATATGATGACACTGTAATGATAGTAGTAACAAACACAAACGCAACCAAAGACGTTGTGATAGAAGAACAACAAACAGTTAAAGAAAGAGATTCATTAATTTCTGTCATTTATTAAATATAAGGAGGCAATATCATGTCAGTATTAGGCAAAGATTTTTTATGGGGTGGCGCTATCGCCGCGAACCAAGTTGAAGGTGCGTACGATAAAAATGGTAAAGGGCTTAGTTTGGTAGACCTACTACCAGCAGGAGAAGCGCGTAAAGAACCACTATTCAACCCAGCTAAAGGACTGAATAACACTTTTGATTTTTATCCTAGTCATCAATCGATCGACTTTTATCACCATTATGAAGAAGATATCAAATTATTCGCCGAAATGGGTTTTAAAGCATTACGCTTTTCAATCTCTTGGCCAAGAATTTTTCCAAATGGTGATGAAACAGAACCAAACCAAAAAGGCTTGGCTTTTTATGATAAAATCTTCGAAACTTTAGAAAAATATGGTATTGAGCCCATTGTTACAATCAATCATTTTGATACACCATATTATTTAGCTAAAAATTATGGTGGATGGTATAACCGTAAAACCGTAGATTTCTTTTTAAATTACGCAACTGTCCTATTTAAGCGATATAGTAACCAAGTTAAGTATTGGATTACGCATAATGAAATTAACATGATTTTACACATTCCTTATATTGGTGGTGGCTTAATTATTCCAGATAATGAAAATAAAAACCAGGTTATGTACCAAGCCGCACATCATCAACTTATCGCATCAAGCTTAGCCACGAAAATCGCTAAAGAAATTGACGATACAAATCAAATAGGTTGTATGTTGGCTGCTGGTGATGTATATCCAAATACGTCTCATCCAAATGATGTGATGGCTGCACTTTCTAAAAATCGAGAACAATATATCTTTATAGATGTTCAAACTCGTGGTGAATACCCTAACTATAGTAAACGTATGTTTGAAGATTTAGATGTTTCCATCGATAAACAAACTGGTGATGATGAAATTTTAAAACAATACACAGTGGACTATATTTCATTTTCTTATTATTCAAGCCGACTTGAAAGCGGTGATGATGAAATCAACCAAAACAAAGAAGCTGGTAATGCTTTTGCTTCTCTTAAAAATCCATACTTAGAAGCATCAAATTGGGGCTGGCAAATTGATCCCGTAGGATTACGCGTGACAATGAATCAAATATATGACCGCTATCAAAAACCTTTATTCATCGTAGAAAATGGCTTAGGTGAAATTGATAGACTTGAAGATGATGGCAGTATTCATGATACTTATAGAATTAAATATTTAAGTGACCACTTAAATCAAATGATCGAAGCGGTAAAAGATGGCGTCCCACTCCTTGGATATACTTCATGGGGTTGTATAGATTTAGTTTCAGCAGGTAGTGGAGAAATGAAAAAACGTTATGGTTTTATTTATGTTGATAGAGACAATCAAGGAAATGGTTCATTAAATAGATACCGTAAAGATTCATTCTATTGGTATCAAAAGGTTATTCAAAGTAATGGCGAAAATTTATCATACTAATTCAAAAAAAGTGAGTGAGGTATTTAACATGGAAAATATTAAAGGTTTTAAAAAGAATTTTTTATGGGGTGGCGCAACCGCAGCTAACCAAATAGAAGGCGCATTTAACATTGATGGTAAAGGTTTGTCGAGTGCTGACTTTTCAGAATATGTTCCTAAAAGTCAACGCACAGGTGATAATCATATGGAAGTAACATCAGATTTCATTGATAAAGTTAAATCAGGTCAGTACCAAGGCCACTTCCCTAAACGTGTTGGTATAGATTTTTATCATAACTATAAAGAAGATATTAAGTTATTTGCTGAAATGGGATTTAAAGCATTTAGAATGTCTATCAATTGGTCACGTATTTTTCCAAAGGGATACGAAAATGAGCCAAACGAAGCGGGGCTTGCATTTTATGATGATGTGTTTAAAACATTAAAATCATATAATATTGAACCTGTTGTAACTTTAAGCCATTATGAGACACCTTTTGGTTTAACTGAAAAATATAATGGTTGGATTAATCGTAAGGTCGTTGATCATTTTGTTCACTATGCCGAAACGGTCTTCAATCGTTATAAAAATGATGTAAAATATTGGATAACATTTAACGAAATCAATGTGATTAATATCTCACCTTTTACAGGAGCCGGTATCATTTCAGATAAATTAGATCATCCTATTGCAGCTTCGTATCAAGCACTTCATCATCAGTTTGTAGCATCAGCGTTAGCTACTCAAAAATTAAAAGAGATTGACCCAAGTGCACAAATGGGTTGTATGATCGCAAGGATGAAACATTATCCATATACTTGTAATCCACAAGATGTATTAAAAGCACAACAAGAAGACCAAATGAATTTAATGTATACTGACGTACAGGTTAGAGGGGAATATCCTAATTTTTACAAACAATTTTTAACAGATAACGGCATTGAATTAGATATTCAAGATAATGATTTAGATATCATTAAACAACATACAGTTGACTATCTATCATTTAGCTATTATATGTCGATGTTGTCATCTGTGGCTCCAGAAGGACAAACAACTCAGGGCAACTTGATGAACAGTTTAAAAAACCCTTACTTAGAAGCTTCTGATTGGGGTTGGCAAATTGATCCAATCGACTTAAGAATTGTTTTAAATGAATTGTGGGATCGCTATAGAGTGCCATTATTTATAGTTGAAAACGGCTTAGGTGCAGTTGATGAAGTTGTTGATAGAAAAATTCACGATGACTATCGCATAGACTATCTAAGTAAACATATGGCTGAAGCAAAAAAAGCTGTCGAAGATGGTGTGGACTTAATAGGCTATCTCTCTTGGGCGCCTATCGATCTGATTTCAATGTCTACAAGCGAGATGTCAAAACGTTATGGCTACATTTATGTTGATCAAGATAACTATGGTAACGGAAGTATGAAACGTATGAAAAAAGATTCTTTTGAATGGTACAAAAATATTATCTCAACGAATGGAGCGTCATTATAGTTTCATAGAATACGCATTTCAATGCAATCAATATGAATACAGATAAAAATGCTGAGACTTCCTATCGTCTCAGCATTTTATCGTATATGATGCAATTACAAGTATTGTTTTGTTTGGCGATCAATATCTAATGCAGTTGTATATTTCGGCTTTTCTTTTCTAAATAGATATTCACCATTACGTATCGAAGCAAGACAGTCAACACGTCGACGTTGCGCTTCAAATACATTTGGTGCATCCAACACGATAAAGTTTGCTGGCTTGCCTTCTGATAAACCGTAAACTTCATCTAAATGCATTAATTTTGCACCGTTATAAGTAATTAAATCGAAATTACGTGGAAAATCTTCTTCTCGCATTAATTGTGTGGCATGCAAGCCATTGTCTAAAATATTCATTAAATTACCTGATCCCGATGGGTACCATAAATCAACAATTGAATCTTGACCAAAAGCCACATTAATAGCATTATCTACAAACTCTTTGACACGTGTTAATCCTCTTCTTTTAGGATAACTATCTTGTCTGCCTTGTAAATATAAATTTTCAGTTGGGCAAGAGACAAAGTTTAAACCTGATTGGCGAAATAGCCCCATCATTCGAAATGCATAAGCATCATCAGCTGAACCAAATGAACAAGTATGTGAAGCTGTCGTAGCATTTCCATAACCTTGTTTCATCACTTCTGCATTTAATATTTCTAAGAAACGCGCTTGTACGTCATCTGTTTCATCACAGTGTACATCAATTAATTTATCATATTGGATAGCGAGTCTAACGATTTCTTTAATTGATTTCGCTCCTGCTTCTGGACTCCATTCATTGTGTGGAATACCACCGACACAATCTGCACCTAATTTTAAGGCTTCTTCAATTAAATCACGGCCTGTTTTACCTTGCTCTTCAAAAGCATACATACCATTTTGAGGAAATGCCACAACCTGAATCGTAATATTATCTTTCAATTCATCCCTTACTTCAAGCGCTGCTTTGATACCTGTTAAATCAGGATCTGTACAATCCGTTTGAGCACGAATATATTGTGTTCCGTAGCTCGCTACGTCGTTGACTGCTTGACGCATACGCGATTTCATTTCTTCTTTTGTAGTGCCTTTTTTATAATCATTCCATAAATCAATAGCCTCAAACAATGTTCCAGATGTGTTTTTAATTTGAGGATTTTGTCCTGTAAAATAATAATCTAGATGAAGATGAGCATCAACATATGGTGGCAAAACTAAAGCACCTTCTAAATCAATCACTTCATCCGCTTCATCAAGATTCTTGCCAAATGCTTTAAACTTACCGTTTTCAACTAAAATTTCTGAAGCTTCATCATACTTATAAATTGATGCATTAATGAATTTTTTACGCATTCATAAAACCTCCTATACCCTTCTACCATAAGTCTTAATACGTTTTTAAGCAATTATTACCCAGTGAATATGGTTGAAATGAACACCAATTTATTAGATTTAGCGGACTTTATGACAAAAAATCTGCTGACACATGCCACAATTAAGTCGTGGTATCAGCAGATAAATTGAATGATTTGTTTATAATTCATAGATTATATTGGGAAATTTTATGCGCATCTTTACTGAACAAATTTTTGAAAAATGCAGTAAATTTATTGTCGTCTTTTTTAACTGTGGCATCTACTTGAGGCGCATGTGTACCTTTAATAAATTGACGCTTATAGGCTACATATACTTTGCCTTCTTTATTCACATTAAACTTTAACTGATCCATTTTTTTAGGAACTACATCATATAAATCTTGCTTAACTTGGTACTTTTTTCCGTTAATTTCGTGTTCTCCTTCACTTAACACTTTTCGATATTCATATTTGTTAAATTGTTTATTCATAATGGCATTAGCAATTTTATGGCGTGCATTTTTAGCTTTCATACTTGGAAATGGTTTCACATTGAGTATCGCTTCATTGAGACGTAAACCATTACGTTTACTTGTTAACGCTAAACTATAACCTTCATCGCTTGTTCCTGTTTTCAATCCATCTGCACCTTTTAATTCAAATCGTTGTCCCTTTAAAGAAATATTTTTTGTTTTTAATTCTGTTCCAAATTGTTTATCTGTTGTTTTAGAACTATATTTTAAAATCTTAGGATGCTCTTTTAATATATTTTGCATTAGAATGGTCATATCATCTGCAGTAGTTTGTGTTTTGCGCTCTTTTTGATATTGCTTTGGAGCATATTGCTGTAAAAGATGATTATCTGCACCTGTAGGATTCACAAAATGCGTATGGTCCATACCGAGTTTTTTCGCTTTATGGTTCATTTCATCTGTGAATTTTGATGTTGAACCACTCACCTTCTCACCCAAAATAAGTGTAGCTGCATTGCTTGATTCTAAAGTGATTTGTCTAAGAAATTGATTAATAGAGTAAGACTTTCCTCTCTCTAAAGGTACACTAGCTAAATCAGGTAATACAGACATATTTGCATAATCTGAAGTGATTTTTATTTTGTCTGTACCTTTTATATCACCGTTTTCTATCGCATCTAATGTCAAATACATCGTCATCATTTTAGTCAAAGAAGCTGGATCAGTTACTTTTCCCGCTTTATCTTGATATAAAATTTGACCTGTTTGAGCTGTCACGCTAACACTTTCTGGTTTGTATTTAACACTTTGCTTAGGACTCGCTGATTTTTCTGTTTCAGCAGTTATTGTAGCTATTGGTGCAATAGCAGTTAACGTAAGCAACCAACTTAGCATCACCACACCTAATTTCTTAAACAATGATGACCATTCCTCTCTAAAAATTTATATTAAATAATCAAGCACACTTCAAGTTTAATCTTATTTTTTTGGATATAGGTTTAAGTACTCTTCTAATGTTTCATTACTTTTATATAATTTTTTAGCTGTATCTTTCCCAACATATCTGATATGCCACGGTTCATATTGGTAACCTGTAATATGCGTTTTATTCTTCGGATATCTGATGATAAAACCGTACTTGTAAGCATTATCTTTGAGCCACTGCCCTTCCTTAGTCTTACCAAAAGAAGTTTTAAAGTTGGTATCTGTGTTCTCAGAAACGATATCGTATGTCAGTCCAGTTTGATGTTCTGAATGGCCTGGCTTCGCACTGTATTTATTGGCTGCTTCTTCTCCATCTCTTTGAACATATTGATCAAATAACTGTTCTTGGCTTTGATAACTTCTGAAACCACTGGCATTTGATAATTGAAATCCTCGATTATTACCATCATTTAAAAGTTTCTGTAATGCATCACGCGCTTCTTTATTTTCTCCAGGATCAAAATGTTCTGGTAACGAAATATCTTTGTTCACAATTAAAATATCATCAATATACGTTACACCATGCTTCACTTCTTTATGATGCTTATTTTCACTATTGTTACTTTGCTGTTTTTCATGATTTTTACTGTCTTTATGCTCAGATTCATTGTCTTGAGCAGAACATCCAACTAAGACTAAACACAACATGATAATCAATAATTTAAATTTATTCATTGTTACTCCTTTTTAAAAAGTATAATCAAAACAAATATTGACGAACAATGAAATAGTTTTAAAAACAATTGCAATTAACATTAATATAACACGCTGTATATAAGAGACAAGTATTTTATTGAATTTATTAATATTTCAAAACACAACTATCAACCTTCAAAATGAAAAACAACATTATAAAAACAGTTACCCTGCTGTGGTTAAGCAATGACAACTGTTTTATCGTACATTCTGTATTTTATAAAATATGCAAGCAGATACGCACTGATTACTAAATATGTTAGAGAGCCACGGGTAAAAATTATATTATTTAGTATGCCCGATGTCTTGAAATAACTTTTTATAATTTTCTACGGCTTTATCATGACTAAGCTCTGATCTCGTCTGTACGCAATTAAATGGTTCATCTATTATTTTAGCCATACAATCAGCAAATGCTTTAATATTATCCGGCTCAACGAGATATCCATTCGTACCATGATTTATAATCTCTGACGGACCATACCTAACATCATAAGCAATGACTGGACAACCGACTTCGATACTCTCCATTACTGTTAAGCCAAATCCTTCAAATTTACTTGTTAAAAGTGAAGCTTTTGATTGTTGAAATTCTTTCAAAGGATTATTCGTAAAATCATTGATGTCTACTTTATCTTGAATACCAAATTGATCAATTAAATCCAACAACACCTTTTTCTGTCCATCTTCATCCATACCAAAAATGGATAATTTCGTATCATACCCATAATCTAAAAATTGTTTATACGCTTTAATTAAATGGTCTACTTTTTTTTGAAGACCTAATCTACCTATAAAAATAAATCGGTCTAATTTATTTTCGTTTGCATGTGATTTATATGTTTTAATCGAATGTGGGATTACTGATAATTGTCTTTCATCTAATGTAACTTGGCTAATAATATCTTCTTTTTGCTTTTCAGTTAATATTAAATATTTTTCTACTTTTTCAGAATGATTTAACGCAAATTTATATGAACCTTTCATTTGTTGTCCATTCAAATGACTATTATGAAAAACCAAAATATTTTTAGTTGCATGTGTTTGATTTAATAATGGTTCATCTAAAAGTCTGGCATCATTAAATACCACATCACCATCACTGAAGCGATGGTCAAAATAATATTTAAATAAGGCTTTTTCACTACTGAAGGATAAATAAGGTCTATCATTTTTATAAAGTTGGATATAATCTAAACTTTCTTGTTCTGTATTAAAAAACTTTTTACAATATATAACGCCTTGTGTATCAAAGTAGAGCTCACATAATTTTGAAAAAGGGTTATGTGTGTAAAAAATCTTTCTATGCAATTGACCAATTTTATTGTATTCCCAACGTTCTAATCGTTTTTTACTAATAGATGACATAAAATCTTCAAATTGAACTATATTACTATTGTTATAATATTTTCTGTACAATACGTAATCACCATTTTTATAATATCTCATGACATTGCCACCATTAAAACTTTTACTTTCCAATCCTTTGAGTTCACGGTTCATCGTTTGATATTTAGGTTGTTTTTTAAATTTAGTCTTCGGTATTTCTAATAGTTTGAAGCCACTTAACCAATCGTATATATTTTCAAATTCTGTATGCTCTGTCACTTTTTCCTCGTTTATAAACTTTTCATAAACAGATGGGTAATTGGCATTATAATTCGTTGTTACAATTTTACTTTTGATCCCTAATTCACTATCTATTAATTTTATTCGACTTAGCAATGCCTTAGTTCTACCTCCATGTACTGGTGGTAATGTGCTTGTTATTGTATATATCATGATTTCCCCTCATTTTCATACCTATAGTGTAGTATTTATATCGTTTGCCTTAATAAATTTAAAAACTAATCATTTATATTGTACATTTCATTTATTATTTACTAGTTATTATAAACTAATATGTATTACACACCTAATATTATTTGTAATTGTAACCTCTTTTTTCTCGTATGAAACTTTTTAATTTATTTATCTAGTATAAAAAGATGTATTAAATTACTAAATTAATTTTATTTTTCGAATACATTCGTTACTATATGATTAAATATAAAAATATTTAGACAACGGAGTTGAGTATAATTGTTAACATTAAAGCATTTAATAGATATGAAACAGCATGCTAATAAAATTTCAATGGTTACAGCTTATGATTACCCTAGTGCAAAACAAGCAGAAACTGCACAAATCGATACTCTTTTAGTTGGAGATTCTTTGGGTATGACGGTGTTAGGTTATGAAAGTACGGTTCAAGTAACGATGTCAGATATGATCCATCATGCGAAAGCAGTGCGTCGCGGTGCCCCTAATACCTTTATGATTGTTGATGTTCCTTTTGGTGCTGTTGGTATTAGTGAACACTTTGATTTAGAAAATGCTATAAATTTATACAAGCAAACAAATGCAAATGCAATTAAAGTCGAGGGCGCACATTTAATTGATTTTATAAACAATTGCCAGAACATCGGTATACCAGTCGTTTCACATTTAGGACTTACCCCACAAAGTGTTGGTATCACTGGATATAAGATGCAAGCCAATACAAAAGAAACCGCACAACAACTCATAAACGATGCTTACGCTGTACAACAAGCTGGCGCTATCATGCTCGTTTTAGAAGCTGTTCCGAGTGATTTAGCTGCACAAATCACCAAAAATTTAGACATCCCAGTGATTGGTATAGGTGCAGGTAAAGATACTGATGGACAAGTATTGGTCTATCATGATGTACTCAATTATGAAGTTCCACATCAAGCCAAATTCGTAAAGCAATATGGAGATTTTTCCAGTGGCATAACTGCTTTAATGCAATATCATAAAGAAGTCAAAAACGAAATATTTCCTGATGTTTCACACACTTATAAAAAACAAATTATGGATGAGGTATCAGAATGACAACATTAATTACATCTATCAAAGAAATGAGTAAAATAAGTACAAATTTAATAAAAAACAATCAGTCCCTCGGCTTTGTTCCAACGATGGGGGCTTTACACGAAGGTCATTTAGAAATGATGTCACAATCAGTAAAGGAAAATGACATTACAATCATCAGTATTTTTGTAAATCCATTACAATTTGGACCAAATGAAGATTTTGATGCGTACCCTAGAAATATAGACCAAGATAAAATTAAGGCAGCGTCTGTTGGTGTAGACTATATCTTTTATCCTACAGTAGAAGAGATGTACCCAGAAAAACCCACGATAACGTTAAATGCTGGTAGACTCGCCACTGTTTTAGAAGGTGCACAACGCCCTGGCCATTTCAATGGTGTCATCACAGTTGTTAACAAATTATTTAATATTATTCGACCACATCGTGCGTATTTCGGCAAAAAAGATGCGCAGCAACTAGCTATCGTTGAAAAAATGGCCGTAGATTTTAATCACCCAATAGATATCATTGGTGTTAATACAGTACGTGAATCAGACGGTCTCGCTAAAAGTTCACGCAATGTTTATTTGGCGCCTACAGAACGACAAGAAGCGCCAGCACTATATAAAAGTTTACAGTTAGCCAATGAACAATACCTTCAAGGAGAACGTAATTGTGCCAAATTAATAGACATAGCCAAAACTTATATTAAACAGCATACATCCGGTAATATAGAAACAGTAGCTATATATAGTTATCCAGAATTAGAAGCAATCACTCACATTAATGGAAAAATTTTCATTTCCCTTGCAGTAAAATTCAGCAAAGCACGTTTAATAGATAATATGATTATCGGAGATTAATTAACTGGATAATAAAACTAATACTCGTATATACACACAAAAACCTCTTAATTGCACTATATTGTGAATTAAGAGGTTTTATATATATTATAATTTAATTAACACTTCTCCTATGTCAACTGCACCGTCATGTGTTGTTTTAATCTCGTGTTCTCCTGAATTAGTTACGATAATAGGCGTAATGTCACTTTTCGCATGCGTTTTAATATAGTCTAAATCTACAGTCATAAGTGATTGACCTTTTACAATCGTCTCTCCAGAATCTACATGTACTGTAAAACCTTCCCCTTGCAATCCAACAGTCTCTAAACCAAAGTGAATTAACACTTCTACACCTGATTCAGATTTTAAACCTATCGCATGTTTGGTAGGGAAGACTAACTCCACTGTGCCATCAAATGGTGCCACAACCTCTCCATTATCTGGATAAATCGCAAGACCATCACCCATTAATTTATCACTAAATACTTGGTCTGGCACTTCATTTAACGGTACTGTACGACCTTTAAGTGGTGCATAAATCGTTTCACTTTCGACTGTAACTGATTCATTCATAGCTTCACTTTCAATCGTTGTCTCCTCTGGTTTTGTAATATTACCAGCGATAATTTGTGCCATATCATGTTTAATTTGATCTGATTTTGGTCCAAAAATTGCCTGCATATTATTCCCTACTTCTAGTACGCCTGAAGCACCTAGCTGTTTCAAACCCTCAACATCTACTTGAGCTTTTTCATTAACTTCTACTCTCAAACGTGTAATACATGCATCAAGGTGTTTAATATTGTCTTTCCCACCCATCGCATCTAAAACTTTAAACGGTAGCTCACTCACTGATACAGAATTATTTTGCATTTCTTTATCTTCTCTACCAGGCGTTTTATAATTTAATTTTTTGATAATAAATCTAAATATAAAGTAATAAAGCACTGCATAAACTAAGCCTACTGGAATAACAAGCCACCAAGCTGTCTTATTAGGTAAGATGTTCAACAGTAAGAAATCAATAAATCCACCTGAGAAGGTATAGCCTAAATGTACATTCAATAAGTACATAATTAAGAAGCCAAATCCATCTAGCACCGCATGAATAAAGAACAAGAGCGGCGCTACAAATAAGAATGAAAATTCCAACGGTTCTGTAATACCCGTAAGGAATGATGTTAAGGCACCTGATAACATCAGACCACCAACCACTTTACGATTTTCTTTCTTCGCTGAATGATAAATTGCTAGAGCAGCAGCAGGTAGTCCAAACATCATTACTGGGAACTCTCCACCCATGAATTTACCAGCTGTCAGTGGTACATTTTCAGTGATTTGAGCAATAAAAATTCGCTGATCTCCATGAATAATTTGTCCAGCCGCATTTTTAAAACTCCCAAACTCAAACCAGAAAGGTGCATGAAAAATATGATGTAAACCAAATGGTATTAACAAACGTTTAATAAAACCAAATAAAAATACTGCTATTCCTGTATTTGATTCTAAGAGACCTTCACTGAATGCATTTAAACCATATTGAATGGTTGGCCAAATCCATGCCATTGGAAATGCAAGAATGAAAGAACACGTTGCCATCATAATCGGCACAAAACGTTTACCAGCAAAAAACCCTAAATAACTTGGCAATGAAATATTATAGAATTTGTTATAACACCATGCAGCAAGTGCACCAATGATAATCCCACCAAACACACCTGTCTGTAAGGTAGGAATGCCTAATACATTTGCATAACCACTAGCAGCATCACTGACATTATCTGCTGTAATACCTAAAAATGCTCCCATGGTTTTATTCATAATCATAAATCCTACAAATGCAGCAATCGCAGCTACACCATCTCCGCCAGCTAAACCAATAGCCACACCTAATGCAAAAATCATTGGTAAATTATCGAAAATGACAACCCCTGCACCTTCCATCATTTGTGCAACATGTTGAAACCCATCTGCTTTAATAAATGGAAGGTAAGATTGTAAAACTTCTCCTTGCAAAACTGTTCCAAAAGCCAACAATAAACCCGCTGCTGGTAAGATGGCCACAGGTAACATTAAAGCCTTACCAATACGTTGAAGCTGACCAAAAAATTTCTTCCACATCATTTAGTATCCTCCATTTTCAAGAAACTATATAACGTTTATGTACAAAAGCATAATACATTATAAGTTCCTATATATTGCGTCAAAACAAGGTTAAAGACACAAAAAAGGGCATGAGTAAATAAACTGAGCTTTTGCTCTGTCTAAGTACTCATGCCTGATCGAATCAGTTACACGTGCTTATTTATTGTTGTGTTAAGTGGCTGATATGTAACGTTAAATAAATAACTTCTGCTTCATATACTGTGACACCTAACTGTTTTTGCATCATTTTCATTATCTTGACAGCAACATTATAGCACAGCGGATAATGCGCTTTCAACATCTTTTCAAATTCGGTTTGCGACTTGATCGTTTCGCCTATGCTCAGTCTTCTAATTAAAAATTGAATATGTCTAATAAATCTCTGATATTGTACAGATGTCGTATCAATAGGTTGATGTAAATCATGCTCCACAATTTGAATACATTTACTGATTAAATCATTAATTTTAGTCATTTCGCTCATTGTTAGTTTTTCCATATTAGATGCAATATGTAGTGCTATAAAACCAACCTCATCTTCTGGAAATTGGAGTGACAATACCGAATTGAGTTTATAGATAACCGAAGCAGCTATTTTATAAGCTTCAGGGTATAGATGTCTCGTTTCGATTGCAAAAGGGTTATTAATGTATTGATTTTGCTTTAATCGTTTATATGCAAATATAATGTGGTCGGTTAATGCTACAATTAAACGATTATCATCAATTTCTAAATCTGTGCTAGTAATCATATTAATTGCCTCAATAATCGCTTGAATGACAGAATCATCAGCTTGTTCAATAAGTGCTTTATAATGTTCTTGTTGCTTTTTCTGTTCTAACGCATAAACTTTTTCTATCATTGTCTCATCATCAACAACCATCCCTGGTTTCTTATTGAACCCAATCCCTTTGCCGATAAGGACCACTTCACGTTTTTGATGCATACAAATAATAACATTATTGTTTAATGGTTTCGTAATTTGATATTGACCCATCATATACACCTTTCTTAGTTATTGCTTAAAATTATATAGTGTATTTTAACAAATTAAAACTAAGAAGATGTATGGGCCTTCAAAATAATCATATTTTATAAAAAGACTTAGTACGTTTCTATAGCGCGATACGAAAGCTTGTTTAAACGTTGTACTTTTTTCTGTCTATATAAACAAACATTCAATAAATTAAGTTTCTGCAAACACTCAATATTTATGATTTCAAATTTTCATAATACGTCTTAGAGTGACTATTGATACTAAGGTTTTCAATTTGTAATGTTGTGTGCTTGATATTGTGTTTATTTTCCAATAATTTAGAAACATTATTTATTACTTCATACGATTCAATCTCTGATTGACTACTCAGTACAACATGGGCACTCAAGGAAAAATGTTCTGTGGTTATGCTCCACAAATGAAATTCATGAACATCATCAATCCCTTTTATACTTTTCATGTCAGCAATCACTTTATCTGTATCGAACTTTTCAGGTACAGCTTCCATTAATACAAGCCAAGCATTTCTAGCAATTTTCCATCCACCGCGTAATATAATTAAGGAAATAACGATACTGATGAGTGGGTCTATCATCTGCCATCCTGTTATGTGAATTAACACAACGGCAACGATAACACCGATTGAGTTTAATAAATCTCCCATGAAATGCCATAATGCGCTTTGAACATTAATATTGTCTTCCTGTTTTAAAGAACGTACAAGAACGATTGTCAAAACGATATTAACGAATAAACCAATCGTGGCTATGATAACCATAACACCACTTTCAATTGGTTGCTGATAAATCATACGTTTAACTGCTTCATACAGGATCCATAATGAAATAATCATTAACGCTAAACCATTTAAAAAAGCAGCTAATATTTCTAGCCTCAGATAGCCAAATGTAAAACGTGACGTAGGTTTTTTCGTTGCAAAATATATCGCAACCATTGACAAACTTAATGCGATAACATCACTTAACATATGAAACGAATCAGATAACAATGCTAAAGAATTTGAAAGTACGCCACCAACAAACTCTACTATGGTAAATATCAGTGTAATAAAGAAAGTTATCCACAGTGTTAACTTAGAGTTTTGTTGCTTTTTCCGATGATCAACATGATGAAAATATTCTCTTCTACTCAATAACTTTAGCCCCCCATTTACTTTAGCTACTCTAAATTATACCCTCTCCCCCAAATAATTTATACTATTATTTTTAATTAAAATATATTTATTATTGAATTGTCTTGGTTTTATATAACCAAATTTTCCATAAACAATAGCTATAGCGCAATTAAACCATTCATTTTACTTATCCATTGAACAAATGTAAGCTAATTATGATATGTAAAAGGGAGGCAAATATATGTTAAAAGACAAAATTACAATCATTTCAGGTGCAGCGAGTGGCATTGGGTTGGAAATTGCTAAGGTGTTTTTAAATGAAGGTGCAAAAGTTGTATTTACCGATATTAATCAAGAAGCATTAAATCATGCAGTTGAATCATTTAAAGCAAATGGCTTTGATTGTATGGGTTTTACTGCTGATGTTTCTAATGAAAAAGATGTAGAAGCATTAGTAGATGAAACCGTAAAACAGTATGGCCAGATTGATATTTTAATTAACAACGCAGGTTTGCAAAACGTGGCAAATATTGAAGACTTTCCAACTGATAAATTCAAACAAATGATAGATATTATGCTAGTTGGTACATTTATTATGACAAAGCATGTACTTCCAATAATGAAGAAACAACAGTATGGACGAATTTTAAATATGTCTTCGATCAACGGCCTCGTTGGTTTTTCTGGCAAATCTGCCTATAACAGTGCCAAACATGGCATCATTGGTCTAACAAAAGTTACAGCTTTAGAGGCAGCTGAAGATGGTGTGACAGTCAATGCAATCTGTCCTGGATATATCGATACACCACTTGTTCGAGGCCAAATGAACGACCTTGCCAAAACAAGAAATGTGAGTGTTGAACAAGTATTAGAAGAAGTATTATTCCCACTCATTCCACAAAAACAACTTGTGAATATTCAAGAAGTTGCTGACTATGCTGTGTTCATCGCTAGTGATAAAGCTCAAAGTGTCACTGGACAATCAATCGTAATTGATGGCGGCTATACAGCACAATAATTTTTAACAATAACAAAGACGATGACTTTACAAATTTTAAGTAAAGTAATCGTCTTTTTATACTATAAATCCAAATCAGTTTTGCAACGGTACAACTATATATTAGAGCATGCGCGCACATTACGCGCAGACAAACCGAAGACTCACCGTATGTGTTAAAGCTTGTGTTATCTATCTCGCCACTGTCAATTTTTATATAGGTTCATGAATTGAATACTGTTTTAACTAATCTAAGGTTACTTGACTCATTTAATTGTCAAAATGAGTCCCAACCATGTCATTATTTATAACCTTGTTACCTATTATATTTGAATCATTAATTAAGACATTTTAATAATAATTCTACCGGCATCGCCATTTGCTAATTGATCAAAACCTTTATTAATCTGATCTAATGAGATGACATCACTGATTAATGGATCAATATTAAGCCTGTTTTGACGATATAAGCTCACAAATCTTGGTATATCACGATCAGGAACACAACTTCCCACATATGAACCTTTAACCGTTCTCTCTTCAGCAGCTAAAGTTACTTGTGGAAATGAAAATTCTGCTTTTGGATCAGGTAAACCTGTGGTCACTGTTGAACCACCACGTTTTGTTATCGCATATGCTACTTGCATCGCAGGTACCACACCTGCTGTTTCAAAAACGTATTCAGCACCACCTGTTACATATGCTTTAACATCATCAATCACATTTTCATCACTTGAGTTAAACACTGCTGTTGCACCTAAAGTTTTAGCAATTTCAAATTTGTCCTCGTTAATGTCTAAAGCAATAATTTCATTAGCACCAGCCAGTCTTGCACCTATTATGGCATTTAGTCCAATGCCTCCAAGCCCCACTACCGCGACGTTACTACCCGGTCTAATCTGAGCTGTATTTATAACAGCACCTATACCTGTAATGACAGCACAACCAAACACTGCTGCTCTTTCATAAGGAATTTCTGGATCTATTTTCACAATTGAATTTTCTGAGACCACAGCATATTCTGAAAATCCAGAAACACCTAAATGATGGTGTATGACATCTTTTTCTTTAGATAAGCGGAATCCACCTTCTATCATTTCACCTTTCTCATTAGAAGCTGCACCATTTTCACATAATGCAGGTCTCCCTTCACGACATGGTATACATTTACCACAGCTAGGGATAAAAGTACAGACAACGTGGTCTCCAATTTCAAAATCACTAACGCCTTCACCTAATTCTATAATTTCACCTGCAGCTTCATGGCCAAGCGCCATAGGCATTGGTCTTGGACGACTCCCATTAATCACTGACAAATCAGAGTGACATAAACCCGCGGCATGAATTTTAATTAGCACTTCATTTTGTTTTGGAGCATCAAGGTTTAAAGTTTCTATTTTTAAAGGCTCCGTTTTTTCATAAGGGCCTTCAACACCCATTTCATATAATACTGCTGCTTTTGTCTTCATTGCTTCACACATCCTTTATTCATAATAGCCATCCGTAGACTTTCTAAAAGATTCAAATTGGTTACCATCATGTCCAAACCAAATTTCAGCATTCTTTTCTTGAGCAAGACGTTTAATATATTCCACAGAATTTGCCCATCCAACTGAATCATAAAGAATACCAGGTGGTTGTAATTTAGGTTCCATACTTTCTTGTGTGTAAATGGCATCAGAAGCTAAGATGAGTGTCCCTAATTCTTCAGTTTCAATTTCCAGACCAATCATTCCCCAGGCATGTCCACTACCAAAGTTGAGTACTTTCACACCATCTACAAGGTTTAGATGTGCTTGATCTCGCGCTATAGTTTGCCAAGTCAAATCACTTTTAATCCAAGCGTCGATATCACTCCAAATGTACGCACCTTCTTGTTGGTTACGCGCATAGCACTTCATCGCACCACTGAATTCATCGTCGTGAACAATAACAGTTGCGTTTGTAAAATATTCTAAACAACCAGCATGATCAAGATGTAAATGGGAAGCTACTACTATATCCACATCTTTAGGATCAACACCTAATTGTTCTAGTCTGTTTGGTAAGTGACATGATTCATCAGAAAAATAAGGGAAAGCTTTTTGTGTTGCATTAATCCATCGTCCTTCCTCTCCCATTGAATTCGGATTACAAGCAGTATCAAATAATATCTTAGCATCAGGATGATCTATAAAAACGGTATAAATCGGAAATTCATGTAGTTCATTTTCTTTATTTGGATTATCTAATGTCGCTTGGTTTGAATTTGCGATCATTAAATTTTTATCCATTTTCATTCGCCCATTATCCAACACATAAATTTTCATACGTTCTTTTTTTATATTCACCATACTAATCACCTCTTAGTATAATATTACACTAAAATGTAAGGGTTTTCCATAAATATACTAATACTTGCACTCAACACTTATATAAAAATGAATTATTACATTTTCACTTGAAATTCAATCAACTTTTAACACTTTTCTACGTATAAATGCGATTTGTCCATATCACACAAAACTAATATCATACTTTGGCACTTTTTACATACCCAAAACACTAAATAATGCTAAACTTAAATTAAATATTGTGAATATTTTCACATAATAGGAGGAGACGATTTTTATGAAGAATATTTTTATCGCAGGTGCTATCCCAGAAGCTGGGCTTAAACAACTTGAACAACATTTTGATGTAGATATGTACACTGGTGAAACCCTAATTTCCGAAGAATTATTAATAGAAAAAATTAAAGACGTTGATGCATTAATCACTTTATTATCTACTAACGTGAGCCGAAAAGTTATTGAAACTGCACCAAAATTAAAAATCATAGCTAACTATGGTGCTGGTTTTAATAATATTGATATTGAAGCTGCGCGTGAACACGATATCAATGTGACAAACACACCCATTGCTTCAACCAATTCAACTGCAGAGTTAACAATGGGTATTTTACTTGCTGTAGCTCGACGTATTCCTGAAGGAGATCAACTTTGCCGTAATGAAGGATTTAACGGTTGGTCACCGTTATTCTTTAGAGGACGTGAAGTATCTGGTAAAACAATTGGTATTATAGGATTAGGTGAAATTGGTACTGCCGTTGCAAGACGTGCTAAAGGTTTTGATATGAATGTCCTTTATTCAGGCCCTAAACGTTATGAAGATAAAGAAGCTGAATTAAATGCAGAATATGTTACACAAGACGAACTTTTAAAACGTTCAGACTTTGTAACTTTAAACTGCGCATATAATGAAAAGTTAAAACACATGATTGACTATAATGCGATCAAAAAAATGAAACCAACTTCATATTTAATCAACGCATCAAGAGGACCAATTGTTTATGAAGAAGAATTAGTAAAAGCACTAGAAGAAGGTATTATTGAAGGTGCAGCACTTGATGTGTTTGAGTTTGAACCACAAATTACTGAAGCACTGAAATCAATGAAAAACGTAGTTATCACACCACATATTGGCAATGCGACATTCGAGGCAAGAGACATGATGGCTGACATTGCAGCATCTAACGTAGTGAAACAACTTAGCGGTGAACAACCAAACTATATTGTAAACTAACAGGAGTGAAAAATATGCCACAAACATCCAATCGTTTTTTTAAAATAAATGAGTTACAACATTTTTCTGACGACGCAGCGAAAAAAACTATATTTTATGAAACACGACATTCAGCTGGTGCGGTTTGGTGTCTTAAACCAGGACAATCATTACCTTGTCACACACATAAAGATGCGGATGATGTTTGGATTGTACTACAAGGCGAAGGTACTTTTTTCACAAATGATAATGAACAAAAACCCATTAAAGCCGGAGATATATTCGTTTCATTCCCAGGAGATGCGCACGGCATGACCAACACTGGTGATGAAGATTTTGTCATGTTAGGTTTTGCTACACCAATGCCATTGGACTTCAATCCTTATGAATGTGCACAATAAGTGCGACATATTTTAATTGTTATACAATCAAAACCACCTGTTTTACGGGTGGTTTTCTTTTGGGCTATAAGTCTGCTTTAGTGGCTAGGACTCTCAAGTGGTATTTAACTTACTTTAATAACCCTTATATGCGCCCTCATATTCTTTAACATGCTTTTTAATCTTATATATTTTTTGTTGTTTCATTTATCCCCTATTTTACTAACATCATTCAACTTGTGGGAAGTAGATGTGCTTACATATTTACCAATGATATAATAATGAAGTCGTCGTTCTACTTCTGTGTTTTAACTAACATGGAAGGAGGTGACACCATGTTAAACACTCTATTTGTAGTACTTATAGCGCCTATTATAGTAGGCACTATAGTCACGTTGTTTTCACATTGGTTAAATAAGCGTGATAAATAATACGACGGCGACATAACCAAATACACCAAAAAGAGCCCGATAACTATGTCCGTAGTTATCGGGCTCGATGTTTACCATGTAAACACTCTATTTGTTAATTACATTATAACATCACAGTGAGTAGGAATGCAAAATGCTTTAAGTGCGATACACTAATTAGGAAACATCAAATTTTTTTATGCCTTTTGGAAATGTTTCTTCAAATTTCCCTTTTTCTTTGTATAAATCATACCAGGCCTCTGCGATAGAATCTGGATCTCCTATTGTTCCATGTTCTATCACTGTTCCTATTGCAAGATGTCTTACGATTATCTCTTTATCTTCCAGCTCATTGTAAAGATTTTCAGCATAGTTACGCAATCCAGCTCCTATAATGCCAGCATTTCCAGCAAAAGGTAAGGGGAATATTGTAGATACACCTGTTGTAAATAGGATTGATCCACTTCCTTTATCTATCATATCTGGTAAAACTTCGTTAACTAACTGAATTGATGGGAATAGATAAGTTTTTGACATTTCTGATATGCTCTCTGGTGTAGTTTCTAATATATTTGTAAAGCTATCTTCTTTTGCATAAGGGCTAAACTCTATGACATCTATAGAACCGAATTCAACTTTAATTGCTTGAATAGCTTGTTTTAATGCTTCCAAGTCTGTGATGTCAGCTGTAAAAGTTTTCGCCTCAATGTTTAAGTTACTCAGGTTTTCTTGAATAACTTCTAATTTTTCAGTATTTCGAGAGATAGCTGCTACTCTAAATCCATCAGAACCAAACTTTTTAGCTAGTGATAGTCCTAAACCAGTACCTGCGCCTACAATAACAAACGTCTTCATTTAAGCAGCTCCTTGTTTGTGATATATTAAAGCAACAAAATGTTGCTATAAATAAAATATACAGTTAGTAAAATAGTTTAACAATCAACAAACTATACTTAATTGTTGCTATAACAACAAAACTTTTAAATCGTTGAGGAAGTGGTTCAAATGGCAGAAAAAGTAAAAAATTTGAGAATGACACATACGAAACAGTCATTAATTAATGCCTTTTTTAGTTTGGTTAATAAAAAAGATTTTGAGAAAATAACAATAGCAGATATCACAAAAGGTGCTCAAGTAAACAGAGCTACGTTTTATGCGCACTTTGAAGATAAATATGATCTAATAGACTATATTATGGAGGATTTTGCTACAGTTTCTATTAAAAACTATATCTCATTTGATATGACTTTTAATCAAGAAAATATAAGCCAACTCATTTTAGCAGTTCATGATTTTTATCAAGAACCTAATATTGAATGCAGAAGCAGCTATGCTGGGTTAGCATTACCTCAAATGAGAGAAAAAATATTAAGAGAATTGAAACTTGTTTTATCAAAGAGCCTGAACGACAATTATGCAGATAGAGAAAAAGCCATATTTGTTCCTATTTTTGCACAAATGATTCATGAAGGTGCATTACAGTTAGTTGATAGTAATAATACGGCAGAGAAGGAAACATTAGCTAAGAAAATTGCATTATTTATAATTGGGAAAGCTTAATCATTTTTAGTTATTGAAAATAAAAAGTCGACAAGCATAAGTGATTCAAGTTGCGAAAAAAGGTATGCATTAAGGACATCCTTTGATTTAACAAATGTTAAAAAAATTATCTTGATTTAATATCTATGAATGCAAATAAATGCTTCTCATAGCGTCTAAACTTTCATAAAATGTAATTGAATTAAAATTTTATCAATTGCACAAGAAAAGAGTGTGGAAATTCACACTCTTTTTATAAAAGGTTTTCTTCTTAGTTTTTCCGTCCATTTTCTTCAACCTTTGTGGTTGCTTGTTTAAAAAACATATCATAAATAAAAGATAAACCAGCTAATATGAAACCTAATGATAACAAGCCATTTAAATTCTTATTTTCATAGATATTTACTAAACCTAAATTTCCAATCTTATTACCGAATTGATTAAGATTAATATTTAAATTCGTATAGTCCAATAATGTTGTTATTAAAAAAATAATTAAAATAATAATAATGGCATCTTTAAGTGCTTTAAAAAGTTTAGTTTTAATCTTTATCACCCTATAATCTCAATTTAACAAAATTGATTTATTCCAATACCTATCACTAACAAATAGATTTTCTCAGAATAAATACCTGCCCTACTTTTTGTTGTAGGAAGGTTTCCAAAATAAAATCACAACCATAAGTTGTAAAATAAATGACTCATATTTTTTCTATAAAGTTAAAGAACTATAACAAGAAAAGTATAAAGGATAATTTATGCTTTCTGCTTATGAAAGCCAATATTTGTTAATATACTGGCTATAAATAAAACTAAGAATAATATGAATCCATATATTTCAGATATATTCAGTTGTTCATTAGATAACTGTTTATTCATTATTAAAAACATCATATCTAATGAAAATATTAATAATAAATGTACATAAATTGTTGTAAATCCTGTTTTGTTTGTTGTGTTTTTATCTGTTGATTTATAGTGATGAACATATATAACAAATAAGCACGTAATAAAGGCGAAACATAATACATATAAAATATTTAAATGGGCTAATTCAATATTTTGTATTAATAAAACTAGACCTTCACCAAATAATAAAATCACTAATAAGCTTAATCGTTCAGTCAAATGGTTAAAAAATATAGGGTTACGATATGAAGTTTTATAAAAGAGTAATGGAAAGACTGCTACGATAAAAATCCCTATAAAATACACGACAAAATTAATCGGTGCCGGCAACATTATAGATATTATAGAAAGAATAATTGTTAATAATAAACCAATCGTATACACTTTAACCAATTTCATATCTATTCGCGTATTGGTAAATTTATAATTAATAAAGTATTGTATAAAAACACTTAGATATACCAAGGCTGACATTAAAACAAATGGAAGAAATGTTTGTTGAAAATCGCTATTTATAACTTTAGACAATATAACGATTAAATACATATCTATAAATACAAAGATGTATTGATACCATTTTTGATTGAAAAACCTATTAACTAAAAGAGTACGGTAAACCCATATAGAGAAAAAGACGAGAAAAAGCATGAAGCTTTTTCCTAGTTCTTCTAAAGACATTAAATTATGTGAAATGCCTTCTGCAGTCTGATTAATCGTAGATAAAATATAAACAAATATTAAATCAAAAAATAATTCTGTCATGCTGACTTCTTTTTTCCACTCCTAAACCTGTTCTTTTAATTATTCAAAAAGAGTTTCCCTCAGTTTATCTGTTTGATTATCTATAATTTATAATTCATTGCCAGTTAATAATTTCTTTTTTTATCATATACAACAAACGATTTTATAAAGTTCTTTGTTATTTTAACATTGAAATTAAAAAAAATTAACTTCTTATTTACGTAATATTGTAACTGTGTATTTTTATTTTAAGGTGTCAGAAATTAACATGAGCAACTCACCTATTTTAGGTACTGTAGTTATATGCCACCTTCATATAATGATTTATCATAATTATAGAATTTACCTCTATCATCAATACTAAGTCTAGCAAACGTTAAAGCAATGGGTACATGACATATTAAAGAAGTGAGGACTTTTTGTTTTGACGAATTGATTTAACAATTCTCCGATTCACTTAATCGTTTTCCAGCAATTTAACTTTTTCTTCTAATGTTTGAAGTCCGTGATCTATAATCTTTTTGTTCAATTAAATTTTTTGATGTTCTAAAAATTAATTTTTCTGCTTCATTTTTGTGCCACTTCCTTGATGATATAACTCCGCAATTTCTTTTAATCAATATTCTCAAGGAGCGTCCTTTTTAGATATTCATCTTGCCAAACACGAAATACAAGTATGCTCACATCATTTTTTGATTATCATCATAAATTCTTTAAATCTAAATAACTATCATATTCACTCTTTCTCATTTTCCATTACTTTATTAATATGTATATCATGTATTATAGAAATAATAGGACGTATCAACATTTGAATACTACCTATTACAAATAATATTGTGCCGTAAAAAGTTGTGCTCTCGTTAAAAAAGAAAAAACTACCAATCAAAAATATGATGCCTAATAAAAGATCATTTAATTGATAGAATAATTTATATATAGCACTGATTTTAATAGTCACATGTCTCATTTGTAAATCTACTTCATGTTGATTGTTAGAGCCTAGTTTTGATATCCGTTTCATAATTCATTACCACCTCATTAATAATTTTCAAAATTTAATTAATAATGTATTTTACATTATTATGACAGTTGTTTGAAACAAGATAAAATAGTTTTACTTAACTACCATGCTTTCGAGAAAAAACTAAAAGAAATTAAAGAAAGTTCGAAACAAGAAGAATCACACATACATTTACGTGCTGAAAACGGTGATATTGAAGGGTATGATTAGTAATTCAGATGATATAATAATGACGTCGCCTATCTCTCAGGCGTCTAATTGACGTAGAGAGGAGGTGTTAATCTATGCTAGAAATCCTTGTTCAGATCACGGTCACAGTCATCAGTGGTTGTATTATCGCGTTATTTACGCGTTGGCTACGCAAGCGCGATGATAAATAGGCGACTAGCCACACCAAAAAATCCCCTCACTATTGCGAGTAGTGAGGGGATTGGTGTATCCATGCTAGTTTCCTTGTTAAGTGTATTATAACATCATAGCGTGGAGGAATGCAAAAGAATGCAAAATGTTAGTTTCATCTAAAAAGAAAGTATTTAACTACTAAATAGCAGTTAAATACTAATATTTTAATTTTTATCAATAACAATATTTATTGATTGAATAATAATACCTAAAACAACTACAGTAAATGCACTATAAATTAATATATAAGTAGAAACCCCTTGCGCAAGTAATAAACCGCCTAATGCAGCACCAATCGCACTACCTAAATAATTTAAAGAACTATTTAAAGCCACAGATGCACTACCATGTTCAGAATGTTTTTTAAATTTTTAATTGTTCAGGTTCCTCTATAAAATCAATAGGTATGTCTATAAATTCATCAAATATATATAATCATCTTAAATAACTTAATGATTCTCTCTTTACTTTCGATAATATAACCTAGTTTTATAAAGAGTAATAATATTTTAATCTGTGTATTAATTAATAATGATAAGATAAAAAAATAAATTAATTAATGTATACTTACATTAATTAGTACCGTATAATATTTTATGAAACTATATATTATATAATGGGAAGAGGTAGCGAATGAAAAGGGATAGAAAACAAAGATTTTCAATTAGAAAATTTTCAATGGGAACAGGTTCAATATTATTAGGTTTCACAATTTTTACAGCAATAACTACTCATGAAGCAAAAGCTAGTGAATTAATAAGTAATAAAAGTACAGAAAAAGATGATGTAGATCACACATCAACCAACTCTCAAGAAGATTTATCAGAAACTACAACACCACAAAAAAAGGACGAGGAAACACAGAAAGATGATGTAGATTACGCATCAACCAACTCTCAAGAAGACTTATCAGAAACTACAGCACCACAGAAAAAGGACGAGGAAATACAGAAAGATGATGTAGATTACGCATCAACCAACTCTCAAGAAGACTTATCAGAAACTACAGCACCACAAAAAAAGGGCGAGGAAATACAGAAAGATGATGTAAATCACACATCAATCACCCCTCAAGAAGATTTATCAGAAACTACAGCACCACAAAAAAAGGACGAGGAAACACAGAAAGATGATGTAGATCACACATCAATCACCCCTCAAGAAGATTTATCAGAAACTACAACACCACAGAAAAAAGACGAGGAAACACAGAAAGATGATGTAGAACACACATCAATCACCCCCCAAGAAGATTTATCAGAAACTACAACACCACAGAAAAAAGACGAGGAAACACAGAAAGATGATGTAGAACACACATCAATCACTCCCCAAGAAGATTTATCAGAAACTACAACACCACAGAAAAAAGACGAGGAAACACAGAAAGATGATGTAAAACACACATCAATCACCCCCCAAGAAGATTTATCAGAAACTACAGCACCACAAAAAAAGGACGAGGAAACACAGAAAGATGATGTAGAACACACATCAATCACCCCCCAAGAAGACTTATCAGAAACTAAATATTCTAAATTAAAAGAGAATCAAACTATTAAAGCCGCACAAGCGGTACCTCCAAATCCTTATCACGGAGTATCTGATAAGTATTATGGTGGTTTTTTGGGTCTATTTGGAAGACCTGGTTTAACAACTGATATTAATCCAGAAAGAAAAACAATTATTAATGGTGAAAAAGCCAAAGCACATGCCGATTTTAGAATACCTGGACTTATAAATTTAGACAATACAAGTTATCAGTGGTATATGTATCGAAATAATCAATGGACTTCAATTAGTGGACAAACTAAAAAAGATTTAGATTATACTTTAACTAATGTAGGAGATTATTATTTCCAACTAGTAGTTAGAAATAAGCCCTTTTTAGGTTCAGCAAAAACATATGGTTCAAATGTTTTCGCAGTGAGTGTGGTTCAGCAACAAGTACAAGCTAATAAAATAACAATTACTAATAACCCTAATACTTTAGTTAATGATTCTTATTGGGGTTTAGGTTATGAAACAAATCCTAAAAACGCTACAGGTACAGTAAATTGGTCAGTAAATGATAATAGTTTAGCAACAATTAACCAATCAGGACTAATAACCATAAATAATAATAATTTGAAAGGAACAGTTATTGTAAAAGCAGTTTTAACAAATTCAGACGGTTCTACTGTAGAAAATTCTATATCAATTAAAGTTGGAGATATAATTTCTGATCAAACTGTTGAAGTAGGTGAAGATGCTACTTTTACTATTTCTCCAAGCTTAATACCAGATAATAATGAACAAAAAGTGACTTACCAATGGTACCGTTGGAATGAAGGTAAACGCCAAGAACTTATTTCGACTAATAAAGATTTAATAATAAATAATGTTGGTGTAAATTTAAATAATAGTCAGTATCAAGTTCTTGTAAATATAGGAGGAAAAGTCCAAGAATCTAATGTAGCTTCTTTAACTGTTAGTACAGCTGCTTCTGAGTCAGCATCACTAAGCGAGAGCGAATCACTAAGCACTTCTGAGTCCATTAGCGAGAGTGAATCGTTAAGTACATCTGAATCCATCAGCGAGAGTGAATCATTAAGTACGTCAGAATCCATCAGCGAAAATGAATCACTAAGCACTTCTGAATCAATTAGTGAAAGTGAATCATTAAGTACTTCAGAATCACTAAGCACATCCGAGTCTATCAGTGAAAGTGAATCGTTAAGTACGTCCGAATCAATCAGTGAGAGCGAGTCATTGAGCGAATCAGAATCAATCAGTGAAAGTGAATCGTTGAGCACGTCTGAATCGATCAGTGAAAGCGAATCAGAATCACTTAGTGAGAGCGAATCATTGAGCACTTCCGAATCTATTAGCGAGAGCGAGTCATTAAGTGAGTCCGTATCACTAAGCGAGAGCGAGTCATTGAGTACATCCGAGTCCATCAGTGAGAGTGAATCATTAAGCACGTCTGAATCCATTAGCGAAAGTGAATCACTAAGCACTTCTGAATCCATTAGCGAAAGCGAGTCGTTGAGTACATCAGAGTCGATCAGTGAGAGCGAATCATTAAGTACTTCCGAGTCAATCAGTGAGAGCGAATCATTAAGTACTTCCGAGTCAATCAGTGAGAGTGAGTCATTAAGCACATCAGAGTCACTAAGCGAGAGCGAGTCATTAAGTGAATCAGAGTCACTAAGCGAAAGTGAATCATTGAGCGAGTCAGAATCAATCAGCGAAAGCGAATCTTTAAGTACGTCCGAATCGATCAGTGAGAGCGAGTCGTTGAGCACATCAGAGTCACTAAGCGAGAGTGAGTCATTAAGCGAATCAGAATCAATCAGTGAAAGTGAGTCATTGAGCACATCCGAATCAATTAGCGAAAGCGAGTCGTTGAGTACGTCCGAATCACTAAGTGAAAGTGAATCGTTAAGCACGTCTGAATCAATCAGTGAGAGCGAATCATTGAGTACATCCGAGTCACTAAGCGAAAGCGAGTCATTAAGTACGTCTGAATCACTAAGTGAAAGTGAATCATTACGCACATCCGAGTCACTAAGTGAAAGTGAATCATTACGCACATCCGAGTCACTAAGTGAAAGTGAATCATTACGCACATCCGAGTCACTAAGTGAAAGTGAGTCATTGAGCGAAGTAGAAAGCGAATCAATGATTTCATCTGATTCAAATAATTCATTTGATTCTACAAACACATTAGAATCATCAAATGATTCAGATTCTGAGAATGAAGCGAACCAAAATGAAAAAGATAAAGATTCAGAGTTACCAAATACAGGGGAGGATAAAACGAAAAACGGATTGTTAGCGGGTATTCTTGGACTAGGTGGTTTGTCACTACTGAGAAGACGTCGTAAAAAAGGAACTGAAAATAATTAATAACATTTGATTTGAATATCAATACAAAATACAGCTGAGGATATTCTCCTTGGCTTATTTTGTTATAATAAGTTAATAAATATTTCTATAGTTATAGGAAGTGTAATAATATGAGTGAAAATATAAATGAAAAAGAAGAATTAGATCAAATAAACAAACAAATTGAAGAAGAATTAAATGAATATGATGCTGAAAAAGATCAACAAAAAGTAAAAAAAGAATTTCTGACACTTAAGTTTTTGGGCACGTTTATTATATTGACCTTTATGATTTTTAGCATAGTGAAATTGTTTGTTTGATAAGTAAAATTATGATTTTAACTTTAGTTATTGAGGTGTAATACATGACGATATATAACATGAACTATGGCATTGGCTGGGCGAGTAGTGGTGTAGAGTATGCGCAACTATACAGAGCTCAAGCTTTAAGAGGAAGAGCAGAAACATTAAAGTTCGTGTTTTTAGAATTTATAAAAACTGAAAACATACAAACCTTAACAAAAAATTTAGGATTTAATGATGATGAAGTGGTATGGTTATACCAATTTTTCACAGATATAAAAATAGCACCTTCAAGTGTTAAATTAGATGAGATTATTCAATCACTCAATGACGACATCACTAAAACAGAAGATGAAGGAAAAATCAAAAAATATTTCTTTAATAAAAACAGTAATTATATCGTGTGTCATTTGAAAAACGAAGATAGCGATATTGTTGATAGAGTAGAATATGTATCAAGAGGGAAGCTACTACGCAAAGATTATTATTCCTATGTACGTGTCTTTTCGGAGTATTACGCCCCTGAAGATAATATAGCTAAATTATATATGAGAGTCTTTTACAATGAAGACGGTTCTACAGCATACAACGAATATGTAAATGGTGATAATAGTATGTTTGTCTTTAAAGATAGAATACTATATTCGAAGCAAAGTTTTATTGCATATTTCATGGAAAAACTTCAGTTGTCACAGGAAGATATGATTTTATTAGATCGCTCAAAAGATATTGGTCAAGTTATGATAGAAAATAAAAATCAAGCTAAATTAGGTGTAGTGATTCATGCAGAACACTATAATGCATCAACAACGAACGACGATTATATACTTTGGAATAATCATTATGAATATGTATTCACTAATGCGCAGGAAATTGATTTCTTTGTCACAGCAACAGAAATCCAAAATAAACTGCTGACAGAGCAATTTGAAAAATATAATAATATCAAGCCTAATATATATACAATTCCTGTAGGCAATTTAAAAAATTTAACACAACCTTCTTTAAACAGAAAGCCGTATTCTATTATTACTGCTTCAAGATTAGCAGCTGAAAAACGTGTGGATTGGTTAGTTAAAGCAGTCGCAATTGCGAAACAACAAAGACCTGAAACAACATTTGATATATATGGAGAAGGAGCTCAAAAACAGGCATTGCTTAATCTTATTCGTGAAAACAACGCAGAAAGTTATATTACATTGCATGGTCATGTAAATTTAAATCAAGTATATAAAAATTATGAATTGTTTCTATCAGGATCAACGAGCGAAGGTTTTGGATTAACATTGATGGAAGCGATTGGCTCAGGATTAGGACTTATTGGTTTTGATGTTAATTATGGAAATCCGACTTTTATTAAGGACAAAGAAAATGGCTATCTCATACCTATTACATTAAAAGAAGAATCAGAGTCTGAAATAGTAGGAAAAATTGCTGAAGCTATAATTCGTTTTTTTGAAAATGATACAAATGATCTCCATGAGGCATCTTATAAAGTTGCTGAACAATTTACACAAGATGCTGTAAAAATCCAATGGAATCATTTAATTGAAGAGGTGCTTTATGATTAATTTATTTGAAGCTTTCGATAAACAAACAATAGTCCTTTATAATTCATTTAAATTTTCTGGTATGAATAGACAAACGATCGTTATTGAAACTGATGGCTTTCTTCCTGCAGATATTAAAACACCATATGAATTCTTTGCGGAAAATGAAAATTTGCCAGTTAAACCATTATTTTTTAACCAAGTTAAAACGCCGAGATTTTGGTTGATTGAAGGCAATAATAACGATGCTGTAATTAAAGATACAGGAGATATTAAAGCGAGAATTATTTATAAAAAGAATTATAAACATAGAATTGTAGAACGTATTGAGTGGTTAAATATACAAGGACATACGCATTACATTGATTATTATAATAAATATGGATACAGTTATGCACAAGTAGTATTGGATCCTAATACCCATAAAAGAATATTAAAACGCTACTTTAACGCTAAAGGCCAAGTATTTATGGTTGAGAACTTCATCACAAATGATGTTATTTTGAATTGGCAAGGCAAAGAATACTTCTTCCATTCGAAAATACAATTTGTTAATTTCTATATTCAAGTTGCAGGGTTAGAATCCGAACAATTTTTAATCAACTCATTTTCAGTGCCTGCTGCAGTGATGAATGGTTTAAGTGAGTCTAGCAATGATTATTTTTATTGGCAAGGTGATATAACGAGCGATATTATTCGTCATATCGAAAATATATTATCTAAAGAACATAGATCATTCAGTATTATTGTGCCGAGCGATGAAGCCTACGAACAACTTAAATCATCCATTAGTGATAAATGGAAAGACAGAATATATAAATCTGGATATGTATATAAATTCCTGAAGTCTAATAATTATTCTAACCAAGTGCTAACACTAACTAATTCAGATCAAATACCTCATTTAGAACAAATTGTACAAGCTCATCCACAATTAGATTTTCATATTGCAGCTATGACTGAAATGTCTAAGGTGTTAATGAACTTAAATAAATATGCCAATGTTAAATTATATCCAAACGCCAAGAAGTCTGAATTTAAAGCACTTTATAAAAAATGCGATATCTATTTAGATGTTAATAAAGGTAACGAAATATTAGATGCAGTTAGGGCAGCCTTTGACTACAAATTATTAATTTTAGGTTATGATGCCACTGCGCACAATAAAGTAATAACAGCACCAACTCATTTATTCGATGTAGCGCATCCTGATACGCTAATCAGTACCTTAGAGGAAATTACGCAACACAAAGATACATTCGATAATTACTTAGAATTACAATTACAACAAGCCAATGCAATTGATAAAACAACGTTTATTGAATCAGTAAATTAATTATTTTTCCTTATATCTCTGATTAACATAACCCATGTTATCAGAAGTTTTAATGATATAAATCAAAACCACTCTTAAAACGAGTGGTTTTCTTTTGAGATATAAAACTGATTTATCGGCTAGATTCTAAAGTGGAAATTGAATAATTTTAATATCCCACAAAAGTTTCTTATATGCTTTAGTCTAATTTGTTTGGTACATTTATTTTTATTGGATTAGAAACGCTGTGCATAGAAAAACACTTTCGTATGATCCATTTAAAATGAATTCAACGAAAGTGCCTTTACTTTAGCCACACTTCTTTGATAATCTTTCTACTAATACTTAAAATATCAAGAAGTCACGCACTATAAAACAAAGATTATGATATCACTTTTAATTCAAATGACTGCCATGGTTTTAATAAATTTAATAAGAAATGTTCTTCTTTTTTGACATGTCCGATAACATTTTTATAACCTTGATTTTCCATATCTTGTAATGCGATTTGCAGCTCCCCTTTGTAGTGACCATATTGTTCATTACAAATCACAATATCACCCTTTTTAATTTGTACTGTATTATTGGGTGGGAATGACTCATTTTTATAGTGGACACGACTCATCGTTGACCTTATAACATAATCTGAAATATCACCCCGATTGAAATGAAATTCCTCTGTCACAATGGTTTCATCTAATTCAGTAATATCGTTATTTAAATAAACATCAAAACTAGGCATTGCTAAATTAATTTCTGAAAGTGATTGTAGCTCAGATTCAGAAGCAAATGCGTTACCAATAATAAAATCATCTACTAAATTCGTCATTAATAAATGCTTAACTTGTACTGCTATAGGTAAATTTCTATGACTTTCTAATGTAGGTAACCCTTCCATAATCATCCAAGGTCCAACTGTTGCCTCTTGTGAAGTAACAAAAGCTGCAGTGTGAACATTATTTCTTTTATAAGCTTCACTCGTATTTACAAAATGTTGATATGATAAACCAGTATAGGTTTGAGGATAAAAATTATGACAACCTACAAGTTTGTCTAAATTAGGTTGATAACTTAACACATCTTCAATAAATGTATCACTTACACTGATGTTTAACTCTACATACATATTCTGTTTGTTATAACTCAGTTGTGCTATTTCTTGAGCTGAAAATCCTGCATCAACGCGTATTCCTGATACACCTAGCGTTTTAAAAAAGGACAAATCATCACGCTTTAAATTCAATGCTTCAAAAACTTTATGGTTAATATCCGCAATCACTGTCATATCATTCTCTTTAGCAACTTTCACCACTGACTTAAATTTATTAAAAACCGCTTCTTCGTCACTTTTAACTGAAAGTAAATTTGTGAAGATGCGCTTAAATCCGAATTTTGCACTCATTTCAATATAGCCACACATTTCTACTAAATCAGATTGTGTCGGATAAACTGAAATTCCTAAATTATGCATATATCTTTACTCCTTATTTGAATGATATATAATGCCACGCATTTGACGATGTTCAATCAATACACGAGATTTTTCAAAAAAGAGGATACTCGTAAATATTAATAAAAGTAATATTATACCCCAGCCAAACAAGTTAATATTTTCAAATATGAATACAGGTATAACAACTATAAATGGTATAGCTATAAGCAACAACCATCTATTAAATTGAAACTTATTGACTATAAAATGGGCTATTTTATAAAAGCAAAATATGAGTAAAAATAATACTATTAAATAAATCAATCGCATCATATTAACACTTCTCTTCTAATTTTTGATATAACTCAATCATTTTTTCAATTAAATTTTTTTCGCTAATCGCTGTCATTAAATGATCTTGTGCATGTATCATCAATAACGAGGTTTGTACTTTGTCACCATTTATTTCAGACTGTATTAACTCTGTTTGTATATTATGTGCCTTACTCATTTCTTGCTTCGACAGTGCCATCAGTTCATTCGCTTCTTCAAAATTAAATGCTGTAGCTGCATCCAAAGCTTCATATGCTAAACTTTTCGCATTACCGCCATGTGAAATAATTTCAAAAATAATTTGCTCGTTTTGTTCAGTCATCAAATCTCCCCATCTCAATTAATCGTCGTTTAAAGCATCATTTGTAGTGCCTTGTTCTTGCTCTAACATTTTACGTTCATACATTTTAAAGAACGGATAGTATATGATTACTGCTACTAAAAGATTAAATACGACTAACACTAGTGCTCTCCAGTCACCATTTGTTGCAAATAATGCCCCCAAAGGCCCCGGTAATGTCCATGGCGCCAGTATCGTAATTTTAGCTATCAAACCTAACTTAAATACAAAATAAGTAATCGTAGTCAGAATTAATGGAATGCCTATAAATGGTAAAGCAAGAATCGGATTCATAACTAATGGCGCACCAAATATAAGTGGTTCATTGATGTTAAATATGCTCGGTATAATGGAAAAACGTCCTACCTTCTTCAAATATTCAGACTTAGAAAATATCATCAATATACACAAACTCAGCGTCGCCCCTGCACCGCCTATCCATACAAACCACTGGAAAAATGGTTCAACAATAATATGTGGTAATGGTTCCCCAGCAGCCTTAGCATCAATATTTTGGTCTAATAAAGAAAACCAAATAGGTTGGAATACTGCACCCATTACTGCCACACCATGTATACCTGCTGACCATAAAAGTACAATGAAAAACACAGGGATTAAAGCGCCTAATAAACTGTCACCAGCAAAATTGCCTAAAGGTTCAAAGATTTTATTAATAATGGCGTTTAAATCTATGTTTAATATCACTCTTACAAACCAAGAAATAACGATAATGACGATTGCAGGTACCAAAGATTCAAACGAACGCGCAACAGAACCCGGAACTTGATCCGGCATTTTAATCGTAAATCCTGACTTCACTACGAGCCGCATCATCTCAACAGCAAATATCATGGAAATGATTGCTACAAACAAGCCGGAACCACCTAAATCCGCCATAGGCAACACATAACCAACAGCGTCACTTTTAGGTAATTTATCATCTAAGTTGAGCGGTAACGTCATCATTAAGAATGTGGCTAGTGAAAGTAACCCTCCTGCTTGGCCATCCATTTTATATGATTTTGCTAAGCTGTAGCCCATTGAAAATGCAGCGTAAACTGCCATCAAGCCCAACGTCATTCTATTAGCGACCATTATCTTCTCAGCATGTGGTTCTACCAATTTTTCTAAAGCTGGTATGGGTGGAGACGCAAATAAAGTAAAGAACGATCCAACAATGATAAGTGGTAGTGTTGCGATAATACCATCACGAATAGAAGTCAAATGTCGTTGTTCAGAAGCTTTGGCCATGGGTGGCATCAATACCTTTTCAATCCATTTCAAAAATTTCTGCATAACATACACCCTCTGTTTACTTATTTAATTTAGTAATTATACATACGTTTTTATTTGCTTTAAAATTTTAGGTGCGCCAATGGGTGTATAGCCCATTGGATCTATGACATCTACAGGTTTATTAACTGCTTCACCGACTTTTTTAAATTTATCTAATCGATGTCTAACTTGAGGCGCTACTAAACCTAAGTCGTAATCAGCAATTTCATTTTCAAATGCTTCGGTTCCAACTGCTACAATTTCCAAATCAAAATTTTCTTTTGCCGCTTCTTTCTTCACAGCATCCACAATCATAGAACTAGACATACCACCTGAACAAACCATTATTACTTTCATAAAACAACACCCTTTCAGTATTTTCTTTTTTTAACTTTAACTGCTTGCCGTGTACGTTCTAATAATTTCGTATGTCTTTCATAATCCCTACTGGCTAATGATACAAATAAAATATCTATGACATTGAGCATGGCTATACGTGAACTCATAGCTGCACTTCTCACTGGCTTTTCTGAAGAGCTATAAAATAAGTTAATATTGGCTAAGTCTGCCACATCATTATTGCTATATTTAGTTATGGAAATAATTTGAGCACCCGCTTTATGCGCTAACGCTAATGACTGCAAAATATCTTCTGTTTGGCCAGTGTTAGAAATAGCAATAACAATATCATCCTTTGTTACATTGGCACTCAATGTTGCTTGTTCATCATAGCTCTTACCAATCTCACACCACTTATCGATGCGTGTAAGCTTTTGCTTTAAATCTTCTGCAATAATTGACGAAGCACCAATACCAAACACACAAATTTTTCTAGCCTGATGTATCATTAAAGCCGCTTGTTCTAACGCTACTGGTGATAAAATTTGAGCTGTATTTCTTATAGATTTAGCATTACTTTGAGAAATACTGTTTATCACGCTTTCATTGGAATCATTAATATTGAGTTCTTCATAATCATATTCAATTTCATTGTTGCTATTTAACGCCATAGCAATTTCCATCTTCAAATCTTGAAAGCCCTTACATTTAATTTTTTTAGATAACCTAACAATCGTCGCTTCGCTGACATTTGTTAGGTGTGCTAAATGTTGTATTGAACTGTTGATCGTTTCATGCGGATAATCGATGATATACTGTGCCACTCTATATTCCGATGGATTCAAAGTCGCTAATGATGATTCCAATAATATTAAAATATTGCGAATAGCTATCACCTCTTTTCAAAATATTGTTTCATCTTAGCTAAAATTTACAAAATATTATTTCGTGTGTCAAATTATATTTTGTTTGTAAAATGACACTTACTGAAATATTGCTTACTGCGCTCTGAAGATTTAATCATTTATTATCACCTTTCTTTTTTCAATATATCGAAAGTTCCAAGAAACCTTGCAAGTTAGATATACTCACTATGCTGAATTTGCTAAAATCAATACTTCATTTTAAAATTGATTTGAATATAATATTGGAAATTTCAACATTTCTTTAAGTGTTAAATATTTTAACGGAGTGATTTCATGAAACGTAACATTGAATTATTAAAAAATATCATTGATACTTCTAATAGCATTACATTTTTCACAGGAGCAGGTATATCTGTTGCAAGTGGTATTCCTGACTTTCGTTCTATTGGTGGTTTATATGAGGAAATTTCAAAAAATGGTTACTCACCTGAGTATTTATTAAGTGAAGCGTATTTCCAAAATGATCCAGAGGGCTTTATTAATTTTTGTCATGATTATTTACTCTTTGCTGACAAAAAGCCAAATATCGTTCATCAGTGGATTGCTCAACTTGAACAGCATCAACAATCATTGGGTGTCATCACTCAAAACATTGACGGCCTACATTCAGATGCCGGGAGTTCACACACAGATGAACTACATGGTACACTAAACCGATTTTATTGTATTAACTGTGAGCAAAAATATTCTAAACAATACGTTATTCATCATAACCTACGCTATTGTGAAACTTGTGGTAGTGCAATCAGACCAGACATCGTACTTTATGGAGAAATGCTAAATCAAGACACGATATTTGATGCTCTACATAAAATCAAATCAGCTGACACCCTAGTTGTTTTAGGTTCTTCACTGGTCGTTCAGCCTGCCGCCGGTCTTATATCAAACTTTGAGGGTCAAAACTTAGTTATTATTAACAGGGACCCTACACCTTATGATAGTGATGCAAATTTAGTAATACACGATGACATGGTTTCAGTCATTAATGAACTGTGTGCAACATCGTAAATTTCCAAATAAATGAGTATGCGCGTATCATTTAAAAAATAAAAAGCGTATCTACATGTATTATGCATGTAGATACGCTTTCTCTTTTTATAATTTCAATATTATTCAATTACTGGTTCTTCAAATTTAGCCAGCGTTGGTTTTGGCATAGAAATACCTTCTTTATTAAGGTAATGTAAAACTTCTTTACGCAATAATCTCTGACCTGGAAAATGCATACCTGGCTTTACATGTACTAATAATTTAATAATCATTTGATTGCCGTCGATACTGTCTAACCCTAATAAATCAGGTGCTGCAACGAACATGTCATATTTATCTTTGAGTGTTGGTAAAAAGTCTAATAATTTTTTCTCAATCATTTCATAATCTTCTGATGGTGAAACGGGTATCATCACAAGTGGTGATACATCTGTTGCAGAGTAGTTTACAATTTCACTTATTGTTCCATTGGGTAAAGTATATATTTCACCTGTATCTGATTGTATGCGTGTTGATCTTAAACCAATTGTTTTAACTGTACCCTCTGCAATCGTCACACCAGACGCATTAATTTGCACATAATCACTCACGTCAAATTGTCCTTCAAATATAATAAAGAAACCGGTTATGATATCTTTGACAATTGTTTGTGCACCGAAGCCGACCGCTAGACCGACCACACCAGCACCGGCTAAAATTGCCGATACGCTTATCCCAAAGCGTGAAAGTATAGATGTGAGTACGATAAACCATACAACATAACTAATTAGATTTTGAACAAGTGTAGATAACGTCTCACTTCGTTTAATTTTATAATGTGTTTTTTTCTTTGCATTTGCTTTGAAAAATTTAGTCACTAATTTCTTCGCAATGGTAATCACAATAATACCTATCAAAATATATGCCACAATAATTAATATATTAACTAAAAGTGATTGATAAAATTCAACCTGTGTTAGTGGTTCAATCAACTTCATAAAAAATTGCTTCAATTGATTCATATTGTATTTCCCCCATTCTTAGCTCGCTATACGATTGCGTTACAATACATCAAATAGTAGTGATTTATTAAGAAATTGCTTTTCCCATTACAAAAGTTATCATACTTTAAATGTTATCTAAACCCTTAAAGGTTTTGAACAACTCACTTTAACTTAAAGTGACACTTTTATTTCAATATGCAGTCTAAAAGCAGGATAGACATCCGCTATCCTGCTTTATTTTGTGTGTATATAAATTATAGAAAACCTTTATTTTTAACATAGTTATAATTTCCATGAAACTTTTCAAAATTTTTATTTTTCAACAAATAAGTGACGCTAAATAGCTTATTAAGAAAGTATCTATCATGTGACACAGTAATGATGGTACCTTCATAATCCAATAAAGCTTCTTCAATTGTTTCTTTTGCATCTATATCTAAATGGTTCGTTGGTTCATCTAAAACTAGTAAATTATAATCACTATTTACTAGTTGCGCCCATCTAAGCCTGATTCTTTCTCCACCACTTAAATCATTAACTTTTTTAAAAACGTCTTTGCCATAAAACATAAAGTTAGCTAACATATGTCTAGCCTGACCTTCTGTTACATCCACCTTTTCTCGAAAAATATTTAATATAGTATCATTTTCAACTTCCTCAAACTCATGCTGAGAAAGATATCCAATTTTTAAATTGTTTGCAGTTTTAATTGAACCTTCATCTACAGAAACTTGTCCTAAAATCATTTTTAAAAGGGTTGATTTACCTGTTCCATTGTCACCAATAATAGCAACATGCTCACCTCTTCTAATCAACATATCCACATTTTCAAATAATAAAGAATCATATGCTTTAGCCACATTTTCCATTTCAATGACTTTGTTTGAAACACGTTTACCTTCTTCGAGCACTATGTTCATTTTTTGTGAATCTATCGTTGGCTTTTCCAAACGCTTGATACGATTTAAGGCTTTTTCCATACTTTTAGCCCGACGGTACATTGCAGCGTTGGGTGGTTTTGCTTGGCTCGCCCATAATTTTAATTGCTTAATGGATTCTTTCATTTTTTTAATTTTCTTTTGTTGTGTTTTATAAGCTTCAAATTCAACTAGTAACCTTTTTTCTCTCTCTTCAACAAAATATGAATAATTGCCATTATAACTATAAAGTTGCTTCTGATCTATTTCTATAATTTGCTGTACTGTTTCATCTAAAAAATATCGATCATGCGAAACAATTACTGTAGCGCCTTCGTAATTCTCAATATAGTTAGCTAACCATTCGATAGAACTAAAATCAAGGTGATTCGTCGGCTCATCTAAAAGTAATAAATCTGTGGGTTTAATCAATATTTGCGCAATACCTACTTTTGTACGTTCTCCACCAGATAAATCTCCCCATTTTGATTCGAGCAAATGTTCTATATTTAAACCATTAGCTACTCTACGTATTTTAGCATCTATTTCATAACCATCATGCGCTTCATAATATGACTGTAATTCGCCATACCGAGACATTAAATTATCTATATTTTCCGTTTCATGACTCATTTTTTCTTCAATCACTTCAAGTTGGTCTGATATACGATTTAAAGTTTGAAACACAGATTGCAAACATTGATAAATGTTTTGATGTGATTCGTATTCAGGTATTTGGTTTAAATAACCAATCTTTAAATTTTTCTTCCAACTGATTACGCCTGATGATGGTTTTTCTATACCAGATAATAAATTCAATAAGGTAGTCTTACCTTCTCCATTTCTACCTACTAAACCAATAGTATCTCCAGCGTTAAGAGTAATTTTAATATCATCGAATAAAGTTTCTTCAATAAATCTTTTAGAAATGTTAGATGCGTTTAATATATTCATTTTACTTCCTCCATATCGTCTATAAGGAAGCAAAATTCAGGTGTCAGTTCCTTATAGACTGTTGATTAATTTCAAAAAAGACAGACTTCACCAATTTTGAAGTTAATCCTGAAAATTTGTTGCGAACGATTTGTAAAAATCTGCAACTTTGCGCTATAAGAAACATTACGACACCTCCTTTTATATAATCAATAAACATTTTACAATATTTTGTTTATTTTTTAAAGATTCATTTATATCACTTATTAATATGAATACTCAATCGTAATAGAAATATCATTAATATTAATCATTTAATTTTAAATTTTCACTATTTTTACTTCTAGATTAAACAAACAGTATGCTATATAATAAATGGATGTGTGTAATTTCAATCTTTTGGGGGGAGTATTTTGAAGTATATTGAAGAAATACCTATTATTAGGTCTATTGCAACGCTATTTATTGTATGTGTTCATCTATCTGTTTCATACATAAATAACGAAAACAGTCTTAGTATGACAATTATTGCAGGGTATCTTAGCCAGATTGGTCGGCTCGGCACTCCTGTTTTTGCAGTTATTAGTGCCTTTTTATTAACACATTCTGTCTTGAAACGCGGTTTTGATTTAAACTATTTTGTAAAATCACGATTTACTAAAATATTTGTACCATACATAATTTGGACAACTGTCTATTTATACTACTTAGGCGTTGTTGAGGTAAACCTAGATAGTAATAAAAACTTTATAGGATATTATTTATTTGGAACTGGAAATTACCATTTATATTTTATATTAACCGTTCTTCAGTTTTATATTTTATTTCCAGTCTTACAAAAAATTAAAAAAGGCTTACCATTACTGCTAACATACGTTTTCTCTACAATACTCACTATATTCTGGCAATTGAACTACGAACAATTTTCAATTGATATACCGGTCATAGGTACTTTTGTTATGAGTAGAGCGTTTATTTTCAATTGGATTTCTTATTTTATTTTAGGGATTGTATTCGCAAGATATTACGAGGAGATAAACATGGGTATTAGAAAATATAAAACCTTATTATTACCTTCTATTGTAGTCGTTTTTATTTCATTTTTAATATTTATTGATTTAGATCATTTCGTAACATCATCCCATCCAATGTTTTTACTATATACACCGTTTTTCTTAGCATTTTTAATTTATTTTTACCTTCTTATCAGAAAAAGTAAATCAATCATGAAAATACTAACTTTAATCGGTAATTACTCTATGGGAATTTATTTAGTACATCCTTTAGTAAAATGGATTGTAATGAAAATACCAATTTTTGATAATAGGGATAGCTTTTTATTATACGGTATTTTATTTATTATTATAGTTACTATATCTGTAATAATCATTAATTTGCTTATTAAAATACCGAATGGAAACTATATCGTTCCAGTGCCTAAAAAGTCCAAAATCGTAAGTAATCAAACTAAATATTTTATTCGTGAGGCAACGCATTAACTTAACTAATTCCAATAATTTTTTATAACAAAGAGGCTACTATAAACCAATACTTTCGGTTATTTAGTAGCCTCTTAAATATATTCATTACTTCAATATTACGATATTACTTCAATAAAATCTTTGTTTGCTGTTAAGTAATTTCCTTCTTGTGTGACTAATCGTGGTGTTGATTTATTAGTATAGGCAATATTAGCTATGTTAATCGTATCTCCAACTTTAAGTGTTTCTAGTGGTTCATTTTTAAATGTTCTAGAGTTATACAACTTACAAACTTTTTTAATTTTAACCTCACTAGGAACCTCTGTAATATATTTGTGATGGTCATCCATGTTAATCTGTGTTACAAAATCTTTATTAGCAGTGATCACACTACCGTCTTCAAGAATTAATCTAGGTGTACCATTCGATGTGAACTGAACGTCTGTCGGCACCACTTTCGTACCTGGATTTAAGCTCACGATTTGTTCTTTAAATTCAATGTCACGATATACATTTGTTTTTTTAAGCGTCATCAATGGTTCTGAAGCCGTTAAGAAATATTTCCCTTTGTATTTTTCTCTCAATTTATTGACGAACTCTAACTTAAAGCTTTGTCGTTTCATTTTATAAATTTCATTATTACTTGGGTAAGAAGCGTAAACCAAGGCGATATCATTCATTTCACCAAATTCGACACCGAGGTTAACATCTATCTCTTTCGCTTGTTTAAATTGTTGCTGATGAATATAAATGTTTTTATCTTTATACATATAATCAACATGATACGCGTTCGCTGAGTTATTAATTTCAACTAATTTTACACCATTGATTTGTATATTTTCCGGTTTCAATACTTTAATCACTTCATATAATTCACCATTTAGCATTTGCGTCCCTTCATACACTGGATAACAACGCACAGGTGTGGGTTCTAAAACATCATAATTACCATCAATTTCCATGTAAATCGCATCTTTATTTATATAATAATGCCAATAACCATAAACAAGTGCTTCTGTAAGGTTTAAAAAGGGTTCTTTATCTTCTTGATGGTATAAAGTATACATAGCTATGAATTTTTTATTATTAATAAATTCCTTCATATGATAACCAGATTCATTTAGTATATGTTCTACTTCGTCAAAAATAGCATAGAAAGTTTGCTTATCATCAGATTTTAAAAACGTTTTTGTATGTAACAACCTTCTAAAAAAGTCTACTTCCACCATTCTAGATAACATCATCTTTTTCAGAGATTCAGATATATCCATATTACAAATGCGCTTGGTTATATTCACATTCAAATAAGCTTTATCTACCACTGAAGTCTCTTTCACAAGTGATTGATTCTCATCGTATCTATTCACATGATAAGCAGGTATCGTAGACATTGTAATATTTTGAATCTTAGAAATAAGATCAATGAAAAATAATTTGTCCTCACCAAATTTCATATGTTCAAATTGAATCTGATTATTAATTACAATATCGCGTTTGAATACTTTGCCCGGTGGCCCTACTGCTCGAAAAATTTTTTCAATATCTTGTGGCATCAGATTTGATGCATCTTTATATGCTGTGAATCTAGCATGATACGTAATGCTTTTATTTGTATGTTTGAAAGTTTGTCCTAAGCCTAACTCTGCATCATCTGCATTTACTTTCTCCATAAACCTAGGAAATCCTTCTGTATCTAACCAGTCATCTGCATCCAATAAGGCGATATATTTACCCTTCGCCTCTTTAATACCTATATTTCTTGGTTCTGAAGGACTACCTGTATTCGTTGGTAGCTGAATTAATTTTATAAAATCATACTGACTAGCATAACTTTCAATCATTGCTACCGAGCGATCTGTAGAACAATCATCGACAAAAATCGCCTCTAATTTTGAGTGTTCCATATTTAAATTGATTAAAGATTCAATGCATTTTTTTAAGAATGGTTCCTTATTATAGACCGATATAATAACCGAGACTAATTTATTCATTCAATTCTCCCCTTTTTAATCTACTAGGTTGTTTTTATAACTTTGATAAAACTTGTCATACTTAACATTCCCGATGCCTCCCACTACATATTTACCTAGTTTGAACTGGTTAAACACATAAGCAATACACATTGAGAACGTAATTGTCAGCGTAAATGTGAATAGTATATTGAATATAGGATGATCGTGCAATGTCCCTAACCTATGAACAATAAAGTAATGAATTAAGTATATTGAAAAAGAATAATTGCTTATTAAGATGAAAAATTTCGGTACATATTTAACGTAAGATGATATTAAAAAGAAGATTAAAATCATCATAGTTACATAAATTGGTGTGTCAATACGCTTAGAATCCACTAGTGTTAGCCAGCCCGATAAATAATTGATTAACGTTATAACTATCACAATTGTAGTTCCTAACACAATGTATTTCGTATATTTTTGTATATTGGACATCAGTGCTTCGTAATAATAACCCATATAAAAACCTAGCAAGAAATAACTAAGCCAACCTATGAAAATCATCCAACCTTCTCGTTGCCATAACCAATTTAAATACCAAACTTCAGGTGCATCGACAAACGTTCTCATAGCCCAAAATAAAGTCGTAACGATTAACGAATATGCGATTAATTTTAATGGGTTAAGTTTTACTAAGTGTTTCGCGAATAGCATATGTAAAGCATAAAATTGAAAAATAATAACAATGAAATACGTTAGCGTGCCACCATGAAACATCATAAATTGAACAGAATCTAGGTATTCCGTTAAATTACTAGGCTGCCCGTAGACATAAGCTAAACCTAGGTTAATGATGATATATGGAATTCCTAATGTCAGCACTTTCTGTTTCACGAAACCTTCTTTAACCTGCGTCTTATACTGTTTGGCTAATAAAAACTCAGAAATAAAAACAAACATTGGTGTTGCGTATAATAATAGTAATTGAAAAGTCCTTAATAAATAGCCATCATTAGGCATTTCAAATTTATAAAATGTTGTAGTAATTGTATGAATCATCACAATACTTAGACAAGCAATTGCTCTCATCCAAAAAATAATTGATGTATATACTTTCATAATTGCGCTCCTCTTTAGATTATCTATGTATATGTAAATTTTCGCAAACTTAAAATACGTTTTTAACATGAAATAACGTGAATTATATTACAATGTTTTTTTGAATTCAAACATTTCTTTGTTTTTGAAATCTATAATAACGCTACATTCTATATCCTTATACAATTTTATAAATATATATTTGATTACAATTAGTGTTTTTCTGCAGAATATCAAAAGATTTAGACTTCCCTTAGACTACTCATCAATGAATCTTACTAAATATACAAAAAACCCCAATACGTATACATACGCATTGAGGTCCTTACCTTATTAAAAGAAATATACTTATTAAAATTAAAAACTTGAAACGTGCTACTTTATCAATTTATTCACTTTCGTATACTTAATTTTCTGGATAGACTTGCTTGATTGCATCATTGAGTGCTTCGGCAAAGTCATACATTGTGGTAGTCCAATTTTCTATTTTTTTACGTGACGCTGTGCTAGCGTCTCCATCTTTGAAAAATGCTTTTCTTAAAGCAGTCGTTAACTCTAATTGAACACCTGTGCTTTCCTCTACTTTATTGATAAAATTGGCATTACTCAGTCCACCAAGGTATTCTGGCGGTATCTTCACTACAAACCCTTTATGTTCAAGTTGACTTTGAATAGCATCTCTAAGGGGTGATTGATAACCACCTAAGTATACGAGCTGTTCTTCTCCTTGAGCACCATGAATTGAAATTGTAGCCGTTCGGTCTTGAATCATGTCATGCAAAGTTGCATCATCATAATTTGTAGATGTGACATGCAATTGTGTATTATTAGATGGACGTATCGCTTCAAATGAAAAATAATCAAAATCACCATTGTTCGCCACTAATTTTGTTAATTCTGAAGTACCTTGTTCAATATTTCCGCCATGTGGTGCCACGATCAACACTGATTTCCCAACATCTCGCGTATCTTTCTTCCAGTCTATACCTTCTTTCGTATCATTATATAATTCTGTCATAGATTTATAGTAATCCTGTTTACGCGTTGCATTTTGTGTATTTGTCCCTGTTTCTGTAGTTGGTTTTACTGTTTCTTGAGACTGCAATGTCATATCTTGAACGTTGGTATTTTCGAGTTTCGGAGTTACTATGCTTTGGAGTTCTTCATTTGTTTTGACTGGTGCTTTGATTATTGTACCCGGTTGCACTGGTGCAGATGTTGTAGGCACTGTCGATGATGCGTTTGGTTTTGTAGACGGCGACATCGATGTACTTGGAGTCTTAATTGGTGTCTGGGTCATCGTTGATTTACTCGGTATCTTTACTGGAGTTGTTTGTGTCTTTGTCGCTGTTTTTGTTGATATTGCCGAGGTCTTTATTGTTGAGCTTGGTTTCTTCACCATTGTTGAGGTAGGTGCTTTTGTTGTTGTGTTGGATTTTTTCACCGCCGTTGAAGTCTGTGCCTTTGTTGTTTTGTTGGATTTCTTTATCGTTGTTGGTGTCGATACCTTTGTCACTGTGCTTGGTTTCTTCATTGTTGGCGTCGCTGGTTTGGACGCAACAGGCGCTTTAATCGTCGTTGTTGAAATAGCTTTGCTGACTGGTTTTTTTACAGGTATTGACTTCTTCGTCACTGGTGCTTTTTGAGCTGTGGGTTTTACTATTGCTTGTGGTTTTTTAGTCGTTACATTTGTAGTAGCTTTAGTCGTCGATGTTTTTACCATTACAGGTTTTACTGTTTTCACCGTTGTAGATGGTTTAGTTGTCGCAGGCACAGGTTTTGTTGTTTTCGTTACCTTTTGTGATTTTACTGTTGAAGTACTTGCATGTGCATTTTCACTCACTAAAGCAATCGTGCTAATCCCAATAGCAGTCGTTACAATCCCTAACACTAACTTCTTACTAGAAAAAGTACGTATATTCGTTTTCATTTTCATTCTTTTCCCCTTAATGTTTTCTATAATTTCAATAATACACAATATTTTTTCAAATACAATAATTAAATTAATGTTTAACTGTTATTTTACAAAGCAAAATAAATACTTGCATATATTTCATTTGTTGTACTATGACATTAAGTTATTAAAATTTAAGAAATTAGAACATTTAATACTGCTCATTAATAAATTGTTAATCTATGTATAATATCAATAATACTAATGTTTCATTAACTCGAAGAAAAAGTTAATATATCTGTACCTTTTATAAAGAAAAAAGCTAGGCAAATTGCCTAGCTTTCATAATACCTCTTAATTTTCTTCTTTTTTATTGCGTCTTCTGAATAATAATAATGATCCTAATCCTGCAAACAATGCTCCAAAGATAGTAGTTTGTTTATTATCAGTTTCCCCAGTTTCAGGTAAAGCTTTATCTTCACTATTACCTTGATTGTTATTATTTTTTGAAGTACTATTATCTCCATTTAATTTTGAAATTTGACTGTTTGATTCTGTTTGATCATTTTTATTATTAGATTCAATATTATTTGAACCAGCAGCTACATTATTATCAGTTAAACCATTTTTATCTTCTTCAACTGAATTATCGCCATCTGATGGATTATTTCCTTCTCCATCTCCTGCATTATTGTCATTTGATGGATTATTTCCTTCTCCATCTCCTGCATTATTGTCATCTGATGGATCATTTCCTTCTCCATCTCCTGCATTATTATCATCTGATGGATTATTTCCTTCTCCATCTCCTGCATTATTATCATCTGATGGATTATCGCAATTTTCTCCTATAACAACATTTGTTGGAGTAGATACTTTACCATCTTTATCTTTTTCAACAGCAGTAATTACATCGCCTTTATTTAAATCTACTTCTTTCGGAATATCAACAGTCCAATTACCATTTTCATCCACTTTTCCTTCTGAAGTGCTACCATCTGGGAATGTAACCACAATTGTATTTCCAGGTGTACCATTTGATCCAGTTACCACAGTATCATTATCATCTACTGGATTAACTGTTGGTGCTGGAATATCAATAACGTCACCTACCGTAACTGTTGTTGACACTTCTTCTGTAGAACCATCAGGATATGTTACTGTTACCGGGATAATTACAGATGTTCCTGGCACTGCATCTTTAGACGGTTTCACAGTCAATTCACCAGTATTATGATCTACAGTTACTTCCCATCCTGAAGGAATCTTTGTAGTATCAATTTCATATTTAGAACCGTCCGGCATTGTATTATCACCTGTTTGTGAAACTTTGATTGTCTCTCCAGGTTTTACCGTAACATTATCATAACCAGGGTTATTTGTATTTGCTTGTGTTTCTTCTCCTACTGTTACAGG